>NZ_CAUCSQ010000012.1 GCF_958445495.1 uncultured Bacteroides sp. | reverse complement strand
GTTCTGCTGTCTGATACAAGAGGATAAATTGAATTGATAGAACTCACCTTAAAAATATATAAGAAACAAGTAAACAAGCGTATTTTTTACACTTTTGTCGATATGGCATATCATTCCGTAGATAACCGGAACTGCTTTCCGACTATCTTCCCGTCTCGCCTCATCCAAAATGAAACGAAGAATCCCTTTTTCATCAGCATGGACAGAAAAAGAGATTCTTTACAGAAGAAAAATATATCCGTAGGTAAAATTCCCGGATTAAAAGCCTTCCGGCTTACCGTATGCCTTGAAAAGGCGTTTTATTTCTTTTTGAGTAACCGGCATGACAGTACCGTGGCGAGGATGAAAATCCATGCTGACGGCATGGTCTATTACCTTGAAATTGTCCAAATCGGAACTTTCCGTAAACTGGTATTTTCCTTTCATATAAACATCATACATCAGGATGTACTTATCCGTCCCTATTAACGGGAAAATTCCCGACCCTTCCACCGCTTCTTTTGTCTGCTGCTTATAGTCGTCCGACTCTGTCCATTGACCGGCAGTGAGGGAAGAAGCCGTGGCTTTCTTGATACCGTTTCCATTTCCCTCCGTTTTATAGAACAAATGGTACAGCCCGTCCTTATAGATAATGTCTCCATCGATGCACGACTTTCCGTTTTTCGGAAGGAATAACGGTTTCGGCTCGCCTTCTATATCCGTGAAATCCTTGTTCGCGTAGGCGTAATAGATGACATCCGGACCATTGGCATATTGCATTGACCAGTAAACCATGTATTTCCGGGCTTCTTTATCATAAATGGTTTGCGGAGCCCACACCCGTTTCAGGTTTTCCTGATTCGGATATTTCTTCTGGATATTGACAATATTGGACGTCCAGTGTATTAAGTCTTTCGATTTCAGTAACACCATAGCACGGTTGGAATCCCAGCCATTACCGGATACCATATCGGTAACCACCATATAAAATGTTTTCCCGTCCTCACCGCGCAGAATATGAGGGTCGCGTACCCCACCCGTCGAACTGATTACGCGGGAATCAAGCACCGGTCGGTTACCGTTCAAGGCTTTGTAATTATAGCCGTCAAGGCTGACAGCCATCCGGACCGCCTCCTCACTCATCCGGTTTCCGGTGAAATAAACAAAAAGATAACCTGCATACTGGCCATATCCGGCCGTTACTCCCACAAAGAGGAGTACTAAAAGGAATGCGTATTTTTTCATGTTCGTCCTTGTTTTCATCTTTTATTCTTTATCTGATTAATACTTGAAATCAACGGGTTTTACATATATGCGATATTCGCGAATCATACCCGGATACCCTTTCTCTGCACGGGGAAGATAACGGAATCCCGTTACGGTCTCTTCTTTGTTCAAATCAATAACTAACTGGTGAGGATAGGGCACATTGTCCACTGTCATCCAGAAGGTGGATTCCTGCAGGTCGAAAATCTTATCGGCAGTACGGTTACCGCTGCGCGTCTCTTCACTGTCGGCATAACGGATTTTCCAATGCTCGCGGGAAACCGGCTTACCGTCAGCACCTAGTACGTCCAGCTCCGCAACAGCCGCGATATTGTCATTTGTTTGCGGAGAGAGCGCTTCGAGGCAGAAATAACGTCCTTTCACCGGGGCGTCGAAACAGACCTCTTGCCATCCGTTCCCTGGAGTAAAGATGCCTTCGCACACCACTTTTTCACCTTCCAGCTTCAATTTCTCCCCGTCTTTACGGTGAGTTTTCGGTGCTTTCTCACGTAGCAGGTCGAGAATCGGTTTCTTCAAGCCTTTAACAGAGGTTTCTTCAGGGCCCTTCAAATCCAGAACCAATATTTCATTTTCTCCTTCTTTCAGCCAGCAACCCGGCATAAAAAGTGTCTGTTGAGGACCTATTTCCCAAAAACGCCCCATCGCATGGCCATTTACCCAGACCATTCCTTTTCCCCATGTACTCATATCAAGAAAGGTATCCCCAGTCTTATTAAGTTTGAAAGTACCTTTATAATAAGCCGGCATGGCAGACGGAGCTTTTATTTCATCGTATTTTTTATCTTTGGCAAATGAATAGTCTACCGGGAAATTATATACCGTCCAGTTTTTCAATTCCTTTGCCCGGTTTCCCGAAATGAGTTCCACTTTTTCCGTGACACCTTTACGGTCATGGATAGACTTGTCAAAATTTACACGTCCCATCGCTTCTACGAGAATATCCAGCCGTGTTCCTTTTTCCAGAGCGGGTAAGGTTAAGGTAAACTCTCCCTTGCGACGGTCTAAACGCGCCAATAGCTTGCCATCGGCATATACCTGTGCCCAATCATGCACTTCTGTAATTTTCAACGTGCTTCCTGCAGTAACGGCGTCGGATAAAACGGTCCGGTAAAGGATAGTTCCCCAACCCTGATTGAATTGTTCCATCGGCTGGATGTCTACCGTCTGCCGGGACTCCGGCAGGTTTGAGAAAAGCGGGGCAACTTGGGTCAAACGGAATTCGGGAATCTCGATTACAGGTAAGGCAGCAGGCACTTCCGGCAAAGTGTCACCCGAAGGGAGATAGTTTTTCAACAAATCGCGGAGCAGGAAGTATTTTTCCGTGGTCCATCCCGCCTCGCTTATCGGGGCATCATAATCATAGGAGCTGCACATCGCAGAATATGCCGGATTATTGGCGCCTCCCCAATGCCCGAAGGTGGTTCCTCCGTGGGTCATATAGAGGCTGAATGAGATATTCCGATCGAGCATATCTTTGATGCCTTGTACCATATCTTCCGCAGGGCGGGTTTCATGCTTGCGTCCCCAATGGTCGAACCATCCGCTCCAAAATTCGCTACACATCAGTGGAGTTTCAGGACGAATTTCTTTCAGTTTCTTGAATTGCTGGTCAATATTGGCACCTGTTCCGAAATTAATCGTCCAAATCAAGTCATCGAGCGCGTTATTCGTGAAGTTGCTGCTCCAATCACACTGGAACAGGGGTACACCGGTAAAGCCCGACTCGCGGACCAAATCGCGTACGGCAGCCACATAAGGCTTATTAACGCCGTAAGAACCATATTCATTCTCTACCTGTACCATGATGATGTTTCCTCCTCTGTTTACCTGCAAGGGAGCCAATTGTTTACCGACTTCTTTCATAAAGATACCGACCCGTTCCATATAATAGGGGTCGAGTGTCCGAAGAGCGATGTCTTTTTTCTTCAGCAGCCACCAAGGCAGTCCTCCCATCTCCCATTCCGCACAGACATAAGGTCCGGGACGGACAATAACATACATCCCGTGTTTCTGTACGAGTTTGCAGAATGCGGCAATATCATTCTGACCGGAGAAATCGAACTTCCCCTCTTCCTGCTCATGGATATTCCAAAAGATATAGATGCAAACGGTATTCATTCCCAACGCTTTACACATTTCTATCCGGTGTTCCCAATAAGCTTGGGGAATACGGGTATAATGCAACTCCGCCGCCTTCACGACAAACGGTTTTCCGTCTAACAGGAATGTATTCTTACCGACCTCGAATTTACGGGCTATGGCCTGCGCATGCACACTAACACTACTAAAGAAAATAACAGTAAAAAGTACCAGTAAAGCAATAATTTTGTTTTTCATGGTTTATCTCTAAAATAGAATTTTAATTATATACGGCAAAGGTAGGTGATTCACCTAAAAGAGGAGGGCTAATTATCATTCAAAAAAGGATGGAAATAAAGCAAAAAAAGGCTCGAATGAGCCTTTTTTTGCTTTATACTGTTCCCGGAATCAGGGACAACGGGTTTACAATGAATCAATCTTCTTTCACTAACAAACTTTCCAACTCTTCCGCATTCAAACGGAGATAGAACTGTCCGCGATAGGCTACGGAAATGGCTCCTGTTTCCTCCGATACGATAATGGCATGGGCATCCGACTGTTGAGAAATCCCCATCGCTGCCCGATGGCGCAAACCAAGTTCTTTCGGAATATTCAAATCGTGGGAAACCGGCAGAATGCAGCCGGCCGCCTTAATCCGCTTCTTGCTGATAACCATCGCCCCGTCATGCAAAGGACTGTTCTTGAAAAAGATATTCTCTATCAGGCGCTGGTTGATAGCAGCATCGATTACTTCTCCCGTACGGACTATTTCATCCAGAGGAGTATTATGTTCTATCACTATCAATGCACCGACTTTTTGCTTTCCCATGCTCAGACAGGCCATCACCACAGGCATTATGTCATCATGCTTCAACTCTTCTTTCTTTGACCCGCTAAAAAAATGGGCAAGCGCACTGATATGCCGGTGAGAACCCAGAGTCAACAAGAAACGACGGATTTCATCCTGGAACAAGACAATCAACGCAATTACCCCCACATTCATCAAGGTGTCGAAGATAGAACCCAGCAACTTCATTTCCAGCACTTGGGTTACCACCAGCCAAATCAGGATAAAAACCAGAATGCCGGTGAATACCTTGATGGAACCGGAAGCCTTCATTAATTTGTATGTATAATACAACAGAAAAGCAACCAGCAGGATATCAATAAAATCTTTTATGCCAAACTCAAAAAACACGGTAACAGTTACTAATTACAAATTACTAATCACGAACAAGAAATACCGGCAACCAATATCCGCCTCCTCTTCTCCTATTCGTCATACCCACTCTCTTCTTTTATTTTTTCCGTAATCCGGACAGCTTCCACCGCCTCACGCACATCATGCACCCGCAAGATATTCGCTCCTTTCATTAATGCAACGGTATCCAATACGGTTGTCCCGTTTAAAGAATCCTGCGGAGTTCCTCCCAATAATTTATAAATCATCGACTTTCGGGACACTCCGACCAGCAAAGGGAGCTCAAATATACGAAACTCTTCAAGATGCGCCATCAGCTCGTAGTTATGCTCCAATGTCTTCCCGAAACCGAATCCCGGATCAAGTATGATGTCTTTCACCCCCAAATCACGCAATTGCTGGACTTTACGGGAAAAATACAGGAAAACTTCCTTTATCAAGTTCTCATAACGGGGCTCTTTCTGCATGTCCTGAGGAGTTCCCTGCATGTGCATCATGATATAAGGCACCCCCAGCCTTGCCACCGTCCGGAACATCCGGTTATCCATCTCGCCGGCGGCGATATCGTTAATGACGGCAACACCGTATTCCTTCACACACCATTCGGCTACATCGGCGCGGAACGTATCTACGGAAATTACGGCATCCGGATGATTACGATTCAGAATCTCCAACCCCGTACGCAATCGTTTCATCTCTTCCTCCGCCGATATGTGTTCCGCATTCGGACGTGAGGAATAGGCGCCTATATCAATAATGGAAGCACCTTCGGCAATGATTTGGCGGGCACGAGCGGCAATGTCTTCCTCCGTCTGCATCCGGCTGCCGGCATAAAAGGAATCGGGAGTTACATTCAGGATACCCATCACCTTCGGGACGGAAAGGTCGAGCAACTGCCCTTTTACATTAATATAAGTAGGAAACATCGGTCTCATCATTGATTGTATTCTTTTAGATTGTTGCAAATGTAGAGAAATAATCCGAAAGAATAATCTATCTTTGCAGCGTTTTTAAATAAAAGAAGGCCTATGGAACTTTCTGCTCTCTACCAAATTTTTCTGGATTGCCAATCGGTAACCACCGACAGCCGGAACTGTCCGGACGGTTCGCTGTTCATTGCCTTGAAAGGCGAATCATTCAACGGCAACGCATTCGCCGAGTCCGCATTGCAGAACGGTTGCGCATTCGCTGTTATCGACGAGCCCGAATACGCCATAGAAGGCGATTGCCGATATATCCTTGTAGACAATTGCCTGCAAACCATGCAACAACTGGCGAACTATCATCGCCGGCAACTCGGTACACGTATCATCGGCATTACCGGAACCAATGGAAAGACCACGACCAAGGAGTTAATCTCTTCCGTTCTCTCCCGGACATACCACATACTTTACACTCAGGGAAACTTAAACAACCACATCGGTGTGCCCATGACATTGCTGCGGCTGAAACCGGAACATGAGATTGCCATCATAGAAATGGGCGCCAGCCACCAGGGAGAAATCCGGTTTCTCTGTGAAATCGCCGAGCCGGACTATGGCATCATCACCAACGTAGGCAAAGCACACCTGGAAGGTTTCGGGTCCTTCGAAGGAATTGTCAAGACTAAGGGAGAATTATACGACTTTCTCCGAAAGAAGGGTAATTCCACGATTTTCATCCACCACGACAATCCGTATCTGACGAGTATAGCCGAAGGACTCTGCCAAATACCTTACGGAACTCAAAACAATCTATATGTCAATGGGCACATCACCAGCAATTCTCCTTACCTGACTTTCGAATGGAAAACCGGCGGAAACGGTGAGCCTCATCAGGTACAAACACAGTTAATCGGGGAATACAACTTTCCGAACGCTCTGGCAGCCGTCACAATAGGATGTTTTATGGGAGTGGAAGCCGACACGATAGATAAAGCGCTGGCCGGGTATGTCCCCCAAAACAACCGTTCCCAACTCAAGAGAACCGAGGACAATACACTTATCATCGACGCATACAACGCCAATCCTACCAGTATGACAGCCGCCTTGGAGAATTTCCGGAACATGGAAGTTCCTCACAAAATGCTGATATTGGGAGATATGCGCGAGCTGGGTTCCGAAAGCCTGAATGAACATCAGAAAGTGATTGATTACATACAAAAGAATAATTTCGAGAAAGTGTGGCTGGTTGGGGAACAGTTTGCCGCCGCCCGCCATTCTTTCAGGACTTATACAGATGTGCAGGAACTGATAAAAGACCTGAAAACCGGCAAGCCTAAAGGACATACCATTCTCATCAAGGGTTCCAACGGGATTAGGCTAAGTTCCATAGTGGATTATTTGTAGAAAAACACATCCGCAGGAACGGCCCTTCCGACACTTACCGCTGATTTGATTTCATCATACGGGGACGGACAACGTAATACGCAATCAGGCTCGCAAGTATCGCCCCCGTGGAATTAGCGGCAAAATCCAGCCAGTCTCCCCCGCGGTAACTGGTGCAATATTCCTGCAACAGCTCTACACAGCCGCTGAACAATACGGGACAAAGAAACGCGCCTACCCATGCATGCCACAAAGGCGCTTCATCACGACGGTGCGCACGTAAAAACTCCAGCCATAACATCCCCGACATACCGAAATACATGCCGATATGGACCAATTTGTCAAAGTTGGGAATCTCGCTCAAATCCGTTTCAGGCGGTTTAAAAAACGAAAGATAGATTACTGTCAGGATTATAAAAAGTGAGACAGGGTATTTCTTAATATACGATAGCATATCTAAATAATATTACAGATTATGTGCAAATATAAGTATCATTTTCTATATTTGCACAATTATACGTACATTTTATAACGATTTGTAAGAGAAAACAAGATTTATGGCAAAAAGTGACAGAGCAAATTTCGGAAGTAAATTAGGCGTAATACTTGCTTCTGCCGGTTCGGCAGTAGGATTAGGCAATATTTGGCGGTTCCCCTACGAAACCGGAAACCACGGAGGCGCCGCCTTCATACTTATCTATCTGGGATGTATCTTTCTGCTGGGGCTCCCCATCATGGTTGCCGAGTTCCTGATAGGACGCCGCTCAAGAGCCAATACGGCAGGAGCTTATCAAAAACTGGCTCCCGGCACTCATTGGCGTTGGGTAGGACGAATGAGCGTACTCGCCGGATTCCTGATTCTCAGTTATTACACAGTAGTGGCAGGCTGGACGCTCGAATATATCTTTGAAGCTGCCACTAACGGTTTTTCGGGGAAAACGTCCGAAGAATTCATCACTTCTTTCCAAGCATTCTCCAGCAATCCCTGGCGACCGACCGCTTGGTTGGTCGCTTTCCTGCTGCTCACTCATTTCATCATCGTGAAAGGGGTGGAAAAAGGCATTGAAAAGTCTTCCAAGATAATGATGCCTACACTGTTTATCATCATAGTCATCCTGGTTGCCTGTTCGATTACCCTGCCGGGAGCCGGCGCAGGTATCGAGTTCCTGCTGAAACCCGATTTCAGCAAAGTGAACGGGAATGTATTTTTAAGCGCTATGGGACAGGCCTTCTTCTCTCTGAGCCTGGGAATGGGATGCCTCTGCACATACGCTTCCTATTTCAGTAAAGAGACTAACCTGACAAAGACTGCTTTCAGCGTGGGAATCATCGATACCTTTGTCGCGGTACTAGCTGGATTCATTATTTTTCCAGCGGCTTTTTCCGTCGGCATACAACCGGACTCCGGTCCAAGCCTTATTTTCATTACCTTGCCCAATGTATTCCAGCAAGCATTCGGGGGAATACCGGTATTGGCTTACCTGTTTTCCGTAATGTTCTACGTATTGCTGGCAATGGCTGCATTGACTTCCACCATATCCTTGCACGAAGTAGTGACCGCCTATCTGCACGAAGAGTTTAACTTCTCCCGCGGGAAAGCAGCCAAACTGGTTACCGGCGGATGTATCTTCCTCGGCATTTTCTGTTCGCTGTCACTCGGAGTAACCAAAGAATTCACAGTCTTCGGGTTGGGCATGTTCGACCTTTTCGATTTTGTCACAGCCAAAATCATGCTTCCGCTCGGTGGGCTCTGCATCGCCCTCTTTACCGGATGGTATCTCGATAAAAAAATCGTCTGGTCGGAAATCACTAACGACGGTTCAATAAAAGTGCCCGTGTACAGGCTGATTATCTTTATTCTAAAATATGTTTCCCCGGTTGCTATTTCACTGATATTCATCAATGAGCTGGGATTAATCAAATTATAATGTGGAAAGACTTTTTTTATTTCACTAAAACAGAACGACAAGGAGTTATCGTCCTTGTCGTTCTTGTTATAGGGGTATTTTCAATTCCCCGCCTATTACAAACAGATTCTGTTTCCTCAAAAGACCCGTTTGAGGAAGACGAGAAATTCAAGCAAGATTACGAACAGTTCATTTCATCCGTCAATGAGTTGAAGTCCCGGAAAGAGGCTGCCGGAAACTCGCTGCAAACTCGTACGTTCCCTGAAACCAAGCTCGTACGGTTTGACCCGAATACCGCGGATTCTCTGACTTTCCTGTCACTGGGATTACCTCCCTGGATAATTAAGAATATCCTGCGCTACCGCAACAAACAGGGGAAATTCCGCCATCCGGAAGACTTCCGGAAAATATACGGCCTTACAGAAAAACAATATCAAAAACTATCTCCTTACATCCATATTGCCACACATGCCGCAACCAAAGATACGGTACGGTTATTAACCGTAAGAGAGGTGCCGCGGGATACGGTTTTCAAATATCCGTCCGGTACTGTAATCGAGCTCAATGAAGCTGATACCACCGAACTTAAAAAGATTCCCGGCATCGGAAGCGCCATCGCCCGGATGATTGTAAATTACCGGAAACGCCTGGGAGGCTTTTACCGAATAGAACAGTTACAGGAAATTCATCTAAAAACGAATATATTGCGTCCCTGGTTTTCCATCAATCCCGGACAAATCCGCCGTATAAACGTCAACACGGCAAGTATAGAACGAATGATGCATCATCCGTACATCAATTTCTACCAGGCCAGGATTATCGCAGAATACCGGAAGAAGAAAGGAAGACTGAAAAACATGAAGCAACTATCATTGTATGACGAATTCCTTAAGACTGATTTTGAACATCTCGAACCTTATATTTGTTATGATTAATAAAAAAGATGCATTCCTATCACACCAGACAAGAATGCATCACACACAAACAAAACAAACACTCTACTATCATCTTCACAGACTTCTGTAGAGAAGCGACTATAAATATATAGCTAAAAGGCAGAATACATACAAGCATCTCCCTCTTTGGTATATATTTTTAGAAGTTCCGTTCTTTTATTAATCTTTTTTAATCATGCCGTCTACGATATGCACCGTCCGGTCGGTAATCCCTGCAAGTCCCTCATCATGGGTCACTATCACGAAAGTCTGCCCCAGCCGGTCACGCAAGTCAAAAAACAATTGGTGTAAATCTTCTTTATTATGCGTATCCAGGCTGCCGGAAGGTTCGTCCGCCAGAATAACGGCCGGCTCATTGATGAGGGCGCGTGCCACCGCCACCCGCTGTTTCTCGCCTCCCGAAAGCTCGTTCGGTTTATGGGAAGCCCGATTGGCCAAACCCATAAAATCCAGTATTTTGACAGCACGTCCATTGGCCTCTTTTGAAGAGATGCCTGCTATGAATGCAGGAATCATCACATTTTCCAAAGCTGTAAATTCCGGCAGGAGCTGATGAAACTGAAAGACGAAACCGATATTCTTATTGCGGAAAGCGGAGAGTTCTTTCTCTTTCATCCGGCTGACGAGGGTTCCGTCAATCTGTACGCTGCCGGTATCCGGCTTGTCCAACGTCCCCATTATCTGCAATAGGGTAGTTTTGCCTGCACCGCTCGGTCCGACAATACTGACTATTTCACCTTTGTTTATCTCCAGGTCAATACCTTTCAAGACCTGCAACGTTCCGAAACTCTTCGTTATTCCTTCTAATTTTATCATGGTAATCTACAATCGTTTAATGACGTATTCGGCCAGGTAACAGCCAAACACTGCCGGCATATAACTTACTGTTCCGCAGGTCGACTTCTTATTCTGTTCATCATCGGTCAGCAACACAGCCGCAGCATCCGCCTGTTCCGTGCTGAATACCACCGGTAGTTTCCGTTTCACGCCCATCTTCTGCAAACGTTTCCTGACGGCTTTGCTAAGACCGCAATGGTACGTATCCCAAATATCGGCAAAGCGGACCTGAGTAATATCACTCTTCGCCCCCGCCCCCATGCTGGAGACAATCCTGATATGCCGCTTCATCGCCTCATATATCAGAAAGCACTTCGGGCTGATTGTATCAATCGCATCTACGATAAAATCATACCTGTCCGCATCCAGTAATTGCGGTATATTCCCGTCTTTCAGATAGACAGGCAAGACGTTCAGTTCGATATCCGGATTGATATCCTTATACCGGACAGCCAGGACCTCCGTTTTCAGCATTCCCAACGTAGAGTGCATAGCGGGTAACTGCCGGTTTATATTCGTGGGTTGCACAGTATCGGCATCCACAATGGTCATTCTGCCGACTCCTGCACGGCAAAGCATCTCGGCGGCATAAGCTCCTACTCCGCCGAGTCCGGCCACTAATACATGCGCCTTCCGGATACGGTCCGCTTTTTCTGTCCCCAGCAGGAGTTCCGTTCTTTGTCGCCAGTTTTCTTCCATCAGTTTTTCTTCAACCATTTGTAGAACCATTTGCCGACCTTCTCATAATGCTGAGACTCGTTATACCCGCGCGGATCGGAGAAAGACACAATTTCCTGTGGTTCTCCGAACTGGTCCGGATACAAGATTATCAGGCTGTTGTTCGAGAAATATTTTCCAAGTTGCGAGGGCAGACGCTCAAAAGAAGTATCATAAGAAATAGAACCGCGACGGGCGGAGATAATGACCAGCAAATGGTCGTAGTTCACTTGCCCCGTTAACAACAGGAGGTCGTCCCACTCATCCAGAAGAGTAAACTCCGTAGGGGTTCCCGCATACTTTTTCTTTACCAACTGCTGGAGGCGCGCCAATGTACGTTCGTTCGCAAAAAAGTGCACGCGGCATCCCAGAATACTTCCCATCCGGCAGAAATGTTCCACCCATTTGGAGAAACCGGTCTCATATTCGGCTTTCGGGGGAACAGCAATATTTATCCGTCGTAACGTATTGACCGGCATCAAGAATTTGGCTATCATAACCTCCCGATGCGTCCCCTTCAACAGGCTTTCCGCCAGATGCCCGAAAAAAGAATCGACAATATTCGCTTTCCGGTGCAGACCGATTACTATATCCGTAGCCTCATATTCCTTAATGGTATGGATAATCCCCGAAGCAATGTTCAAATCATAACGGCTCACCATATTTACCGGCACATCGGCAGCAGCGGCAATCATCGCGGCTTTTTCGAGGTTGCGTTTTCCCTGCAGTTCTTTCTTTTCCGAACTGTTGCTGTCATTAATGACATTCAACGCTATCAACCCGTTCTTCTGCTTGGAATCCTTTATTACCAAGGCCAGATTAATCAAATCCTCTATTGTATCCGGATTAGCGACCGGAATCAATATCTGCTCGACAGTTTTCTTGCCGCCTTGCTCTTCCGGATGGACGTCTTCATCCATAGCGAAACGACGGGCGGAACGTTCCGTTACCAAAGAACTGATAACACAGGTGAAAAGAATCATCACCACAGTACCGTTCAGCACGTCATCATTCAGCAACCGTTCGCCGTTTTCCATTATTATCTCGTGCCCAATCAATACCGCTGCAAGCGTAGCGGCCGCCTGTGCGTTACTAAGCCCGAACATCATGCTCCGCTCGTTAGGCTGCATGCGGTAAATTTTCTGCGTCATCCAAGCAGCCAACCATTTGCTTAGGGTAGCTACTACCGTCATGACAACGGCAACTTTCAACGCTTCCCCTTCGGTAAACAAACTCCTCACATCGATAATCATCCCGACTCCGATAAGAAAATAAGGAATGAACAAAGCATTCCCGACAAATTCCAGCCGGTTCATCAAAGGCGACACGTGGGGAATCAAGCGGTTCAACACCAACCCGGCAAGAAAAGCTCCCAGAATCCCTTCCATTCCGACAAACTCCATCAATCCGCCTCCAAGGAAGACCATCGCCAACACGAAAACGAACTGCATGACGTTATCATCGTACTTACGGAAAAACCAACGGCCGATACGAGGGAAAAAGAAAACGATGAGGAAGCCCAAGAAAGCGACTTTCACCACCAGGAACAACCAGAAAAATCCATCGACCGTCCCTTTGAACATCCCCCCTATGACAGCAAGGATAATCAGGGCAAGGGTCACGGTAACCGCCGTTCCTCCAATCGTTATGTTGACGCTACGCAGACGGGACAACCCATATCTGCTGATGATAGGATAAGCAATCAATGTATGGGAAGCATACATGCTGGCTAACAAGACCGAAGTAAGAAAACCGTACCCCAGCATGCTCATACTGCTCCAGACTCCCAACACCATAGGAACCAAGAAGGTGAGCCAGCCGAATACGAAACTTTTTGCCCGGTTTTTCTTAAAATCCTCCATATCCATTTCAAGTCCGGCAAGGAACATGATATAATAGAGCCCCACCTTGCCGAATAATTCGAAACTGCTGTCTCGGTCTAACACGTGAAAACCGTATTCACCGATTACCACACCCGCCAGAATCATACCTATAATATGAGGGATATGAAGACGCCCTAAAATCATCGGAGCAAAAAGGATAATAATCAATACCAAAAAAAACACCCAAGTCGGATCGGTTATTGGTAACGTAAAGTCAAAGTCAAACAGGTTCATAGGCTGTATTTTTAGGAATTCCCTGCAAAGGAACAAAAAAGTTCTCATACCTCCAATATATTCTAAGCTTTGAGCTTATAACTTTTTTCTCCCAAAATGCTAATTATATGGCAAAATGTTATAATTTTGCAGCCAAGTCTTTTCTATTCGACAGAATAAGGAGAGTATTACATTATTCACATTATAATAAAAGAAAAAGATGAAAGTAGCTATTGTTGGCGTAAGCGGAGCCGTAGGACAAGAGTTCCTGCGTGTGCTCGACGAGAGAAATTTCCCGTTGGACGAGTTAGTTTTGTTCGGTTCCAAACGTAGTGCCGGAACCACATACACTTTCCGCGGTAAACAAATCGAGGTCAAACTCTTGCAACACAACGATGACTTTAAAGGGGTAGATATCGCTTTCACTTCCGCCGGTGCGGGAACATCGAAAGAATTCGCGGAAACCATCACCAAGTACGGCGCTGTCATGATTGACAATTCCAGTGCATTCCGCATGGACTCCGATGTGCCTTTGGTAGTACCGGAAGTAAATGCAGAAGATGCGAAGATACGTCCGAGGGGCATTATCGCCAACCCTAACTGCACAACCATCCAAATGGTAGTCGCATTAAAAGCCATCGAACAGCTTTCTCATATAAAAACCGTGCATGTGTCCACCTACCAGGCAGCCAGCGGGGCAGGCGCGGCAGCTATGGACGAGTTGTACGAACAATATCGCCAGGTATTGGCAAACGAGCCTGTGACCGTAGAAAAGTTCGCCTACCAACTGGCATTCAACCTGATTCCGCAGATTGACGTATTTACGGAGAACGGTTATACGAAAGAAGAGATGAAAATGTATAACGAGACACGCAAAATCATGCACTCCGACATCAAAGTCAGTGCAACGTGCGTACGTGTTCCCGCATTACGCGCTCACTCTGAAAGCATCTGGGTAGAAACAGAACGTCCGATTTCCGTAGAAGAGGCACGGGAGGCTTTTGCCAAAGGAGAAGGCCTGGTACTCCAGGACAATCCGGCGGAAAAAGAATACCCGATGCCATTATATCTGGCCGGTAAAAATCCGGTATATGTGGGACGCATACGCAAAGACCTCACTAACGAAAACGGACTGACTTTCTGGATTGTAGGCGACCAAATCAAAAAAGGTGCTGCATTGAATGCCGTACAGATTGCGGAATACCTGATTGAAGCGAAAGATATTTAAATTTTTCAACCCGTTGCCGGTAAAATAAAAACCGGGGTCTTTTACTCCGGCATCCGGAATAAATTAAAGGGACCGTATTAAAAACGAAAAGGAATAATGAACCTGCCGTTTTTTAATACGGTCCCTTCATTTGAATCGCCTTTTTAAAAAAGTCTCCCGTCTCCAAGGAATCACCTCTACGGAAAAGCACCTGCCTACTTTAGCCTGTTCCCCTTATTTCTATCAAGATAAAGTAACAACCAAAGTACTTTTCCTCTTCTGGAAGCATGGAACAGAATCCCCTATATTAGGTATTTTCCTCTCGTAAAATAACAATTTATTGCGATTGCCTATTTGCAAATTAATAATGACTTTTGCACAAAAGTTTTCTATGAAGTTTTGTTTGTTTAACATTATATTTTTAGGACTGGTATTCAGCAATTTACCTAAACTGTCCGCCCATCCGAATACTTACACAATCTCTGGCCGGGTAAGTGAATCCCAAGACAATACTCCTTTGCCCGGTGCATCCATTATTATAAAAGGTACCTATTTATGGGGAGTATCCAACCAAAAAGGAGAATTTACGATAGAAGGGGTACAAGAAGGTGACTACAACCTTGAAGTTTCTTTTCTCGGTTACATGCCTGCTACAATTTCTGTCAGTGTCCGCAAAAATATCAAAGGGCTTCATATCCGGTTAAAAGAAAATACGCTTGCATTAGAAGACGTGGTAATCACAGCACAGGCTCCTAAAAATGAGCTGAATACCAAACTCGTGATTGGCAGCAATGCGCTGGAACACCTTCAGGTTTCCAATGTAAGTGACATATCCGCCTTACTCCCCGGAGGAAAGACGCAAGTGCCGGACCTGACAACCAACAACGTATTCTCATTGCGCAATAGCGGTTCAAGTGTTGGCAACGCAGCTTTCGGAACCGCTATTATGGTAGACGGCATGCGCATCGGGAATAATGCCTCATTCGGTACCATGAGCGGTATAGACACGCGCAGCATATCCGTTGCCGATATAGAATCGGTAGAAGTCATTACCGGAGTCCCCTCGGCAGAATATGGCGACCTGAACAGCGGTATGGTTAATATTCGTACGCGAAAAGGCAAGACACCGTGGAACATCTTATTATCCGTCAATCCACGTACAGAACAGCTTTCTTTCCTGAAAGGGCTGGATTTGGGCAATGACAGAGGGATTCTGAATATCAGTGGAGAATGGACAAAAGCAACCCGGAAACTATCTTCTCCCTACACTTCTTATACCAGAAGGGGATTTTCCGTCGGCTACAACAACCTGTTCCGGAAAAACCTTAAATTCGAGATAAACGCTTCCGGAAACATCGGGGGAATGAACTCCGAGGATGACCCGGACGCATATACCGGAGAATATACAAAGGTAAGGGACAATGTATTCCGGGCAAACACCGCACTGGCATGGTCGCTCAACAAGCCTTGGATTACCAATCTGAAATTTGACGCTTCCGTCTATTACAACGACAATAAGTCACATGCGCATACCCCCTACTCTTATGCATCGGAGCAACCGGCCGTACATGCCGAACAAGAGGGTTATTTTCTCGCCGGCAAACTGCCGTACTCATATTTTGCCGACCAAATCATAGATTCCAAAGAACTGGATTATGCCGCTTCCTTGAAATACGAATGGAACCGCCGCATCAAAAGCATAAACAACAATCTGAAAGCGGGCATACAATGGAAAGCGACAGGCAATGTAGGAAAAGGCGAATATTACCAAGAACCTTCCCTGGCTCCGAACGGCTACCGCCCCCGCCCGTACACATCTTACCCGTACATGCACAATATCTCGCTTTACGCAGAAGAGAACCTGGCATTACCGGTGGGCAACACGACCTTGAGACTGATGGCCGGTTTACGATGGGAACACCTTTCCATCAGCGGAACGCAGTATAAGAACCTGAATACGCTGTCGCCGAGGTTCAATGTCAAATGGGAATTAAACAAATACATATCTGTCCGCGGCGGATGGGGAATAACCGAAAAACTGCCGTCTTACTATGTGCTCTATCCCCAACAGGAATACAGGGATATACAAACGTTCGGATTCTCCTATAACAACAATGAGTCTTCCTACATTTACTATACGCAACCATATACAATGTTGCAAAATGAGAATCTGCGCTGGCAACGTAACCGGAACGCGGAAATCGGGATTGATATCGATATAGCCCGTACCAAAATTTCATTGGTCGGATATTTCAACCGTACAAAATACCCGTATAAATACAGCAATTCCTATACTCCGTTCTCGTACAATGTCCTGCAATTGCCGGAAGGATTCAGCATGCCCGCCAATCCGCAAATCAACGTAGACAACCAGACAGGCATGGTTTACGTCCGAGAAAACGAATCCGCCTATTGGACACCGATGGATGTGCTGGTGACCAACCGGACATTCGTCAATGCCATTTCACCGGACAACGGCCCGGACATCACCCGGAGAGGAGCAGAAATGATTATCGACTTTCCGGAGATTGAACCCATCCGCACACAACTACGCCTCGATGCCGCATACGGTTATACCAAATATATCGACAACTCGTTATCATCCTATTATCAAAACGGATGGTCACACACCAGCCTTCCGAACCGTTCCTACCAATATGTAGGTATTTATGCCAACGGAGGAGGGTCGTCCGCGACAGCCAACGGCAAACGCACGCATTCATTGGACGCTAACCTCACAGCTACCACCCATATTCCGAAAGCGAGGCTAATCATCTCGTTCAAGCTGGAGGCATCATTGCTGAAACGTTCGCAGAATTTGTCCGAATACAATGGAAAAGAATATGCTTTCAATGTCAGTGAAGACAATAACACCCCGACAGGAGGAAGCATTTATGACGGGAACTCTTATACCGCTATCTATCCTGTAGCATACCTTGATTTGGACAACCAGGTGCACCCGTTCACTGAAAAAGAAGCGCAGGACGAAACCTTCGCCCACTTAATACGCAAATCGGGAAATGCCTATACATTTGCCGCCGACGGATATGACCCTTATTTTTCCGCAAACATCAATATCACCAAAGAAATAGGGAATCATGTTTCACTGGCATTCAACGCCATCAATTTCACAAATTCGAGGAAATACGTTACGTCATACGCAACGGGGATAAGCACCATCTTCATACCCGATTTCTATTATGGTTTAACTTGTCGCATCAAATTTTAGAATTATGAAATATACCGCTTACATATTATTCGCTATTAGCCTCCTCACCATAGGAAGCTGTACGGACATCGACAACGGGAATCCTTACGACAACCAATTATACACCCTGAAAATCAATACGATATATCCGGATGACTATACCGATTATCTCCGTGAAGGGGTTACCGTTAAAATTGAGGATATCGACCGGGGAAATTCCTACTCGGTACAAACCGACGGGAAAGGTTCCGCACAATTTCACTTAACGAGCGGCATCTACCGCATACAGGTCAGCGACAAAGTAGACAAAGAAATATTCAACGGCCTGGCAGACAAAGTGAGAGTGTCTGACCAGAACATTTCCCTGGACCTCCCCTTGCAACATTCCAAAGCGGGAAGCATCATCATCAAGGAAATTTACTGCGGAGGATGTACCATGTTGCCGTTTGAGGGAAATTACCAGTCGGATAAATACATTATCCTGCACAACAACGATTCCGAAGTGCAATACCTGGACAGCTTGTGCTTCGGAACACTCGACCCTTACAACTCGCAGGGAACTAATGTATGGATTTCACAGGACGCATCAACGGGGACAACCATTTTCCCGGAATTCCTCCCTATCGTACAATGTATCTGGCAATTCGGAGGGACCGGCAAATCGTTCCCGCTCGCACCGGGTGAAGATGCCGTACTGGTCGTTTGCGGCGCTATCGACCACACGGCACAATACCCCCTGTCCGTCAACCTGAATAAACCCGGTTATTTCGTCTGTTACAGTCCCGTATATTTCTGGAATACCCGCTACCATCCCGCACCGGGCGACCAAATCACTCCTGACCATTACTTGAATGTTGTCATAAAAACCGGACAGGCAAACGCCTACACATTCTCTGTATTCTCTCCCGCCACCGTGATATTTAAAGCACAAGGGACTAGCATACAGGATTATATACTTGAAACAGGCAATGTCATACAAAAACCGGGAAGTACTGTCGACCGGATTGTCAAAATTCCTCTCGAATGGGTATTAGACGGTGTGGAAGTGTTCTACGGAGGTTCCTCCAACAATAAAAAAAGGATTCCTCCAACCATCGATGCCGGCAACATCACTCAAAGCGCGCTTTACGACGGACGAAGCATGTACCGCTACGTAGACGAGGAAGCTACGCAAGAAGCCGGTTATGAAATCATGGTGGATACCAACAATTCTTCAAACGACTTCTACGAAAGAGAAAAACAATCTTTGCATGAATAGAATGAAAACTCTATATATAATAGGTGTAGCAATAACGGTTATCCTGTCTGAAACCAAAGCGCAAACTTATGAGCTTATAGAAAGGCGGAATCCGTGGAATGCCGGAAGCAATGTAACCGGCATCCTGACGGACAGTACGAGTATATCTTATGCCGAAGCTTATGGGGAAAACGGGCACGGAGATTTCCGCAATTACTACGAAGCAGATAAGACATGGAGCGCCGGAGCGCTGGCCAAGTCCGTCACTCACCTGAAACGTTACTCACTGACCGGTTCATTCTCATTCGACCATACGTCAGGAAACAATATGAGCGGCTCAATGTTTATCCGTCCGGGATTCTATCCTGTGGACATACTCGAATTCACTCCCGGGCGTAAAGACTTGCAGAGCTACTCCTTTATGGGAGGAATAGCGGCGGACATTGATTCCCGTTGGCGCGTAGGCGGAAAGATTGATTTCACTTCCGCCAATTATTCCAAACGTAAGGATGTGAGGCATACCAATTACCGGCTGGAATTAAGCGTAGCCCCCAGTGTGATGTATCATTCGGGCGACTGGAGCATCGGGTTCTCCTATTTATTCAACAAAAATAGCGAGTCCGTCTCAGCGGAGGTGATAGGAAGCACAGAAGCGTCTTACTATGCCTTTTTAGACAAAGGGTTGATGTACGGTGCTTATGAGACATGGGACGGTAGCGGCATCCACCTGAATGAATCGGGTGTCAGCGGTTTTCCAGTCAAGGAACTGTCGCATGGTGGCGCCTTGCAATTGCAATGGAAAGCATTTTACGGCGATATTGAATATCTCCGTTCTTCGGGTTCTGCCGGTGAAAAGGAAACCATCTGGTTTAAATTTCCGGCAGACCGGATTCAGTCGCATTTGAGTTACCGTTTCACAAAAGGCGGGAATGAACACTTCCTGCGATTTCACTTGTCATGGCTGCATCAGACCAACAATGAACAAGTCTTGGGAAATGAAACCGAAAACGGTATCACCACTACATATATTTACGGTTCGAACCGGATATTTGAAAGAGATATTTTCTCCGTCCGTCCCGAATACGAATTCGTATCTCCCCGCCAGGAAATCCGGACCGGAATAGAAATGGTATTTTTCAAACGGCAGGCTACCCAGATGTATCCTTATATATTCTCGGAAAAAATGCATCAAGGGAAAGCTTACGTATCAGGGACATTCCATCTCGGAGCATTCGACCTGAAAGCAGGAGGAAGTTTCTCTTTCGGAGATTTCACCGAGGAAGACAGGATGATAGATACCGACATGGAAGCGGGAGCCCCTCCATACCGTCTGACGGAATATTACCTTCTGCAAAACGAATACGCTACAGCTTCACAAATTAATATACATCTGGGAATACGCTATAATTTCCGGAACGGGATTTATACGGAACTGGCAGCGGAATACACACATGGTTTTCACTTGAAATACATTACAGGAGCAGACCGGTGGAATGAAAACATAAAAGTGGGATATTATTTTTAAATAGACATTACATTGATTTAATTAAAACAGTTAGAAAATGAGAAAGTTTTTATTTTTTATGCTGGCAGCGACATTTATGGCATCCTGTCAGCAGGAAGAAGAAGGAACGCCTTCGGTAAGCAACAACAGAGTGACTATTTCCCCAATCGTCACCCGTGCCACAGAAGTAAACTTTGAAAATGAAGATGTTATCGGTTTGACCATCACAAAAAGCGATGAAACGGTTTATGCAAATAACGAAGCCATGACATTCAAAGACGGTGTATTTTCCGGAAATGTGCTTTGGTACCCGGAAGGTACGGAAGAGTCAACCCTAACCGCTTATTATCCTTATGCTTCCGAAGGAACTCCAAGTTCATTCACAGTGCAAGCCGACCAGAATGCCAATAAAGGATACGAAGCATCCGACTTCATGGCTGCCAATAAAACGAATGTGACGCCTTCAACAAGTGCGGTTACAATGATTTTCAAACACATGTTCACCAAACTTCTCCTTAATGTAGAGAACGAAAGCGGTTCGGATATTTCTTCCATCGTCCTGCAAGGTAGTATTCCGACAGCCGATATCGATTACAGCACACTGACTACAACCGCCAACAGCAGTACAGTGGCAACGGATATCACTGCCCAACAGGTTACGGCAAACGAAACCTACCGCGCCATCATCATCCCGCAAACCGTTGCCTTTAATCTTGTAGTAACGACGGCAGACGGCAATACGCTGGAACAAAAACTCGCATCCACAACATTGAAACAGGGAGGACAATACGAAGTAAGCGTACGGATACTGCCAGATGGCCTCCAAGTGTTATTAAGCGGAGAAATAGAGAACTGGACAGATGAAGGCAATATTCCGGCAGCTCCCGCCGAAGTAGATTTTGAAGAACATCTCGAAGAGAATTATTTCATCTATGACGGCGAAACATACAAAACCGTAAAACTTGACAACGGAAGCATCTGGATGGCTGAACCACTTCGTTACGTACCTGAGGGATATACTCCGTCCGATGACCCGACTGCAGATGCACATATCTGGTATCCGTATAAATTGATAGATAACGACGGCGTCATTAACACCGTAAGCGCCGATGGTGCAGAAGCGTTAACAGATTCGGAATCTATCAAAAAATTCGGTTACCTGTACGATATGTCCGTAGCGCTCGGCGGTGTAAAAATCACAGAAGAAAACATTCACAATTACGAAGGAGTGCAAGGGATATGCCCGAAAGGATGGCACATTCCGACTCGTGCAGATTTTTATGCCCTTTGCGGACTTTCCAATAAAGACGATTCCGGTACAGAAACAGGAAACCAAGTTAATGAAAACGCCCTCTTCTACGATGAAGAATATCAGGGAGGGAAATGGACCAAGTATAACGATGCAGGTTGGAATTATGTAATGTCCGGTGTTAGAATGAAATCCAACAAAGATGCAGCACCCAGATATCAATTGACAAGATTCTATTCAGGAAATACCACTGCAGCCATGTTGGAAAAATACGAGGGAACACCGGCACTAACCTATATGATGTCTTCCACAGGTTACGTATCAACAACCAAGAATCTTCAGTTCTTCGGACAAATGACAACTTTCAGTAGCGCATATCGTGAAGGACGCATCAATGTTGCATATTACTACAATGAATGCGGAGTACAAATCCGTTGTATAAGAGACCAGGCTGACAACTAAATGCCGTTTGTTCTATTGCCGTGAAGCCGTTTGTTTCCCGGTAAGGAACAATCAATTTCCCGTTATGAAACGATTTGTTTCATAACGGGAAACCAAAAACTCAAGCAAGGTCGGGAATTACTCTACCCAGAGTGACTGACGATTAAAAAACAAACCGTAACTAAATTACAAACCATAAAACGAAGCTATAAACAATGAAAGTAAGAAAACTGACAATTGCGATTGCCATCACAGCAATAACCGTTACCGGAACTTCATGCGGTAACAAACAACCCCAAAATACATCGGAAGCGACAACGGAACAGTCCGCATCTTCCGCTTTGGAAATCGACTCTCTCCTTGCAAATGCAGAAAGCCTTGCCGGACAAGAAGTTACCATAGAAGGTGTTTGTACGCATACCTGTAAACACGGCGCTAAAAAGATTTTCCTGATGGGCAGTGACGATACGCAAGTAATCCGTGTAGAGGCAGGAACATTGGGAGCATTCGATACCAAATGCGTAAATTCGATTGTCCGTGTAACCGGAACATTGAAAGAACAGCGTATTGATGAAGCTTACCTTCAAAACTGGGAAGCGCAGCTCAAAGCACAGGTTGCCGAAAAACATGGTACGGGTGAAGCCGGATGTGATTCCGAAAAAAAGGCACGTGGCGAAACGGCTAGTACCCCTGAAGCCCGCATTGCCGATTTCCGGGCAAAAATTGCCGACCGAAAGGAAAAAACGGGAAAGGACTATTTATCTTTCTATTTTATGGAAGCCAGCTCCTATGAGATTGAACAATGAAATTCGTAAGTGGAGCCGGACGATACACCGTGACCTTTCATTCTTCTTTTCCGGAATGGTTTTAATTTACGCCATTTCCGGAATTGTCATGAATCATCGGGATACTATCAACCCCAATTTCTCCATCGAACGGAAAGAATACAAAATCAATGAGAAATTGCCGGATAAAACCGGCATGGACAAGAAGAAAGTACTCACATTGCTGGAGCCGCTAGGGGAGACGGATAATTATACCAAACATTATTTCCCGCAAACAGATGTAATGAAAGTATTTCTGAAAGGCGGTTCCAATCTGCTGGTAAATGTAAAAACCGGAGAAGCAATCTATGAATCCGTCACCCGCCGCCCGCTCATCGGAGCCATGGCGCGTCTGCATTACAATCCGGGCCAATGGTGGACCTACTTTGCAGACATCTTTGCGGCCGGTCTCGTTGTCATTACACTTTCCGGCCTTGTAATGCTGAAAGGGAACAAAGGCATTACCGGCAGAGGAGGGATAGAACTTGTCGCCGGAATCCTGATTCCGGTTCTTTTCCTTTTCTTCTTTTGAACAGAATAACAGATAAAACAGAATGGAACAAATTATAGAATGCAGTAACCTGACGCATTACTACGGCAAACGGTTGATTTACGAGAATCTTAGTTTTACAGTTCCCAAAGGGCGTATCCTGGGATTGCTGGGAAAAAACGGTACGGGAAAAACCACAACTATAAATATCTTAAGCGGTTATCTGAAACCACGCTCAGGAGAATGCCGCATCTTCGGACAGGAGATACAAACCATGTCGCCGGCGTTGCGCCGCAACATCGGATTATTAATCGAAGGGCATGTGCAATACCAATTTATGAGTATCACGCAAATAGAGAAATTTTATGCGGCTTTCTATCCCGGCCAATGGAAAAAAGAAGCATATTACGAACTGATGGACAAATTAAAAGTCGCTCCGGGACAACGTATCTCACGCATGTCCTGTGGACAACGTTCGCAAGTGGCACTCGGATTAATCCTTGCACAGAACCCGGAACTGCTGGTACTGGACGACTTCTCTCTCGGACTGGACCCCGGTTACCGCCGCCTTTTTGTAGACTATCTCCGTGACTATGCCCGTTCCGAAGGAAAGACCGTTTTCCTGACATCACACATCATCCAGGATATGGAGCGTCTTGTAGACGACTGCATCATCATGGATTACGGGAAAATATTAATCCAGAAACCGGTCACCGAATTATTGGAAAAAGGACGCCGCTATACATGCAATGTCCCCGAAGGTTACGAATTTCCGGTATCCGATGATTTCTATCATCCTTCCATCATGCGAAACAGGCTGGAAACTTTCTCCTTCCTTTCACCGGCAGAAGCGGAAGCCCGATTAAAATTAATGGCAGTGCCCTATACAAACCTCATTTGTGAACAGGTGAATCTGGAAGACGCCTTCATCGGACTGACCGGCAAATATTGATTCTGCAATCCGAAATTCATAATTCATCAATCGTAACTATTCAAAAATGTACGCTATATTTTACAAAGAATGGATAAAGACACGGTGGTATTTCTTACTTGCCGTAATTACTACACTCGGTTTTACGGGTTATTGCATGCTCCGCATCAACCGTGTCATAGAAATGAAAGGAGCCGCACATGTATGGGAGGTCATGCTGCAACGGGACACCATCTTTATCGACATGCTCCAATATATTCCTCTGATAACCGGAATTCTGATGGCAATCGTACAATTTGTTCCTGAAATGCAACGTAAATGCCTGAAACTGACTCTTCATCTTCCCTATCCCGAATTGAAAATGACAGGCAATATGTTACTTTCCGGCTTCATTCTGCTTTTAGTCTGCTTTGCTTCCAATTTCTTATTAATGGAGATTTATTTAGACGGCATACTCGCCCATGAATTGAAAAACCACATATTGCTTACTGCCCTGACCTGGTATCTTGCCGGCATATCGGGGTATCTGCTGATTGCATGGAGCTGTCTTGAGCCGGCATGGAAACGCCGCATCATAAACCTAATCGTCACGATACTGTTATTAAGGATTTTCTTTCTGTCGCCCACACCGGAGGCTTACAATAAATTCCTTCCTTATTTATTGCTCTATACCTTACTGACAGCCTCTTTCTCATGGCTCTCCATTGTACGTTTCAAAGCCGGGAAACAAGACTAGGCAATCAGGAGCCTTATCACTAAACATAACCAAGAAATGATAAAATAAAAATGAAACGTTTCAGTACAATATTGTTATATGTAACTATCGCATTCCTGCTTCTTTGGCAAGTTCCCTGGTGTTACAACTTTTTTGCCGTAAAACCGGCAAAGACTCCTTTCACCTTATATAGCTCCGTTATCGGAGATTTTACAATGATGGGACAAGAAGAGGGAAAGACTATTCGCCGTGACCTTGCCGGGAATATTTACTCCGAGGCCGCTTTCGACAGTATTCTGCCGATGTTTTATTTCCGCCAGTTGATGTCCGACGAACGTTTTCCCGATACCATTAACGGAATCGCCGTCACTCCCAAAATCGTACAGACAGAGAATTTCAATTTCCGCAGCGTCCCTTCAGACATCAACACCCCTTCTATCGGACTATATCCCCTGATGGAATCCATGTCCGGCCGTGTGGATTTGAAAATGCCTGACGATGTACTCCGTATCACCGCCCAAGGCATCGAGTTTATCGACATGGCTTCCAATAGCGTGAAGACTGAAAAAAGCCTTTTATTCACCGAAGCCATGACTAAAAAAGGATTCCGCTTTCCCGCAAGGGAAATAGCGGGAAACCCGACCGTGAAGAAAGAGTATGACGAGGGGTATCTCCTGCTGGATACGGACTACCGCCTATTTCATCTGAAACAAGTAAAAGGCAGGCCATACGTCCGCGCCATCGTTCTGCCGGAAGGGCTGAAAATAAAACATCTGTATCTGACAGAATTCAGGAATAAGAAGACTTTAGCTTTCATGACTGATACCGACAATGCTTTCTGGGTTCTGAAAAGTCGTACATACGACATCGTCAAAAGCGGTATTCCCTCATTCAATCCCGAAACGGACGCACTGACTATCATCGGCAACCTGTTTGACTGGACAGTCCGAGTGACAACTCCGACCCACGATAACTACTATGCATTGGATGCCGGCAACTATTCGCTAATAAAAAAGTTAGAAAACGAGTCGGACGTTTATTTCATGCCGGGTATCACTTTCACCTCCTATTCGGACAAATATGTAATGCCCCGCTTTGAATAAGCATTTAAATTCATATATAAATATGGCAAGAAACTGCCGAGAACGGCGTATTTACCGTTCTTCGACAGTTCCTTGCCATTATTTCCTCCACCCGCAAAAACAAACGGCGATAAATTTCATTTATCCGGCAATTAACCATATCTTTGCCACTGTAACAGATTGAGAACAAACCGCAATTGTCCCTGCGTCATACATAAACAAATACGGTTGAAAAAACAATTATATCCGGAACCGTATGGAAACCTGCAGAACATTTGCATTCATGAGCCTTCTCTTTTTCCTGCTTCATAGTTGTACAATACCCGCGGACAATGAAGACGGGAGCAACGAAGGAGACGACAATATGACCTCCGAACTCCCGTGGGAAGGAGAAACAGACAAATTCAAGATTAGTTCCAAAGAAGGAGTACGCTTAAATGATTTACAGGAAGATGCGGGAACCGCCTACATTGCCTTTCCATCCTCTTCCGTAAAAAATACCCGCTGGGAATTCGGGGTCCGCCTCACATTCAATCCTTCCGCCAATAATTATGCGCGTTTCTATCTGGTCTCATCCTCCAACGTACTTTCCGGCAATTTAAACGGTTATTACCTTCAGATAGGAGGAGTCAAAGACAATGTGGCCCTTTACCGGCAAAACGGGAACCAATCCAAGCTGTTAGCTTCGGGCAGAGAAATCATGAAAGGAAACAGTTCTCCGAAATTGTATATAAAAGTAGAATGTGACAATGACAATAACTGGACTTTCTGGACACGGCCGGAATCAGAAAACGGATATACTCTGGAAAAACAAGTAAAAGACAACAGCATTCCGGATTCCCGATATTGCGGACTCTATTGCGTCTATACCAAAAGCCACTGCAAAGGTTTCACATTCCGCCATATACAATTGTCCGACGATGTAGGGACTACCGTCAATCCCGACATAACACCCGATAAACCGAAAACCGACATTCCGGACACCCCTGAAATTCCCGATTTGCCGGAAGATGTCAGAGGCATGCTACTCTTTAACGAAATAATGTATGACAATGCAACCGACGGAGCCGAGTATTTGGAAATTTACAATCCGGCCAAACAGGAAATCACCATACAGTCCCTTTATCTGTACAAAATGTATGAAGACGGTACCATATATGGCACTACGGCACTTTGTAACGAAGACTTCGCCACACCTCTTGTTTTCCCTGCCGAAGGTTATCTCTGTTTCACCAAATATGCCAACAAGGTCATTCAGAAACATCAGGCGGACGAAAAAAACCTGATAGAGATACCCAAATTCCCCACCCTCAACAATAAAGGGGGATATCTGGCTCTCTCCTGTAGCGAAAAACCGGGCAAAGGCCATACGTTTGATACTTGCCGTTTCAGAGATGAAATGCACGACAGCACTTCCCAAAAGACCACCGGGGTTTCGCTTGAGAAAAAATCACCGGAATTACCCTCCCTTAACAAAAACTGGCGTTCGTCCCGGCACGCCACCGGAGGAACACCCGGAATAAAAAATGAATAGAAGCCGTATCAAGATAAAACCCGGTTTATCATCTCCCACATTCAGGCCAAGCGTTTTCCCTGTCTGCAAAGAGAAAAGATTTCCGCTTGCCCCCGAATCATAGTTATCAGATCGGTTCTTTACCTTTGATACGGCCTCTGCTATTTACTCAAACTACCTTTTCCTAAAAAGAATAGCGTTCATTAACGGACATCGAAAGCAGCATCAATCAATGCCTGTAAATTCAAATAATGGCTTTTAACAATACCGGTGGAAGCATTCGCCATCCTAGCCAACTCTTTCTTCAATTCAACCAATTGCCCCCGGGCAATAGCCGGTGCTTCCGAAGGGAACTCAAGAGAAACCAACGAATATCCTCCAAGGCTGCCTAATGAACCGGAACCGCTTTTGGGTTTGTCAAGCATCGCAATTAACGCATTTACATACGTCTTTTGCAAGCTGCGTTGAGAAGCATCCGGCCTTTTTCCTCCCTGCAGGTCACTCCAAATACTCTTTTTCAAATCCCTGAACAAATCATTGGCCGTATAAGCATTCGTTCCGTTTGTCAACTCATTATCCATCATCTTATCCAATGTACGACGGTTGAGCAGTTGCTTCAATATGCTGCTTTGCACGCGATAAATCGAGTTGAAAGTATTAATGCCTGTCTTTTCCGACAGTTTTTCATCTTTCAGCCAAGTCGGAGTAGTGAACAACTCCTTATTCAGAAAATCGACCGCTCTTTTCTGGATTTCTTTCGGCACGTATTCCACAGCCTTCATTTCAGTCTGTTCCACTGAGATAGGATTATGATAGATACCGGCTATGTTAGTAGCGACATGTCCCATATACAAATCGAATTGTCCAAGCACATTCTGATACAGGCGGACAGCTTTCATATAGCCTTCATTCGGTTCATAAGTCCAATTCATGATTTCAGGCATAATGCGTTTCAGGTTCTTGATACCGTACTTGCTCGCCAACATCGCATCATCTCCCAAATCTTCACTTTGATTACGGGGATCATTGCTGTCGAGTTCAGTACCAAACGTATAACGCTTGTCCTCACGCAACTTCTCTACAATCCATTTATTCAAATGAGGAATCTCCTCTTCGGCTGTCTTATATTCAGGCATCCAACGATATCCCCATTCAATCGCCCATTTATCGTACATTCCGATACGGGGGAAAATGCCGGCACGCGAGATGCTGTCTTCCGGTTGCGCGACGTAATTGAAACGTGCATAATCCATGATAGAAGGAGTGTGCCCGTTGGCTTCCACCCATGCCTTATCCCTCAATTTTTCTACCGGAACCGTATGAGAAGAACCGAAATTATGTCGTAATCCTAACGTATGTCCGACCTCGTGAGAAGACACAAAACGAATCAGTTGTCCCATAAGTTCATCGTCAAACATAGGTTTACGCGCTCCCGCATCAACGGCTCCCGCTTGTACCACATACCAATTGTAAAGCAGGCTCATTACATTATGATACCAGTTGATATGTGTCTCCAGGATTTCACCGCTACGCGGGTCATGCACATGAGGACCGCTCGCATTCGGTATATCGGAAGGCTTGTACACAATGGCCGAGTGACGTGCATCTTCCAGACTCCAAGTAGGATCGTCCGTAGGCGCTTCCTTACCGAAAATCGCATTTTTAAATCCGGCTTTTTCAAAAGCGGCCTGCCAGTCATTCACTCCCTGAATCAGGTAAGGCACCCATTTCTTAGGAGTGGCAGGGTCAATGTAAATGATAATCGGTTTCTTGGGTTCAACGAGTTCTCCTCTCAAGTATTTTTCAACATCTTCCTCTTTGGGTTCAAGACGCCAGCGGGTGATTTTTGCCTTATATTCCACTCCTTGCGGGTTCTCGTCGAAATCTTTATAACTGACAGCAAAGTAGCCGACTCTGTCGTCATGCATCCTCGACTTCATCGGTTCTTTAGGCAGTAAAAGCATAGAGCTGTTCAGCTCATAAGTCAGCGGAGACGTGGAAGTAGCGAACAAAGCTGCCAATAATTTTTCCAAACCGGTCGCCATTGACTTCTTTCGCTGGTAAGTACGCACTGTGCGAATCTCGATATTCTTCGGAAAAGCTTTCAGCGTATCGATATAACTTGCATCATCCACCATACTGCCGGCGCCGACATTGTCTTTTATGCGGCTCGTAAATGAAAACATTTCATTATCTTTACGGATATAATCCGTCATGTCAACCACATAATTGTTTGTTCCGGCTTCCTTACGGACCGATTTCAGAGGGAAAGTAGCCACAATAGGCTGCACGTTCGAATTCAACACAGCCTGATACATTCCCAAAGTGTCTGAAGAATGTTCCAGATAAGAAATCTCGCGTACAAACAACTTATTTCCGCGTCCCTTCTCAAAACGGATAACTTCATCACTTATATAGTCTCCGGGATAACCGACCTTACGTTTCTGCATATCCGCCGGAGCCTTCACAATTCTATTCACTATCAATATATCACGTCCGAACAATGAATCCGGAATTTCAAAGAAATATTTACCTTCTACATAATGTACCTTGAAAAACCCGTTCATCGTCTTGGCCTTACCGGTGATGACCTTTTCATAAGGCTGAAGAGCGTCTTTCTTTTTGTTAGCAATAGAATCGGCCTTCGCCTTGCTTACCGCTTCCGTCTTGCTTTTCTTTTTCTTCCTCTTGAAAATGTCTGTAGATTGGGCCTCAATGGACGGTACTAATACCGCCAGAACTGTCAGAATTGAAATTAATTTTTTCATGCTTTTTATTTTTTACGGTATATATTTACAAATATAATACTCATTCGCCAATACCTGCAATACCATACATATTTAAATTATTGAAAGGAAACGACATTCCTTCATTCGGTTTCCCCGTAACGGAATACTCTTCTCCGTCAATAACGAAGGTAAATTTATAGGTATAAGTCAGTCCCAGGTCAAAAGGAACGGCAATCACAATAAAACAAGTCTCTACGGAAGCACCGAGAAAACTGGAAGTTACCTCAAAACCTTCAGGGAAATTATAAGTGATACTATACAAAGGAGTACCGGTAATCTCACCTGTGGACAAATCGACGGTAGCCCCTTCTTCATAAGCTATCGGATGCTCACAAGAAACAATCAATTTAGTATATTTTTTCCCTACCAGATTTTCCGGGCAACTTACGCTCGGCAAAGTAATCTGTGAAAACAAAGGTTCGAACTCGCCCAATGAAAGCGTAGCGGCTGAATAACTGGAAATAGTTGCCGAAGCATATGCAAAAGTATAATCTCGATAGGGTGTAGATTCCAACGCATTATGTTCCTGTACGGAAATATCAGGCAAGACCACGGTTTTATAATCCTGCGAAGCAGCATTATAAGGAGAATATGCATAAATTGTATGATCACCGCTTTTAAATCCTGCAGATATTTCCGTAGAAGGCTTTAAAGTCGCATCAGTCACCTCCTCGTTGTATACAATCATCGTCTTGCCTCCAACGTCTACCGTAGAAGGTTCCGCAACTTCCGAAGGCACATATAACATATTATTTTGAGGCTTGCCGTCAGACAACACATATACCCCGACTTTATCTTCTTTAATCCAACCCTGAGTTCCGTGTGAATATGCATTATAAATTCCGGAAATCGAAATTTCTCCGACAACAGGTACATCTACATCTTCTTCGACGTCATCATTACTGCAACCCGCGGAAGATAATGCCAAAGCCACGCATGCGGCTACATAAAACAGTCTATTCTTCATACTTTTCTTGATTAAATGATTAATTGTTAATTATAATATTCAATATTCTCCCTGATAGTTAGTACACCAAACAACCCCTTTGACATTTCCGAAACCACTGAAAGTTTTCAATTCCAAATCGGGAGCAAACCCCTCAAACAGCCGCACCATTTTGGTTTTGTCCACATCAATCACGGTTATGTCTCCGTTCTCCTGCGAAAGCGTAAGACGATAGTTCGGTTCTGTGCTATTGCCTCCGTAACCGTAAAATTCACAGACCACCGGACTCCCGCTAATATGAGTAATCCGGCTTCCGGCGGTATAAGCAAGTACATGTTGCCGCATTTGCATACTATACACATACAAGTTATTCCCTCCATCCGTAAAATAAAAATACGGGTTCTTCTCAAAGTTGGAAGACATCTTGATGACGCTCTGCGGAGTCAACAACGGACCGCCGCTAAATTCATACTGCTCCGTAGCGGTTATCAAATGAGACTTAGCACTCATCCCCTTTACTGAAAACTCATGTATATTATAAGTCCCCGTTCCCTGGACGTCAATCACCGATACATAGTTCGACCAATGGGTCAATCCGCCATATTCCGGGTCAACATCCGTCTTTTCATAAGCTCCCAATGCCAGACAATATTTTTCACGATTCTTCCGGACGATGATTTCCCACAACCGCGTCATCATCCATTTACCGGGACATAAAGCGCCCCGTTCCGGTTTGCCAACATGAAAACAAACACGAAGAAATGTGAACGGACGCTTATTTCAAAGAAACACGGCAAAATCCCATTATAACTTAGGATTATCCTATAAAAACAGTTATATTTGCTACTCATTTGTCGGAAACAGACGGAACTCCTGCATTTGGCAGATATGAAAATAAAGTAGAAACCCCATTTCAAACAAATAAAAACAGCAGACATGAGCCCGATTGTTTTATCTATTACTATTGTGGCATACTTTATAATCCTGTTCGCTATTTCTTATTTAGCAGGGCATAAAGCAAACAACGAAGGGTTCTTTGTCGGAAATCGCAAGTCGGTATGGTATATCGTCGCTTTTGCCATGATTGGTTCCACGATTTCCGGAGTGACTTTCGTTTCCGTTCCGGGTATGGTACAAACCGGTAATTTCTCCTATCTTCAAATGGTATTAGGTTTCATCGTCGGACAGATTATCATAGCATTCGTACTCATTCCTCTTTTTTACCGTATGAATCTGGTATCCATTTACGAATACCTGGAAAACAGGTTCGGAAGTTCATCCTATAAAACAGGAGCCTGGTTTTTCTTCATTTCAAAGATGCTGGGGGCAGCCGTCCGGCTCTTTCTGGTTTGCCTGACCCTGCAATTGCTTATTTTCGACCCATTTCACCTCCCGTTTCTGTCGAATGTCATTCTCACGGTACTTATCGTATGGCTCTATACCTTCCGCGGAGGCGTGAAGTCATTAATATGGACGGACGTTCTGAAAACATTTTGCCTGATTATATCAGTAGTACTCTGTATCTATTATATGGCTTCCGGCCTGCATTTGGATGCCAGCAGCCTGGCAACGACAATCTCGGACAGCGAGTTCTCCAGAATATTCTTTTTCGACGATATCAACGACAAGCGATATTTCTTCAAACAATTCCTGGCAGGAATATTCACGGTCATTGCCATGAACGGGCTCGACCAGGACATGATGCAACGCAACCTCAGTTGCAAAAACTTCCGGGACTCCCAGAAGAATATGATTACCAGCGGAATATCCCAGTTCTTCGTCATTCTGCTCTTCCTGATGCTGGGAGTATTGCTCTATACGTTCACTGCCGGGCAGGGTATCGAAAATCCGGAGAAAAGCGACGAACTGTTTCCGATGATTGCCACCGGCAACTACTTTCCCGCCATCGTCGGAATATTATTCATTATCGGACTGATAGCCTCCGCCTATTCCGCAGCAGGTTCCGCCCTGACAGCCCTGACGACTTCCTTTACCGTAGACATCCTGAAAGCCCAGAACAAAGGAGAGACGGCGTTGCGCAAAACACGCCAACAAGTACACATCGGTATGGCAATTGTGATGGGAGCGGTCATTTTCGTCTTCAACCTGTTGAACAACACCAGCGTAATCGATGCTATCTACACATTAGCCGCCTACACTTACGGTCCCGTCTTGGGATTATTCGTTTTCGGCATTTTCACTCAAAAACAAGTTCATGATAAATATATCCCATTAATAGCGATTGCCTCTCCCATACTCTGTTACATTCTGCAAAGAAATTCCGAGACATGGTTCAACGGCTATCAAATCAGTTATGAATTACTGATAATCAATGCCCTGTTCACTTTCCTCGGCCTTTGTGCGCTCACCAAGAGACAACGTAACAGCCAGTATGAATGCATGCACTAAATAAAAAACAATCATGAAAACAACCATCAATTGCTTCCTTCCTTTCAGTACAATGGAAGAAACGGCACAAACAGTCAAAGAGTTAAGGACATCGGAATTAATCGATAAAATCTATTTACTGGCGCCGTCCGCCGCCAATGTCTGCATCTCCGGCTGTGAATTTATCCCAGTACAAAAAATACAGTCTACGCAGGCAATGCAATCCATCGCGGCCTATTCCGACAGTACGTACATTTTGCTCTATACAAAACATACCGTACTGAAATTAGGGATGTTCGCTTTGGAAAGAATGGTCCAAATAATGGAAATGACCGGTGCAGGCATGGCATATGCAGACCATTACCAACAGACAGACGGGATACAAAAACCGGCTCCAGTCATCGACTACCAACCCGGCAGCCTCCGGGACGATTTCGATTTCGGTTCGGTATTGCTGTTTGATACCGCCATTTTCAAGAAAGCGGCAAAAACACAAACAGAACAATATCAATACGCCGGCCTGTACGATTTGCGCCTCAAGATTTCCCGGACAAGCCAACTGATACACATCAACGAATATCTGTACACAGAAATAGAAAACGACAAACGGAAAAGCGGCGAGAAACAGTTTGACTATGTGGCTCCTGAAAACCGCCGAATACAAATAGAGATGGAACAGACTTGCACCGACCATCTGAAAGAGATTGGCGGATACCTGCTCCCGCCATTCAATCCGGTGGACTATTCCGATTCATCCTTTGAATATGAAGCCTCCGTCATCATCCCTGTACGCAACCGTGTCCATACCATTAAAGACGCAGTCTGCTCAGCCTTAAACCAACAAACGGATTTCTTATTCAACGTCATAGTAATCGACAACCATTCAACGGACGGAACCAGCGAAATACTCCGCGAGCTAAGCACGGACAAACGGCTGGTCCACGTGATTCCCGAAAGAGACGGGCTCGGCATCGGCGGTTGCTGGAACGTAGGCATCCATCATAGAAAATGCGGGAAATTCGCCGTACAGTTAGATAGCGACGATATATATAAGGACGAGCACACGCTGCAAATAATGATTCAGGCATTTTACGAACAAAACTGTGCTATGGTTATCGGCACTTATATGATGACGGACATCCATTTGAAAGAAATAGCTCCCGGCATCATCGACCACAAAGAATGGACACCCCATAACGGGCACAACAACGCCCTGCGTATCAACGGGCTCGGAGCCCCAAGGGCATTTTACACCCCTATCCTCCGGAAAATCAACATGCCCGACACAAGTTACGGAGAAGACTACGCACTCGGATTAAGGATTTCACGCGATTACCGGATAGGACGGGTATATGATGTGGTTTACCTTTGCCGCCGCTGGGAAGGAAATTCGGACGCCGCACTGTCCATTGAAAAAATCAACCAGAACAATCTATACAAAGACCGGTTACGTACCTGGGAGTTGCAACAAAGGATTCAATATCGAAAAAGAATGCAGCTTTCTCCCGAAACCACACTCGAACAACTGATTGAGAGCCAAATCAATTCATGGGAACTGGCCGGAAAGAACTACGAAGCCCTGGAAGAATACCGGGAACGGACGAAAAAGGTGGAAACATGGAACAAAAGCCACAGCTTCTATATGAAAGTCCTCACATACCTGAACCCGAACCGCATTCTTTCCGTTACCGCACAAACAGACGCCGCATCCATCCAAACACGGCCCTGTTTCCTCTGTCCCGACAACCGTCCCGACGAACAGAAATTTATCATCCATAAAGAGTATCAGATATTACTCAATCCCTATCCCATCTTCAATCCTCACTTGACAATTGCCGACAAGAAACATTCGCCGCAAGCCATTGCCGGCCGTTTTGAGGACATGATAGACCTTGCAGACAGGATGAGAGACTATTTCATCATGTACAACGGACCGGAATGCGGTGCTTCCGCTCCCGACCATGCCCATTTCCAGGCTACCAGCAAAAAAGAATTTTTAGACGGTGCGACAGGACACATCGACTGGCATGAAAAAACATGCGTCGAAAAAGACAATCTGGAAGTCACCTATATAGATGAGCCGGTCAGCGCAATCTATATCCGGACAGCCGGCAAAAAGAACATGTCACGCACATTCAAGCAAATCTACGGCATCCTTGCAACGGGCAGCAACGGAAAAGAACCGATGATGAATATTATTTCCTGGAACGGGGCCAATGAGCCCCTGGAGTCCCTTCACGAACTATACGATGAAAATGAGATTCAGGAAATGGCATCGGAATACCACTGTCTGATTTTCTTGCGCAGCAAGCACCGTCCGGATTGTTATTACGCCCAAGGAGACGAACAGATTCTTGTCAGTCCGGGTATTGCCGAGATGAACGGAGTATTCCCCGTAATCCGTGAAGAAGACCTGCCCAAGCTGACTCCCGAAAAAATATATGAAATCCGAAAAGAAGTATCCATCTCAAAAGAAGAACTGCAAAATATAGTAAACCGCATCAGAACTGTGTTATGCAAGAACCTCAAATAACAGTCGGCATCCTTTCCGGGAAAGAGATTGAATTCTTTTTTCCGGAAAGATTCATTTCCTCCGACGGGACGGAAAGCTCCGGTGTGCAGAAAGCAGTTTGCCGGAACGGTAAAATCTGCTGGCAGGAAAAAGAATACGCCGAATTATCTTTCATCCCCCGGCAAGAAACCGCCCGCACTTTCTTTGAACTGAAAAACGTCACAATCGGCATCAACTTCCATTGGGAACGCAAAGAACCCCAGAAATTCAAAGGGAAACTAAAGATTATCGTCGAAAAAGAGCAACTGACCGCAATCAACGTGATTCCGGTCGAAGAATACCTTACCAGCGTGATTTCATCGGAAATGAGTGCGACAGCCTCATTGGAACTATTGAAAGCCCATGCCGTCATTTCCCGAAGCTGGTTGCTTGAAAAACTGAAACCGAAAGACGGAAAAGGGAAAAACAAAGAACTGAAAACAAGAAATGAAGAACCGGCAAAACCTTCGTCCGCCCGCAACGTAACCGATATCCCGCCTTCAATCCCCGGTTCCCAAATCATCAAATGGTACGGCCGGGAGGCACACACCCACTTTGACGTATGTGCCGACGACCACTGCCAACGCTATCAGGGAATTACGCGAGCCTCAACGCCGCAAGCCGTCGAAGCAGTCACCGCTACCAGGGGAGAAGTGCTGACGTATGAAGGTACGATTTGCGATACCCGGTTCTCCAAATGTTGCGGAGGAGCTTTCGAAGAATTCCAGAATTGTTGGGAAAACGTGAAACACCCATACCTCGCCGGACAACGGGACAGCCAGACAGAAAAGCAACTTCCCGACCTGACCGTCGAAGCAGAAGCAGACAAATGGATACGCAGCTCGCCCGTCGCGTTCTGCCACACACAGGATAAGAAAATCCTAAGCCAGGTATTGAACAACTATGACCGGGAAACAAGCGATTTCTACCGTTGGAAAGTCTGTTACTCCCAACAGGAGCTTTCAAGACTGCTCCGCCGGCGTTCAGGAATCGATTTCGGACAAATCACAGACCTAATCCCCGTAGAACGGGGAACTTCCGGACGCCTCGTCCGGTTGAAAATAGCAGGAACCCTGCGGACGCTCACCGTCGGGAAAGAACTGGAAATACGCCGTATCCTGTCGGATTCCCATCTTTACAGCTCCGCTTTCGTCATCGACAAAGAATACGGCGAAAAAGACGAAAAAAGAATACCGTCCCGGTTCATCCTCACCGGAGCCGGCTGGGGACACGGGGTAGGACTCTGCCAAATCGGCGCTGCCGTAATGGGAGCGCAAGGCTATAAATATGAAGAAATACTGTCCCACTATTATCCCGGCAGTACCTTGGAAAAACAATACGAATAAAATCCGAATGAATGACATGGCAACACACCCTATAAAAAGAAATCCCTGGAGCTGGATTCCGACCCTCTACTTCGCGGAAGGATTACCCTATGTAGCCGTAATGACTATCGCCGTTATCATGTATAAACGCCTGGGACTGTCCAATACCGAAATAGCCCTTTACACCTCCTGGCTCTATCTTCCTTGGACCGTCAAACCGCTTTGGAGCCCGTTCGTCGACTTGGTAAAGACCAAGCGTTCCTGGGTTATCGCCATGCAAGGGTTCATCGCCGCCGGATTTGCAGGCATAGCCTTCTTTATCCCCACCGCACATTACGTACAGTTCACCCTTGCCTTTTTCTGGCTGCTCGCATTCAGTTCAGCCACACATGACATCGCTGCGGACGGATTCTACATGTTCGGGCTCAACAACAAAGAACAATCTTTCTTCGTCGGCATCCGGAACACATTCTACCGGCTTGCCAACATCTTCGGACAAGGCATTCTCGTCATGCTGGCAGGATGGTTGGAAACATCCCGGAACAATATCCCCCTTGCCTGGAGCGTCACCTTCTATCTCCTTGCAGGATTATTTCTGGCCCTTACCCTCTATCACCGGTACATCCTCCCCCACCCCGATTCCGACATCAAACGTCCCGGACTTACGGCAAGCAAGCTATTGGAAGACTTTCTCCTGACCTTCGTCACATTCTTCAAAAAAGGGAATTCGGGCCTTATGCTCTTTTTCCTGCTCACCTACCGGCTGGGAGAATCGCAATTAGCCAAAATCACCTCCCCGTTTTTACTGGATACACCCGAAAAAGGCGGGCTGGCACTATCAACTTCGACAGTCGGAATGATTTACGGCACGATAGGCGTCATAGCCCTGTTAGCCGGCGGAATCATCAGCGGCTTCCTCGTTTCGCGCGACGGGTTCAGAAAATGGATATTACCCATGGCACTGGCTATCAACATCCCCGACCTGCTATACGTATGGATGGCCGCCGCCACTCCGGACAATGCCTTATTCATAACTATCTGCGTAGCCGTCGAGCAGTTGGGCTACGGTTTCGGCTTCACCGCCTACATGCTCTACCTGATTTATATTGCAGAAGGCGAACACCGGACCGCCCATTATGCCATCGGAACCGGATTTATGGCACTCGGCATGATGCTTCCGGGCATGCCCGCAGGATGGATACAGGAATACCTCGGATATACCGGTTTCTTTATATGGGTTTGCATCTGCACCCTTCCCGGCATTGCCGCCTCATTAATGATTCGCAACCGGTTGGACGAGTCTTTCGGAAAGAAACAATAAAACCTACTTACCGATTCAACACACTAAAAAATAACAGTCATGAATGTAACAAGCAACAAACGTTTACTGGCACTCGACGTAATGCGGGGCATCACCATCGCCGGAATGATTCTGGTCAACAACCCAGGGTCATGGGAATATGTATATGCACCTCTCCAACATGCCCGGTGGAACGGCCTGACCCCCACAGACCTGGTTTTCCCTTTCTTTATGTTTATCATGGGAATCTCCACCTATATCTCACTTAGAAAATATGATTTCATATTCAACACCCCCGCCGCCCTGAAAATCATCAAAAGAACCGTCGTCATTTTCTGCATCGGAATCGCCATCAACTGGTTCGCCCTGTCTTGTTACACCCACGACCCGTTTCCGTTGGAACAGATACGTATTCTGGGAGTGATGCAACGGCTCGCGCTATGTTATGGCGCAACGGCTTTCATCGCCTTACTCCTCAAACACAAATACATTCCTTATTTAATCATTGCGCTTCTGGCAGGCTATTTCATCATTCTCATTACCGGCAACGGATTCGCCTATAATGAAACCAACCTACTTTCCATCATCGACCGCAGCATCTTGGGAGACGCGCACATGTACCAGGACAACCACATCGACCCGGAGGGATTGCTAAGTACCATTCCTTCCGTCGCCCATGTATTGATAGGTTTTTGCGTAGGCAGACTACTGATGGAAACAAAAGACATAAGAGAAAAGCTGGAACGGCTTTTCCTCATCGGAACAGTCCTCACCTTTGCCGGTTTCCTGCTCAGTTACGGATGTCCGTTCAATAAAAAGATATGGTCTCCTACTTTCGTTCTGGTCACTTGCGGATTGGGTTCCAGCTTTTTAGCCCTGCTCGTATGGATAATCGACATCAAAGGATATAAGAAATGGAGCCGTTTCTTCGAATCATTCGGAGTAAATCCCCTCTTCATCTATGTACTGGCAGACGTGCTCGCCATCCTACTCGGCATCATCACCGTCACTAGCCGGGGAGAAAGCCTCTCTTTACAACAGGCTTTTTATGCAGGCGCCCTCCAGCCCGTTTTCGGAAATGCAGGCGGTTCTCTTGCCTACGCTTTATTATTTGTCCTGCTCAACTGGGTAATAGGATACTTACTATATAAAAAGAAAATATACATTAAGATATGATACTCATCGCAGACAGCGGTTCTACCAAAACCCATTGGTGCGTCATACTCAATAATACGCCCGTCAAGCAAATCCGGACGAAAGGAATTAACCCTTTTTTCCAGTCGGAAGAAGAAATACGGCAAGAACTGGCACATGCCCTTTTGCCTCAGTTACCGGAAGGAACCATCCATTCAGTCCATTTCTACGGTGCGGGATGCACACCGGAAAAAGCGCCCGTCCTCCGGCGGGCAATTTCCGGCAGCCTGCCTGTTACCGGAAATATCAAAGCTCATTCGGACATGTTGGCCGCCGCCCGCGGACTATGCGGCCGTGAGGCGGGTATCGCCTGTATTCTGGGAACCGGTTCCAATTCCTGCTTCTACGACGGAAAAGAAATCGTGAACAACATTTCCCCTTTGGGATTCATACTAGGCGATGAAGGCAGCGGGGCAGTCCTGGGGAAATTACTGGTAGGAGACATTCTGAAAAACCAACTTCCGGCCGCCGTCAAAGAAGCTTTTCTGAAACAGTTCGGGCTGACACCCCCCGAAATCATAGACAGGGTTTACCGTCAGCCCTTCCCTAACCGCTTTCTGGCGAGCCTCTCCCCTTTTCTGGCGCAACATCTGGAAGAACCCGGCATCCGCCGGTTAGTCCTCGACAGCTTCACCGCTTTCCTGCGAAGAAATGTGATGCAATATGATTATCTGCATTATCCCGCCCACTTCATCGGCTCGATAGCCTACTGTTACAAGGAAATATTGCAGGAAGCCGCCCAAGAAACCGGGGTCATGACCGGCAAGATTCTCCAAAGCCCGATGGAAGGATTAATCCGGTATCATACCGGTCTAACCGGACAGCCATAATCAATAATCGGTAACCACCAACGTGCTGACAACCGGGCAAGCGTCATTTTACAGACAAATAAGGGGAACGGAAGTTTCAACGGCGAGAAACTATAGTTTCAACAGTTAGAAACTGTAGTTCCATAAGCAAGAAACTGTAGTTTCCTCTTAAACGAAACTAAAGTTTCAAGCGCATGAAACTCTAGTTTCAAGCTATTGAAACAAGTGTTTCATAGAATAGGATAAAGTGTTCCAACAGGATGAAACAAAATACGGTCCACAGCAAAAGCGTTTTTCAGTGCAGTGCACCGATTAAGGACGGCTACTTGCCTGTTAATAAGAATCTCCTTGCCTAATCCCGGCTCATCATAATGCCGGAAACAGACAAGGAGACTTTATCCTGAAAAAGCAAGCCGTAAGATTTTTATCCTCAAAATCCATTCGAGCCTTCCTTTGATGTATTAATTCAATAATACACATCCAATCACAATCCGCCGCTTTCCCAGAGGCGTCTCAAGTTCAGCACATTTGCCCCGCTTGAAACAGACGAATCAGAATTCCACCAAAATACGGAACACTTTTCCCGGATTGGCAGTCCACTCTTTCATGGCATCCAAGGCGTTCTCCGGCTTTACAATCTTCGATATCAATTCTTCTACCGGGCAATTTCCTTCTTTCATATAATGAATGACCGCACGAAAATCTTCCGGCAACGCATTTCTGGAACCGCGGATATCCAATTCTTTCTGTACAAAGAGCTTCGTTTGAAAAGCCACTTCACTCTTGGCATAACCGATACAGACCACACGTCCCGTAAAACCGGCTTCATCTACCGCCATTACGTAAGTCACCGGGCTGCCGACAGCTTCAATCACGACATCGGCCCCCAATCTTTCCGTTATCTCCTGCATTCGCTCATGCACGTTCTCCGTTTTGGAATTAATCACATAAGACGCACCGACTCTCTTCGCCAGTTGCAGTTTCTCATCATCCAAATCGACAGCAATCACCGTTGCCCCTCTCAAAGCGGCACGCACAATCGCACCGATGCCAATCATGCCGCAACCGATTACCATCACATACTCATTATCGACCACCCGCGCACGGGAAACCGCATGAAACCCGACACTCATAGGCTCAATCAGCGCACAGTCACGCGAAGAGATATCGCCGGCCGGAATAATCTTCGTCCAAGGCAAGACGGCATATTCACACATGACCCCATTCCGCTGCACCCCCAACGTCTCATTGTGCTCGCACGCATTGACACGCCCATTCCGGCAGGAAGCGCACTTGCCGCAATTGGTGTACGGATTCAACGTCACACTCATCCCTTTTTCAAAACCGGCCGGAACACCCGGTCCGACCTCCTCGATTACCGCACCGACCTCATGTCCCGGAATCACCGGCAACTTCACCATCGGGTTACGTCCCAGAAAAGTATTCAGGTCGGAACCGCAAAAACCCACATACTTGATTTTCACCAACACTTCACCGGAACCGGCAACCGGTTTCTCCAGCTCAACCACCTTCATCTCGGAGGGATTGACAATTTGAACTGCTTTCATTTTATATGTCTCAAATAAATTTAATTAATCAACAACTTTATAGCCTTTCCAACCGTAAAAAGCGCAAAAGGCAAAACAGACCATCGGCACACCATACGCCACATAATAAACATGTTCGTTAGCGTGCATGAAATAAGCCGTCAACTGGGGCAAACAAGCATTGCCGACAATAGCCATCACCAGAAAAGCCGAACCGCTCTTCGTCTGGTTCCCCAATCCTTTCAGGGCCAATGAAAACTGCGTGGGATACATGATAGACATGAAAAAAGAAATAGCCAACATCGCATACAGCCCGACCATACCTCCCCATGCCATTACGACTCCGCACAAAAGAATATTCATCAAAGCATAAACCAGCAACATATCCTGCGGACGGAATTTCACCATCAGTCCCGTACCTATCCAACGCCCCAAAAGGAAAGCAAGCATATACAATCCGAAGAAAGTGGTTGCCGTGTCTTCCGGCAACCCGGCATAAGTACAGCAGTAAACCAGAAACAGGCTGTTTATCGCCGTCTGCCCTCCGTTATAAAAGAACTGGGCAATCACTCCCCAACGCAAATGCGAGCGTTTCAACACATTAAAATCAATCAGTTTTTCTCTCTTCCCGGCAAGTTCCGCCCCCTCCGAAGCATCCGTCCCTTCATCTCCAATCTTAGGCAACTTTGAAAAGACGAACACGACGGCGATGGCGATAAGCAGCAAAGCCAGTATCAGGTAAGGAAGCTTCATGGCATCCGTTTCCAATTGAATATAAGCCTGCCACCCGCCCGGATAATCGGCAGGAAGCGTCTCACGTGTATAATGGTTCCCGCTAAGAATCAGTTTACTCAGGAACATGGCGGCTATAAAAGCTCCCAACCCGTTGAAAGACTGCGCCAGGTTCAACCGGCGAGGGGCTGTTTCGGACTCCCCCAAGACCGTAACATACGGATTGGCAGCCGTTTCCAGAAAACACATTCCGGTAGCGATAATGAAGAAAATGCCGAGATAAGCCCAGTACTCTTTCAAAATGGCGGCCGGGAAAAAGAGCAAGCCTCCGATAGCCGCCAGGATAAGCCCGAAAATAATCCCCGCCTTATAACTGTAGCGTTTCATAAACATGGCTATCGGGATGGGAAAGATGAAATAGGCAAGCCAATAGGCGGTTTCCGTGAAAGAAGCCTCAAAAGTATTCAGTTCGCAAGTCTTCATCAATTGCCGTATCATGGTAGGAAGCAGGTTGCTGCTTATCGCCCACAGGAAGAAAAGGCAGAAGACCAAAGCCAGAGGTATCGTATATGTATTTTTTTTCATGGTATGACGGTATTCTTCTTATTCAGACATGTTTTTGATATAAGGAAGCACGGGAAGTTCTGCAAACCCGTAGAACTTCCGGGCATTTTCTCCCAGGAAAAGGCTCTTCTCGCCTTCCGTCAACTCGGAAGACTTCACCACAAAATCGTAAGACATCTTATAAGTGATAGCCGTAATCGTACGAGGATAATCCGAACCCCACATCAGCTTTTCCATTCCGACCAGTTCCGCAGCCTCACGAATCGCCCGTACCGCTCCCTTAAAAGGATAGAACTCGTCATTGAAAAGCCAGGTGATTCCGCCGGATTCAATCCTGACATTGGGATGGCGCGCCAAACGGATTTGTTCTTTCCAACCGGGACGTGTCACCATGCCAAAATGCCCGACAGCAATTTTCAACCGGGGACACTCCTGGATAATTTCCTCCATCTCAGAGACCTGCGTAGCTCCATCCGCCAAATCGATGGAAAGCATGACGCCTTTCTCTTCCATATAGCGGAACATCTTCATCATTTCTTCATTATTCAGCATCACCCGCCCTTCTTTCAATAAAAGACGCTGTGCGGGGATTTTGATGGCTTTAAAGCCTTTTGCAATAAGTTCTTTCGCCTGTTCCAGAAATCCCGGTTTGCGGAACTCGCACATCCCGCAAACAAAGAAACGGTCAGGGTAACGGGCAACGACTTCCGCCAGATAATCATTCTGAATACCGTCGATAAACTCTTGCGTTATCACGGCGGCAGCTACCTGCGCATAGTCCATGTTCGACAGAAAGATTTCCGCGCTATTCACTCCGTCTGTCATAAAAGGCGGAACCATCTGCCGAATCTCTCCCATAAATTCCGAACGCCCGTTTTCCAGCGTACGGACAGGCAGCCCGTCTACGACCGTATCTTGCCGCAGCCACAAATGGGCGTGTGCATCAATAATTGTGTAGTCCATACCAACGATTCCGCTTTATGAGTTCGCCCAGCTTACCCGTTTCTGTTCTCCGATTATTTCCTGTACCTCCCGGACAAGTTCCCAATCGACAGGTTCTTCGATGAAAGCGACGTTTTTCTTCACATTCTCCGGACGGGTCGTACTAAACAAGGTAGTAGCGATACGGGGATTGCTGACAGAGAATTGCATAGCCAGCTTCTCAATCGGATAATTTTTCGCCTTGCAATGCTCCATGGCTTTACGGCAGGCTTCTACCAACGGTTGGGGAGCCGGATGCCAAGCCGGGACGCCGCGTTCGCTCAACAACCCCATTGAAAGCGGAGAAGCGTTAATCACGCCGATTTCTTTGGATTCAAAGTAATCCAGGAAATCCGTTAACTTATCGTCACACAAACAGTAATGGCAGAAATTGAGCACGGATTCAACCGTACCGCTCGGCGAATGGTCGATTACCCATTTCAGATTCTCCAGTTGCAAGTCTGTAATCCCGACATGTCCTACCACTCCTTTCTCGCGCAACTCCACCAGAGCGGGCAAGGTTTCGTTCACGACTTGGCTCAAATCGGCAAACTCAATGTCGTGCACATTTATCAGGTCGATAAAATCTATATTCAAACGTTCCATGCTCTCATACACGCTTTCTGTGGCGCGTTTTGCCGAATAATCCCATGTATTTACGCCATCCTTTCCGTAGCGTCCCACTTTGGTGGAAAGATAATAACAGTCGCGAGGGAGTTCTTTCAACGCTTTCCCCAATACCGTTTCCGCCTTATAATGCCCGTAATAAGGAGAAACGTCTATAAAGTTCATTCCCGACTCAACGGCGGCAAACACAGCCTGGATGCCTTCTTTTTCTTTCAAATCATGGAAAACTCCTCCCAAGGAAGAAGCTCCGAAGCTAAGGGACGAGACCTTCATCCCTGTCTTTCCGATTTCATGGTATTGCATACTTTTAGGTTTTAAATAGTTTATATGCGGCAAAAATAGGACAGGAACGATTTCCATATAGCAGGGAAGCCCTTAAAAAGCGACGTAACGGTTTACGTAAAAAATATTGCTCCGGATGCTTTTATTTACCGGGGAATGTACTTTCTTTGTAAAAAAATCAAAGTTGGAGACCTTCAAATGGAATACCGGAAACATACCTCACTCAAAGACCTCGCTAAAGTATTGGGGGTTTCGATTCCCACCGTGTCCAGGGCATTGAAAGACAGCCCGGAAATCAGCCGCGAACTTTGTGCCAAAGCAAAAGAGCTGGCTAAGGAAATGAACTACCGTCCCAACCCTTTTGCCATGAGCCTACGGAAAAACGCCCCGCGCATCATCGGGGTGGTTGTTCCGGATATCGTGACTCATTTCTTCGCTTCCATTCTGAACGGAATAGAGAACATGGCCATCGCCAACGGGTATTTCGTGATTATCACCACATCGCACGAGTCCTACGAACATGAGAAACGGAACATCGAGAATCTGGTAAATATGCGTGTCGAAGGCATCATCGCCTGCCTGTCGCAGGAAACCACGGACTATTCCCATTTCGCCGCCCTGAAAGACATCAATATGCCGCTTATCTTATTTGACCGTGTCTGCCTGACGGAACATTTTTCGTCGGTGGTGGCGGACGGGGCGCAATCCGCACAGATGGCGACACAGCATCTTCTGGACAACGGCAGCAAGCGGGTGGCCTTTATCGGCGGAGCCAACCATCTGGACATCGTAAAAAGAAGAAAACACGGTTATCTGGAAGCCCTGCGCGAGAACCGGATACCTATTGAAAAGGAGTTGGTGGTCTGCCGGAAAATCGATTATGAAGAAGGCAAGATTGCCACAGAGACTCTGCTGGCACTTCCACAGCCTCCCGATGCCATCCTCGCAATGAATGACACACTGGCTTTCGCCGCTATGGAAGTTATCAAGAGCCACGGGCTCCGCATTCCGGACGATATTTCCATTATCGGATACACGGATGAGCAACATGCCAACTATGTGGAACCTAAATTATCCGCCGTATCGCATCAGACGTACAAAATGGGGGAAACCGCTTGCCGGCTGCTTATAGACCGGATAAAAGGGGATAAGGCTGTCAGGCAAGTAATCATTCCCACCCATTTGCAGATTAGGGAAAGCAGTATCAAGCGGCAGGGGTAATTACGGTTTATCCATAACTACGGTATATCCAGCAGTTCCTCAATAAGGGATTTCAATTCTTTTACATTTACCTTTTCCGGCTTTTTCCACCGAACCGGCAGGTAGATTGCCTCACTGTCCAGGGATTCTTCGGGTTGGATAACGCTTCCCTCCGACCAGAAAATATTCTTCCGAAAACAGGCATCATTCTTGGTATGGTCTCCCGTAATATAACACTTCCCGCCGTTAGTGAGACAAAACCGGTTATTCTCGAAACGTAATCCCTGCGAATAACCCGTCTCAAAATGAACCGCCCCGCCATAACTGCTTATTATTTTATTTCCATAAACCCGCGTATTACGCAAAGGCTCCGACGTATAACTTTCCTCACACCAGACAAAAATACCGGCATGGGAATTCTTAGAACCATCATCAATACTGATATTGTATCTTATCTCATTATTGTTCCATACACCGCCACCTCCATATTGGAATAGTCCATAACCGGCTCCCTCGTTATTCATAGACAGATTATATTGCAATACACTGTTGGTAATACCGCCGTCAAAATCGAAGCCGCCTCCATCTTTGCCTGAGGCGGAAGTTTTATTATCATGGGAATAACAATACTGAATCGTTATGCAATCAGCCTCATATGCCCAGATTCCCACAGGACCATTCCCGCCGCGAGGCATCGCCCAACCATTATTCATGGCTTCACAATATTCTACCGTAGCAGATGTGACCTGTCCCAGAAGAATACCGCTGCCGCTATGATTGTCCGTAATCTGGTAACAACCGGGATTGTTCTCAGCGATACAAGAACTTATATGAACATTCCGGGTCCTGTTCTTCGAATCGGGAGCCGTGACAAGAATTCCGCAATAGCCATTCTCATGGGCATAAACACGGGTAACCCGATAATCGCTCCCGCCCTCAATAAGCAGGCCATTCCAGAGAAATCCGTAACATTCCAAACGGTCAACCGTAACAAAGCGACAATCTTTACAATGGAGGCCAGAACCGTTATTTGCATCCTCTTCCCGATACCCGTTACCGTAAATAATCAAATCATGAACATTCACATGTTCGGAATTTGCAATCAAAATTCCCGTACCTTTCCCCGCATGCAGGATAGCATTGCCCGTTCCATACGAAGTAATAACGAAAGGACGGGACTTTTCAGCTTTTACTCCTTCGATAGAGAGAGTTCCCCGATGTTCCACACCACCTGCCAAAAACAACGTATCCCCTTTTCCCCATGTCACCCGTTCTAACTTTGAAAGACTTTTATAAGGATGTTCCCGGCTTCCGTCTTCTACGAGTGACCGGCTTTCCGGATTGACATAGTAATTAACGCCGTTTTTTGCCGGATAACCCTGCAAATGAACGTATGATATCAAAAACAACAGAAAAAACAACTTTCTCATAAATCTTATTTCAACATAAGTTTATACTCAGGAAATACCTCGAACGTTTTCACTTCCGTCCGGTTATATCCGGCTTCACCCGGTACTATATCAAAATAGATTTTTGTTTCAGGAGAAAGAGGATAGAGCACCAACCGCATCTTATGTCCCTCGACAGGGGTCTCCAAACGATTTAGCCCGACAGTCCATGTCGTATTATTGTTAAAATCGTCGGCCTCAAGCCTGTAGTTTGAATACAGTTCCGCACGGTCACCGATATAACGGGTACGCATATATATATTATTCACATCCTTCAAAACACCGAAAGGGATATCCAACGACCACTCATTAAAGGAATGAACGGATATAAGATTCGCATTCTCCGGCGCATCGACAACGACCGGTGCCTCCGGACGGTTATAACCGCGTGTCAGTGAGGGATTCGTGTACATATCTGTCGCTAACCAGGAACTATCGGTAGCAAATTCGACCCTATCATTATTATAGTACTCTACAATAACCCGTGCTGCCATTTTCTTCTGTCCCTCAACGAAAGGGAAATCAATGAAAAGCATATTTTCTCCCTTCCGCACATAGCCTGTCAAGTCAATGGTATTCAATATGCCAGGAGTTATTTCCTGACGTATCCAAGTGTCATTCAGATTCAATTTACAATCACTTTCCGGATATAGATAAAGCATGACTCTACGGAAACGGGAAGGATTGTCCAGACTGAACTCTTTGAAAAAGAACCTGTGATAACATTGCATGTAGGGTTCTATATTCTTAAAATTGGCGGTTTCCAACCATTGGGCATTTGCCAACAACGGAACCGGAGTCAACCTGATTCCGCTGCATTTTGCGGAAGTGGCGACACACAACTCTTTAAACCCTCCTTTTTCAGGTTCGAACAAACGTGCCCTGACCTCCGGCTGCAAGGAAGTCCCCCATACATGTCGCCCGTCATGATACAGAGCTGAGGACGAAAGAAAAAAAGACGGATCCGTATCCCCAAGCAACCAGCAATCATCCGCCTGTTTCTCCGTCAATACAATGATTCTCTTTTCAACACCTGCTTTATCCGTCAGACGAATGACACAATCTTCTCCGGAAATCAACTCTGAAACGATAGTCATCCCTTTACAAGTATCGACTTTTCCCTTCAACGCCTCAACCCGGTCTACCGTCTTTGTATCAAATGCGAACTCCGCTGCAATCTCGCCGTTCTGAAAAAAGAATGTGGTATTTCCTACGGTACAGATTGGTTGTACTGTGGCATATTTTATTACAGCACCGCCTATCGGCAGGTTCAAGGGCCATACAAATACCGTACTGTCGGGAATATCCAGTTTACTTTTTACCGGCAAATGAATTTCTTCTCCCTGGAATTTTACGGAAAACCGTACATCGGAACGCTTTTTCTTGGGAGCAAAACGGCAATAATTAATGCCGAACAAGTATCCCTTTTTATTATCGGAACGGACGGCAACCTGCATATCATCCTCCGTAGAAGAAGCCACGACAGACATCATAGGCGCCAGTTTTTCAGCAGATTCAGTTACAAAATAGTGAAATTTTTTCAGTTTACGATATGCTTCCGAAACTTCTCCCGATTCACGGATACCAGCTTGAAAGTCATAAGATTTTGCAGTTACACGGCTCCAATACCCGGTCAACTCCTGTTCTTCCTCCATCGAGGTCAACAGTCCTCTGGGTTGTGTGGCTCCGGCAAAAGGATAGTACCCAAGCAGGTTGCTGCCGGACCCCAGTCTGGCTACAATCATTCCCAAGCCGTCGATATTGCTTATCTTCAGCCGCCGATGATACGTTGTCTGCACTCCTATTCCCATTTCACAGGTAAAAAACGGGTAGAGCTCATAACTCATATATTCCCCTTTATGTTCAATCTGGTCGTTTCCTATATGCTTATTGTCCCGGAAAGGATTAAATCTAAAGTTCTCCGGCTGATATTCCACTCCTACATGTTCCACCCAGGGAGCGTCCGGATAACCGCCCCACAGAGGTATCATTTCCAATGGAGGAACAGAACCGCCTCCCCATCCGGTAACGGTGTACATCGGAACATCAGCCCCCAATTCTTTTACCAGACTTTTCAGCCATGCCATGTGGGGTTCTCCTTTTTTCGCATACCAGTATTCATTTTCAAGCTGAATGGCTACGATATTTCCTCCGTCCTTATAATATAAGCCTTCAAACTGATGAATCATCTGGCTGAAATAACGACGGACATAATTCTGATAAACGATATCGTTAGAGCGGTCTACCAGATATTTTTTCCGGAGTATCCAATCCGGCGTTCCTCCATTACGCGCTTCTCCATGTACCCAAGGGCCGATACGCAGGCACACAAAAAGGCGATGCCTGGCACATAACTCGATAAAAGCCCGGATATCTTTATTACCCGTCCAATCGAACTGCCCTTCTATCTCTTCATGATGATTCCAAAACAAATAAGTAGAAATGATATTCACGCCTCCCGCTTTCATCTTTAAAATACAGTCTTCCCATGCAGAACGTTTGATACGGGAAAACTGCATTTCTCCCATAATCGGCAACACAGGCTTCCCTCCTACGGTCATATAGAGGCTGTTTATCTCTATTTTTCGGTTGTCAGGCCCCGGATTTCCCATTTTCAAATGCCCCCTTACGGGTTCCATCATCACATCAGAGGCGTCTATCTCATAAGTTTTTTGAGCAGATACTCCAAACACGAACATCATCCCCAAAAAGGTAAAAAATATCTTCTTCATCAAATCTCTGTTTTTATCGTATATATTTAATCTGTCAAATCCGTAATCTTCCAACTATCACGCCACGGAATTTCAAACGTTTCTGCAGAAGTAAAGCAAACGGGAAGCCACACATAGGAAGAGTGCATCAAATCGGCTTTATTCCAACGGTCGAACATCGCTATATATTTTCCCGGTTTACCTGCAACAGGCAATACGTAAGTACTTTGCGAATAGAATGTTTTCTCTGCACCGGGGCCCGTACAAGGGTTACCTATGACGGTCCATTCTCCCAGCATGGAATCAGCTACCGCATACTCCGCCACATTCGGGTCCCAACCGGTACACCCGGAACTAATCAGATAATATTTGCCCTGATGTTTAAATACCGCAGGAGCTTCTCGCGACTTATTTATAAAGTTTCGTTTGAAAACGCCTGTATGTTTGGTATAAGAGTCATCCAGCAGGCTGATATAAAGTGTCCTATTCCATTCTGACGAATAGATATGATAAGCACGTCCGTCATCATCTTTAAAAACTGTCTGGTCCCGGCTATCCTGTCCGTTAGGCCTCATCGACCCCAGATACTTAAAACGTCCGGTAGGAGAATCGCATATAGCGACTCCCGCATGGGCTTTCTCATAATCCGGGCTTTCTATATGCATCCACATTACAAATTGAGAATCTTTTTCATTATAGATTACTTTCGGGCGTTCAATCACTTGTGAAGGATGCAATTCGGACGAATCATTTTCAGGAGTAGAAGGAAGGACAAGCCCTTCAAATTTCCAATTCACTAAATCTGCAGAAGAATAGCAACTGACCCCGCCGGCTTCCGTACGCCAACATTCCCAGGAAGTGACCCAGTCAAGACGATAGGTCGAATCGCCTTTATATTCTCCATACCAGTAATAAGTACCGTTGTAAAAAAGGATTCCTCCTCCGTGGGCATTTATCAGATTTCCGTCAGTATCCATCCATGAAGTGCCAGGCACGATAACTTTCGATTGCCGGGAATTTGTGCAAGCCATTGCAAACATCAGGATAAAAACAATCGGCAAAATATGAAGTCGTTCCATATATCTTATTCTTAATTTATTCATTTTTTATCAAAACCAACTACGACGGCACACGTTCCATCTCTCCGCCCTAAACAAAAACCAACAATTCCTTCTTATTCCTCAAGGTGTATATGTGTCATCCCAAAAACAATCTGTTTTACCCTATTGATAAATCGGATTCTGTATTAACGCCGCATTTTTCTGTATCTCGCTGCGTTTAATCGGAATCAGATAATGCGAATCTTTCCATGCGTGTTTTTCAAAGGAGAAAGACGAATAGGTCCCGGACTCCGCATCATACTTCACCCCCATTGCATCCGTGTAAGCGGAAGGAGCCACCAACCAACGGCGGACATCAAAGAAACGGTGTCCCTCAAAGGCAAGTTCCACCCTACGTTCGTTCATATAGCGTTTCCAAAGGGCATCTCCCGTTTCCGAATCAGGGATTGCAGGCATACCTGCCCTCAGACGTATATCATTCATTTTTCTACGGGCAGATTCCTCATCTCCCAAACCCAGGCATGCTTCCGCATAATTCAATAAAACTTCCGCATAACGAATCTGGATATAAGGTTGCGGCTGGCGGAGAGAACCGTAATAACCGTCATTCTCTTTCGGAGATATAAACTTCTTCATGTAATATCCTGTCGTAACTCCCTTATTATTATCTTCTCCATTAATATCTATGTAAATATCTTCAAAGTAAGTTCCCCAATATTTATTGGCATACCACGGTGAACCGTGATGTAGAATAATTGCATCAAAACGAGGGTCACGACCGATATACGGGTCATTCTTTTGCGCCACAAAATCGAAAACGGTACCATCGATATTTTCAAAAGCATCCGCCAGATTAGCAGTCACCTGATTCAATCCGTATCCGCCATAAGAAGGCGTTCCGCATACCCAAGCCACCCAATCGGTCATATAATCAGGCGTATTAATCTTATCATACGTAGATATGAATATTTGTTCCTGCGAATCCATCTGCAAAAACAAATCCTGATAATTCTTTACTTTATCCGCATCTACATCATAAAGGGCATACCCCAGTTCCATACACTTTTCGGCAGCCTCTTTAGCGTCTTCGTACAGTTGGGTGCGTTCACCGCCGACATACCCGATTAATTCGGGGTATTCATATCCGGCAGCCCATGATAAATCATGATGCATTTCACTGGCTGCATAAAGCAATACACGGCTTTTAAGAGCATAAGCAGCCCCCAAAGTCGCACGATGTTTATCCGATTGCGCTTGAATGCGTTCATTATTGATGGCTGCATCCAAATCCTTAACAATGAATTCGACCGTCTCTTCAAAAGTATTACGAGGATATTCATATCCTTTTCCCAAATCCACAGGTTCTTCCAGCAAAGGCACTCCTCCATACTGAGCCATCAGCATAAAATACATATAGGCACGCAAAAAGTGTACCTCGCCCACCAACTGCTCTTTCTTTTCAACATCTGTGAATAAGGTTGTCCCTATATTCTTAAAGAACGTGTTACAGGCACGGATATTCGTATAGGCACTCTGCCACCACCAACCATCCATACAGGCTCCCCAGTTACTGGAAAAAGCTCCTAACTCATCTGGAGTCAACAACGAAGATGTCACATTCGTAATCGTCCCGTCGCTCTGGATGGGAACTTGTTCGTCAACCAATGTTCCACTCATATACCATTGATAAGGATAAGGGATGCCCAAATATATTTTATACACAAACTGCTCTACCAGAGTCGGATTAGCCCAGAACGTGTTATCATCATATTTATCTCCAGGTTTCGTATCCAAAAAGTCGCTGCACCCTTCAAGTATGAATACGGAAATTAATGCTAATGTTACAGTATATATTTTCTTCATATCTAGTTTGATTTAAAATTGAATGGAAACGCCTAATGTCAACATCTTCTGAATCGGATAAGCTTCACCGGCATATCCGCCGTCAAAATCAAGTTCCGGGTCAAAATCAGGCATGTCAGGAGCAAATGTAAACAGGTTCGTCGCCGTAAAGCTTAACCTTAAATTCTGAAGGCCGATTTTCGATACAGCCTGAGCCGGCAATGTGTACCCTAACTCGAGATTCTTTAAACGGATAAAGTCTGTTTTCCGAAGCCAAAAGGTATTCGATCCGGACGAACTCATCCAATATTCCGTATCACGGTCAAATGTTCTGGGATAACTGGCATAAGGATTATCTTCCGTCCAACGTTTATCGTAGAATGACTTGAAATAATTAATTTCAGCCGTAGCGCTTCCCAAAGGTTTCACATATCTAACAGCGCCTGCCTGTCCCTGGAACAAAGCCGATAAATCCAATCCTTTGTATTTAAAATAAAGATTCAAACCGCCAGTCCAGGTCGGAACGCTGCTTTTATGGATTCTTACCATATCCTCCCCATTAATCTGTTTGTCGCCATTCACATCTTCAAAGATAATATCGCCGGGACGGGCATTCTCCATGTGCGGATACTTGTCTATATCTTCCTGTGTATGGAAAATCCCAATAGCTTTATAATACAAACCGGAATGCATCGGATGTCCTGTATTAGTCTGCCAAGGAAGTCCATTAGGAGCCTCATCGAAAAAGATGACCTTATTCTGGGCATGCCCGCCATTAAGAGTTATACTATACGTAAAATCCCGATGCGTATCCATCCATCCCAACTGGAAATCAAACCCGCGATTACGTACTTTACCGAGATTAATATCCGGCAAAATTCCTGTCAGACCTGTAAATTCAGGAACAGAAGAAGTCTGCGGAATCAAAATCTTCGAACGGACATTATTAAAATAATCCGCAGTCAGAGTCAACCGCTTATTTAAGAAAGACATATCCACACCGATATTAAATTGGTTAGCCTCCTCCCATTGGGCATATTTGTTAGGAGCCAGGCTTTCCATGTATGTCGGATTATTTCCGCTGCCTGTTACAAAATTCTGGGTAATATAATTTTTCTGGTAAAGATCATATTGGGCCAGAAACTGATACGGTTCAATCAGGTCATTACCTGTACGTCCCCAAGAAGTACGAAGCTTAAAATCATTCACGATTTCAGACACCTTGCTGTTTTGCCAGAAATCTTCTTCGGATATACGGTAAGCCAACGATACTCCGGGGAAAAATCCCCAGCGTTTGTCCAAAAACTTACTGGAACCTTGATAACGCCATACAAATTCAACAATGTATGTATTGTCCAACGTATAATTCAAACGTCCGAAATAGTTCAACCAATGGTTTTCTCCCGGATTAGAACCATTGGCGTATTGTTTGGTCGGATCACCGAAGTTCATTTCATCCGGAAAGTTAGTTGTAAAATTACGTCTTTCGGCACTATACCAGTTAGACGTTTCCTGAATACCTTCGACACCCACAACCCCGCTTACATTATGGATTCCAAAAGTGCGGTTATAGTCCAGCAATGCACTTAACAGACTTCTTTTGCTAAAAGTCGTAGACTGAGTCAGGGCAGGCGAACCGCCATAGATTCCCTCTGTCAATACCGGAATGCCATTTTCCATGGTAGTGCCATCCCAACTATAAAGCGTATATTGCTTGCTGAATTTCTTCGAATAGTCAATTCCCCGGTCAAATGCCGCCTTACCTGTCAGTTTCAGTCCTTCCACCCACGGAATCCGGATATCAAGTTTGCCGTTTACATTAAACACATAACTCTCATTGTTATTATATCCGTTCGCTTTTGTTCCTTGAATGACCGGACTACTTTTGGTCTGAAGGTCCAACGGAGGACCTATACGTCCGTCAGGCCAATAAGCCGGCAACGTTGGATTCGCCATCATAATGGAACGAAAGATACTGGCAGAATTAGTGGAAGGGGCATCGGTTTCTCCCAAGCTGAAACTGGCATCTACCGATAAACTTATATACTTGTTTATCTTTCCGTCAATATTAGCACGTATGTCATGCTGCGCATACTTGCTGGCACTGTCATAGAAAACCCCATCCTGGGAACGGGTGGATAAAGAGACATAGGCTTTCAAACGTTCATTCCCGCCAGACATCGTAACATTCGCATTATGCTGCAAATTCCAAGGTTTAAGTATTTCATCGAACCAATCCGTATCGGGATGTCCCCACGGGTCACTCCCGTCAGCATATTTTCTGATATCTTCGGCCGAGTAACGGGCGTACTTGCCCTCTCCTTTATATTCATGGACTTCATTTACCAACGTAGCATATTCCGAAGCGCTTGTCAGCTCAGGAATACGTGTCGGACGCGCCCAAGTGGCACGATAACTTGCATCGATTGTAAGTTTTCCTTCTTTTCCGCGCTTGGTCGTTACCAAAATGACGCCATTAGCAGCCTGTGACCCGTAGATAGCCGCAGAAGCATCTTTCAAAACACTGATACTTTCAATCGTAGACGGATCGATATGGTCCAATGAACGGTTAGGTACTCCGTCAACGACAATCAACGGACTGTTATCATTCAAACTGCTTTGCCCACGTATGTAAATAGTAGAACCGTCTTTACCCGGTTCACCGCTTTTTCCTACCACCACCAATCCCGGCATTGTACCTGCCAGCGAATTGGAAATGTTCATTTGAGGCGATTTTAAGATTTCACTTCCTTTTACTGAAGTCACCGAACCGGAAAGAGTCGCTTTTTTCTGTGTACCGTATCCTACTACTACAACTTCATCCACCAATGTCCGTTCTTCCTGCAAGACTATTTCCAGTCCTTTTACCATACTCCGGTCTACAACACATTCATGTGTCTTATATCCTATAAAAGAAATACTCAACGTGCTTCCTAACGGCACTTCAATAGAAAAAGCACCGGATAAGTCAGAAGTAGTCCCCAATGTAGCCCCTTTTACAATCACGGTAGCACCTGTCAACGGTTCTCCATTAACATCTTTGATGTTGCCGTTTACTTTGATTTTCTTCTGCTGCATTATTGTCCGTTCTCCACCCTGCACCGTATCCCCTGCATACACAAAAGATAACGGAACTGTAACCAACACAAGTAACAGCAACAAGCAGTTTTGTAATTTCGAATAAAGTTTCATCATACTAAATTAGAATTTGAATGTTTAACAAAAGGTATTTTCGCCTGTTTCACGGAAGCAAAAATAGACTATCGTCCCTCAATGGAATAGCACAATACTACCATTTCATAACAGAATCATTCGTATTAACATTGTGCTATAAGACACCGCAAAAATGCTATCATATCCGTTCCCTCAAACTTCAAATACGGTAGTGGCGACGAATGAATATATACCGCTATCTTACAAAAAATAAAGGAGAGCTTTTAGCTCTCCTTTCCCATCCTCTTCCTGAAATTGTTGGGAGTTTCATTGTACTGCTCCTTGAAACATTTTATGAAATAATGAGATAGATTAAATCCTGTCAGATAAGCAATCTCGGCAATTGTCAAATCGGTAGTCTTTAACAAATGGGCGGCCTTATATAAACGGATGTTCCGGATAAACACATTCGGAGTATCTCCGATTAACATCTTAAACTTGCGATGCAACACTGTTTTGCTCACATTCATTTCCGCTGCGAAATTATCAATCTTAAAACCGTCATCCATGAGATGTTCTTCAATAACTTTCACTGCCTTACGTAGAAAATCATCTTTAGCATCGACTTCGATTCCTTCATTCTGCGGAGAAAACAATTCTGTAATGATTTGCTTTTTACGTTTCTTACGAGTTTCGTACACATTCATCACATGATTAATAAGAATCTCCATATCAAAAGGTTTCTTCAGATAGAAATCAGCCCCGGCTTTATATCCCGCCAACTCATCTTCCGGAGACGACTTGGCGGATAACAAGATGACAAATATATCAGAAAGCAACGGTGTCCGCTTAATTCCCTCACACAATGCCAACCCGTCCATTTCAGGCATCATAACATCAGAAATCACCACTTCCGGCAATACTTTCTGAATGATATTCAACGCCTCCCGACCGTTAGAAACAGCAATTACACGGAAATTAGCAGAAAATTCCTTTCGCAAATAATCACATAACTGGACATTATCCTCTACTATCACAATTGTAGGATTTTCATCCATTTCAGCAACCTGTTCATCATTGTCTTCTACAGAAACGACCTTTTCCGGAGATTTTAACGGAAAACATACCTGGAAGGTTGTCCCTTTACCCAATTCAGAATCGACACGTATTGTCCCGCCTAATATCTTCACGAACTTTTGCACAATGTACAGTCCCAATCCCAGTCCTTTCATCCCCTCTTCTTCGGGCCTGGCTTCCTGATAAAACTTACCGAAAACCTTATCCAGATTTTGTGGGGCGATTCCACTTCCCGTATCGCTGATTTCCAGTGTATAACTTCCGGTATCTCCCTGATAAAGCTTCACCTGCACACTCCCTTTCGACGGTGTAAATTTCACAGCATTGCTCAACAGATTGTACATAATACGTTCCAGTTTCACCGAATCAACCAGCACATCTAATCTGGAAAGTCCGGTCTGGAAAGTAAGATGCAATTCTTTCGTTTGGGCAATGTAAGCGAAAGAATTGACTACAATACGGATAAATGATACCAGCTCTATATTTCTTTCCTTCAACTCCACATTTACCGCCACAGTACGTTTATAATCCAATATTGTAGTAAAAATGTCCGAAAGGAAGTTCGCGTTCTTACCGATAATCCCCAATTTGTCCTGCAAATCTTCCGGTAAATCCTTTCTCCGGAGCAAATCATTAACCGGAGCTATAATCAAAGAGAAAGGAGTCATCAAATCATGTGACAAACTGACAAAAAAACTCTCTTTCTCTTGCAGCAGTTCTTCTTTTTTACGTTTCTCAATAACGTCGGTACGTTCCAACTGCCGTTTCCTATAATAATTACGGATATAGAAGATTGCCAGAACTATCACAAACAGAGTTCCCAAAACCTCAACCGTATGAAACCAAACCGTTTTCCACCACGGGGGGAGGATAGTCATATCCAAATGATAACAAGGGACATTATTTTCAGCTCCCAGTTGCCGAATCTGAAGAACATACTTTCCCGGTTGCAATTGTGAGAAAGTAATCGGTTTATCTATATCAATATATTGCCAGTTATCGCTGAACCCCTTGATATAATACTGGTATTTATTACGATAGTTGCCCAGGCCAATTTCCTTAAATGCCAAACTAATCCACTTACTCTGGTAAGGTAGCGTCAATGCCTGAATATATTCCGATGCTTTATCCAAAACCACTTTTCCCCCAATCTCATCTCCCACTCTCACCTGCCGGTGATTTATTTCCAATCCGGTCAACAACAATCGGGTTGCCTGTGATTTGTTGAGTACAACAAGCGGTTCTACCAACAGCAACTTATCCGTTCCGCCAAAAGCTACCATCCTTTTTCCATTTTCGCTTACGATTCCGGCACAGGTGAACACCTGTTTCCCATAGGACAAGACATTGAGTTCCTGCAATTTTTTACTCTGGCTACGCAAGCAATACACCCTGTCGGCAATAGAGAACCACAAATTATTGTCCGAGTCCAATATCAAAGTATGAACGGCACCGGACGGAAGCAGATTAGAAGGGAAATAAGGTTTTACCGCTTTATCCCGGTAACCGACACGTTTCAATCCTGTCGAAGTTCCTAACCAAAGACACTCATTCAGAGGATCATCCACCATCCTATAAACCATATCAGAGACATGTTCTTCCTCAAATGTCTCAACTTTCCGGGTCACCGGATTGAACAAGTACAACCCGCTGTGTGTCGATATCCACAAACGCCCGTCCTGGGCTTGTGCAAAACCTGTTATCTCATCATTCTGACCGAAAGAGTTGTAGTACGTTATATGTGAAAAGACACCGCCTGCCGGTTTATTTTGATAGCGTAAGGAAACAAGCCCGTTTTGCTTCGTTCCAATCCAGAAAAGAGAATCACGATCACGGTAAATAGAAGTAACTTTACCTAAACGCTGGTCAGGTTGGAAAGACTTTAATTTAAAATTCATCCTATTCTCATAAGGATGTTCCACATAACAAAAGCCTAAATGGTCATGCCCCACAATCAAAAGTTCTTTATCAAGATATATCGTTTGGATGTAGTTCAGATTAGGGACTTGTTCCGAATCACTCATCGGTTTAGGAAACAATTCCCCATTTTTCTGATTGCATACAAAAAGCCCATTTCCCTGAGTACCAATCAACATCTTATCTTCTCCCAGCTCATGCAATACCGTCGCGGCAGAAATATTATCCTGATTAATCGGAGCAATCTGTTTGATGCCGCGTTTTTCATTGTCGAAACAGAAAAGGCCATTGCCATAAGTGCCAATCCAAAGACGGTTATATTTATCCCGAAAAAACGACTCGATGGCTAATGCCTTCACCTGCGGGTCGGTGACCGTAATCAAATGATTCCCATTTTCCGCACACGCAAGCTCGGCCTTCCTCATTCCTCTTCCCCAAGTACCTATCAAAATCTGATTGTCCGCATCAGAAGCGAGGCTGTAAATATCACCCGCATCGGTAGTAATGAGTTTTTCTTCAAATGCTGTCAACTCATCATTCCAAGTTATCTTAAAAAGTCCTTCCGACCAGGCAGAATACCATAACGTATTCTTCTCTCCTCTATCAAGAAACTGGGAAATAGTATGCTCATTATGTCTCGTCTCCACATTGCATTTCTTATGAATATCATATAAGTAATAGCCGTAATAAGTGCCAATCCAAAGATAACCTTCCGGTTTCTCCACTAAAGTAGAGACAATAGTGCCGGGATAATGTTTCAACACTTCATATTTTCCTTCTTCCTTTATTGAAGGAACCAACTGATAAAGTCCCGAACGCCAGCTACCAAGCCAAATAGAATGTTGTGAATCCTCAAAGATACAAGTCACCCGTTGAGGATAATCGTCTGCTAACTCACTAATATGGGTAAACCGGTCCTTGCCGGGATTATAAATATCAACACCACCCGTCTTCAGCCCAATCCAAAGAAGTCCTTTAGAATCAAACATCAGACTCTCGATATTATTCTCGCTCAAACTATTGTCTGAATTACTGCCTTTCCTATACGTTTTAAACTCATGCCCGTCAAATCGGCACAATCCCTCATTGGTAGCTAACCAAAGAAAATACTCATTTTCACAAATTGCAGTCACATCACTTCCCGGAAGCCCGTCATTAACGGTATAATGGCGATATTCCTGCCCTTTCACGGATTGAAACAGAAAAAAGAGTAAAAGACAAGTGAAATATCTCATCATAAGAATCATTTAGAGAACAAATATAAATAAAAAACTTCCCAAAAAGAATTTGGGAAGTCCTTTTAACAAGGTGCAAACCTTACTTCCTCATCCTCAATTCCGGAATGGTTCTTGTCGGTTGTAATGCTTTATGACATAGTTCCGCAATCACGGTTTTCTCCAGATTAAACTCCGAAGAAACCCGTATATCTGTAGAAGATGCTCCTATATTCACCGTATAACGCCCTGCATCAGCAACCCAGCCGGACAAATCCTCATCATAAGAGGCCAAGCTCTTCAAATCCAACGTCCAAGCCAATGTTTGTGTTTCTCCGGGCTTCAATAATTTTGTTTTGCCAAATGCTTTCAACTCATTTACCGGTTTATCCAGCTTTCCTTCCGGCGCACCTAAATACAATTGCACCACTTCTTTTCCGGCAACCTTGCCCGTATTTGTAATCTGTACGGAAACCGTAATCGAATCATTGAAACTATCAGAACTAAGTTTCAAACCCGAATAATCAAATTGCGTATAGGAAAGACCGAAGCCAAACGGAAAAGAGGTTTTTATACCAAAAGTATTATAGTACCGATAACCGACATAGATTCCCTCCTCATACAAAGAAAAAGTCGGTTTTACAGCGTTTTTAGGAGTTCCCGGAAAATTATTATATGAAGGCACATCCTTATAGTCCACAGGGAATGTCGTTGCCAGTTTGCCGGAAGGATTAACATCACCGCAAAGAATATCGGCAATTGCATTTCCTCCTTCCTGACCGGGTTGCCATGCCAACAAAACCGCATCCGCATAGTCTATCCAATCAGCAGTCTTGATAACATTGGATATATTAAGTACGACCACGACCTTCTTACCTTTGGCATGAAACGTTTCGCTCACTAATTTCAGCGTAGCCAATTCCTCTCCGGAAAGCTTGAAATCTGCTTCTTTCCTATCAGCACCTTCTCCCGCATTCTTTCCGATTGTAACAATTGCCACCGCAGCCTGTTCCGCCATCTGATTCACCAAATTAGCATTGAGCTTCATTTCAGGCATGGCCGGAGGGGTCACCAAGGGGTTATTTACCGTATATTTATGTTTGAAATCAGCAACATACCGTTCATAATTGCCTTTCATCTTATCATTCAAACGATATCCTACATTACGCAACCCTTCGCTCAAAGATATGCTATAAGCCTTATTTACCCCACCGCTACCGGAACCACCGGCGATATTATCATAAGAAGCAGCGCCAAAAAGCGCAACATAAAGATTCTTTTTCAGAGGAAGAGTCGAATCGTCATTCTTCAAAAGTACCATGCTTTCAGCCGCTGCCTTCCGGACAAGCTTTCCATTCTTTTTTAATTCAGGAGCATTCGAATAAGGATATCTTTTAAAAGAAGGACATTTTACTATCAAATTTAAAATCCGTTCCACATTCTTATCCAATACGGATTCTTCCAGCTTGCCTTCTTTTACCGCATCAATAATAGATTGTGTCTGTTCCGCCCATCCCGGCATCAACAAGTCATTGCCAGCTTTCATCATGGCAATGGCATCTTTGCCGCCGAACCAGTCAGTAACCACTACTCCTTGAAATCCCCATTCATCACGCAAAATCGTTGTTAACAATTCCCTGCTTTCAGCGGTGTAAACACCGTTGATTAAATTATAGGAACTCATTACCGTCCAAGGCTGAGCTTCACGCACTGCAATTTCAAATCCTCTCAAATAAATCTCACGTAAAGTACGTTCCGTAACCTCACTGCTTACTTCCAACCGGTTGGTTTCTTCGTTATTTGCAGCAAAATGTTTGATTGACGTGCCTACGCCATTGCTCTCAATGCCATTAATCATGGCGGCAGCAATACGTCCGGAAACCAAAGGATCTTCCGAATAATATTCAAAGTTGCGTCCTCCCAAAGGATTGCGGTGAATATTCATGGCCGGAGCCAGAAGAATGTCTACTCCATATTCATGCGCTTCATGTCCAAACGCTTTTCCGACTTGTTCCACCAGCTCGGTATCCCAGGAAGAGGCTAGCAGAGTGGCTACGGGAAAAGCCGTTGCATAATAAGAACGGGACATATCGTTATTCCGGTGGACATCAATACGTACTCCGGCAGGACCGTCTGCCAAAATCAACATGGGGATATTCAAATGCGGAAAAGGATTTGTCACTCCCGCAGCTCCGGGAACTCCTATTAAAGTATGTCCGACAACAGGTTCGGGATTTACCCGCAACTTTTTATCAATTCCTCCCATTCCTCCTGCCAAAGTGGCTTTTTCCTCTAAAGTCATTGCGGCAAGGACTTCTCTGACCGAAGCTTTTCCTAATTGCGGATATTCTTTCTCTTTTATTTGCGCCACAGAAAACAAACAGCACAAAACCGACACTAAACAAAATGTGAATCGTTTCATTTCTTTTATTTATTAGATTTATTTAGAGCAAAAGTAGTGTCCGGGTTATAAATCCAATAGCATAATCCTGCCAAATAATAGCATAATCCCCCGGAGACATGAATAAATAAAAGATAAACTGAACCCGACCCACACATGCAGAGGCATGAGAGCCACAATATCGCAAGAAAGGATTCTTTTCCTCACTCCCCTACCGACAAAGGAATTCCTTTTTTTGTTCCCTTATGAATTGCCCTTTCTTCTCCGTCCAGCAATACATACCGGGAGTATCCGCCACCAACGCCTTACCTTTTACAGCGATTGTACACGGATGATAAACTGCCGCCCAGCACTGTTTTTTTTCAGGAAGAAACAATACCTGGGCAATGCTGTCATTTTGTATGGCTTCTACCGATTTCAAATCGAAACTGCTGACAAATCCCTTATCAACTGCCGGACATACGATATAAAGATATTGCTTCTGCGCAGGACGTACCCCGTGACACAAATATAACGACGCCACTTCGCCCGCCACTTCCTCCGGCCGATACATCTTCATAAAATCAGACCACCTTCCCGTACGCCTTTCGGTACCCGCCACACAAGTATCTCCGCTCAAAACGATATATCCGGTCCGGTTATGGAAAAAACGCAAATCTTTTCCCGTATATGCATGACTTCCGTCTTTCTTCGCCCAGTTATTTCCGTTCCATACCTCGAAGTCTCCTTGTTTCAGGCTTTGTTCGATAGACGTCGTTACCGCAAGTGACGTATCGGCAGCGATGCCTGCCCCCATGCATACCACGAAGCGGTCTGTAAAAAGCCATGATTTATAGGCATGCAGCTTATCACGTTTCAGTTCCATAGCCGACATGCCGTTACGCCCGTCAGTCACTCCCCCCACTTTATAAGTGCGGTTCTGGGAATTTACACGGGCAATATCGGGAAGCGGAGCAGCGGCAGAATAAGCGGTCACACCGGGTATCTTCCGCCAGTCCCAAAAAGGAAAGACATTCAAATATTCATTTCCGTTCCTATAATAATATGTAGCCCCGTCCCCCAAGTAATACCCTTTCAGATTATCTTCATTCACCCGCTCGGTATTGATTACCCGACGCGAAGACATGCGGACGGAAGCCATCCATGAGGCGGTGCGGTGTACCGTATAATCGGAATAATCGAAATGCTTGTGCCCTATTAACAAATTGCCGTTTAACGGAAAAGCGTCTCCCAGTCCCAGAGTCGCCGCAGCAAACGCCAGCCCATAGGCCTTATGAAGCTGGGCATTATGAAAAAGCTGCCTGCCCAATGCATTGACATCCATACGGAGGTTCCAGATCACCCATTGATAACCGTCTTTCACCAGAGAAAACAAAATATCCGCTTGCGAAGAAGAAAAACGGTAATCGGTTTCCCGGAACAAACGGTAATAGAAACTCATACTCGTGACAAACGAAAGCCCGTAATTGCCAAACTGCATTTGCGGACCGTGCTGATGGAAACTCCAATCCGGCTGGATGCCTTCCTTACGTCCCAAAACCACCTCGGAGACAATTGCATCACGCGCCTCTTTCACCAATTGTTCATCCTTGTCGAGCAACGCGCGTATCAATACGTTTCCGGCAAGCCAGACCTTATTCTGTCCGGTCATGCCTATCCGGGCTACCTGCATAGCCCGGATGGCTTCATTTTTTTCTTCCTCGCTAAGTTGTTCCTCCAACAAAACAAAAGCTTCTCCCAACGCTTTAGGGACCCCAATCTGATTATACCACCAGTTTTTACATTGCAAACCTGCCTTAAACCAATACTGAAGTGCCCGGTGGATACAAGCTTTCACCTCTTCCGAACGGAAGTATGGAGTAGCCTCGGAATAATATAACTTGGAAAGTTCCAGAATACGGTCGACATGCCGTTTCGGCTCCCATCCCGAACGCTTCGTATCTTTGTAATTTATATCTTTCCATCCTCCTTCTTCCGTTTGCGAAGAAAGATAAAAAGATATCTTATCAAGGTCGAACGGATAACGTTGATGAAGCTCTATCACCACTTGGTCAGACATCTGCGTTTCAGGCGGCACCCGGATAAAGTCCTTCCATACGGCATCTTCCTCATTGCCGACAGTGGACAATAATAACAGGCGATACGTCCTTTTCAGCGAATCTAACTGCCCGCCATCCATTGCCTGGCAACACAACACGCTACACAGCAACAAGCAACCGCTTACAAATGTCTGTTTCAGTGCCATACACCCAATAAAATTATTTCTTATTTTTCTTTCCGAAGTGATGTCCCTCTCCATTATCTACCGGACGAATGCAAAAATCGGGCGATGTACCTTCAGGATAAACAACCATTGCTTCCCCTTTCCGCAAATCCACCTTCCAGGTATTCTCCCCGCAAGGTTCAACGTTGAATTGCCGCTGTCCCTTAAACAAAGGATTAGGAATATCCGTCACCAACACGCAAGGTTCTCCTGCAAGGCTTTTTATCTCTATAAATTCGGTTTTTCCGTCTTTTCTCTTTGCAGAAACCGTAAAAGCTCCTTCCGTCAGCATATTGCCATAAGCCGCATTCCGCCATGCATCCGGCATAGCAGGAAAGACACGTATTTTCCCTCCCCAACTCTGCAATAACATATCGTGGATGGACTGTGCGCCCGATAAAGGAGTTTCTATCACCGGCCCCGATTCACGATATAAAGTATTGACGCTCAAGAAACGTCCGAATAATTTATTCAGATAAGCCAACGCATCATTTCCCTTTCCCAGTGCGGACGAGATGGAAGAAGCGCCTGTCAATGAATACCCCTGGTGCGCTCCGGTCTTCTCCTGCCAAAAACGAAGGGAGTTTTCTATCAGTTCCACATCCTCCTTACGTTCCTTATTCAAAAGATACAAGGGATACGCGGCCAGCAGATGGGAATAATGGCGGTGAGAGAAAGCATAAGGCGTGTTACGTCCTATAAACAACCCGTTTTCATCCTGCGGATAAGGCGCCAGCTTTTCCAAAACATTCTTCCATGCCGGGAGAAGCGGGTCGTCCACATGCAGACGTCCGGCAGACTCTATCAATGTCCGGCAACCCCACCTCAACAAAGCGAGGTCGTAATTACAATCTTCGGCGCTACCGTATTCCGGCGAATAAGTAGCAGGAAGGTGAAGTTTGCCGTCCGGTTCTTCACGCAGGAAATGCAGATAATAGTTGACCGCCCCTTTCAACAGGGGAAAGAGCTTTTCGCGAAGCAAAGTATCGTCCATCTTGTGACGGTAAATCAGCCACAGGCTATGGCAGGCCCATGTCAGATTGCCCACTTCCGCTTTTTCGTCTACTCCGGGAATCCCGACCTGCTGTGAAGCACAATGGAAATTAGTGGTACGTCCCAGTCCCAAAGCGTCATGGCGATAGGCCTCCGGCAGATTGTTCCGCAACTGTTCGATATTGTTATACAATGCATTTTCCAATGAACCCGCCAGATGGAGGCGATTGGCGGCATTCAGCGGCCAGTATGTCAACTGCACATTCAAATTCCACCAGGCATTAGGCCAGGGTGTGACTGTCAGCCAAGGCCCGGTACAATCTATCAACGCCCTATCCCCTCGTGTGGCGGAAGCCAGTTTGTACATCTGTATCCAATAGAAATTTTCTTTCACTCCTTCGGGCAACGTAACGAAACTCTCCGGATAATAGGTATTCCACCATTTACGATGCGACTGCTGCAATTTTCCATAACCTTCCGACAAGGCTTCCTGCAATTCTTCGCGACAAATATCGGTCGCATTGCTTTGCGGATAAGCATGCGTCAGATTTACCCACAAGATTCGTTCGTTTCCTTTTTTCGTTTCTTTCCATCCCACGGCCGTTTCGCCTCCCGCCTGCAACTTCTGGAGAGACAGCCCTTCCACATCGGTCCCCGTAATTTCCGGTTCAGGGTTAAGGGGATAATTTTCAGGAACTTTAATCCATTTTCCAACGGTCTTGGCAAAAGTATAACGGGGGCTCACCGATGAAGCAGGAATCCATTTCCACGTGAAATCTTGTTCATCTCCTTCGGCCACAGCTTTGGTGACAATCACCATCTTGTCACTGTGTACAAAACTGCGCAAGTGTATTTTACCGCGAGTGGTTTTAATTTCGGCCGTTGTCTCGGCGTTCCACAAATCCAGCCGCATTGTTCCGCCCGTGATTTCACCTTTAGGATACAGAGCGAAATGCCCGGTCAGCAAACGCCCGATACTGAACAAATCATTATCGCCTTTACGGTGGTCGTGCACATCGCAATCTCCGGTTTCCAACCGGATGTAATTCTTGCCGGGTTCTTTGTAAATCATCAGTCCCAGCCTTCCGTTCCCCATATAAGCGGATTCATACCAATACTCAGGCAATGTTTCCCATATCATGTCTTGCCTGCCTATGAACTCTTTCCAGTTTATATCCTGTTTGACTGATAGAGGACTGGCAATTGCCGATGTAACAGCAAACACAACTCCAACTGCCAGCATACACATATATCGAAAAAATTTATTCATCTTTTATCCAGTTATCAATAAGAACTATTAACAGACAGTATTCGTCTATCCGGCGAATGTTCCATCAACAGATGCCAATCCACACAACTGTCAATTACTTTATTTTATAAATCTCACATCCTGCCATCAGGAAAGCGCCCACTCCGTACACTTCGCTCATTTCGCGAGTCACCTTACGGGGGTCAGCTCCTACCGGCTGTACGTAACCCAGCCTTCCGTCCGGTTCCAAAGCCGCTATCAAAGCCTTCCATCCCTTCTCTACTACCGGCAGATAAGTCGCTTTATCCAACAGGCCTTCGTTAATGCCGTAAGCCAGAGCATAGACGATGAAACCGGTAGCGCTCGTTTCGGGAGACGGATAAGACGCAGGGTCCAGCAGGCTGGCGTGCCAATATCCCTCTTTTCCTTGCAGGGCGGCGATACGGACGGACAATTCGATAAACAAATCTTCATAAAACTTACGTGAAGATTCACCCTCAGGCAACGCTTTCAGGATTTCCGCCAGCCCTGCGACTACCCATGCATTGCCCCGTCCCCAAAAGACTTTCTTTCCGTTGGCTTCGCGCTTTGTAAAATACCTCCAGTCCCGGTAAAACAAATGTTCGTCTTTATCGTACAAATAATTATACGTAACGTTGTATTCCTTATTCATGAAATCCAGGTATTTTTTATCTTTTGTCATGGCATAGAGCTTGGCATATACGGGAGGGGCCATAAACAACGCATCACACCACGACCAGCGGTCCAGTGTCTCCGCCTTCCCATAGTCCAACTCCAAAGAAGTGTCCAAAGGATGTTCCACAATCCAATTGGCGCGTGCCATTACCGGCGCAATCATCCGGCGGTCTTTATATTTCAGATAAAGTTCTATAAACGGTTGTCCCACCGCAATATGGTCTGCATGATACATCCATTTATCCATCTGGTAATGGTTACGCCAACCGATACGGTTCACCCATTTATAGTATTGGCTGTCACCGGTTTCCTTTTCCGTCAGTTCCGCCCAGTCCAGCATTCCCATATAAAGCGGGGCATTTGTCCAATTTAAATCATAGTAGTGTTGCGGTTTTTCGAAATGTTCGATTTGCCAGTCGGCCACACGTTTCATTTCACTTTTCACGGCATTCTTGTCGAATGTTTCTCCCATAGCACAGAAACAAATGCCACAGGACAACAGAACTGTTAGTGCGATTCTTCTCATTCTAAATTTTTCTTTAACTAGGTATGCAGATATATTTGATAAAAAACAAAGTACCTGCGAATTTACATAAACTATATCAAAATATTATACCCTGCTCATATTTTAACATTATCTTCCGACCGGAAGTCCGGTTCGGAAGACCGGCTCATAGCCGGCCGTTTCAAGTTTCTTCCCTGAAAACGGCCAACTATGACAATCTACCGGCATATTATTCAGAAACATCCCACAAGGGATTTTGAACGGTCAACTCGCTCTTCTGCATCTCGTTATAAGGTACAGGATAGAACAACATGGCTTTTTTCCACGGGAACTTATCCAACACCACGCGGTTGTAATAAGAACCTTCGCCAATTTTGTCATTGAAGGTTTTGGCCACTTTACGTGACGTATCGGTAAACTCTTCCACAGTGACATAGTCGATATCCATACCTCTGCGAATCAAATCCTTATCTTCATTGTCTTTAATCAAATTTCCGGACTCGTCGCGTGTCCATCCGGCACGCATCCAGCGGTGCATATCGAAATAATAATTGCCTTCGCCGAACATCTCGATGATGCGTTCGCGGTAAATAGCCTCACGCTGTGCATCCTGGCTACCTATGACATCCGTCTTTGTCCCGGCGTTTTGCAGTTCCTGATATCCCGGAATACCGGCACGTTCACGAACCATATCGAGATATTTGATAATGTTCGGGTCTCCCGGATTGATTTCATTACATACCTCCGCATAGTACAGATAGAAATCCGCCAGACGGAAATAAATCCACGGACGCCTCCAGGAAGTGGAATAGCTGCCGCCTTTCATCAAATTACGGTTATTGAACTTGTACAACAGATAACCTGAACGGGCATAGGTATCCGTACCTTTATAAGAAGACTTCTCGCTTTTTGCGAAATATGCTCCCCAATCGGCATAGCCCACCGGTTGTATATGCCAGCTTTTTCCCTGATAAGTGATGTCCGCATAGAAACGGGGTTCACGGTCAACATACATATTAAAGATATGCTTGTCGACATGTTTCTTTGAAATATTCCCCTTCTTCAGATTCGTACAGGGATTTTCAAAATTAGTGAAACCGTCTTCATTATATTCCGGGTCTTCATCAATCGGCAGGCCGTTCTTGGTAAAGAACAAATCCACCAATTCCTGGTAAGGGCCTACATTACCGCCGATAGAAGAGGCATATCCCAACGAATAAGGGGCCGTACGCGCTTCCATCAATGAACTAATCGAGGAATAATCGTTATTGGGATTCGCCCAGATAATTTCCCGGTTCATTTGCTGGAACAGTTCATAAACGGACAAATGCGGATTCAATGTACCATCGTCATCGTATGACTTATAAAGTTCCAATCCGTTTTGTCGGGCAAACTCCAGCAAATCTTCCAAGCGTTCTTTAGCCGTTTGCCATTTGCCCGCATCGTAATCGGGGAACAGCCGTTTTCCGCTTTTATCGACCAGCGATAATGCTTCCTCAAAACCGCCGTTATACAAAGGCGAAGCCGCATATACCCACAAACGCGCACGCAATGCCATTGCCGCGATTTTAGAAGGACGAAGCATTTCTTTATAATAATAGTCGGCGCCGTCGTCTCCATAAGTATAAGTATCGGGAAGAGCGCCGGCATATTCGCCGCTAATCACCGATTCCAGCAAACCGTCGATATATTGTACCATTTCATCGACAGACGCACGGGCATAATCCAGGTTTTCAGCCTCAGGGTCTGCAACCTCCTCTATAATCGGGGTAGGCCCGTACAACTCAAACATCAAGAAATAATTATAAGCTATCAGGAACACAGCATCCGCTTTATAACGGCGCATTGTCGCCTCGTCTTTATAATTGGTACGGTCACTGGGGTCTCCCACCGTATCCGGGCATCTATCCAGAAATATCATAGCCTGACGTATTTCCTTGTAACAGCTTGCCCAACGGTTGAATGGCGTATTGCTGGGGGTAAACGTATTCGTTCCATAGCTCAGCACACTGGGATGGGCGCAAACCAGCTCGCCGGAATAGATAGCCCACGACCCGACAAAACCACCCTGGGTTTTATACACATCCAATCCCGTTTCCGAATAGTTGGGCATTGTATTGTAAATTTCCCCATACCATTGTTTCAGATAATCCCAATTGGAAAAAACCTGGTCTTTGTTCAGATTTTGCGAAAGTTCCTTTGACACGTCCAGATAATCATTGCAGGAACTGAACGAAATACCTGTCACGGCAGCCAACGCTGCGGTATATATAATTTTTGATAGTTTCATAATTCTTCCTTTTCTTAATTGTTAAAACGTCACGTCCAAGCCCAAAGTCCATGTAGCATTAATCGGGTAGCGGGAACCGCTGTTTCCCACTTCCGGGTCCCAATACTTCACTTTATCAAACAACATCGCCACATTGGTACCCTGCACGTAAATACGCAAATTCTCCATCCTCATCCTACGTACTATCTTCTTGTCAAACTGATAACCTAATTCGACATTTTTCAGACGCAGATAATCTCCGCTGCGATACCACCACGTACTTGCCAAATTATTATTGTCGTTTTTGGTGGTATGCAAACGCGGGTACAGTACATCGGTATTACCCGGATTGCTGGCGTTCCAGTGGTCCACAGCTTCTATTCGGGCGGATGAAGCGTCTACTCCGTTGATGAACGGCATAAAATAGGCTGTCTGATAATTCAAGTTCAGCGAACGTTTGCCCACTCCCTGGAAGAACAGGCCGGCATAAATGCCTTTATACTGCACATTAATACCAAAACCATATACAATCTGCGGATTATTGGGGTGGTTACCCGCATAATAAGTCTGGTCATATTGGTCGATAACGCCGTCTTCATTCAAATCCTTATATTTGATATCTCCGGGCATTACATTTTTCGTAAAAGTCGGAATACCGTCTTTCAACTCATAACTATGGCTTCCGTCCGCATTGGTCGTAATATTAAAGTCGTCTTCGGTAAACAATCCGTCCGCCACATATATCTTATTCACTCCGATAGAAGAACCCGTTTGCTGTAACCAGGCATATTTTTGCGGAATTTCATCCTGTTCCACAATCTTATTCACGGCATAAGTGATATTTCCTCTGGCCGAAATCATCCAATCTTTGCCGATGTTGTGCTTGAACACAAGGCTTGCGTCAAAACCTTTGTTCGTCGTCACACCAAAATTCTGCCACGGAGTCTCGCGGAATCCGGTAGCCGAAGGAAGAGTAATACGCTGTATCAGGATATTCTCACGGCGATTGGTGAAATAATCGGCTGTAATGTCAACACGTCCGCGGAACAAACCCAAATCAATACCGAAGTTGGCTTTCTTTTCTATCTCCCACGAAAGATTGGGAGCGGCGAACGTACTCTCATATATTTTACCGTAATTATCAGTCAATGAGCCGCCGGCACCGGTCATTCCCAAATATTTATCTCCGCTGTCCGTCAACACTTCGCGGTAAATAAACCGGTCTTGTCCCGTATCGTCATTTCCGGTCAAACCGTAAGACGCCCTCAAACGCAGTTTATTGATAATATTCAACACGTTGTCTTTTTGCATAAATTTCTCGGCATGCACATTCCATGCGCCACCTACTGCAGGGAAAATACCCCAACGATGGCCTGAGGCAAAGTTTTCACTGCCTGTCGCACCAAAACTGGCTTCCAGGATATAGCGGCCGTCATAAGTGTACGAACCGCGCATCACGACATTCTGTTTACGGTAAGGCAACAAATCATCCCCTGATATGCTGGCTTTTCCGGCGGAAGTCCAAGAACCCTGTTTTTGCGTTTCTTTCTGGTTATAGACCAATACCCCCGTTACGGCATGTTTCTTGTTAAAAACACGTTCATAGTTCAACTGTGCTTCGATATAAATCTTTTTCGAACCGCTCGGAGTCCCCGCTTTGGGATTGCCCAAAGCTGTCTCATCCCCTATTTTTTCCTTAATCAGACTTCCGTCTTCATTACGGCCGGTAGCATTGTATTTAGCGGGAGTCATGGCACGCGAATAGCTGGAGGTGAAATTGGCGTCAAAGCTGATACTTCCCTGCACGGACAATCCTTTAGTGATAAAATCCAACTTTTGCCTTAAAGTGGCTTTTGACTGCAAGGCAGCGGACCATGATTTGGAATAACCGGAATAATTCAACAATGTGTACGGATTGTAACGCCCGTCTCCCTCACCGCTCATGGCAGAAGCCGAACCGTCCGAGTAGTAAAACGGAACCACATGTGTCGGCACACGGAGAATATGCGCAAATATCGTTTCCGAAGAATTTCCCGGATTGTTCTTTGTCCTGTACTGGCCGCTGATATCAACAGACAATTTGGTCGTAGGAGTCAAGTCCATATCCACATTGGAACGAAGATTATAACGCTTCAACCCGATATTGGCATTATAGTCTCCCAAAGGATTTGATTTGAAAATACCATCTTCACTGTAATAAGCGCCGGATACGAAAAACTTCGTTTTTTCCGAACCGCCGCGGAAGTTAATCGTATAACGCTGGTTCTGCGTATGTGATTTCAACATATCGGTCCAAATAGCATTCGGATACAAATCCGGGTCTGCTCCCGAACGGTATAAATCCAATATTTCCTGACTGTACGGGGCATCATTCGACATATAGGCATCCCAATCCGGATTTCCCGCGTCGTTCCATGCAGCCTCATTATACATTGAAAGGTAATCCCATGAATTCATCAGTTCAGGCATGCGAATCGGAGTGGCGATACTGTACTGGGCATTGAACGAAACTTTTGTTTTTTCAGCACGCCCGCGCTTGGTCGTAATCAGAACTACGCCGTTCGCACCTTCCGAACCATACACCGCCGTAGCGGCAGCATCTTTCAGTACGGTAAAAGATTCTATTTCATCGGTATCAAGGTCATTCATGCTACGCGGCACACCGTCTACCAATACCAACGGGCTGGTTCCTCCCGCATAAGAACTTTGTCCGCGTATCCAGAAACTGGCATCATCGTTACCCGGTTCGCCGGAAGTCTGAATGGAAATCACACCGGCTATCTGTCCTCCAATCATATTGGACAAACTACGGGTAGGCATGGCAATGTCCGCAACCTTGATGGAATTGACGGAAGATACCACACTCTCCTTTTTCTGTGAGCCGTAGCCGATGACCACGACATCGTCCAGATTGACATTGCTTTCTGCCAAAGCGACATTGATGACACTCTCTTTTTTTACTTTCTGTTCCACTCCGTTATAACCGATGTAACGGAATTCCAATGTCTCGCCCTCTGCGGCCTGGATTGAGTATTTACCGTCAAGATCGGTCAAAGTTCCGTTCACGGTTCCTTTCACCATGACGGTAGCTCCGATAACCGGTTCGCCGGCCTCGTCAGTTACCATTCCGGTCACAGTCTTGGCTTTCCCCTTCTTCACAGCAGTGACCTGTTTGGGTATTAGAAGAATCTGTTTTTTGGAAAATTTAAACGATAAGTTGGTCGGCCCAAACATACGGCGTAACGCCAGACGTATTTCTTCATTATTGGCCGTCAGGCTCACATGTTGTTCCAAATCGGTTTCCGTCGCATCATAAAAAAACGTATAAGCGGATACTTCCTCTATCATAGGCATAGCTTCTTTCAAAGAGATGTCCTTAAAAGAAACAGTGATTTTTTCCGTTCCGCTTTGTGCATATATCCCTACAGAAATAAAAGTCAGGATGGCTATTAAATAAATTCTTTTTAAATAATAATTCATAAGAGTAATTATCTTTATTGAGTTTTCAGTATTAGATACATATTTCCCTCTCAATGTGGCATTCTTCGTCCGTGAACGCACACAAGCTTTTTTCTATTGCTATACTTTCTTCTTATTTATATTCATGGCAGTTACATTTAAAGGATTAATTCTCTATTTTGTTACAACGATCGTTCCATCATTTTTCAAAGAATAGCGGATAGAATGGATGCTTGAAATCATCTCCAAAATCTCAACAATATTCTCATCATGCAAAGTAAATGTATAGGTATATTGGTCGCCCACTTCCGGAGCCACCTCGACATGAATGTCAAATCGGTGAGAAAGCACCTCACACACCTCGCGCAGCGTTTGTCCGGAGAAACGTACTGTAGGAGTCGCCCAAGCCGCATTCATTTCCACTTCATCCTCCGTAATCAGCACTTGGCGGCTTTTTTTGTCATAAGTGGCCCTTTCTCCCGGTTTAAGAAAGAACTTTTTATCTTTCGTCCGGGTGGTAAGCGCTACCGAGCCTTCCAACAAACTGACATTGACATTATCCGAACCGGGTATTGAAGCGACATTGAATTTCGTTCCGTACACCGTAATGTTCACATCTCCCGTATGGACGACAAAACGCTGTTCCGCGTTCTTCGCAACCTCAAAATAAGCCTCTCCTTCGAGATTGACAGAGCGGTCTTTTTTCCAGGAAGCTGAATTATACGTCAACTTAGTGCCCGAATGTAGCCAGACAACCGTTCCGTCCGGCAATTCGACCTTAGACTTTCCGCTGACATTCGTATAGCACTGTTCCAGCAACTCCTCCTGCATAAACAATTTCACACCTCCGTAGAAAGAGAACGAAAGCACTGCCAATACAGCAATACAAGCCGCCATCCGATAGAAAAGCTTCATGGAATAAAAACCCTGTTTCTTATGCGATGCAGGTAAATCCAGACGATTAGCCAAACGTTCCCAATAAAGTTCCGCACTGGGAGCATAGCTGCCCGAACGCTGTTGCGCCTTTTTCCATAAATCGGAAACTTCGTCAAACAACTTACGGTGTTCTTCCTCTTTCAGCCATTCTTCCAACTTACAATCCTCTCCGGAAGTAATCGTATTCTCCAGGCGGGCTATTATCAGATTCCACATTTCTCTTTTTTCCATATCTTTATTCCTTTTTAGAGGCTTTCACATACATAACACCTACACATTACGAATACCCTACGCTAAAAACGGAATTTTTTCAAAAGAATTTTAGGATACGGTTTTAAAACAGTGCCCGAACAGTCCGTTTTACCGTTTTTTCATTTCCTGTTTAGTTCCGGAATCCTGTTTTATATCGGAAGTTGTCTCAAACAGCAACCAAACAGTTGGAAGAAGATTGAAAAAAGAAAAGACGAAGATGTCAATCTCCGGAAGAGAATAAAAAGGCGCCGTAATTCCCCATCCAGTCCGGGAAAGAAAGCGCGAACCGGGAACGACAAGGAGATATGAAAACTGCATGCAAAGGAATCATCCGTTCATGCGCACTCCTCCCAAATGCAGGTTTACCCCGCTTACAACAAAAAGAACAACAGGTAATAATTATCCCCCAACACTTTACGGATGATTTTCAATGAACGGGTGATGTGTTTTTCCACCGTCTTTATCGAAATATCCAGTTCCTCGGCAATCTCACGGTTACTGAGATTTTCGTTCCGGCTTTTCAGGAATATTTCACGGCTCTGCACGGGGATGGCAAGAATAGCCCTCTGTATCAGTTCGTCCAGCTCTTCCGCCTCTATCAAAGCAACCGTGTCTATGCTCTCCTGTTCCTGCACATCATCCAGCGAACAAGTATCCTGCTTGCCCCGTATCAGGTTGAGGCATTTGTTACGTGCGGATTGAAACAAATAAGACTTTATAGACAGGTCAGGCTGTATTTTATCAGGATGCTCCCACAGATATATGAATATGTCCATCACCGCTTCCTCGATTTCCTGCTTATTATCCCAGTAGGCATACATATACCGGCACAAGGGGGTGAAGTAGGTATGAAAAAGATATTTCAATGCTTCTTCTCTACCTTCCTTGCACGCCAACGACGAACCGTTCCGAATCAATTTCATATCCTTTATTATAACAAGCTACATTCAAAGTACAAAATAAATACATTTATGATAAAATAAACCGTTTTCCTCCTTTTTTATTTCAAGAAAAAAGAAAAAGCAGTTCAGAGTGCCGATACACCGCTGAACTGCCTGAACTGTCGGAAACCGCATATTTCTCTTAATATTCCGGAATCCGTTTAAGTCAATGCTTCACGATATTTCTCCGTATTTCCTTGCGTATTTTCTATTCTCAGTTTGATGACAAACGGCCCGTCGGGACGCCGTTCCGGCACTCCCACATTATATTCGTTCCGAGTCGTCTCAACCACTTCCGCTTTCCCGCCGTCCAGCAAGGCCGCTTCCGTTACCCGCATCCCTTTCGGAGTCTTGACTGCCAGCCATTTTGAGTAAGGCACATTAAAAACCACCATATAGATATCGTCGCCTTTACGGGTATAATACCCCCAGTCCTGTTTTTCCAACCCAGCATAATCACAGGCATAAATACATTCGCCATTCTTCTTCATCCATTTTCCGACGGTTGCGGCAAGTTCCTTTTCCTCCGGACGAAAATCGCCGTCAGCCTGCGGTCCGAAATTAACGACCATGTTGCCACCCATAGATACGGCGTGAACGATACGCTCCAGCACCTCCACCGGATTCTTCACATAACTCAATGACCAGTCTTTATGATATCCCCACTGATTTTCCGGAATAGTCATACAAGCTTCCCAATCCCATTTTGTCACTTTCAAATCCTTTACCGGGTCGGGCAGACGGCGTTCATATCCCGATTCATAATCCCCCATCAGATGCCCGTTACTGTCGAAATGACGTTTTCCGTAATCGTCGGCACGCAAACGGCTGTTTATCGTGACGCCCGGAACCAACTCTTTCAGCATACGTTCGGCATGCGCCGTCCACCACGCATTCTTTTTCACGCTGGCATCCCAAGTCCCGTCAAACCAGAAATCCTTCACTGTAGGATAGCGGGTGGCAAGCTCCTTCAACTGGTTGTCCGTAAACTCCAGAAAACGCCGGAAAGCCGCTTCATCTTCAGCAGTCTTGATATCATACCGCCAGTCGGGATGGCTCCAGTCCATTACGGAAAAATAAAAATGCACATCAATCCCTTCATCGTTATACGCCTTCACCAGCTCCCCCAACAAGTCTCTCTTACAGGGCGTCTGCATGACCGTGTACCGGCTATACTTGCTGGGCCACAGGCAGAAGCCCTCATGATGCTTGGTTGTAATCTTCACATACTTCACCCCCATCTCTTTCGCCATTTTCGCCCACGTCCGGGCATCAAACCGTTCCGGATTCCACTGTTCCATCAATTTCATCCACTCGTCGCTGGAAACCTTCGCCCAGCTTTTCAACCATTCGGCCGCCCCTTCATACACCTTTCCGTTCCATTCTCCGCCCGGAATGGCATACAGTCCCCAATGAATAAACGCGCCCAGCCGGTTCTCCCGGAATTTCCGCATGGCCGCATCGTGACGCTTGCCCAGCCGGTCCGCTCCATAGCGCAACTCAATTTCCTGTTCAGCCGGCAACACCTTTCGGGGAGACTGTGCCGCCACCCCCAAAGCCGGCAATAAAAATAACACCAATACGTTTAAAACCTTGTTTTTCATCTATTGATTATGATTAATAAAAATAAGACAGCACGACCTATACAGCCAAAAGCATTCAAAAAAAATAACAGGCGCTATGTCCGCCCAGACATAACACCTATTATCTTTTATCATGTTATTATCAAAATTAACGTTCTACAATCTTAACCAGTTTAACATTATAAACCAATGCCGAATAAGGCTGCAGCGAACCGTCGCTGCCAGTACCGGAACCATACCCGCTTTGATAAGGAATATATAAAGTCCAATATTCCCCCTCCGTCATGTGCATCAGCGAATATTGCCAGCCGGAAATCAACTCACTCACAGTAAATTCCGACGGTGAATCAAAATACCCCGGTTCCGTCCCGGAAAAATTCTGCTGAACGACATCGCCGTTAAAATAAAACATGCGATAATACGCACTTATCGTAGAAGTATAAACAGGATATTTATTTATATCCTCTTCCTCTATGGGTATTATCTTCTTCACATATATCCATTGGTCATTCGTTTCATCCTTCAAAGCATGAATCTTTTCCGGGTCATCATCAGCTAATGCCTGATTCGCAGCGCTGTTACACACATTTGCGATGGAATCAATGAACGCTTCGCTGCGTGCCTGCCAGTTGTCGTAACGGCTTACCTCTTCGGTCTCGCTACAGGAAGCAAAAACCAAAGCCAGTAATACAAAGGAGAATAAACAGATTTTCTTACTCATTCGTCAAAGGTTTATTGTAAAGTTTTCAATAGAGAAGTAATACTTACTCTGTCCGCAATGATATTGTTCAGTTCGGAAATGGCGACACGTTCCTGCTGCATGGTATCGCGATTACGCAAAGTCACGCAGTTGTCTTCCAAAGTCTGGTGGTCTACCGTCACACAATACGGAGTGCCGATTGCATCCTGACGGCGATAACGCTTGCCGATACTGTCTTTTTCATCATACTGGCAGTGGAAATGGAACTTCAGGGCATCGATAATCTCACGGGCTTTCTCAGGCAGGCCATCTTTCTTCACCAACGGCATCACCGCCAGTTTCACCGGCGCCAAAGCGGCAGGCAATTTCAGAACGACACGGCTTTCCCCGCTTTCCAGTTGTTCTTCACAATAAGCCGCACTCATCACGCTAAGGAACATACGGTCTACACCGATAGAAGTCTCGATTACATACGGAGTATAAGACTCGTTCAGTTCAGGGTCGAAATACTTGATACTCTTGCCGGAGAATTTCTCATGCTGCGACAAATCGAAATTCGTACGGGAATGAATGCCTTCCACCTCCTTGAAGCCGAACGGCATCAGGAACTCGATATCCGTTGCCGCATTGGCGTAATGCGCCAGCTTGTCATGGTCGTGATAACGGTAGTGGTCGTCGCCGAAGCCCAGCGCCTTATGCCATTTCAAACGGATTTCCTTCCACTTTCTGAACCAGTCAAGCTCAGTCCCCGGTTTTACGAAAAACTGCATTTCCATCTGCTCGAACTCACGCATGCGGAAAATAAACTGGCGGGCGACAATCTCATTACGGAAAGCCTTGCCAATCTGGGCGATGCCGAAAGGAACCTTCATACGTCCCGTTTTCTGCACATTCAGATAATTCACAAAAATACCCTGCGCCGTTTCCGGACGAAGGTAAATTTTCATGGACCCGTCGGCGGTAGACCCCATTTCAGTCGTAAACATCAGATTAAACTGACGGACCTCCGTCCAGTTTTTCGTACCGGAAATAGGACATACGATTTCTTCATCAAGAATAATCTGCCTGAGCTCTTCCAGGTCATTATCATTCAAGGCTTTTGCAAAACGTGCGTGAAGAGCGTCCCTCTTTGCCTGATGTTCCAACACGCGCCCGTTGGTAGAGCGGAACTGCGCTTCGTCAAAAGCATCCCCGAATCTCTTGGCAGCTTTCGCCACCTCCTTATTAATCTTATCGTCGTATTTAGCCAGTTGATCCTCAATCAGGACATCTGCACGATACCGTTTCTTAGAATCCTTATTATCAATCAACGGGTCATTAAATGCGTCAACGTGTCCGGAAGCCTTCCAGATAGTAGGATGCATAAAGATGGCAGAGTCGATACCGACAATATTTTCGTGCAACAGCACCATGCTGTCCCACCAATATTTTTTGATATTATTCTTCAATTCAACGCCCATCTGACCATAATCATATACAGCGCCCAGTCCATCGTAGATATCGCTTGAAGGAAATACGAAACCATATTCCTTACAGTGCGATACAAGCTTCTTAAAAACGTCTTCTTGTGCCATTTTCTTATCTATATCTATTAATTTGAATTTGCTTTTTCCCTAAAAAGTGCCACAAAGATAGAGATTTATCTCATAAATAAGACAGGTAGGGTATTAATTTATCTTATTCCCTGACTTCTTCGCCGGTTTCCGGCTCCTTGCGCAACAAGTCTTGCCGCCCCGTTTCCTCTCTTTCTCCCGCCCATGCATTCCCGGACACATGGAAGCATGCCTTTTTTCTCTTTCTCCGGGAGAGGTTATACCCTTTTTAACATTCGGAATATTCCCCGTTTTTCGTCCGAATCTCTTTTATTTTTGTATTTTTGCGTGCGTATGCATTAAAATATAGTATATACGAATTTATGAGTGACGAAATCAACGAGATAACCGAAGGACATTCAGACTATAAACCGGCGGACGCACGGGACGAAAACGTAAAACATCAGCTTACAGGCATGTACCAGAACTGGTTTCTGGACTACGCCTCGTATGTTATCCTGGAACGGGCCGTTCCCCACATCAACGATGGCCTGAAACCTGTGCAACGCCGCATCCTGCACTCCATGAAACGCCTGGACGACGGACGATATAACAAGGTGGCGAACATTGTGGGGCATACCATGCAGTTCCATCCTCACGGAGACGCCTCCATCGGCGACGCCCTGGTGCAATTAGGGCAAAAAGACCTGCTGATTGACTGCCAGGGTAACTGGGGCAATATCCTGACCGGAGACGGCGCGGCCGCTCCCCGTTACATCGAGGCACGCCTTTCAAAATTTGCGCTGGATGTTGTTTTCAATCCCAAAACGACCGAATGGAAATTGTCATACGACGGACGGAACAAGGAACCGGTCACTCTTCCCGTAAAATTCCCGTTGCTGCTGGCACAGGGAGTTGAAGGCATCGCTGTGGGACTCTCGTCCAAAATATTGCCGCACAATTTCAACGAACTTTGCGACGCATCCATCAGCTACCTGCGCGGCGAAACGTTCCAGTTGTATCCCGACTTCCAGACAGGCGGTTCCATCGACGTATCCAAATACAACGACGGCGAACGCGGCGGAGTAGTGAAGGTACGCGCGAAAATCAACAAACTGGACAACAAGACACTTGCGGTCACGGAAATTCCTTACGGGAAAACCACCTCCACTGTCATCGACTCCATCCTGAAAGCCGTTGACAAAGGAAAAATCAAAATCCGGAAGGTAGACGACAATACGGCCGCCAGCGTAGAGATACTGGTCCACCTGGCTCCCGGCACTTCATCAGACAAAACGATTGACGCCCTATATGCCTTTACCGACTGCGAAGTCAGCATCTCTCCCAACTGTTGCGTGATTGACGACAGGAAACCTCACTTCCTTACCGTCAGCAAAGTCCTGAAGAAATCGGCGGACAACACAATGGCACTGCTCAAACAGGAACTGGAAATCAAGAAAGGAGAAATACTGGAAGCCCTGCATTTCGCCTCCCTCGAAAAAATATTCATCGAAGAACGCATTTATAAAGACAAAGAATTCGAACAGTCCGAAAATATGGACGCGGCCTGCGAACACATCGACGAACGCCTGACCCCGTTCTATCCGCAATTTGTCCGTGAAGTGACCAAGGAAGATATCCTGAAACTGATGGAAATCAAGATGGGGCGCATCCTGAAATTCAATTCCGACAAAGCCGACGAACAGATTGCCCGGATGAGAGAAGAAATAGCCGAAATAGACAATCATCTGGCAAACATCATCGAATATACCGTCAACTGGTATCAGATGTTGAAAAACAAATACGGCAAAAACTTCCCGCGCCGCACCGAACTGCGCAACTTCGACACCATCGAGGCTACCAAAGTGGTGGAAGCCAATGAAAAACTATACATCAACCGTGAGGAAGGATTTATCGGGACAGCTTTGAAAAAAGACGAGTTCGTAGCTAACTGCTCGGACATCGACGACATAATCGTCTTCTTCCGCGACGGGAAATACATCGTCACCCCGGTAGCCGACAAGAAATTCGTAGGCAAGAACATCCTGTACGTCAACGTATTCAAGAAAAATGACAAACGTACCATCTACAATGTCACCTACCGCGACGGAAAAGAAGGAACGACATACATCAAACGGTTCGCAGTCACTTCCGTTGTCCGCGACCGCGAATACGACGTCACGCAAGGCACTCCCGACTCGCGCATCACTTATTTCAGCGCCAACCCGAACGGAGAAGCTGAAATCATCAAAGTCACCCTAAAACCGAATCCGCGCGTGAGGCGTATCATCTTCGAACGCGATTTCAGCGAAATCAGCATCAAGGGACGACAGGCGCAAGGAGTAATCCTGACCCGGCTGCCGGTACACAAGATTGCCCTGAAACAAAAAGGAGGTTCCACGCTCGGAGGACGCAAAGTATGGTTCGACCGCGACATCCTCCGCCTCAACTATGACGGGCGCGGCGAATACCTGGGCGAATTCCAGAGTGACGACGCCATACTGGTTGTTCTGAACAACGGTGACTTCTACACCACCAATTTCGACCTGAGCAACCACTACGAAGACAACGTGAGCATCGTCGAAAAATACGACTCCAACAAAGTATGGACAGCCGCTCTCTATGATGCCGACCAGCAGAACTACCCGTACCTGAAACGTTTCTGCCTCGAAGGTTCCGGCCGCAAGCAAAACTATCTGGGCGAGAACAAAAACAACCGCCTCATCCTTCTGACCGATGAATACTATCCGCGTCTGGAAGTCATATTCGGCGGTCACGACAGCTTCCGGGAGCCGCTGGTTATCGATGCCGAAGAATTCATTGCCGTGAAAGGGTTCAAAGCCAAAGGCAAACGCATCACCACCTACTCGGTGGATACGATTAACGAACTCGAACCGACCCGTTTCCCGGAACCGGTACAAGAGACGCCGCAAGAGACGGAAGAAGAACCGGAAAATCTGGACCCGGACAGCAACAAGAGCCAAGGAGATATTATTGACGAGATTACCGGACAGATGAAGTTGTTCTGACGAGCATCTTCCTGCGGTAAAAAAACATCCCATGTGCCAATGAAGAAACAATTAATCCATCTGGGACTTACAGGTTGCATCCTGTTCGCCCTCTGCATAAAATCGCAAGCGCAGATTGACAGCCTGCAGACCCATCGTTACCTGACACGGGCCATCATGTACGGTATCGGGTTCACGAATGTGTTCGATACCTACCTTTCACCGCAGGAATACAAAGGAATCGATTTTCGCGTTTCCCGTGAAACCATCCGGATGACGAAGTTATTCGACGGAAACATCTCCGTACAGAACTTCTTCCAGGCGGACATCGGCTACACGCATAACCGGGTAGACAACAACAATACATTCTCCGGACTTGTCAACTGGAACTACGGATTACACTACCAGTTCCGCCTGACCGAGAATTTCAAATTGCTGGCAGGAGGATTGATAGATGCCAACGGCGGTTTCGTCTATAACCTGAGGAACGGCAACAATCCGGCCTCCGCACGCGCATACGTCAACCTGGACGCCTCCGGCATGGCTATCTGGCATCTGAGAGTGAAACGCTACCCGATGGTATTGCGCTATCAAGTCAACCTGCCGGTCATGGGAGTCATGTTCTCCCCCCATTACGGGCAGTCTTACTATGAGATTTTCTCATTGGGAAACTCCGCCGGCGTCATAAAATTCACCTCTCTCCACAACCAGCCCTCGCTCCGGCAAATGCTCTCCGTCGATTTTCCGATAGGATATGCCAAAATGCGTTTCAGCTATCTGGCAGACCTGCAGCAATCCGACGTGAACAAGATAAAGACCCATACTTATTCACACGTATTCATGGTGGGCTTCGTGAAAGAACTCTATACCATCCGGAAAGCCAAAGGAGCCTCTCCTTTACCTTCGTCGATAAGAGCATATTAAAAAGAAACGGAAACAAAAGGTTTGCCATCATATATAATAAATAAGAGATTCGAAAAATGGGAAATAAACTGATACATATATTGGGGTTGCTTTGCTGCCTGCCTGTACTCGCCGGATGCATCAGAGAAGAAGAGTACGCCAATGACCCCGTAGGAAACTTCGAGCAACTATGGAAAATCATTGATGAAAGGTATTGTTTTCTGGAAGAAAAAGGAATCGACTGGGACGCCGTCCATGACACATACGGCAAACTGGTAAAACCCGGTATTTCCAACGACAACCTGTTCGACATACTCAGTGAAATGTTATACACCCTGAAAGACGGGCATGTCAACCTTTCTTCCGCCAGCCGCATCTCCTATTACGATGCCTGGTATCAGGGATATCCGTGGAATTACAGGGAAGACATCCTTTACAATTACTATCTGGGAAGCGCCAGTTCCGGTTACCGCACTTCCGCCGGCCTGAAATATAAAATATTCGACAACAACATAGGATACATCCGTTACGAAAGTTTCAGTGACGGAGTCGGAGAAGGCAATCTGGACGAAGTTCTTTACTATCTCCAAATCTGCAACGGCCTCATTATCGACGTCCGTGACAACGGAGGAGGGAATCTGACGAATTCCACACGCATCGCCTCCCGTTTCACCGAAGAAAAGACATTGACCGGATACATCAAACATAAAACCGGACCGGGGCACAACGATTTCTCGGAAATGGAACCGATTTACCTGGAACCCTCCAACAGCATCAGATGGCAGAAAAAAGTCGTGATACTAACCAATCGCCGCTGCTACAGCGCCACCAACGATTTTGTCAACGCCATGCGCAGCATCAACAAAGACGACGGGAATATCCGGGATAAAAAAATCATCCAGATAGGCGACCGGACCGGAGGAGGTTCGGGACTGCCCTTCTCATCGGAGCTGCCCAACGGATGGGGCGTCCGCTTCTCCGCAAGCCCCCATTTCGATAAAAACAAGAATCCTTTGGAAAACGGCATTGAAGCGGACATCTACATCAATATGGACCAGATTCTGGAAGACGGAATCAAAGCAGGAGACGAAGAATCACAGAAAAAAGACCCGCTTATCGAAGAAGCTTTCAGAGTCTTAAACGAATAACTTTATCGCCGAATTATTTGTCAAATCAGAAAATCTTCCTATCTTTGCACCGCTAAACAAAAAGCGGCACATGCGGATGTGGCGTAATTGGTAGCCGCGCCAGACTTAGGATCTGGTGCCGTGAGGCGTGTAGGTTCGAGTCCTATCATCCGCACTGGAAAACAAACTGGAAAGCCTTCAAGAAAATTTCTTGAAGGCTTTTTAATTGACAATGAAATGAAGAGACATCAACTTTGCTGCATCGGACACATCACTCTGGATAAGGTAGTCACTCCCCAAAGCACCGTTTATATGCCGGGAGGAACCGCTTTTTACTGCTCACACGCCATCAGCCATTTCAACGACATCGATTATGCACTGGTCACGGCAGTCGGAGCCACGGAAATGAACGTTGTGGAAGAGTTGCGCAAGGCAGGCATCGACGTGACCGTATTGCCGAGCAGGCACTCCGTCTATTTTGAGAATATCTACGGCTCAAACCCTGATGACCGTACCCAGCGCGTATGGGCAAAAGCCGATTCATTCACCGTCACGCAACTCAAGGAAATAGATGCGCAGGTTTACCACCTCGGTTCTCTTCTAGCTGACGATTTCTCATTGGAAGCCATCAAAGAGCTGTCTCAAAAAGGGCTGGTTGCCGTAGATTCGCAAGGCTACCTGCGTGAAGTGCGCGAAACCCGCGTATATCCGGTAGACTGGACGGACAAACTGGAAGCCCTGCAATACATCCACTTTTTAAAAGTCAACGAGCATGAGATGGAAATACTGACCGGGCTTTCCGACCCTCACGAAGCTGCACGCCGGCTACACGAATGGGGAGCGAAAGAAGTGCTGGTTACGCTCGGAAGCATGGGCTCGCTCATCTTCGACGGGACGGATTTCTACCGTATTCCCGCCTATAAACCGGCACGGACAGTAGATGCGACAGGCTGCGGCGACACTTATACAATCGGGTATCTGTACCGACGGGTATCCGGCGCCGGCATCGAAGAGGCAGGACGGTTCGCAGCGGCCATGTCCACCCTGAAAATCGAGAAATCCGGTCCTTTCAACGGCAGCAAGGAAGACGTTCTCCGCTGTATGGAAACTGCGGAGAAAATGAAAGAGTCCCTTATTGCCGGCAACCAGGTTTCAGGCCTTTCCGATGTGTAACCGCCGGATAAACCACACCGGACAATCCGCCCGGTTTCCCATTCCTTTGCCCTTTCCCGTCTCCGCCGACAGGTTACCTCCCCACCATTGGAGTCCGGCAATGCCGCCCCTCAATCCCCTGACGGCAAGTACCGGCCTCTTATGTTAAAATCAAGCATTCCTCCTTTTTCCTAAATCTTTTTTGCATTTCGTTTGTTCACTTTGTTACTTTCGCCGACAACGGCGCAGAAAACTTCAACCTGAATAATAACAAATTGAAAAATTTAATGCAATGAGGACTAGACTTTTACAACATCTTCAGAAACAAACCGCCCGGTTTAAGAGCATAACGGCTCTCGCCTGCCTGCTACTTGTTTCCGCATCCGCCTTCGCACAGGCAAAAACAGTGACAGGTATGGTAACGGACGCCAACAACGAACCGTTAATCGGCGCATCCGTGCGTGTACAGGGTACTTCCACCGGAACCATTACGGATATGGACGGCAAATATTCAATCTCCGTTATCCCGGAAGACATACTGGTATTCTCATACGTAGGCATGACTACGCAAAGTATCAAAGTGGGAACACAAAACGTAATCAACGTCAGCCTGAAAGAAGACTCGCAGGTATTGGCTGAAACCGTCGTTATCGGATACGGAAGCGCAAAGAAAAGAGACCTGACAGGTTCCATCACCAACGTCAAAGGAGAGGAAATAGCCAATAAGCCGGCCATGAACCCGCTTTCCTCCTTGCAAGGAAAAGTGGCGGGCGTGCAAATCATAAACTCCGGACAAGCCGGCGCAGACCCGGAAATCCGTATCCGCGGAACCAACTCCATCAACGGATACAAGCCTTTATACATCGTCGACGGGCTGTTCAACGACAACATCAACTTCCTCAACCCGGAAGACATCGAATCCATGGAGATTCTGAAAGACCCCTCTTCACTGGCAATCTTCGGTGTCCGCGGTGCGAACGGTGTTATCATCATCACCACCAAAAAAGCCAAAGAAGGCCAGACGCTAATCAATATCAATACCTCCTTCGGTTTCAAAAAGGTAGTGGACAAAGTAAAAATGGTAAACGCCTCCCAGTTCAAGGAACTGTACAGCGAACAGCTCTCCAACCAGGGAGACGCCCCGTTTGACTATACCGGCTGGGACGCAAATACCGACTGGCAGGACGAAATCTTCCAGACGGCATTCGTCACCAACAACAATATCAGCATCACGGGAGCCTCCGCCAAACACAGCTTTTATCTAGGAGTCGGTTATTCTCATGAACAAGGCAACATCAAGCATGAGAAATTCAGCAAGGTAACCATCAATGCAAGCAACGATTACAAAATTACGGACTTCCTGAAAGTCGGTTTCCAGTTCAACGGGGCCCGCATGCTCCCTGCCGACTCCAAACAAGTGCTAAGCGCGCTCCGTGCAACCCCCATCGCCCCTGTGTACAACGGCGAGTACGGGTTATATACCGCACTTCCGGAATTCCAAAAAGCCCAAATCAACAACCCGATGGTGGACGTCGAGCTGAAAGCGAATACCACCAAAGCCGAAAATTACCGGGCATCGGGCAACATTTACGGGGAAGTGGACTTTTTGAAACATTTCACTTTCAAAGCCGCCTTCTCTATGGATTACAGCTCCAACAACGGACGGACCTACCTGCCTGTCATGAAAGTCTACGACACTACTGTCAACGGCAATGTCGCTACGCTGGGAACCGGCAAGACCGAAGTCAGCCAGTTCAAGGAAAACGAGACCAAGGTACAAAGCGACTATCTGCTGACGTACACCAACAGCTTCGACAACGGCAACCATAACCTGACTGCCACCGCCGGCTTCACCACTTACTACAATTCGCTAAGCCGGCTGGAAGGAGCCCGCAAACAAGGAGTAGGACTGATAATTCCCGACAACCCGGACAAATGGTTTGTCAGCATCGGCGATGCGGCCACCGCCACCAACGGAAGCACGCAATGGGAACGAAGCACCGTGTCCATGCTGGCGCGCGTCATTTACAACTACAAAGGAAAATACCTCTTCAACGGCTCTTTCCGCCGGGACGGTTCTTCCGCTTTTTCCTACACAGGCAATGAATGGCAGAATTTCTTCTCGCTGGGCGGAGGCTGGCTGATGTCTGAAGAAGAATTCATGAAAGATTTCCAATGGCTCGACATGCTGAAAATCAAGGCATCCTACGGCACGTTGGGAAACCAGAACCTGGACAAGGCATATCCTGCCGAACCTCTGCTGACAAACACCTACTCGGCCGTGTTCGGAACCCCCTCCATCATTTATCCGGGCTACCAACTGGCATATCTTCCCAATCCCACTCTCCGCTGGGAAAAGGTGGAAGCCTGGGAAGCAGGGTTCGAAACCAACCTGCTCCGCAACCGCCTGCACTTCGAAGGCGTGTATTACAAGAAAAATACCAAAGACCTGCTGGCGGAAGTGCCCGGCATTTCCGGAACGACTCCCGGCATCGGCAACCTGGGACAGATTCAGAACAAAGGAGTGGAAATGTCCGTAACCTGGCGTGACCGAATCGGCGACTGGGGATATTCCGTCAGCGCTAACCTGACGACCATCAAGAACGAGGTAAAAAGCCTGGTTCAAGAAGGTTACTCCATCATTGCCGGAGACAAACAGCAAAGCTATACGATGGCGGGATATCCCATCGGCTATTTCTACGGCTACAAGGTAGAGGGTGTCTACCAGTCGCAAACGGATATCGACACATCGCCCAAAAACAAGCTTGCCACAGTAACCCCCGGCGACCTGAAATTCGCGGATGTCAACGGCGACGGAGAGATTACGCCGGAAGACCGCACCATGATAGGGAATCCTACCCCGAAGGTGACTTACGGTTTCTCTCTGGGAGTCGATTACAAGAACTGGTCGTTGGGCATCGACATGATGGGACAAGGCGGCAACCAGATTTTCCGTACCTGGGACAACTACAACTTCGCCCAGTTCAACTATCTGGAACAACGTCTGGACCGCTGGCACGGCGAAGGCACTTCCAACAGCCAGCCGTTACTGAACTCCAAGCATTCCATCAATACCCTGAATTCGGACTATTACATCGAAAGCGGGCGCTTTTTCCGTATCCGTAACGTCCAGTTGGCTTACGCATTCGACAAAAGCCTGCTTGCTAAAATCCGTCTGCAGGCCTTGAAGGTATATGTCAACATACAAAACTTGAAAACATGGAAGCACAACACCGGTTACACTCCGGAACTGGGAGGCACGGCCACCGCATTCGGGGTAGACAACGGAAGTTATCCCGTACCGGCTGTCTATACATTCGGAATCAACCTGACCTTTTGACATCCGGCAAACGGCCGTTCCGTCTCAGGATTTCCGCAAAGGATTGACTTTAACATTAAAAACCATAATCGTATGAAACTCAATAAATACTTATTTTCAGTTTTTACCGTTGCCGCTGCCTTGTTCCTAAGCAGTTGCAGCGATTTTCTGGACCGCAGTCCGCAGGGGCAGTTCACAGAAGACGATAATCCCAACGCCCTTGTCAACGGCAAGATTTACAATGTTTACACCATGATGCGCAATTACAACATCACAGCAGGCCCTCCCGCTCTCGCCATCCACTGTTTCCGCTCGGAAGATGCGGAAAAAGGAAGCATCGCCAGCGACGGTTCCGATGTAGAACAGATGTACGACGATTTTCTCTACACTCCGGACAACGGACTGCTAGGAGCCTACTGGGGACAGAACTACGCAGTCATCTACCAGTGCAACGATATCCTCGGATCCATCGCCGCCAAAGAAACGGCGGGACAGACGGAATCCGAAGACATCGTCAACAAAGGGGAAGCCTCCTTTTTCCGGGCCTATTGCTATTTCAACCTGGTAAGAGCTTTCGGAGAAGTTCCGCTGGTTACTTACAAAATCAATGACGCATCGGAAGCCAACATCCCGAAAACCACCGTTGACAAACTTTACGAACAAATTGACAACGATTTGAAAACGGCGGAAGAGTCGCTGCCGGAAACCTGGAGCAGCGAATATACGGGACGCCTGACCTGGGGAGCCGCCCGTTCCCTTCACGCGCGTACCTATATGATGCGCAACGACTGGGACAATATGTACACCGCTTCTACCGATGTCATCAAAAAAGGACTCTACAACCTGAAAACTCCTTATGACGAAATCTTCACCGATGAGGGAGAGAACAGCGGCGGTTCCATATTCGAACTGCAATGTACCGCTACCGCCGCCCTCCCGCAAAGCGACGTCATAGGCAGCCAGTTCTGTGAAGTGCAAGGAGTACGCGGCTCAGGCCAATGGGATTTGGGCTGGGGCTGGCACATGGCGACGGAACTCATGGCACAGGCCTACGAACCGGGTGACCCGCGTAAAAACGCCACCCTGCTCTATTTCCGCCGGTCGGACAGCGAGCCCGTCACCCCGGAAAATACAAACGAGCCTTACGGCGAATCTCCCGTTTCCCAGGCGATAGGCGATTACTTCAATAAGAAAGCCTATACCGACCCTGCCATGCGCAAAGAATACACCAACAAAGGATTCTGGGTAAACATCCGCCTTATCCGTTATGCCGATGTGGTATTAATGGCAGCGGAATCCGCCAACGAGAAAGGCCTGCCGGGCGAAGCCGCCGACTATCTGGAACAGGTGCGTGCACGCGCCAGAGGCACTGACAGCGACATCCTTCCCAAAATAACCACGACCGACCAGAGCGAGTTGCGTGATGCCATCCGCCACGAACGCCGCGTGGAACTGGGAATGGAATTCGACCGCTTCTATGACCTTGTCCGCTGGGGTATCGCCAAAGAAGTGCTGCACGCTGCCGGTAAGACAAATTATCAGGACAAAAACGCACTCCTCCCGCTTCCGCAGACAGAGATTGACAAGTCGAAAGGAGTGCTCATACAGAACCCCGATTACCAATAAGAAGTTTCTCGGTGAGGAACGGTAGTTTCCTCGGTGTCGGAACTACCGTTTCCCGGTGTCGAACAAAGCCCTCCCCGGCACCGGATATCCAACATATAAAAAGGGCGTTACATTAAGAATCAAAACAGATATAATAATATGATATACAGAAAGTTAAGTTTTCTCATCCTGTTACTTGCCACAGGTCTCCAGAGCACCTCGGCCCAAAAATCACCGCAGGACATGGACCGTTTCATCGATGTATTGATGAATAAAATGACCTTAGAAGAAAAAATAGGACAACTAAACCTTCCCGTCACCGGAGAGATTACCACGGGACAAGCCAAAAGCAGCGATATCGCCGCCAAAATCAAGAAAGGCGAAGTGGGAGGACTGTTCAACCTGAAAGGAGTGGAGAAAATACGTGAAGTGCAGAAACAGGCTGTGGAAGAATCCCGCCTGGGCATTCCGTTGCTGTTCGGAATGGACGTCATCCACGGATACGAGACGATGTTCCCTATCCCGCTCGGACTGTCCTGCACCTGGGACATGACAGCGATTGAGGAATCTGCCCGCATCGCGGCCGTAGAAGCCAGCGCCGACGGTATCTCGTGGACTTTCAGCCCGATGGTGGATATCTCACGCGACCCCCGTTGGGGGCGTGTATCCGAAGGCAGCGGTGAAGACCCGTTCCTGGGAGCCATGATTGCAGAAGCGATGGTGCGCGGTTATCAAGGAAAGAATCTGGAGCGGAATGACGAAATCATGGCTTGCGTAAAACATTTCGCTCTGTATGGAGCCAGTGAGGCCGGACGGGACTACAATACCGTAGACATGAGCCGCCAACGAATGTTCAACGACTATATGCTGCCTTACGAAGCGGCTGTGGAAGCAGGAGCAGGCAGCGTAATGACATCGTTCAACGAGGTGGACGGAATACCCGCTACCGCCAACAAATGGTTGCTGACGGATATCCTGCGCGGGCAATGGGGCTTCAACGGATTGATAGTGACCGACTACACGGGAATTTCCGAAATGACCGACCACGGCATCGGCGACTTGCAGACCGTAAGCGCACGCGCCATCAATGCCGGAGTGGATATGGATATGGTAAGCGAAGGCTTCGCCGGGACATTGAAGAAATCCGTTCAAGAAGGAAAAGTCTCTATGGAAACGTTGAATACTGCTTGTCGTCGTATTCTGGAAGCCAAATATAAACTGGGGCTGTTCGACAATCCGTATAAATACTGCGACCCGCAACGTCCGGCACGGGATATCTTTACCAAAGCACACCGGGCTGCTGCCCGCAGGATTGCAGCGGAAAGTTTCGTCCTTCTGAAAAACGAGAGCCCCGACGGGAACCCGAACGGAAATCCGTTGCTGCCTTTCAACCCTAAAGGAAACATCGCGGTAATCGGTCCGCTGGCAAACACCCGGAGCAATATGCCCGGCACATGGAGCGTAGCTGCCGTACTCGACCGTTGTCCCTCCCTGGTAGAAGGCCTGAAAGAGATGACTGCCGGAAAGGCGAATATCATGTATGCCAAAGGAAGCAATCTGATTAGTGATGCAAGCTATGAGGAACGGGCCACGATGTTCGGCCGTTCCCTGAACCGGGACAACCGTACTGACCGGCAATTGCTGGACGAGGCATTGAATGTGGCGCGCCGGTCGGATATTATCATCGCAGCCTTGGGCGAGTCTTCCGAAATGAGCGGCGAAAGCAGCAGCCGCACGGACCTGAATATTCCGGATGTGCAGCAGAATTTACTGAAAGAGCTGCTGAAAACAGGGAAACCGGTGGTATTGGTTTTGTTTACCGGACGCCCGCTCACGTTGACCTGGGAACAGGAACATGTACCTGCCATCCTGAATGTATGGTTCGGGGGCAGCGAGGCTGCCTATGCCATCGGTGACGCGCTCTTCGGTTATGTCAATCCGGGGGGCAAGCTGACGATGAGTTTCCCGAAAAATGTCGGACAGATTCCTCTTTATTACGCTCACAAGAGTACCGGACGCCCATTGGGACAAGGCAAATGGTTCGAGAAGTTCCGCAGCAACTACCTGGATGTGGACAACGAACCGCTTTACCCGTTCGGTTACGGGCTTTCCTACACCACTTTTTCATACAGTGACATCGATTTGAGCCATACGGCGATGGATATGACCGGTTCACTGACCGCCGCAGTGGAGGTAACCAATACCGGGACATGGCCCGGAACGGAAGTGGTGCAGCTTTACATCCGCGATGTTGTCGGCAGCAGTACCCGCCCGGTAAAAGAGCTGAAAGGTTTCCAAAAGATATTCCTGGAACCGGGAGAGATGAAAATCGTCCGTTTCAAGATTGCTCCGGAGATGTTGAGATATTACAACTATGATTTGCAACTGGTAGCCGAACCGGGTGACTTCGAGGTCATGATAGGCACGAACAGCCGGGATGTGAAAACCGCCAGATTCACCCTAAAATGAGATGTGTCATGAAAAAAGATTATCAGAATGTCATAAGGACCGTTTTTTTCCCTCTCATGCTACCACTGCTTCTTTTCCTTATCCTAGGTCTGGAAAGCTGCAAAGGCAGAAAAGCCACGGCTTCTCTTGCTGCCGGCCAGGCGGACACACTGTCGGACGATGCTCTGATGGACACGGTACAACGGCGCACCTTCCTCTATTTTTGGGAAGGAGCGGAACCCAACAGCGGCCTTGCTCCCGAACGTTACCACACGGACGGCACATATCCGGAGAATGACGCCAATGTGGTGACCTCCGGCGGCAGCGGCTTCGGCATCATGGCTATCCTCAGCGGGATAGACCGCGGTTATGTCACCCGTGAAGAGGGAGCGGCACGTATGGAACGTATCCTTTCTTTCCTGGAGAAAGCAGACCGTTTTCATGGCGCATACCCGCACTGGTGGTACGGCGACACCGGAAAAGTGAAACCTTTCGGACAGAAAGACAACGGAGGCGACTTGGTGGAGACGGCTTTCCTGATGCAGGGACTTCTCGCCGCACACCAATACTACGTAAACGGAAACGAAACGGAGAAAACGATAGCCCGGCGTATCGACCGGCTTTGGCGTGAGGTGGACTGGAACTGGTATCGCCGGGGCGGACAGAATGTCCTTTACTGGCACTGGAGTCCTACATACGGCTGGGAGATGGATTTCCCGGTACACGGTTACAACGAATGCCTGATCATGTATATTCTGGCTGCCGCCTCGCCGACACACGGAGTACCCGCCGCCGTCTACCACGAAGGATGGGCACAGAACGGCGCAATCGTCTCTCCGCACAAGGTAGAGGGAATCAAGCTGCATCTCCGCTATCAGGGAACGGAAGCCGGACCGCTTTTCTGGGCGCAATACTCTTTCCTTGGGCTCGACCCCGTAGGGCTGAAAGACGAATATTGCCCCAGTTATTTCCACGAGATGCGTAACCTGACATTAGTCAACCGCGCTTACTGTATCCGCAATCCCAAACATTACAAAGGTTTCGGGCCGGACTGCTGGGGACTGACCGCCAGTTACTCCGTTGACGGGTATGCCGCCCATTCGCCGAACGAACGGGATGACAAAGGGGTCATCTCTCCTACCGCCGCACTTTCATCCATCGTATATACACCGGAATATTCCATGCAGGTGATGCGCCATCTGTACAACATGGGGGATAAGGTGTTCGGGCCTTTCGGATTTTACGACGCTTTCAGCGAGACGGACAACTGGTATCCCAAACGTTATCTGGCTATCGACCAGGGCCCTATCGCCGTTATGCTTGAGAACTACCGGACGGGATTGTTATGGAAGCTTTTCATGAGCCATCCCGATGTACAAGCCGGACTGAGCAAACTGGGGTTCAACATCCATCAGCGGAATGTGAAATAAAGGCACAGCCCAGCGGCAGTTCCGGCGGGCTGTCAGAGGTGGTCTTTACCGGCCGCCTCCGCCGGAACCGCCGCCTTTCACATCGTCATTCTCAATGCTGCGGGCAGCTTTTTTCACGCTGGCTTTCAATTCCCCGATTCGGTAACTGATGCTGAATCCGAAACGGCGGCTCGGCCATTTGCCGCTGCTCTTCGAGATAAAGTTGGCTCCTTCCGTGTAGCTATCGAAGGTTCTGTATTTCCTCCAGAAGTCATAACAATACAAATTTAAAGACAACCGTTCGTCTTTCAGGAACGAGCGGTTCAGGCTGACTCCGCAATACTGGTAACCGGAACGTTCCCCCTGCAAGCTGATATACGGGGTACTGGCCCCGCCGTTCACGCTCAACCGTATCTTTAAAGGAAGTGTATGCTGGATACCGGCATGGAAAGAACCGTTCCAGCCATAATTATGCAATCCCTGTGCCTCGCTTTTCATATCGCTGTAGTTTCCACGGCCATTTACATAAATACGGGTATTGGAAGAGGCGTTCCAGTTCAGATAAAGGGAGAGTCCGGTATTCCGGCTTTTCCCGATATTGGCATAGGTGCTGTACAAAGCGCCCTCCGGTGCAAGATGTTCCGGATTGCCGTCAAAAATCTCTCCGTCGGCATCGGTAATCAAACGGCTCACTCTCTCAATCCCGTTATTATTGAAAGAATGGCGCAGAGACAGGTTGATATTGAATTTAGCACCGAAACTGCTATATGCCAAGTCGAAAGTATGGCTTTTCTCGCTTTCAAGGTCCGGATTTCCCTGACTGATGGACATCGGATCCTGGTTGTTGAAATAGGGGTTCAGGTTCCAGATTCCCGGACGCCAGATACGCATGCTGTAACCGGCGCGTATGTTTTGTGTCTTGCCGATTTTCATTCCTAAGGAGACGGAAGGAACCACGTCGCTGAAATTCGTATGGAAGTTCTCTCCCGGCCCCACGATATATTTCACCCGCTGTATGGTCTGTTCGTAACGAACTCCCGGTTTGAAAGTGAAGCCTTTATATCTCAAGGTATATCCGGCATAAGCCGCCAGGATATGGTTCAGATGACGGTAGTCGCTGCTGCGGTCTTCGTTATACGCATAATCGTCGCTTCCTCCCGCCGCTTCGTAAAGCTTGTTGTCACTGGAGTTGCGGCGGAAAATATACTTCACTCCGGTTTCTATCGTATGTAGCTTGCCGATTGGGGTTGTATAGTCTGCCTGGAAGGTCTGTTCCATCGTATTCGTTTTCCCGTCCGAATGGTAATTGCGCAACAGCAGCCGTTCTACAAGTTCGTCTTTCTGTGCGTCCGGATAGATATCAAGATATGTGTTGTATGAATCATCGCTCTGCGGCTCCGTATCTACCTTGTAGGACAGGGTGAGCATTCTTTGTTTGTTCTTTCTGGAGACACGCTGGTAGTCTATGTTTCCATTCACCGAGAACCATGAGGATGTTCCATGATTGGCTGTCCGGTAGCTATAAGTAACATCTTCGTGGTTTGCCCCGTACATCACCGTATTGCCGTCGCTATTACTGTTACTGCTGTTGCCGTACATTCCGAAAGCCACGGTCAGCAGCCTCAACGTATCGATTTCATAACTCGCTTCCAGATTTCCATACTGGAAATTACCCTTCGACTTGGAGGAACTTCCGGACTCCAGGTATTTCTCCGTATCCGATTCATAATTTTCCCGGTAACTGTCGGAATAGCTGCGCGGGGAATTGTCGTAATTATAGTTATAATTGGCGGAAACCGTCAGTTTCCCTTGTTTCACCATCGCATAACCGCCGGCTCCCAGCCCGTTATTGCTCGCATTTCCGCGGAAAGTGGCCGTATAGCCCTCAAACCCGCTGCCCACAGTCACGATGTTGAGAATTCCTCCGACTCCTTCCGCATCGTACTTGGCTCCCGGCGAGGTGATTACTTCAATGTATTTGATGGAATTAGCCGGCATACTTTTCAACACTTCTTTCGGATTATTGCTCATCATGTTGTTCGGTTTCCCGTTGACATGTACCTTGAAACTGCTGCTGCCGTTCACCTGTATGTTGTCTTCTCCGTCTACCGTCACCAAGGGGACTTTCCGCAACATTTCCAGTATGCTATTCGATTTCGAGTCCGGGTCGTCTTCGATATTGTACTCTATCTTGTCAATATCGACCTTTACCAGGGGCTTTTGCGCTACCACTTCCACCCCTTTCAATTCGTTGTTGGCTTCTGCCGAGAACATGGTTCCCAAATCAAGCACTTTGACGGACGGCTTCAAAGTGAACTCTTTTATCACCGGCGCTTTTCCAATCGAAGAGATATTGATTACATAATCACCGGCCGGTACATTCAGCTTTTCCTGGAATTTGCCGTTCGCACCGGTTACAGCCATCTTTATCGCTTTTTCCGGAGCATTTTTCTTCGTAATTTTAATGGTTGCATAGGGTTCTCCTTCTTGGGTCAGGGAATCTAAGAGTACTCCTTTGATTGTGAAAGAAGGGACCGCCGTTTTTTGCGCCTGTCCTGTCACGGATATGGCAAATGCAAGTAGTAATAGTAGTAATAGTCTATGTTTCATGGCTAGAATTAAATTAGTCTTTACCTCTCAAGATGTAGTATTTTTCAATTGTGCGTAAATACGGCGGTAAAAGTAGATGGATTTTCAGTGGTTACGAAATGTTCGGAGTTAAGAATATAAAATTAATGGATAAAAAAGATTATACGGAATACATAGGTAACTCCGGAGTTTCCAGGAATTCCGGATATTTTATAGACTGTGTTTCTGTAAGTTTTAAGGTTTCACTAATCTCTCTTTGTTATGAGTTGCTTTAAAAAGGCAAAGAGACGGAAGATAGCAGAGGAAATCCGAGATTAGCCAAACGATAACTCTACTTTGTCTTATTTATGTAGGTCCGTTATTCATCCGGCAAGTCTTCAAAACCCGATATCTTTACCGGCTTATTAAAAAAATAGAACCTGTATCATCCGTTCTTACTTGTAAAAAGAGAGACTGGCGAATACAGGCATTAAGAATAGCCATCAAACGGTTATCCGTGCGTTTCCTCACTTTATCGTATCCTTAATCTAATCCCGGCCATGCTTTCGTCGAGTAGGTGGCTTCAAGCGCATTTTCCAATTTATCATTCAGGTTTGGAAAGAAATCAATTCCGGTCTTTTCTTCCAGCTCGTCTATCGATAATGCATAATCGGTAAGCTTCGACGATTTCGGGCTGTCCGTATGTTCCATCCAGAAAGCTATGGCCTTAAATGATTCTCCTTTTTTAAACAGCAAAGCCATGTAATAATATTTGGGAACGGGTTTACTAAGGTCGTTATCGATATATTTTATTATCTGGTCTTCTTTATCAATGGTTCCGCCTTTTACGACATACAAAGTATCGGAAGATGTGCAGCTACGTCCCCACGACTGTACCTGTCCTTCTAAAGTTAACCATATACCGGTATTGAAACTGTATCTTTGCGGGCTCATATTGGTGTAGTAGAAGGTTTGTTCATTCACCTCACGCGAATAAAGCCTGTCGGCAGAGGCGCAGAGATGTCCTCTGTTATAACCATGTTTCCCAAAATCCGCTTGTACACGCTGATACTGTGAACTTATAGCCGGGTCAACATCAAAAGGCTCATCACTACGAGAAACATTCTGCTGCTTTGTCTGATTGTCAAACCGAAACGCAACCCAACGAGAATGTTTCCTGCTCTTGTCATACTCCATGCTGAAAGAGGTTACTTTCCGTCCGTTAAAGGTGGTGGAGTGGGTTATAAATACGTCATTTGCGCTGTTACGGAGAGCGGGAAGCTCGACGATGCCGGTGGCAAAATTATCGGAGTTCTCTTTTTCGTCACCACTACATGAAAAGAAAAAAATGCATAAGAAAAGGAACTCACTATATACAAATACTTTTTTCATACTATCAACACATTAAATAAGAATCATACGATAAAAAATAAAAAAGTTGCTCTCCGGATTGAGCAACTTTTTTAATATATAAGTACTTCTCCAAACTATTCCACAGTATGTGAACCAAGCCCAGATATTCCAATAGTTTTATCTTCTTCTATAGATGTAAGTTTTGTTTCACTCCATTCAGCTAAAGTATAAATTACATTAGGGACAGTCACTGTAGGTACCCTCCGCAATACAACATTTTCACCAAACTTTTCTTGGATTCCTGGATAACCTACCAAATCAATCAAGGTTTCTCCTTTAAATAATCCAACAGCATCATCACCGTTAAAAGACATGTTAGAACACTCCACAACTTTTCCTTCGTAATTCACCGCTTGATTATTAGCAAATACTACGACTTTTCCTGGTTCAATACTTTCTGTAAAAGTTTTATTGTGAAGAGATGTCCAGACTATACTTTCACCTTCTTTCTTACCATTATTATTCATTTTCAATGAATATTCTGATAAGTCAATCGTTTCATTTGTAGGATTATATATTTCTATATACTTATTATTTCCCTTAAAAGACTCCACATATTCTGAAATAAACAACTCATTTCCAACAGGTTCAACACCTTCGCTTCCTTCTGAACGTAATATTTTAATATTAGCAAGACGTAAACCTGCAGTATTATCTTCAGCAGTTGTTGTAAATTTTAGTGTTGAATTTTCACTACCTGCTACTGCAATTTCAACAGACATTGTATAAAAAATATTCGCATCATCTTTTGCTACAGTAGCCGTTACAACTTTACTTTCGGCCTGTACTTCAACATCATTCAATGATACCTTCAAAGCATTTAAATCCGCAGTTTCTCCGACTGAATAGATATTTGCTGCAACTTCATAAACTACTTTAAATCTATTATATCCAGCCGTGTTTATTCCCGAAATAGAGAACCAATTTTCATAGCCTTTACTAAACCAAATACTGTTAATTTTTGCAGTCTCCGTTTTATTATCTTCTGTTTTATGAGCAATAGCACGAATATTTACTCCTTCATGAGACACGTTAAATTGACATTCTGGATTGTCCCATTTTAAATATTCACTGACATTAGTGTATTCCTCCACCGGGGTACCAAATGTTTCTGCAAAAATCTGCCCTTCCACAGGAGGAATAACAGCACTTTCGTCAGATTCGACCTTTACATCAGAAATTCGCCAAGTATTTGCAGATGTTGTATTATCATTATCATATATAAAGGCAAATTGTATAGACTTACCAACATAATCTTTTAAATCCACAGTCACAGTAGATTTATCAGCATGACTATTTCCCAGAGGCATTTCAATAGTAACCGCAGTCCAATCCGCAGCATCCTTATCCTTTATTTTTAACATAAATTCATTATCCTTGCCCTCAGTATAAGACGTTTGGGTAAAAGTCAATTTTGCAGATGTCAAAGCTGATAAATCTAATATAGGAGACATTAGCCAACTTTCAGCAGCATAATTCTGTCCATCCTTATATGCACTCGCCGAAGCATTTTTATAAGTGGTGCTCATACTCCAAACCCAACTCAAACCACCAATCTCTTTATTCTCAATAGTAAAAGAAAATGGTTCAGCAGAAAAATCTTCTGTATAAGGATTGTCCTTCGTTACAATCACAGTTTCACTAGGTTTATCTCCACCTTGCTCTTCACCAATTTCTTTATTATTAAATACCGCGGCTGTAGTATTAATCAATGCAGCTTTTCCAAAACCGGAACTTAACTCACCTTGAATCAATAAAACTCCTCCTTTATTTTCCGGATGGTCTTTCAGATTTAAAGCATTCGATAAATCACTTCCATTTTTTATCTTAACCGGCAAACATTTACTTTCGGTGGTCTCATCAGGACTTTCAGCTATCAGCACGTTGGAGGTTACATTAAAAGGAGCTGTAAAACTTGCCTTATTACCAGCAAACTCTCCTTCATCATCGTACACATTTTCCATAGCACCCACAATATAACCTTGTACCCAAGCAATAGAACCATCCTGTTTCTGTTGTGCTGCTTCTATATTATACGGATTCTCTTTCGTTCCATCACCAACCAAACCTGGAACATCACCCTCTTCCAATATCTCGTAAGGAGCCGGTACATCACTACATGAACTAAATGTGAACACTGCAAAGAGTGTCAAAAACAAAGCATTTAGAATCTTTTTCATAATTATATGTGTTAATTGAATTAATTATTTCGTTTAATATCGCTTAAAGTACGGACAATAACTTCCCATTGATTATTATAACGCAATAATATTCCCGTTATGTCCACACTTCCTTGCGGCATTATTTCCATTGAGAAGTTAGCATAAGCACTTGTATACAGGAAAAGGTTATTACCACTTTCCGTACCATCCGAATAAGTGAAATAACGTTTCACCGAACCTTCATCGCCCGGCGCATAGGTCGCTGTTCCATCTGCTTCCGAGAGTTTGACATTTTTAAATGTTGCCAAAACCGGCGCCTCTTTTAAATCTATGGCGTCAAGCTCGGCAGGAGTAGTTATTTCGATAGGTTTTAACTCTTCATAATATAATCTCGGTTCATTAATCAGACGTACATGTTGCTCCCAAACATAGTCAGGCATACGTCCCACCGAATTATTATAAACAGTTCCAATCTGCGCTTGCTTACGATAACTGCCGATTTGCAAACCTTCACAATCAATTACGACTTTCTGACCTACCGGACAAAAAGCATACAAACCGGTTGCATTAATTCCAATAACGATAGCGCCGGTTTCATCGGCTACGACAAGTTTTTTATACATGTTTCCGCTCTCGTCGTCACAAGTTATCACTCCTTCGATGCGGGTCTCACCTTCAATCGTTGTATAAGTATCTTTACTCGTATCAATGAAATCATTGTATTTCTCTTTTAACGCCGCTATCGAAATCGTACGTCCTTCCGGAATGGCATTATTGCCATAAGCATTTCCCGTCACCGGCTCATCGTAGTTTTCACATGACGTAAAAACCGTGCCGCACAACAGCAATCCGGAACATAATATAGATAGTAATTTCTTCATAATCATTTCTTCTTTTTTGTTTTGGATGGATAAATACATCTGCTTAAAATCTATAACCGATATTCAAGAAAGCATTGAACGGAAACGCATAAAAGTATTTAGAGTTCTTGGAAAATTTGTAAATACGCGCATCGCCGTCTTTGTAGTTATCATCACGGTTTTGTTCAAAACCGCCTGTACGAAGGTCCGTATTATTCAAGATATTAGTCAGATTCAGATTAAGGCTGATGCTCTTGCCATTACGCAGGCGGATGAATTTTCCAATCGAAGCATCCAGCATAAATCCGCCGTCGAGTTTCTCTTGTTCCGGCACATTGAGAATCGGATTCCCACTGGCATCCACACCTGCCCCATTCTTATCCAACACACTGCCTAAACGGCGATAACTTGAGAAGTCAATATATACACGGTGATAATAATTTCCAGTCAGATTGAAGAACCATCCGTTTATATTATAATCCAAGGCAAGGCTATAAGCGGAAAGCGGTGTGCCATTGGCACGCATCCCGTTAGCATAAACACGGTCGAGGTTCGACTCGTTTTCACTTTCATACGTCAGCACAGCATCGGGATTGTTTATGTATTTGGCATCACTCCAAGTACCGATAGCCGTCAGAGAAAGCTCGCTCGTCAACTTGAAGGTAGCGGCAGCCTCTATTCCCCAATGTTCTTTTTCTATCCCGTTCATGGAAAGATAAGTGAAACGCGCCTCACTGTCATTATAAAAAGCATCCATTTCCACTTGGTTCTGGAAACGTGTATAATAACCTGTCACACGTCCCATCACCCACGGGGTATTGAAATTATAGGTCAAATCTCCACCAATAATACGTTCTGTTTTCAGGTCTTTCACAAAATCATTCTTGATACGCGGAGCTATGAACGAGTTGTAAGCCAACGGCGCACGTTCTTCATATCCGGCATTCAACGTAAAGGAATGGTTGCCGTTGATTGCCCAGTTCAAGCCGGCTTTCACACCTCCTTCAAGGAATTTTGCCGTTCCGCTGCTCCCCAATGATTTCAACGGAGCACGCCCGTTTCTCATCTGTCCGTCACGAAACATCTGTGTAGAGCCCAATTTACCGGAGACAAAATAGTTGAGCGCTCCTCCGTTATCTCCTTGATAACGTACCCAGGCACTTTGTTTGTTGACATAGATATTATAATCATAACCGAACTTGTCTCCTTCACCGATGCGACGGTTGGGATTGTCAAGGTCATTTTGGGCCATACTGGAACTGACTCCATGATCGCGGATAGCAAATTTGTCAACATCCGTATAAAGCTGTCCTCCCAGCAGGTCTTTCATCTTTTTATAATGCATTCCTTTGGTCGTATTAACCATAATCCCGGCAATATAACTGTTATGCTCGTTCCATTGATGGTTAAATACCGAACTAAAGTTGAATGCCAACTGGTCGTCATGGCGCTCTTCCACATAATAAAGTGTTTCCTTGCCTAACGCATTCGCTTGTTTGTTGGCAAAATAGAGTGCGTCCCAATCCAACTGGCGATAGGCTTTATTATTCTTCCAGTTGTTAGTGACTTCATTAAACTGCTGTAGCTCATCAGCGGTAGGAACGGATTCCCATACATCAAAAATCGAACTGGGCAACTTCTTATAATAATCCGGACGCGGGTCGGCTGCATTGCCATTCCAGCCCAACGCACTTTTCCCGTAATTGGAATACTTGAATCCGGCACTCGTCACTAATTTCTTATTATCATCAATATTAAAATTCCATGAAGCGACAGCCGACGGTTCAAACTGACGGACAATCCGCGCATTCCGTTTCTTCCCGTTCTGATATCCCCAGTTGGGATTATAATAATGGCTGTTTGCCAAATAATAGGCTTCTTCCGTTGACGCCATTTGCTGGCCTCTTTCCGTAGGTGAGCCCCATGTTGCCAAAGACAGGCTGTGACGCTCATTAAATACTTTTTCCGCACCGAGGAAATAAGAAAAAGAATTATATTTGATACCTTCGATATTTCCTTCATTTCCCCAACGGTATCCTAAGGAACCGGTAAACGCCCATCCGTTATTCATCAGGCCTGTGGAATAAGTGTACATACCGCGCAGAATGTAATTACGGTTACTGCCGGAAACTGTCAGCTTTGATCCTGCCGCATACTGGCTGGCACGTAAATTGATATTGGTGGCGCCTCCTATCGCGCCGAAAGTAAAATTATTAATTTCAAAAGGACCGATACCTTCCTTATTACGGGTAGCATCATTCAATCCTCCGATTAATCCATAACTGAAACGACCTGTTTCTACATCATTGAACTGCACCCCATTGATATACATGTCACTGTACTGGGAATCATATCCCCTTACACGAAATCTCATCGGGCTGAACAGATAACCTACATTTGACAGATAAACATCATTGTTGGAAGTTACTAATGCAGCCGTACTTTGTGCTGCATCGTCATCTTCGTTCAATTGTGATTCTGTAAACATGAAAGAAGCATTGTCTTCACGGGCATTCTGCTTTATCTTCTGCTGTGCAAATAGTGTCGGAGTCAAGCAAAATAGCACGATCGCTAACCCTAATCGTTGTTTCATAATTTAATTTATATTAATGTTAATTGGTCTTTATTCTCGCAACACAAATGAAATAAGTCGAGAGGCAAAATAACAAAGAATTTTATAAATATCAATGTTTCATACAAAAAAAATCGCACTTTAGAGCTGTTTTTCCGTTTTCTTTTTAGATATTTGTCACACAAATGACAAATTACCCACTTTTAAAATCAATTTTAAAGATGAAAAAAAGTTTAATTACTTTAGGTGTACTTGCTCTTTTCGTCCTCATGGCTTACGGACAGGAAAAGAAATTCGCCCTCTACAGCGTAGCTTTCTACAATATGGAAAATTTGTTTGATACGATTCACGATGAAGGAAAGAATGACTATGAATATCTTCCCGACGGCACCAACCAATGGAATACGATGAAATATAAGGCAAAACTGAAAAACATGTCGGAGATACTAAGCATGCTCAGCACTGATAAGCTGCCATTGGGACCCGCCATCATCGGTGTCTCGGAGGTTGAGAATTACCGGGTTTTGCAGGACATACTGAAACAACCGGCCCTGGCGGACAGGGGATACAAATATGTCCACTATGAAGGAGAAGACAAGCGCGGCATAGACTGTGCGTTTTTTTATAACCCCAAACTGTTTGAACTTACCGGCAGCAAGCTCGTTCCTTATGTATATGTCAACGACACGGTACACAAGACACGTGGTTTTCTGATTGCCAGCGGCAACATTGCAGGCGAGAAGATGCATTTCATTGTCAACCACTGGCCGTCAAGGGCTGCCGCTTCCCCGGCACGCGAACGGGCAGGCGAACAGGTCAGAGCGATTAAGGATTCTTTACTAAAGGAGAACCCGACCGCAAAAATCGTCATTATGGGCGACATGAACGACGACCCGATGAATAAGAGTATGGCTGTGGCGCTTGGAGCTAAACGCAAGCCTGCGGACGTGGGTCCTTCCGACTTGTATAATCCCTGGTGGGATACGTTGAAAAAGGGATACGGAACTTTGATGTACAGGGGTAAATGGAATTTATTCGACCAAATTGTATTTACCGGCAATTTATTGGGAAAAGACCGCAGCACATTGAAGTTTTACAAACATGAGATTTTCCGCCGCGACTTCATGTTCCAGAAAGAAGGTAAATACAAAGGTTACCCTAAACGGACACAAGCCGGTGGCGTATGGCTGAACGGATACAGCGACCATTTACCCACCATTATCTATCTAATTAAGGAAGTAAAATGACAAAAACGTTATTTAAATCATTTTTTCTGTTTATAACTTGCAGCATAATTATATCCTGTAGCGAACAGGATATTCCGGCTCTTCCCCAAGGCCAGGAGAATACAAACCAAGGAATTGCATCTATCGACCAAACCCAGATTGATGCGAAAGGGGGCGGATTCATTATCCGCATAAAAGCCGATGGCGCATGGCAAGCTGCAAGCAGCGCCAGTTGGTGTACGCTAAGCAGGACGTCCGGTAGCGGCAACGGCTCTATCAGCGGTTATATGGAAGTAAACACCGATGCGGAACGCAGTGTCACTATCACAATTACGGCCGGAAAAGAAAATGCGAAGTTTACACTAAAACAATTGGCGGGTGACGGTTCGGACCCTTCTCCGGACCCGGAACCGGAAAAGCCTTCCAAATATGCGGGAAGAATCGAGATTCCCGCCTTACGTTCTGGAAATATGTATAAATTCGTCACTCATACCACCCAAGAGAACAATAAAGAAATTATTACTTACAGCTACGAATATGACTGTTACAAAATGCATTCCCGTTGGGTTGCATGTACTTTCAGTACTGCCACTCCCGACAAGAATGTTGGAAGAAATGAGAACTTTACAGAAGATATGTCATTACCTCCGGCATACAGGCTTGGAGCAAAAGCCTTTTCCGGTTCCGGCTACAATAGAGGGCATTTAATCGCCTCCGGAGACAGACAGTATTCCGTATCGGCCAATAAACAGACGTTCTATATGTCAAATATGAGTCCACAAATCCAAGACGGATTCAACGGAGGTATCTGGCTAAAGTTAGAAGAACAAATCCAACGCAAAGGGTATAACATCACTAATTCAAAAGATACGTTATATGTAGTAAAAGGCGGAACCATCAGAGATGACCAGATACTAAAATATATCTCGGACGGTTCTCACCAGATAGCTGTTCCCAAATATTATTTCGTGGCTCTTTTATCTCTCAAAGACGGAAAATATTCAGCCATAGGGTATTGGTTTGAACATAAATCTTATGACAACAAAGAGCCCGTCTCAAACTATGAGGTTACCATAGATGAGTTAGAAGCTAAAACGGATATTGATTTTTTCCCGAATCTTCCTCAAGACATAGAAACGAATGTGGAAAAGAGCAAAGACAATTGGAGATGGTGATTAAAAATCAAACTTCCGCTTACAGATATTTCATCCTTTAAAATTCAATGAAGGGTAAACGCCATAGAAGGTGGCATTTACCCTTCATTTTTAGGGACATTCAGTAAATAGTATAAAATTAGCCAACTAATTCATACTTAAAGTATTGCGAATTAGCTGGCTTTTTTGTATCTTTAGGTATTCCCCCGCAAACAAGGTTTGGTAGCCAAAACGGGGGAAATTCCCAAACCAAGATATGGCAAAGATACGAAATATTTCAGAAATTCACCCGACTTTGGGGTTTACAGAATTCGATATTCTGGAAAAATATCGCAAGAGTTTTAATGAGAGTGAGCTTGGCAGGCTTCATTCCGTATTCCCATTTGAGAGTATGGCAAAAGTTGCCGGTCTATCCCAGTGCCGTCTGGGACGCAGGAACTGTTTCAGTCCTTCGGCCAAAATCGCCCTTATGGTACTGAAGGCCTACACCGGGTTCTCCGACAGACAGCTGGTGGAACATCTTAACGGGAACATACACTACCAGCTGTTCTGTGGAATCATGATAGACCCGTCCTGTCCTATAACCAACTACAAGATAGTCAGTGCCATCCGTAATGAAATAGCCTCCCGTCTTGACATTGATTCCTTTCAGAAAGTGCTTGCCTCACACTGGAAACCCTATCTTGAGAACCTTCACGTGTGTATGACCGATGCCACCTGCTATGAAAGCCATATGCGTTTTCCGACAGACATGAAGCTCCTTTGGGAAGGTATCGTGTGGCTTCACAGGCATATCTGCCGGCATTGCAGGGAGCTTGGCATAAGGCGTCCGCGTAACAAATACACGGATGTGTCAGAGTCCTATCTGTCCTACTGCAAGAAAAGAAAAAGGAAGGCTTCAAGGACAAGGATGCTCAAGCGCCGTATGATCAGGCTCCTTGAAAAGCTCATCATACAAAGGGATGAGATTCACAGAACATACGGGTCTTCACTCACATATACACCGGATTATCAGAAACGGCTTTCCATAATCAGAAAGGTTCTTCTACAGGAAAAGGAACTGTTTGCAGGACGGAAGGTCAGTGACCGTATTGTCAGCATTGACCGTCATTATGTACGTCCCATCGTAAGAGGTAAGGAAACCAAGTCTGTTGAGTTCGGTGCAAAGGCGGGTAACATACAGATAGACGGTATCTCGTTTATCGAGCACCTCTCTTTCAAGGCGTTCAATGAGGGGATACGGCTGAAGGACTGTATCCGTATGCAGCAGAAGCTGATGAATGTGAGGGTAAGATGTGTGGCTGCCGATTCCATATACGCCAACAATGCCAACAGGAAGTTCTGTACGAAATATGGGATATCCACTTCCTTCGTACGCAAGGGAAGGGCGGCAAAGGACGAGGCATTGAGAAAGGTTCTCAGACGTGAACTCTCAAGGGAGAGAGCCACCAGGCTTGAAGGTAGCTTCGGCACTCAGAAACAGCATTACTCACTCTCAAGAATAAAGGCGCGGAACAGGAAGACGGAAATCCTGTGGATTTTCTTCGGAATACATACGGCAAATGCCGTACTGATGATAGAGAAAATCAAAAAAAGGCTGAATAAAGCGGCATGACATGATTTTACAGACAGAATCAGAAGAGGTCGTCGGACTTCTTCCGGAACGTCATGCCCTGCCGGATAAGTTTATCAGATAAAACACAGGAAAAATAAAATAAAAATAGCATATGAAGTAATTATGGCTTATCATCTTCATATGCTATTTTACTTTTTAGGGACATTTACTGAATATCCCTTTTTAT
>NZ_CAUCSQ010000011.1 GCF_958445495.1 uncultured Bacteroides sp. | reverse complement strand
TAGAGCATCTGACTGTTAATCAGAGGGTCCTTGGTTCAAGTCCAAGAGGAAGAGCCAGATTAGACAAGCCAGCATTTTTGCTGGCTTTTTCTTTTTCAAGCCTTTGTAATTCGCTGGAAATCATACCTATTTTATTAAGAACTTCATTCATTTCAGCGGTTCGATAACTATTTTCCAAAAATTGCATTTTTCCAACTATTATCGAACCAACCAACTTTATTTTAGTTTCTGCATCTGCTTTTTCAAAATAATCTCCTAAATGAGTTAAAATATTAGTAGAGTATTCTATCTTTTCTTGCACTTCTTTTATATCACTATTTTTTAAAAGGTTTTGTTTGTCTCGTAATTCAATAATACACTGTTTGTGGCGAGCGATTATTCTTTTGTGCGTATCTATATCAATCGCCTTCTCTATCAACATATCATCAGTCTCATTTATTTTATTCTCCAATCTCACTATCTCATCATCTAAACATTGAATCTGCTTATTTATATCCGACTTAAGAACCTGTTTTAAATCAGCAACAACCAGCTTGAATAACTCTAAAATATCCTCATCAGGAACAAAACTATTAAGAAATTGGACAAACGTCTTATTCGCCTCATCTGCTTTTATCCGCTGATGCCCCGAATGATTACAATGATAATACGGATAACGACTACCATTACGACTTCTTGAAAAACTTCCCGTCAAGTTACCACCACAAACAGGGCAGACCAAGAAGTTACGCAGAAAAAGTTCAGGTACAACTTTAGCCTTTGCCTTAGGGTGGTTTCTCCTTTTACCATCCAGCAAAGCCTGTACCGTATTAAACAATTCTTTATCTATTAACGGCTCATGAATTCCTTTTACCCATTCATCTTTACTACCATTATAACTTGGTACATGCACCTCACCAATGTACAGCCTATTTCGGAGCATATTAAGAAAACTCTGCTTTTGCATTTTCACCCCCTTTTCAGCCATCATTTGCCGTACTCTGTCAGCTGAATACAGCCCTGTAGCAAACAAGTTGAAACTTTCTACTATAAGATTAGCCACAGGTCTATCAATCAGCAATTCCGATTCTTCGTTCTTTGCGTGCTTCTTCCAGTAATACCCTTTAGCTGGATGCCCATTCGTATATTTCCCATTTTTCCTGGCTGCAAAATTACATTCTCTCACGCGCCTAGATATTTTTAATCGTTCCGAATGTGAAGTCGATAAATACATAGAAAGCATAACGATATAGTCAGGTTGTCCATAATCAATATGCTGCTCTACGCTATTTATTTCGATGCCCCTTTCTTTAAACTTCTCAATCTGCACCAATGCTTGCGTCAAGTTGCGGGCAAACCTATCCCAACGTGTAACCAAAATCATATCCACATGATTTGTCCTTTTAAAAGCATAAGCTTTCATCTCCTTGAAACGTGGTCGATTGAAATTCTTTGCGCTGCAATCCTCATCATAGATTGCTATTAGATTATTTTTCTTTATCTCACAATGCTGTTTTATGTATTTAGTCTGATATTCTACACTAAAACCTTTCTCCGCCTGTTCGTCTGTACTTACACGAACATATCCTAACACATTCATATCATTTATTTATTTTACGTTCAACTTCTATTTGAATCTCACCTATTCTATACAGAAACTCTCTTATTCTTTCTATGTCTTTATCTGTATATTCTTTTTTGCCATTTTTGTTTAAAATCTGTCTGCATAATTCCAATGTTATCATTAACATACATGGTATTTCCCTCTGCTCAAAAGGCAGTTATTTTTGTATTTCAGCCTCATCGAGATAAATCAACATTTCTTAAATGTATACAAACTAATTTATCCCGCCTCTCTCAATCTATATAAGAATAAGGTACACTCATGGATGAGGCTATAATCACTCCTACATAAGCGTTTTTATCTTTCTTAACGTATTAACACTTGTTCCCGTTAAAGCATAAATATTTCTGAGACTATAATTCTTTTTTAACAATTTGGTCTCTTCTTTGTATTCCTCCAACATGACATTTACATCTTTTCGATACCCTGCCTTACGCCCTACTTTGCCGCCATTGGCACGATAATTATGATAGCCACTTTCTACCCGTTCCCGAATAGTCTTCCGCTCCATTCTTGCCACTTCTGATAAAATTGTAACTAAGAATTGACTCATAGGATTTACCTTGCCTTGCGCTGTAAGCGTCTCGATATGGTAATTCTGTATATACAAAGAAATCCCCTTATTATTTAACATCTCAATAACTCTAAGCACCTGCAAGGTATCACGACCCAATCGTGACAATTCTGTAACTAAAACTTTATCTACACGATTCGCTTCTACATACTCCATCATACGTAAAAGTTCTTCTCTCTCAGAATTTGCTTTAGCTCCACTTATTTTCTCAGAGAAACAAGCGCATAACTGCCAATTATTTTTGGCAGCCAAAGCTGTCAATTCATTCACCTGCCTATCATACTCTTGATTAGACGTTGAAACTCTTGCAAATATTACCACCTTTTTATTCATAATTTTACATTTGCTTTATATATCAATTATTACGCCACAAATATACATATAAAACAATTAAAATCAAAGGAAGAATTGATATATTTAGCAATTATATATACAATATTTGCTTCTTACGATAATTTTATATACTTTCGAAGAAAAATAAGAGATAATGGAAAAAATTTTAGCCGAAAACGTAAAACGTATTTGCAAGTCACAAGGGAAGCAACTAAAAGACCTTGCTAGCAGTATAAAAATGGATGCAAGTAGCCTAACAAGAGCTATTTACGGGAATGCACGTCTTGACACTATTGAAAAAATAGCAATAGCGTTAGGCGTGTCAGTAAAGAGTCTATTTGAAGCTACAAATGACAACGTAGAGGGATATATCAAAGTTAAAGGGAAGATATACCAATTCAATAGTAAAGAAGAATTAAATCAAATACTTTCACATTAATTTCCCAGAAAGTATTTTCATATAGTCAAGATTAAGCTTATAAAAGCTTGATTATGAAAGTATTTAATTCTAAAACTAAATGTAAATAATTCAATAATTACTTCCTATTAACATATAAAATAAGCAATTATTAAAAAGATTAATTTTCATCTTTATGAGAAAGAAAATAAAATGTCCCCATTGTGGAAAAGTTCAATTTTTTGATGAATCTTATCACGCTGGAAACAAAATCATTATAATTCTAGTATGCCTTCTTTTTGCAATAATAACAGCTATGGCTTTTATTATATCAATAGTTTTTTGGGGAATAATGATTTATCAAATAATAATATTTAACACAAGAAGTCAAACCTGTATTTCATGTAAGAAAACAATAAAATCATCAGACAAACATTTATTAGATGAAATTGCTTCATATGATTATATTAGTTGTGATAAAGGAAAATTCAACCAGCTACTTATTCTTAATTCACTAATAACTGCTGCCATTAACAATGAAAAGGAAGATTTTGAGAAAGCATTCAACAAATTATCATTTTTAGAGTTTCCTCTAAATAAAAACAGAGATTTTTTATCTACTCAATATCGCTTAAGACCAACAAGCTTTATTCTCAAAGCCTACGATAATCTAACATTCGAAAATTACTATTATCTAATAAACATCAATAAGAACTTAAATATATCAATTCAAAATATCAAATAATCTTTTTAGATTAATTCAATACAAAACAAGATGTGTCAATATGGTCTATATCAGATTAAATTGACACATTTTATTTTTGACACATTAAACAACCAAAGTCCTAATATCAATGTCTGATTTTGAAGAAGACATTAGACGTTGATACAGGTCTCGATAAGGTTGCATTATTCTACGAATAGAAGTATTTGGGGAGATTAACGCCCGAATAGTCATTTCTACCTTAATTAAATCATAATCACATGATTTTAGCAACAGTTCACGCTCATAATCTCTCAAATTTGTACAAATGCAATTTTCTTTAGATGGTTTCTTTAGAGCCTCATCTACAACTGTAAAAATTGGGTTAGCTGTTGAGGCTAAAACCTCTTTTAATCTATTATCTTCTATAAGAAGTAAAGTGCGCATTTGTGCCATAGTGCTAATATTTAGCTCAAAACGTACTTTCCCATGAAAATGACAAACGACCTTTTCTTTATCTGATAGAGAATTTAAGAAATTGGAATTGGTGGCTTTCATTAATTCCTTTTCTTTATTATATATAATCAGACGCTTCTTATGACGATTGGTAGCAACTGTATTTTCAATAACAATTCCGTTTGTATATTCTCGACATATCCATTTCCTAAAATTAGAAAGATTACTTCTAATATGCTGAATGACATTAGCTAAATCATCTACGGAAATATCTCTTGTAACATCACATTTCACAACTTTAGCAGATATAAGAATATTATCTATATCTAATAAACAAATGCTTAAAGAGTTTATATTCATAAGACATGTGCGAATATTTTGTTGATTGATGAGATTTATACATTCCTCTCCTAACACTTTAGACGTAAATTCTAGGACTAGTTCGTGTTTCCTATAATCAACCATTATTAATAAAGAATATGGAGTATTTTGCTGATATTTATAGTATAATAATTCTTCTCCCTTATAATGAGAGATAAATACATTTTCTTTTATATTACTTATATACTCTATATTATTACATACTAATTTAAACTTATCAAAACATAACATTAAGATTTAAGGTTTTTAAGAAGATTATTCATCCTTGCCAAATGACAAGTTTTGTCACCTTGATAAGTAATAAGATAGAGGATTATTCATCCTCTACTCTATCCTCATTTTTAGGTCTGTTAGGAATCTCCTTCCAATACAAAATCATCGCCTCCGAAATAGCCTGTCTATGGGCTTCACTTTTGCTCTGATTTTTGAGCTTCCTACTAATTTTCTGCTTAGTTACATCGCTTAACTCACGGTATTGACGTTTACCCATACTTTATACCTCCTCTTTTTATTTATAAATAGTAGGAATAATAAGAAAGTTAAGTATAGTAAACTAATAATTCTTCCATTTCTTCATGAAGAAGTAAAAGCAACAGTATACCACATAACACGCCTATATCCCATCTTATTGGAGAATAAAGTTACACAGCAAAAGCCTTATATATCAAGATATACAAAGAAAAAGAGGTTTATAACGTCTGTATTACTGGAGGTGTCTCCATTAAGAAACAGGGAGGTACTTTCTCAATTCCCAAATCCTATCTAAATCTTTTAAGAAGCGGTGCGAGAAAAGTCCTGAACGGAGAGCAAAAAAGAAGCCACCTGAATGGGTGGCTTTCTTATTTAATATCATTAATAGAACTTTCTTTTAAAGAGAGTTACGTATAATCACTTTCGTCGGGTTACGCTTATATATTATATTTTTATTCAAGATAACAGAAGCCGCAGCCTTCCCCATCATCTCAAAATCTGTAGAAATGACAGTAATACCTCCTTCCAATATTTCTTTTACAGCTGTGTCATTATAAGAAATCAAACCTATTTCCTTACCTAACTCATATCCTTTCTTCTTTGCCAGTTTAATCAAGGATACATCATCCGTATCATATCTACTAAAAGTAATATAAGCATTCCCTTTACGGAAATTTTTCTCTTCTACATTCGATTCTATAGAATATGGCAGTTCACTTTTTACACAATAGTGCAGAAAACCATCAATTACTTGTTGTGCATGAATTGCTTCCGGACGCGCTATCAGAATCAGTTTTTCATATTTTTTCAACCGATCCTGCAACTGTAAAAGACTACAATAGATATCATAGCCATAATCTTGATAAATACAACTATAGTTACCACTCAATCCTTGTTGGTTATAATCTATGATTATTCTTTTTTCAGCCGGAATCAGGTTTAAAACATCTGTCACATCTTCCTTCAAAAAAGTAGCTATAATATAATGCGTATAATTGCCCAAGTTTTCTTTAATGAGTTTCTCAAAAACTTTATAGTTATGATGATGAAAGTAAATGTCAATATCTCCCACATCCTTCAAAGAATTGAAGATAGAACGATAGATCTGTTCACGCATCACATTCATCTTATCCAATAACAGAAATACATGATAAGAATGGTTTATAGAGACCTTCTTTACAAAATACCCTTTTCTATAAATTGCTTCAATTACCCCCATCTCCAACAAGTAATTCAACCCTTTCAGCAAAGTCTCCTTACTCATGCGCAATTGCGTTTGCAGTTGGTTAAGTGAAGGTATTTGATCGCCTATCTGAAGTGTTCCATCTTCAATTAGTGAATTAATATAATCCACTAACTGAAGATACTTCATTCGTGAAGCAGGTTTCTTCTGTTCCGTTATATCAAGATTTTCGTTTTGCATTACGACCAAGATTAAATAAAATTTTAGCAAATATACTTAAATACCATGATAAAGCAAACTATTAGACAGACAAAATCTTGTACCTTCTCCACACTCTCACAAGAACAATATTTTATTCAAAATATATTGAGTTATTCATAACACTTTACTGCAAATAAAGCTGCTGGAATCAGGCCGGAAGGATGTTCCAGAACGATTCTGATCTCATCCGTAACCAACTTCTCTGGAAATATAATCTCATTTATCGATTGATGATTATCATTCTTCTCATAAATCAATTGATTTGTGCCATCATATATTCTATATTTCTCTACACAGAACGGCATTTTATATTCCGGATGTGTCATTTGAACTGTTTCCATAGGCTGATCATAATCTGTATCAAAAAAGAGAGAGAGCTTCCCGACAGAAATAGCAGTATCCCATTTAATTGTCAAAGTCGGATTCGGATCTTTCAATTCTGCCACCCAAGCATTGGGTGATTGAACTGGACGGTCAATACCATTATTAATATTCGAAACAGGAAAAGCATAACAGTCTTTTTCTGTTCGAATAGCGATATTATATCCCTCTGGTCTCCGCTTCGGACACCAGAATTCAAATTCCTCTATTCCAATATCTTCTGGGGGAGTTTGTTTTCCAAAATTGGAAACAGCTTCATTCACCGTATTAAATACAGACAAAATTCCAGTAATCCTTTCTTGAGTATATTGCAACTGCACCAAAGGATTTTTCTTGAAAACAAGAAAAACATATTGCTCCTCCGGCATCACAGTTCCAAAAACTAACTCTAACTGTTGTTTACCTTGATGCAAAGCTAGTATTTTAGTTTCCAGAACCACATCCGGAGTATGATTGAATGCTTTACTGCTAATACGAAGTTCCACTTCCAAAGCTGTTTCTTCAGAAGCACAAAGATCAACTTGCACTTTTCCCAATACATCCCCTTTTTGTAAAGGAATCATTTGAGCTACAGACTCATCCAGCACCTGCATCTCCCCATCCGCCGGAAACCCCTTAAAATGGTACTCACTGGATGCAGTCAAAGTAGCTTTCGTTACCAAATTCTCTTCGTCCCTGATTATCATATCAGGGATATACTGCCCCATTCTTGATAATTTCTTCTGCAATTCAGATACTTTCCCTAAAGAATATACTTCTCTCGGAGAGATGTTTTCTTTCAGACACATCGCCGCAGCCATCGCAACAGCCTGAGCACTGTGTGCAGAAGTAGCCATTACACGGGTTGAACCGAAAGCAACATGCGATACACTAATAATTCTTCCTGCAAGAAAAAGATTCTCAATTCCCCTGCTATAAAGACAACGGTAAGGAATCTGATATACCCCTTTCGCATGCCACTGATTACAAGCAGATTCCTCACCGAACACGCCGGCTGCCGGATGTAAATCAATACTCCATCCGCCATAAGAGACCGCATCTTCATGATGTCTTTGTTCTATGACATCCTGCTGAATCAGCATATAGTCGCCTTCAAACCTTCTGCTCTCCCGTTTTCCGGGAATACAGCCTACCCATTCCAGCGTCATTGTCTCCGCTTCCGGATATTTACCCGAGTTCTTGATATAATCCCACGCTCCATAAATAACCTTCCACAGTTCCCATTTAATTTGTTCCGTATCATGTACCGTATCCAAGTCGCCACCATATTCAACCCACCATAATTTACAACCATGTTCTTTCGCATTGAAACTACGAAATCGGGGAACAGTCTTCGTAACATCCATTGCATAAGCAGGAGCTACATATTTAACCGGCTTGCCAGTATCCTTTGTGTAGAAATATAAACTGTGTCCCAAAAGTTCACCATAATCCTCTGCCGGTGCAAACTTTTCGCCAAACTCCTCTCTGCTTTCAGCCCCCATACGGTAAGGAGCCCCGGAAAGAAAACCGACAACGCCATCACCGGAAGCATCACAAAATAAAGGAGCAGTTATTTCGTACATAGTACTGTTCTGGCTACAAAACCCTCTGACACTTTCTATTTTATGACCGGCACTCTTTTTTACCTCATACACGCAAGTATTCAGCAATAAAGTTATATTTGGTTCGCTTACCACCTTGTCAAGCATGACAGAATCAAAAATGATCGGATTTCCCTCCGGATTACGGAACGTATTTTCCACCATAATTTCATCTATCACACCGCCTTCACGCGCCCAGCGATTATTATTTCCCATATGAGAAGTTGCTCCAAGCATCCACAACCTTATTTCGCTGGAACCATTCCCCCCCAATACCGGACGATCTTGTATAAGTACCACTTTCAGACCTTGGCGAGCCGCGGTTATAGCAGCACAAACCCCTGAAATACCTCCGCCTACTATTACAAAATCAGCCTGAAGGACATCCGTGTTAAACATTCTCACACTATTAAACTTATCAAGTACCATCTTCTCGTATCTAATTAATTTTACTTCTATTTTAGCTCTTAACCTACTTTTCTATCTGTATCACCTTACGCAACCGGATGTCGTCAGACGCACTTCCTACAAGCACTTCGTAACTTCCCGCATCATAATCAAAATCTTTCAATTCCGTCTTATAATAAGAAAAAGCATCCTTATCCAACGTTATTTCTATTTCTTGTACGGTATTTTTCCTAATAAAATGCTTGGCAAACCCTTTAAGCTCCTTATAAGGTCTTTCAACCTTCGGGTTTATAGGTCGAATATATATCTGTGCTGTTTCTGCTCCGTCATGCTTCCCTGTATTTTTTACAGTAAACCGGATCTTAACCACCAAGTCTCTGCCTTTTTCCCTATCTATACGTAAGTCAGAGTATTTAAACGTGGTATAAGACATTCCATAGCCGAATGCAAATTGAGGTTTCGTTTCACTGACATCATAATGCCTATACCCCATAAAAAGTCCCTCTTTATATTCTACCCGCTTATCACCATCCACATCGTAATAATATGGATAGGCCGGATTATCTTCCCATTTCTTTTCAAAAGAGATAGGTAGTTTCCCACTGGGGTTTACCTTCCCAAACAGAATTTCAGCAACAGCCGTTCCACCCTCCTGACCGGCATACCACAAATGTAACAAAGAAGGAACTTTATCTATCCATTTTGACATATCCACATTTCCACCCGCATTCAGCAACACAACCGTATTGGGATTGGCAGCCGTAATACACTGTACTAAACTATCCTGATATTCGGGCAACTCGAAAGGACGATCATTACTTTCACGTTCACTACTTTCATTAAATCCAATGTTCACAATAGCCACATCAGATTTCCTGGCAATCTCTACAGCCTCATCAAAAAGCAATCTATCTTCTCTCCATCCAAAAGAGATATCAACAGGATGCACATTAGCAAAATATTCAAGGACAACAGGATATTCCTTCCCGGCCTCCAACGCCAATACAGTCTCACGAGTCGTTATTCCTTGGTCTCTCCACTCATTAATCAGCATTTCCGTACCAATCTTCAAGCGGAACCCATCGAATCCTCTGACTATGAACCGGTAATTAGCAGTCTTCTCCGGACGTACGACTCCACTCCATCGCATGGAACAGTGGTCATACGGAATACCTTTGTTTTCGGCAGCAATATGCCAGCCGTTACCTATATTAACAATCGTATCTATCACAGTTCTTGCCGGCGCTCCCTTTAAACGAATATTATCAAAGTATTCAGCTTTAAGTCCTTTAATCCGACTCCCCGCTTCTGTGTAAAAAATTGCATTAACAACTGTTTCTGTCAAGGTAGGTACTCCGGGTGCATACGAAATCTGAAGATCCTGTCCGACATTCTTTAACCCATCCAATACTGAAACAGAATGAAACGGAAATGTATAAGAACTTCCACCTCCCGATATATAAGAGTTTGCATTAGGACCAATCACAGCAACTGACTTCACTTTTGAAGGATTCAATGGAAGTAGATCATTCTCATTCTTCAATAATACAATACCTTCTCTAGCCAACTCCAATGCCACTTTTGCCGCTTCCGGATTATTGTATGGAATAGAGCTATCCAACTGTTCATTATCAAAAAAACCGAACCGAAACATTATCCTCAGAATTCTCTTCACTTTCTCGTCAATAGTCGCTTCCTTCACTTTTCCAGCTTTTATCGCAGGCATCAGATTCTCCTTATTCATCCATTTGGCACGCGGCATTTCCAAATCCAAACCACCATTAGCAGCCTCCACAGCGTCATAAGTAGCCGACCAGTCACTCATAACAATTCCATCAAATCCCCATTGTTTTCTCAACACCTGATTATTCAAATAATCATTCTGCGTGGCATGTACTCCATTCACCGGATTATAGCTATCCATAACGGCACCAGCACCAGCTTCCTGAATGGCGGCTCTATAGACAGGCAGATATATTTCATGCAACACACGCTCATCAATATCACTGCTTACATTGTTCCTGTCCCACTCCTGATTGTTCGCAGCATAATGTTTCAGAGTAGCCACCACTTTCTGATCCTGCAATCCTTTTACGTAACCTATAGCTACCTGAGAGTTCAAATATGGATCTTCCGTGAAATACTCAAAATTTCTTCCGCACAAAGGAGAACGAACGATATTCACACCCGGTCCCAATAATATATGTACACCACGTGCTTTAGAATCTCTCCCCAATTGCTTTCCCAATTCATACACCAGCTCTCTGTTCCAGGTCGAAGCAGTCAGTACCCCTGCCGGATAAGCTGTCGATTTTCCATCTTTATGCGTACCGACAGGACCATCCGTCAACTTTATCTCGGGCACGCCCAAACGTTCGATTCCCCTTATATAAAAGCCTTTATATCCTCCTATATAATCTAATTTTTCTTCCAATGTCATGCGGTGGAGCAAATCATTCGTCCTGTCCTCCACAGGAGCTGTTTTATCTTTATATATCTGAGCAAAGCCGCCCATAGAAAAACAACTCAAAATCCCAGCGATCATTAAATGCTTCATCATTCTATTCTACTATTTGTTATTTAATATACTTGGAGATAACCTCTTTCCACACTGCATAACCTTCAGCCGTCAGATGTAACCCATCCTCCCGATAATGTTCCGGAAATAATTCCCCTTTTGGTGTAAACATCGGATTATATACATCTGCGTAAGCAGTATTCATTTGTTGCTCTACAAACTCTTTTATCAACGCATTTGTCTGCTCGATCCTCTCTTTGTCCTTCAATCTCCGCACAGACGGTTTGATAGAAATAAAGATAATTTCCGCTTCCGGTTTTTCTTTCCGGAGAATAAAGAACAATCTCTTAATCTGCTCCAATATTTCATCCGGAGTCCATTGGTAACCAATATCATTATCTCCTTCGTAAACAAAAATCTGTTTAGGATGATAAGGGCTTATCAAGCGGTCTTTGTAATTAATCAAATCTATTGTTTTCGTGCCGGAAACTCCCCGGTTAAGAACCGGCTTCCCGGGAAAATCATCTGCCAAAGTTTTCCAATTCTCCATCGTCGAACTACCCACAAAAAGAATCAAATCTTTTGCCGGAGGATTGATGGAATCCGCCTTTTCATAACGCTTCATTTTCTGTTCCCACTTCAGTTGTTGTGGCAGTTTAGGCACTCCCTTTATGCGTTCGCATGGAATCGGTTTTCCACGTAAGAGTATCCTTCCCAAATAAATTGTAGACTGATCATACTTTTCAGGATGTGCTGTTATATCCTCCCATTGTTTATTACCGAGTATTTTTTTCTTGTCAGCTTTCTCAGAAGAGACTCGAATAGTTACTTGATGAATACCTTTTTTCAACTTTATCACATCATACTGCCCCCGATAACGATTGTTACACCAAGAATTAAAACGATTCAAAGTATAATTCCCGATACGATCATTCGCCTCATATAGATGAAAACCTTTAGTACTAATCTCTTTCAATCGAACAAATTTTCCATCAATCAGAACTTCCACTTGCCCTACTTCTGGACCGCCAATATCAAATAAGCCTATCATATCTCCTTCAAAGCCAAAAGAAAATGATGACCCTTCCTTACTACTAGTCATCACTGTATCGAACCAGCCAGAAAACTTCTTTAAAGAAGGGGTCACTGATGTATTAATCTCTTTCCATGAATTATCAAAAGAAGCAATCTGTGAAGGGATATACATTTCGGCTTCTTCCCACTCCGAACCGAAAAGCGGTTCAGGAAGCATATGTACCTGCGAAGCACTATTTTCTTTTCGTATTTTCTCCAGTCCTCGTGCAATCGCGGAAGCATATAAGTTCCCTCCATCAGTGATAGGGTGTACCCCGTCATTAGAGAATAAAATTTTCCCAACGGCAACTTCTTTGGTCCCTTTCCAAAGTAGCTTACCAGCCTTTTCAAGTGCTGCCGCCTCCATGCCTAAATGAATAGAAGGGAGTTGGTAATACGTTGCAATATCTTCCAATCTTTTAATCACTTGTGGAACATCCCCTTTCTGATAGACAGTAGTCTGATTCGTATAAATCGTATAAATCAAACAAATATCCGTATGAGGATTCTCTTTTATAATCTTTCGGATCATTCCCTCCATTCCGTCAGGATAACCACCATTTACGGCAAATTCAATAAAAATAAGATCCGGTTTGTACTGTAATACTTGTTCCCGAATCCGGAAAGCACCCAAATCCGTACCCGTACCAGACACTCCGGCATTAATCCATTTAAAACAGGTATTAGAAAAAGTATTTTCCATGTATCGGGTAGTTTGCAAACGATAGCAATAATCTCCTTGCGTTATGCTACCACCAATAAAAGCAACCGTAATTTCCTGCTCTTTCTTTATTTTTGAGTAAAAGTTAGGAAGCCCCTTTCTTACCGTACATTCTTTCTCATCATAATAATTTCCGAGTTGTATCAATGGAATTTCCTTATCTGCCGTTGTATACACCAAAGGAGAGGCCCCTGCCTGCGAAGCAGCAATCTTATCCAAATCAGCGCGACTTTGTCCATAAACGCAGGGAAATACCGTCATTAATACCATTCCTGCAATAATAGTCCCTAATTGTCGTATCTGTATCATTTTCATTTTGAATTAAGTATGATTTCCTCCGTTTTATCTACCTGTCCTTTCGAACTCACCGTTACTTTGACAATGGCTTTTTCGTCCATTCCCAATTTATAGAAACTCCATTCAAAGGGATAAGAAGAAACAGTACAAGATTGTCCATTACACACCACCGATACCGACATTTCTTTTTCCTTAGCCGGCGCAGTTTCAGCAAACCCATATACTGAATCCCATCCGAATGGAGAACGGATACGGAATAAGAACACCTTACCGAAAGGTTCTCCCATATCAACCACTTTTATTCCATTTTTCAATACAGGGTAACGATTCTCCTTGCGAGTTTCAGCTAAAGGAAACGCCAAAGTCCTGAAACCTTTCCCCGGAACAGATACCTTAATCGCATTTCCAACCCGGTTTACTTTTGCTGTCTTCCCTTTCTCCGTATATTGTACAATATCACCTTGACCAACCAATTCGGCAACCTTGTCCAAGCGAATAGTAAGTGATTCTTCTTGTTTAGATTCACCGGATAAAATCACCCAAAAATACTTATCGGAAACCGCAGTCAGATAGTTTACTGTCGGATTATCTATCTGAATCAACCCTTTCTTTATCCAAAGCTTTGCCTTGCTGTCTCCAAATATTTTCCCCTTCTCATTCCCGTAGATACGGTTCGTAAACCATACAAAGCCTTCCTGCTTGCAGAATGGAAAGTTAATATTCCCATTAGAACGTTCTATAGCTTCAGACACCAGGTAATCCCACGTAAATGCCAAATGGGGCGGAATATGGTGATAATAGATAGAGCTTACATCCGGACCCTTATAAGGAAAGTCTGGTGACAGAGTAATATCTGTATATCCTGTAGCATAATATCCCGGATAATTTGTAAACCGCCCAATCACTCCATTCCGGGCATAAGTCTCGTAAATAGGCTTACGAGTATATTGATAGAGACGAAGCAGATGAGGAGCCCAGTTGCTCATAAAGACCGGACGCACTTGCTTTCCCTTTGTCCGCAGGAAATAAGTGGAAGGCTGTTCAAAACCTAGTCCGACCGGTGAAACAAGCCATTCCGGCACTTGCTTCTCTTGCGCATCGTTCGCCACGCGGGGGAATCCCAGACGATATTTCTCTTTTCCTTTCCACCACAGGTTTGTATTCCCATCAAAACGGTTTCCCGGATGAATCGTTTGTAAATCCTCTGTAACGGTAGGGAAAGATCTGATTCCCGCGATGGTATTAGAAGCTCCATATTGAGCCGCTTTCAAATATTTCTCTTCTTTTGTCAACTCATACAAGTCAATCAAGTCCCACCACGGAGCATACACATTCGTATTATAAAAAGACATCAATCCCACCGGTTGGGATGAGTTCTTATATATCTGCAAATCTATATACCGGTCGGCTGTAGAAGTAGCAAACCGTTTCCATTTCTCGTCTCCTGTCAAATTATAAGCGGAGATAGCCTGCACCCAAGAGAGAACTTGTGTAGAATATCCCTTTGTTTTTCTCAATGTATCCCCCGGCAAAGCAATAGAAACCAGCCACGGATTCAACCCTCCTAACAGACGATGTAAACCTTCATAATAAGAAGTATTGAACTGGGAATTAAAAGGATTGAGCCGAAGCGTCTCAAGCGTCTTGTTGTATCCGCTTGGAACCAGGTCTGTAGCCCATCTGTATCCACTCCGAGACAATGTATATTCTATTGTTGGTAAAGAGCGTGACAGATAAAACTCCTCGTCTTCCGAGAGGACAGACGCTGCGATAATTGCCAAAGGAGCAGCATGTACTACCGTCGGAGCCGTTTCCGGATCCCCTTCAATATCATAGAATCCTTTAAGATGGGCATCCCATCCGCCATACTCTTCATTACGCATCAAATCCAGAATATTAAACATTGCCTCAGTCAGTGATACCTCTTTTTGCTTCCTGTAATCTTTTACCTTATATACTTGATCCGAAATATATTCTATCACCTCATTCCAACCTGCCGGAAGTATGCCTACCACAAACTTACGTTCAATCACCTGTCCTGCCTTCACATGAGAATCCTTCATCCCCATAACAGGAGCAAAAGCTACCGGCTGAACCACATTCTGCTCATTCTTGACGGAAAATCCCATCGGAGAAAAATCTACACTTCCCCATTCTTGCGGGAAAGTACTATCATCCCCACATATAAACGATGATATTACTCCACCCAAAGGAGTAGCAGATTCTGCAATAGCTAACGGCTGTTGCATCATTGAAGAAAGCATCATCACCGGATGTGAAGAAACTCGTTTATACTGAAACATCGGCGAAAGAAGTATATTACTCATATTCGGTTGGGGCACAGGCTGAAAAGCTGAAAGCCCCATACTATACATTCCATCAGTAGCCGGACGACAAGATAATCTCACCTCAACATGATTGCCTTTGGCAGGCAGCGTCCAATAACCAGTGATAGAAGATCCATTCTTCGTAATATATTGTACTTCAATACTCTTATTGTCCTTGTTCACAGCTTTCACCGGAATAGCTTCACTGAGCACTCCCGCAACATAAGGATTCAAATAATCCTCGTCAGACTGTACCGTGTATTCTTTTCCACCAACAGTAAATGAACTTTTTGACACCGCATTCTTCCAGGAAGGAAAGAATTTATCATTATCTACCGGACTTTGCTCCGCAGTAATAAGAAATACCTTATGGTCTTCCATAGTAGACAAGAAACGGCGCCAGATTCCTTTCACCTTAATTTCTGTCCGGCAGGCAATCGCCTGGTTGTTTGCTCCAGCTTTTACAAAACTCACCCGAATATTCGGATTCTCTATATTAGCCACCACCTCTGCATCGGGCGATAATAAAAGCGGAGTAGACACATTATCAAAACCCGAACCTTTCGTCTCTATTTTAACGGGATTTTTTCTCCATTTGCCCACTTCTTTTCTATCCATCTCATTGGGGTTGATAGAGTGATCTTTTACTAATAGGATTGCGTCACATCGGCCGAAATTCCTCTTCGTATCATGCAATCGCAATAATACCTGTTTTTTTGCCAACTGCACACAGCCTGCATTTTCCCAATAGAATCCGACTTTTCCATGTTTTCCAGATTCTTTCATTGGTTTCTCATCCACACTTAAACGGAATAAGCGTGTCCCCGGCAGTTTATCATAATCCGCTGACCTCACCCATACATTATAGTCTCCTTCTTCCATTATATTGACGACCGTAAGCGCATCAAACTGTTCATCAAGACTTCCGCCACCGTTCAAACGGAGCATTGCACTCCCCATGCAATCTGCCGATCTATCTGTTGACCATTTTCCTTTGAACTGAAAAGCCTCAGCTTCAATCAAATATTTATCTTTTTGCGCATATATATTCAATCCTCCAACCACCAAAAAAAGGGTGCAAACAAGATTCTTTACTATCCAGTGATTTATGCTCATATCCTATTTATATTTAATCTTTAAAACCGTCAAGCCATATGCATCAATCGTTACATTCCAATTCTCCACTCCATCTACAAGTGTAGAATGACCTTGATTATTCAAGCTAGCAACGTTCTTCACCCGGATTTTCTTTCCAGAGAACAAACATTTCGTATCCATTTCAATCAGAGAAGTCTGCTTTTCATCATCATTATTCAGCAAGATAAGGAAAACTGTTTTCTCCTTCTCGTTCAAAGCAGCCATATATTCTATATAAGGATTATCCAGTTTAAATAATCCCGGACGCATTATCAAATCGGCTTTCGTACCAAATACCATACCAGACGTAAAACCATAAGTTAGATGGGGGCCCACCTTAGGAGTAATGAATCCACCCGGATAAGTTATCCCGCCATTTGAACGGAGAGATATTTCAGACAATAAATAGTCGGTAATCCATCCCACCTGCCACCAAGCATGATGTGGATAAGGTCCGGCTCCATTATTCATCGAGTCCCAATAATAGGAAGCGACTCCCGTTTTAAAATCCACAAATGCATCTCTTCCTATGGCAGCCGCACGTGCCATATTCAAAAATAATGAATCTTTTGTCAGCCTATACATCCGTACGAACATTCCGGCATGGCTAGCCAATAATATTGGTCCACGATGATTGGCAGAACCAGCTACTCCACCATGCTCAAAACTCAATCCCACCTGACTGATCTCCCAATCTTTTCGTTCTATCCCTTTCACTTGTTTTACTACTGACGTCGGTATAGGATGCGTATAAACCGATGCCGTATAAATCTTAGCAGTTGATATAGCAGCTTCCTTATACTTTTCGTTTTTCGTCACATTATACAGTTCCAATAAGGCTTGTGCACTTTGGGCTGTGGCGAAATCCGGAACAAAACGGGTATCACCGCAAACGCCTAGGAAATGTCCTTTCTTTACAGCGTTCTCCACATACCAATCCGCTCCTTGTATAGCTGCCTGCAGATATTTCTTATCTTTCAATATCTCGTAAGCAATCAATAATCCATAAAACGTTGGTCGTAAATCTGTAATATCAGTAAAAGTAGGCTTTAATGTCTTATTCTCATAAGCTACTTCCCATTGTCCGTTGGGCTTCATCCATTCCAACAAACGGTCGGCAGCCAGTTTGACATGCTGTTTTAATTCCTTCTGCTGCGGTTCAAAAAGCAGAATATTACCCATATCCATCAACATATAATAAGTGGTTGCAATGGGTTCCGTATAAGGTCCCCACTCTTCGGTAAACCGTTTACTTTTATACAAATAATACTGTCCGGCAGAGGAACCATAAAGGAAATCTTCCTCCGCATGTTGTTGCATCAATTTAAAGTTCAACGCATTCGGCAGTCTTTTCTGTGTCAAGCGAGGATCATCCGTCAACTTTGCCAACATCCACATAGCTCCATAATCGGAGTTTTTCATGGCATCTTTTTCTGAATCATACACACCACCCAGATAGTCTTGTGCTCCAATTGTTACTCCCTTATATACAAGGTTATGCCATTTGGAAGTGCTGTCATTAGTAAGATATGCGTGCATATCATAAAGTCTTTGTGTCAATGAATATTTTGTCTGTTTCAACCTTAGAAAATCAGTGAAACGATAAATATCATTAATCGTATGTTTCAATACAGCATACCAATCTGCTTTCTGAATAGTATAACGGAAAGAGAAAGAAAGACTGTCCCCTACATTCATCAATGAATTCTTCTCTCCCAACACAGGATGATAAAGTGTAGGCGAGAATTCCCCTTCCCGGTTCATAACCGACAATCCGAGTTGCCATTCCGCATGCATCTTTTTATCCTTCGGCCAAGGATCTCTGCCAGTACCAGGTTCCGCTGTTACAGCAATAGTCACACCTTTTCTATCCGTTATCAGTGAGGATAATGTAGAAGCAGTACGTTCTCTTGCCACTACCGGTATGTCGGGGATTCCCTGACCATAGCCATACGCTTGTACAAAGTCTGTATTTATAGCATTCCCCTGAAATATTCCGGGAACGGTAGCCCATTGGAAATTATATTTATCTATTGAAACCAGCGAAGGGGTTGCCAAAGAATAATAACCTGTCTTCTTGGAATGCAATATAAAATCAACTTTTATATCATTCTGATAAAGAGAATCCATACACCATTTTTCCGTAATCCGCATCGTCTCATTTTCGTATCGGAAACAAATTTCTGTATCAGAAACACGTTTCACTGCCGAAGGATAAAAAACCATATTCTCTCCTGCTTTATTCATGGCAACAGCATTTGTGTTCTGTTGCCATGAAGGTATAATATAACGATATTGCGGAGCCGGGAAAAGAATCTCTTTTCCCGTATTATCATATAATGCCTGTGGTGCCGTTTTCGGTTTTGAGGAAGCATATAAAACATTATGCTGATACTTAGCTATTTCCATTATCTCCCAACCGTTCGTTCCCTTCACTTTCAACGTTTCTAATGTATATCCACCAACGCCCTTTTTCCATCCAAGTTCAAGTTGCTCATTAGTCAATCGCACAACGGACAATTCCTGGGCTGATAAAGCGATAGATAAGCTTAAAACTACGACTACAGAAAAATAGTTAATGAAATTCTTTGGCATTCCTTTCATTTTTATCAGTTATTCTTTTACTTCAACAATCACTTCTGTCAACGAACGTTTAGTGCCGCTATACCATTCCGAAGAAGTCGCAAATACAGCTTTATATGTACCCGGTTTTGTATATACATATTGATATTCGTTCATCTTAGTACTAATATTCTTTAATGCTACTCCCGTATCAGGTACTGAAGTTTTCACATCAAATCCTTTTGTTATCACCCAATCATCATTTTCCTGCCCCTTCTTTCCTGCCGACAACAGTTGTGCAGTCGAAATACTCCAAACAGTCGGTGCGCCGGATATGCTGACTTCCCGCCAACCAGCAGTAGACATTACAGCCAAACCCGTTTTTACTCCCTCAGGAGAGATCTTATCCACATTAATACTTCTCACCACCCATCTATTTGTTTGTGGTTCCCCCAAGTCAAAATAGCGAAAAGCAATGTACAGCTTCGCATCATCACGCTCCCCAGCATAAGATTTCAAGTTCTGAATACCGGAGGATGTATTCAGTTTTACCGTAGTAGGAAACGTATATTGATCCGAAATATCCACCCAAGTAGCAGCATTCACATTCTCCACATCATATATTCCATTAAAATCATTAGACACCTTAACCTGAAAGTTAGGATGTACGGCTGTAACCTGATCTGTATATAATACAAAATCTACCATTAAATCATTATCAGCATACAATCTATCCTTCATCGCATAATTATGCCCATTCTCTCCCGAATAGAATACTATGTTATCAGGATTACCATCAAATTTAAAAGTAACAGTTTCTCCCACTCTATATTCCACTTTATCCAGTGAAACGTTCAGTGCCGCACTAGGTGCATCATCATCCATGCATGAAGCAAATCCAATGAGTAACAAACTACTGTATAATATAATATTTCTCATATTCATCATTTATTATTTAGATATGCAAAATCGATTACCAACCCTCATTCTGAGTCATTAGTTTATTTACTGTTATTTCTGTATTCGGAATAGGAAACAGCACATTTCTAGAAGTAGTATTCTTACCTGCATTGCCACCATAAGCAAAACTTCCTGCACTAGAGGCCATATTAGCACCATGTGTATTCATCGTCTGGACATAAATTCCCCAACGAATCAAATCAAGTTTACGCATTCCCTCAAAACAGAACTCTCTAAATCTCTCGTTCTGGATTATTTGCAAGAATTCCACTTCATCTTTATCTTTAGATATGTCACATTCGTCATCCGGTGTATGAAGTGGTCTTCCATAAGCTCTTCTTCTCACCTGGTTGATTGCATCATAAGCATCATCATTGGGTCCGCCATTAACTGCATTCTCTGCTTCCGCCTTCATCAACAAAACATCACTATAACGGATAATAGGAAAATTCGTCGAGTTATAATACTGAGCCTTCTTACCTGTTTCATATTCTCTTCTCCATTTTCCTGGATTTCGGTTATAGATTTGAGCACTTGTAAATACCTTCTTTTCAGTCTTGCCTGTTGATGCGTTTACTTCATAATAATAAGGAGCTATACACCAGTCTCTACGTAAATCTTTCGGATCAAATGCATTATAAAGTTTGGCTGTAATCTGGATAGCACCACCGGAATACCCCAATTCTTGGTCACGACATAAAATACCGTTTTCAATTCCAACAGAACCAGCTTGGTCAACAGTACCGATCTTATTTCCATACATACCTATTTCCCAAATGCACTCCTTACTTTCGTTAATGTCTTTCGAATGATTTATAAATATTTGGGAATAATCTTCATTCAATCCATGTTTTGTAGAAGCAATTACCTTATTAGCATATTCCAGTGCATCTTCATAGCGTGTCTCATCTTTCAGCGGTTCACCTGCCATCTTAAGAAATACCCTTGCCAAAATGGCCTGGACACCCGTCTTTGAGATTCGTTCATTATGACTGAATGCATCAATATCCAGTACTAATCCTTCCGCATCCTTCATATCCTGCACAATCTGAGCATAAATATCCGCCAGTGGAGACTTAGCCAAATATTTGTCATTCGGTGATTCAGTCGGAGTCAATTTCAAAGGTACTTCACCAAAAAATGAAGTCAAAATGAAATAATAATATCCTCGCAGAAATAAAGCCTCCCCTTTTATCGCTTTTTTAGTATCCGTATCAAGCTCCTTATTTTCAAGGTTTTTCAATAAATAGTTGGCCCTATTCACACCTTCATACAACACTTCCCAAAAACGCCCAATATCCAAGTCGGCAGCATCCATCACCATTACACGAATATTATTGATACTGATATTCTTGTAGAATGATTCGTCACTAAGAGAGAAGTAACTAAAAAGAGCTTTACTGTACATCCTACCATTCGTATCAATCAAGCGGTTATATACACCGTTCAACGCCTGGGTCAATTCTTCTTCCGTATTATAATAATAATCAGGAGAAACAAAATCCGGTTCTTTATCCAATATACTGGAGCATGAAGTTGCCAACAAGCATATTGCCATCAGTAATATATTAATATAGCGTTTCATATATAATTGAATATAAAAGGTTTAAAATGAAATATCAACACCCAAAGTCAGAGTCCTTGGCCTTGGATACGGAGACCAATCAAAAGAAGGCGTCAACGCACTTGGACGAGTAGACACCTCCGGATCGAGTCCAGAATATTTGGTCCATGTTATCAAATTTTGTGCAGAAGCATATACTCTCAATGATTTTACATTGATCTTCTTCAACCATGAACTCGGAAGCCTATATCCCAATGCAATTGTTTTCAGCCGTAGGAACGAACCGTCCTCAATAGTACGCGATGAATAAACCGCAGGTCCCTGTCCTCCTACCCTATACAAACTATTCGTCTGGTTCTCCGGTGTCCATCTGTCTGCAAAAGAAGCAAACATATTGAGCGAGGTACGTGCAGTAGGCTCTCCACCTTCAAACTCGATACGGTTAGCATTCAGTACATCCCCTCCATAACTCCATTGGAAGAAAATATTCATATCGAAATTCTTGTATTGGAAATTATTATTAAATCCACCGATATGTTTTGGATTCGGGTTACCGATAATCGTCAAATCATAGTTATCCACTATTCCGTCATGATTTATATCCCTGAATTTAATGTCGCCTGGCTGAATACTTTCACGAGCGTTGCCATTGTTGGGAACTCCTGCTTTCAATGTATATTTACCACCTGCTTCATCAAAATCCGTATACTGATAAACACCGTCAAATATATATCCATAAAACATAGCAATAGGATGTCCCGGAATAGCAATATAAGGATATGCATTATTAAAATTTCCCCAAGTAACTCGAGTTGCCAAACTCGGTTCGTCATCATTCAATGCTAATACTTTATTACGGTTAAATGAAATATTGAAACTGGAAGTCCATGAAAAATTTTTAGTCTGCATATTTCTTGTATCAAGAGTCAGTTCAATCCCAGAATTCGACACTCTCCCCACATTCTTATATGCACTCAGGAAACCCATACTCGGAGCTAAAGTTGCATTCAACAACAAGTCCTTCGTTTCTTTATAATAATAATCGGCAGTTAAAGAGATCCGACTATTTAAGAAAGATAAATCCAATCCTACATTCGTCTGAACAGTTGTCTCCCATTTAAGAGTCGGGTTACCCAAAGTCTTCGGTACAACTCCCTTACCCGGAATATTACCAGTACTATATCCAGAATCCGGAGTAATCATCAAGGAAGTCAAAGCTGCATAATCAGTTACCCGGTTATTACCTGTCGAACCTATACCGACTCTCAATTTGCCATTGCTTAGCCACTTGAAATTTTTCATAAATTTTTCCTCTCCGAACCCCCAAGCCACAGAAGCCGATGGAAAATATGCCCAACGGTTTTCTTTTGCAAATTTAGAAGATCCGTCAGCACGGAAAGAAGCAGTTAACAAATATCTGGATTTATAATTATAATCTACACGCCCTAAGTATGACACAAGCCCATTGGAAGAATCCACAATAGGTGCGGAGGTTATTTCTCCTTCATCTAGTCCTGCAATACCTAGTGATTCATTAGGCACATTGATCGCTTTAATCTCACTAGAGAACATATTCGCATCTTGTATGGTGAAACCACCCAATAATTTCAAAGCATGTCCTTTTTTAAGTTTCACATTATAAGTTAGCGTATTTTCATTCAAAAAGTTTGTCCTTTCAATATTGGTAATCCACCCATTTACTTTATTATTCGTATAGGGATGACCACCACGGGATTTTGAATTGTAAAATACTTCCCTTCTCTGATTAATCTTATTATACCCGCCTGTAACCCTAAGAGTTAGGTTGTCTAATATCTTATATTCAAAATAAGCATTCCCGATAAAATTATAAGTATGCAACGGATTATATTCATTTTCAACTGCCATTAGAGGATTGATACGATAATCTCTTGACGGATCAGTAGTCGTATCAAACAAATCATTCAACAAGTCATCGCCATCAACTCCCGACACCGGACGATACCCCCATACACTATACATCAAACTCGCTGTTGGGCTGCTTTGTGACTCGGCAACCACCGTACCATATTTCTTGGTATAAGTATAGTTAGCATTTATACCTACCTTTAACTTTTTGTTCACAATCTGATCGAGTACAATTCGTCCCTGGTATTTCTTGTAGCCACTATTGAGGACAATACCTTTCTGATCCATTAAGGAACCGGATATAGCATATCTCGTTTTCTCATTACCACCTCTTACTGCAATATTGTGGTTATGCACCAACGCATCTCTAAACACTAAGTCCTGCCAGTCCACTCCCTTTACATCTTTATAATAGTCCAATGTCCGTTCATCATTCAAATAAACTTTACTATAAACATTATAATCCTGTTCCAATTGATAGCGTACAAATTCATAAGGGCTCAAAACATCCTGTGTCTTAATAATCTGCTGTACTCCCACCCAACCATTATACGTTACTACGGGAGCGCTGATCTTACCTTTCTTTGTTGTTATCAAAATAACACCATTGGCACCTCTGGCTCCATAAATAGCCGTAGCAGAAGCATCCTTCAGCACTTCCATAGACTCTATTTCTTCAGGGTTGAGTGTATTACCGACAGAAGATTCCAACGGGAAACCGTCTACTACATACAGCGGAGAGTTATCCTGAGTCACTGAGTTATTTCCACGAATGACAATCTGCAAATCACTACCAGGCTGTCCATCTGACGAAACAACCTGTACACCGGCAACACGTCCTGCAAGAGTCTCTTCAAAATTAGAAACCGGTGCCTTTTGCATATCTTGTATATTCGGTTTAGAAATTGCTCCTGTCAAATCTTTGCGTTTGGTACTACCGTAACCGACTACCACCACCTCATCCAACAACTCAGAAACAGCTTGTAAACGAACTGTTAGTTTTTTCGCATTCTCTCCAACCGTAACTGTCTGCTTTTTATACCCAATAAAAGAAACCTCTAATTTTACGTTATCCCCATCTACTCGAACAGAAAAGTTTCCATCCAAATCACTAATTGTACCAATACTTTTCCCAATGACCGCCACAGAAGCCCCAATAATAGGTTCTCCTGTTTCAAAATCAATCACCGAGCCAACTACTGTTCGCGTTTTTGCCTGTTGAGCAATCGCTACACTGTTCATTTTTGAAACATCTTCTGCTGAATGTACTACAGAAGAAAAGGAAATAGATAAATACACAAGACTACAGCATCTAATGTACCACTTCGCTTTTGAAATAACTGCGTTCTTCATGGTGCAATACTTAATTTCTCGTTAACAATTTAAATGGTATATCTAAGTTTTCAATCTTAATAACTGGTCTATTCTGGTCTGATAGATTTTGCAAACATAGCGATTATTTATTAAACTCCAAATAAATTTAAAGAAAAAAACATAATCACTCTTTCAGAACTCACTAGAAAGCCCATAAACAAAGGAAAGTGTATTTTTATTTATTTTCAGAAACAAGAAAAAGAAAAACGGGACATACCTCTTTAATATAAAAAGGCTATGTCCCGCAAATAATTCGATCTGAAAAAACGAGGTTTCAACTCGTCCTTCTAAGAGAAGATTCCCTGATATTTAATTTTGCATCCAGAATAATCGACTTCGACAGCATTTTATCCTCATTATTGACATTATGCTTGATTTGATCCAATAATAATTGTGCAGCATTCCGCCCCATTTCAAAAGTAGGTTGTTCCACACTAGTCAGATTAGGTTCCACAATAAATGCTTCCTTAGATTCGGAAAAACCAACTACTGCTATATCCTCCGGAATTCTAATCTTGTTTTTCTGAAGAGTTTTCATCGCTCCTATCGCCACCGGATCGTTCACTGCAAAAATTCCATCTGGCATTTTTTCCATTTCAAGAATCTGATGAGCCGCCATGATTCCTTTCTCCATCATTATTCCGCAGTCGATAATCAAAGACTCTTCAACCAGCAAGCCATACTTTCGCAAGGCATCCATATATCCATTTTTGCGTTTCTGCGCGATAAGCAAATCTTCAGAACCTGCCAAATGAACAATCCGCCTACACCCTTGCTGTATCAAATGTTCAACTGCAGCAAAAGCCCACTTATAATCATCAATAACTACATGGGGAGCACTCAACTCTGCACAAATCCGATTGAAGAAAACCACAGGAAAATTATTCCAAATCAAGTCAGAAAAGTAACTGGTATTTTCCGATTCCTGGGTAACCGAAATCAGAAAACCATCCACCATCTGCGCTTCCAACGCCTTCATATTCCGCAATTCATTCTCATGCGATTCATTAGATTGCATTATCAGCACATGATATCCTTCAGGATTCAGCACACTCTGAATACCCATAATTACTTCAGAAAAGAAAGAATTGACAAATTCAGGGACAATCACTCCGATAAACATGGACTGGCTTTGTTTCAGACTCAAAGAAATCGGATTCGGCTTATAATTCCATTTTTCTGCAAGCTCCAGAACAGCTTTGCGTGTTTCTGGATTAACATCCCATTTATCACATAAAGCTCTGGAAACAGTAGAAGTCGAAATCTTCAGTTCCTTGGCTAAATCCTTGATAGTCACTCTTGGTTTACTCATAGACTGTCACTCACTCTAAAAAATTTCCCGAATATAATCAAATTCCGGCAATTGGAATGTTAAAACTCCAAGAGTTTAATTTCGGGAACGTTACCGCAAACGTTCCCGATGATTTATATTCCGAATTGTTTGTTTATCTGTAGAATCAAAAATATATTTGCTGTCAACTTAGATGTTTTTCAAACCTGTTTTGTTAACTAAATCATTTGATATGACTACTCTCGACATCATTACTATCGTACTATTTTCCCTTGGAGTTGTTTTAGTCGGATTGGCTTTCTCCCAAAAAGGTAAAAGTATGCAATCTTTCTTTGCCGCAAACGGAACCATGCCGTGGTACATGAGCGGCCTCTCACTGTTCATGGGATTTTTCTCTGCTGGCACATTCGTCGTATGGGGTTCTATCGCTTATTCTATGGGCTGGGTTTCAATCACTATCCAATGGACAATGGCGATCGCCGGTTTCATTGTAGGATTACTCATCGCGCCCAAATGGCATAAAACAGGAGCACTCACAGCAGCAGAATACATACATAAGAGATTAGGCAAGTCCACACAGAAGACATATACCTACCTGTTCTTATTTATCTCTGTGTTTCTTACAGCATCTTTCCTGTATCCAGTAGCCAAAATATTAGAGGTTTCCACCGGGCTGCCTTTAAATACTTGCATTTTATTATTAGGAGGGTTATGCATTTTGTATGTGTCTGCAGGCGGATTATGGGCAGTAATTTCCACAGACGTACTTCAATTCGTTATTCTGACAGCAGCGGTTATCATCGTAGTTCCTTTATCTTTCGATAAAATTAACGGAGTTACCGCACTAATTGAGCAAGTACCCGACACATTCTATAATCTTCTGAACGATGAATATACTTTTGGCTTCCTGGTAGCTTTTGGAATCTATAATACTATATTCCTGGGTGGAAACTGGGCATATGTGCAGCGATATACCTGCGTCAAAACACAAAAAGATTCCCAAAAAGTAGGTTATTTGTTTGGAGCCCTATACATAATCAGTCCAGTTCTATGGATGCTTCCACCAATGGTTTACAGAGTATATGACCCTTCGCTCTCATTACTTGATGCAGAAGGCGCATATCTGATGATGTGCAAGGAAGTACTTCCTAACGGGCTTTTGGGCTTAATGATCGGTGGCATGATTTTCGCAACGACCAGTGCACTGAATTCAAAGCTGAATATTGCTTCAGGAGTCATCACCAATGATATATTCAAAAACCTAAGGCCAAAAAGTTCCGACCGTACCCTTATGTACGTCGCAAGAATCTCGACTATTCTCTTCGGAGTATTCAGCATATTGATAGCCATGCTTATTCCTAAAATGGGGGGAGTTGTAAACGTTGTTATCAGCTTGGCGGCATTGACAGGCGTTCCTTTATATCTGCCTATCATTTGGACACTATTCTCTAAAAGACAGACTGCGACTTCTAACATCACGACTACTTTATTAAGCTTGGCTATCAATGGTTTATTCAAATTCATCACTCCACTAATGGGTTTCTCCCTCAATCGTGCCGAGGAAATGATTCTTGGAGTTACTTTCCCAATCCTATGCCTGGCCATTTTTGAGATATATTATAAAGCAAAGAACAAGGAATCGGAAAAGTATCAATCTTACTTAATATGGAATAAAGAAAACAATGCCCGGAAATTGAAAGAAATCGAAGAAAATGAATCGGCAGAGAAAGCGGGCAATAATTTCAGCAAACGGGTAATCGGTTATGGCATCTTCGCTTCCGGAGCTGGCATTGCGATATTGGGTGGTATGGCAGATAACGGACAAAAACTTATCATCACAACTGGCGTCGTTTTTGCTCTGCTCGGATTACTAATGACAAGAAAGTCCAAACCAACAATATCTAAAGATTGAGAATTATGAGAAGCTACTATTTTCTTATCACACTGATGAGCATTTGTGTCATCTCCAATACTATACAGGCACAGAACAAGAAAAAGAAAAGCTTCAAACCCGGAACAGTGTGGGTCGATAACAATGGAAAAACTATTAATGCACACGGCGGTGGTATTATATATGTAGATGGCATCTATTATTGGTATGGTGAGCACAAACTGCCCAATAAATCTGAGAAAGAAAAAGCAGATGGTGGTGTACATTGTTATTCATCCACTGATTTGTATCATTGGGAAGACAAAGGAATAGTATTATCCGTTGACTATAAAAATGAAAAAAGTGATATTGCTGACGGCTGTATTCTCGAACGCCCTAAAGTAATATACAACAGGGCGACTTCTAGATATATGATGTATTTCAAACTCTATCCCAAAGGACAGGATTATAAATACGGTTATCTAGGAGTCGCTGCGGCAATTTCTCCTACAGGCCCCTTTACATACAGTCACAAGTTTTTAGGAGCAGATTCTCCATACGGTTCAGGAGATTTTTGTATCTACAAAGATGATGATGGCAAAGTATATCATTTCACGGTACGCAAGCCTGATAAAGCTTTTGTGGCAGGTGAATTAAATAAGGAATATACTTACCCACAGGGAAAGTACAAGGTAGTCACGGGAATCACTAACGAAACAGAAGCACCTGCCATCTTCAAGCATAAAGGTACCTACTATTTGCTGGGATCAGGCTCTAGCGGTTGGAAGCCCAATGCCGCGCGCATATTCACATCAAAATCAATAACGGGTGACTATACGGAAAAATCAAATCCCTGTCATGGCGTCAATCCATATAATGGACTTGGCCCCGAAAAAACTTTTGGGGGACAATCATCCTTTATTATTCCTGTACAAGGAAAGAAAAATTCCTATATTGCCATGTTCGATATATGGAAACCGGAAATGCCAATTGAAGGACTTTATATATGGCTACCCATTAAAATCCAAACTAATAGTATAAATATAAAATGGAGAGATGAATGGAATTTAAATATATTCTCTGACGAAAAGAAGATTATTCCACCGTTGCCAACGTCAATATACTAATCCGTATTCCCTCCACTTTCACCAGACAAGAAGCACATACCAGCGTAGTAGAACCGGTGGTCAACACATCGTCAACGATCAGTATGTGTTTCCCGACAAGTGCTTCGGGACGTTGAAGTTCAAAGATACCTTCCACATTATCCCGACGTTCAAGTATGGATTTGTGTGTTTGCGTTTCCGTATTTTTCTTACGCAATATGGATTCTGTATCTATGGGGATTCCTGTTACAGCAGTGATTCCCCGTGCTATCCATTCACTCTGATTATAGCCGCGAATTTTATACTTCTTTTTATGCAACGGTATGGGCAATACCACATCAATACCCTCAAAAAAACCGGTTCGCGACAACTCTGCTGCCATATATCTTCCCATAATAGTACCGATTTCTTTCTGCCCCTCATATTTAAGTTGATAAAGAATCCGCCGGAAATTGCCTTCCCTATGATAGAAGAAAAAAGAAGTAGCACGTTCCAAAGGAATCTGTCCCCAGAAAAGCAGTTCTACAGGATTGTCCTTTCGAAGATGGTAATTCGTACGCGGCAAATCCATATTGCACATTGTACAAATACATTCCTCTCCTCTCACCAATACCCTGCCGCAAACAACACAGCAACGGGGAAACAATAAAGACAAGAATGAACCCAGCCACTCTTTTATAATAAGAAATATATATTTCATGCTACCAGGATATTAGTGGGGAAAGCGCAACAAAGCAATCATCCTACATACCCAACGGAGGAACTTCCGCCAATATTTCTTGAAGTAAAGGATGCAAGAAACCATTCGTGGCTATAATGTGATGTCCCTCAATAAAATAATCCTCACCATAAAAATTTGTAACCTGTCCACCTGCTTCCTGAACTATCAAAGCGGCAGCCGAATAATCCCATTTTCCAAGGAAGGCCTCCGCCCACGCATCAAAACGCCCAATAGCCACATAACAAATCGCAGCGGCGGCAGAGCCGTTCATACGGATACCTCCTACCACCCCATATAATCGTTCTATCAAATGAAGAGCAGTCCGTTTATATTGCAAATGGTTATAAGGCAACTCGGTGATGACAAATGCATCTTTCACATCCCGGACACCCGAAACATGAATTTCTTCGCCATTCATAAATGCTCCACCACCTTTCCAAGCATAAAAACATTCATCCCGGCAGACCTCATAAACAACGCCCAAAAGAAGTTCGGTACGACTGCGCAAAGCAATACATACACAATAAGGAGCCTCATCATGAATATAATTCGTTGTTCCATCCAAAGGGTCAATTACCCAATAATAAGGTTCGTCCCGATAAATGGCAGAGCCTTCTTCCGTGATAAACCCGGCTTCGGGTAATAAAGTTGAAAGAGCTTTCACCACTCGTACCTCTGATTCTTTATCCACATAAGAAACATAATCATGTGCATGTTTCTCTACAACACATTCACGATGAAATTCCCTTCGTTCCTCTTTCAAGAAATGCCCGGCCTCAACTGCAATACGGCGGACATCGGCTGTAAGTTGTTTCAAATCCAACATTTCAATTCGTATTAAAAATGTCTCGAAAGGTATAGCTTTTCTCATAAAAAACCATTCAAAAAGAATATTATTTTCCATAGAGAATGAAACTTTAAATATTCAATAGAAGATATTAAATTTCTCCCTAAAAATAATAACTCCTAACCTATACCTTTCTTAATCCATAAAACTCTCTCACCCTACAGTTTTAGAAAACACTACAGACACATATACAATGACAAAACAAGAATAGCCAGTATTCCCTCAATTAGAGTTATTCGGTACAGAAATTTTACCATACCTAATAAGTGAAGGAAGAAAGAAATGATAGTAATATACCATTTCCGACAACATCAATATTTTTTGTCTATCAACGGTTAAAGCAACAATATCACACCGTCTTTTCATTCCAAAAACTATTCTCTTCCACCTACAACTTTAATAGAATCCCGTTTTATTATACTCGGTTTTAATAGAATCTCCGAATGAAGTTCTGTTTCTTCCAGAATCTTTTGCATCAACATCTTCACAGCAATAATGCCAATATTTTCCAATGGTTGGGCAATTCGAGTAATAGGTGGATTCAAATAATCCAAATACAAATTATCATCAAAGGAAATAATCGACATATCCTGCGGTATTTTCACTTTATGCTCATTCAACGCTTTCACCGCTCCTAAAAGAATTGTACTACTCAACGCAAAAATGGCAGTAGGTTTAGTTATGGAATTCAATGCCAACTTAGTCTCGATATATCCATTTTGGGTAGAAAACTCATTCCCTTTCACCATTGCATCTTCCGAATATCCCGCCTCGCGAAGCGCATCTAAATAACCGCGTACCCGTTCTTTGGTAGTAATTGATATATCAGGTCCTTGAATACATAAGATTTTATTATGACCGGATTCCAATAATAGTTTTGTTGCCTGATAAGCCCCTACATAATTATCAGTAGCCACATATGGCAAATTATGTTTCTCAAAATAGCGATCAATCAGAACAATCGGAGTTTTAACACTAATTTCTTCCAATTTGAAAGGATTCTCCCCGGTTGGAACCAGAATAATTCCGTCTATCTTGCGTGATAGAAGCGAATCGATAGCCTTATTTTCCTGAATAGGATTTTCCAAGGTATCGATAAGCATAACTGTATAATTATAATGTTGCGCTTCACGAATGACAACGCTTGCTATATTGGCAAAAAAAGGATTATCTATATGCGGTACGAGAAGCCCGATAGTATGTGTCGTATTATTGCGCAAACTTTGTGCAACTATATCAGGCTGATAGCCCAATTCTTTAACGGATTGCAGAATAACCTCCTTAGCAGACTGGCTTATTCTATATTTCTCCGACTTTCCATTTAAGACTCTGGAAATCGTAGAGATAGAATACCCAGTTTTCTTTGATACATCAATCAGAGTTTTCTTCATTACTGGCTGTTTTTTGCAAAAATAACATTTTATTTGAGAAAAAAGCAAGAAAAATATTTTGTTTTGAAAAAAATTTCTATATTTGCACAAACGATTGCGCATCATTTATGATTCAATTCGCCTTAATACTTAATACTCATTATATGGACACAAAGAAGAAAATCGTAGTGATAGGTAGCAGTAATACGGATATGGTTATCAAATCAGACCGTCTACCAAAACCAGGAGAAACAATTCTGGGAGGAAACTTCTTAATGAATCATGGCGGCAAAGGAGCTAACCAAGCCGTAGCTGCTGCAAGACTAGGAGGAGATGTCACTTTCATATGTAAAATAGGGAATGACATTTTTGGAAATGAAACCTTGGAAATGTTTCACAAAGAAAAGATCGACACTACTTATGTAGGAATTACCCCGCAGGAACCGTCAGGAGTAGCTCTTATCAATGTCGACAAAAAAGGGGAAAACTGTATTGTTGTTGCTTCCGGAGCCAACGGGACTTTATCTACTGATGACATACAGCATGCAGAACCTGCCATCAAACAGGCATCCATCGTCATCATGCAGTTGGAAACTCCAATCGAGAGTGTCACTTATGCAGCCAAAATGGCGAAAAAAGATGGAATTACCGTTATATTAAATCCCGCCCCTGCCCCTACCCAACAACTGCCTGACGATTTATTAGCCAATGTCGACATTCTTATTCCTAATGTCACAGAGGCTGAAATCATCTCGGGAATGCACATTACAGATGATGAATCGGCAAAAGAAGCGATTCGTTATATTAGTTCGAAAGGCATAAAAACTGTTATTATTACGATGGGAGCCAAAGGAGCTCTCGCTTATGAAAACAATGAGTTTATCCACATTCCAGCCTTCAAAGTAGAAGCAGTAGACACGACCGCTGCCGGAGATACATTCTGCGGTGGACTGTGCGTAGCTCTGTCTGAAGGCAAGAATCTAAAAGATGCAATTATATTTGCAAGTAAAGCCTCTTCTATTTCTGTTACCAGAATGGGAGCACAAGTATCTATACCTTTGAGAAAAGAAATACAATAATCATCCTTAATTCTGTTATTATGATAAAACAATGTTCAATCCACGGTCTATTGACAAGTATGTTGTTAATAGTATTTTCTTTGATGAGCAATGATGCTATTGCCCAAAAGGTAATAAGAGGTACAGTCCTCGACGAAGCAAATACCCCTATTATCGGTGCCAGCGTCCTTATCAAAGGTACGACAAACGGTTCTATTACAGGAGTTGACGGGACTTTCAATGTAAAAGCCAATCCTTCTGACGTATTGGTCATATCTTATGTAGGTTATGCAACCATCGAACAACAAGTAGGAAACCAGGCACAGCTAGTCATACACCTGTACGAAGACTCTAAAATACTTAACGACGTAGTAGTAATCGGCTACGGGTCTACCACTAAGAAAGAACTTACAGGCTCGGTCACCAGTATGAAAAAAGATAAACTCAATCCCGGAACATTCACCAATGCGATGGGAATGTTGCAAGGGAAAGTAGCAGGATTACAAATTATCAATCCGAATGGTGCTGATCCGACAGCCCAATATGAGGTACTGCTTCGCGGAACAAACACACTTTCCGCAGGTCAAGGTCCGTTAATCATTATTGATGGAGTGGCAGGTGCAGATATCAGAAATATCAATTTCCAAGAAGTAGAATCGATTGACGTTCTAAAAGATGGTTCGGCAGCCGCCATTTACGGAACAAGAGGTACGAATGGAGTCATCATTGTCACAACAAAACGTGCAAGAAGCGGTAAAACAGAAGTTTCCTATGACGGACAATTTACAGTAGGGGTAGTTTCACGTAGGGCAGAACCTCTATCGGCAAGTGAATATAAGTCTGTCATCAAGGAATATCGTCCCGAACTGGAAAGTTATATTTTTGATAGTGATACCGATTGGTTCAAAGAAATTACGCAAACTCCGTTCAGCCATAAACATAATTTGTCTATATCCGGAGGATCCGAGAAATTTTCACACCACACCTCTTTCAATTATGAAAAGAGCGAAGGATTGCAAAAGCATAATAGTTCCGAAAAGCTAATGGCACGTACCAATATTCGTCAATCATTATTAGATAAATGGATAGATTTGGATTATAACCTTAATATTATTCATCGCAAATACAGCCCTTCCTCTACAAGTGCCTTCATGCAAGCATTTACACATAATCCGACAGAGCCAGTTTACGATGACAGTGATCCGGAGGCCGGAGGCTATAGCCGTATTAAAGCAATGGAATACTACAATCCGGTAGCGATTATAAACGAAAGGAGTATGGAAAGCAAGAATGATAATTACGGTGCAAATATCCGTGCGACTCTGAACATATTACCAATAAAAGGATTGAAATGGGAGAATTTCATTTCATATAATAAAGAACAATATGAGACACGCGAATACTACACACATTATTATCCAAGCTTGATAGGAACGAACGGACAAGCTTATATTGAAAATTACCAGGAAAATGATACGCAATATGAATCTACCTTAAACTACGCAAACAACTTCGGAAAACACTCTATCCAGGCATTACTCGGATACACGTATCAATATACCTACAACACATCTGCCTCCATGACTAATTCCGGTTTCGACTTCGATGACAACCAGACTCACAATATCGGAACAGGAACTAATCTTACGGAAGGCAAAGCCAGCATGTCATCTAATAAAGAGGACAATACATACATCGGATTCTTCGGACGTTTCATGTATAACTACGATGACAAATATCTTTTATCCGCTTCTTTACGCCGTGACGGTTCCAGCCGCTTCGGTGACAATAATAAATGGGGATGGTTCCCGGCAGTCAGTATCGGTTGGCGTATAAATAAGGAAAAGTTCCTCTCAGATGTCAAATGGATTGATGATTTGAAACTAAGAGCCGGATACGGAGTGACCGGTAACCAGGATTTCTCAAATTACAAATCTTTGATGATGATGACTACAGCCGGCAAATTCTATTACAATGGCCAATGGATAAACACCTATCAGCCTGCAAGTAATGCCAATCCGGATTTGAAATGGGAGAAAAAAGCAGAGTTCAACGTTGGTGTTGATATGACAATGTTTAATAACCGGCTCTCATTCACTTTCGATTATTACAAACGGACTACTTCTAACTTGTTATATGACTACATCGTGCCGACTCCTCCCTATGTATATAATACCCTGTTTACAAACGTTGGGAAAGTAACAAATGAAGGAGTTGAATTGACGATATCCGGCACACCGTTCAACACCAGAGACTTTACATGGAACACCTCACTTACCATTTCACACAATAAAAATAAATTAGTAAAATTCACCAATGATGAATTCACTAACGGAACATACAAAGTGGGATGGTCTACCAGCGCAGCCTGCTACACCCAACGTTTAATAGAAGGACAGTCATTAGGAACTTTCTATGGCCCCATTTGGCTGGGAACTGACACAGACGGGAAAGATGTATTGTTAGGACAGAACGCTGATGGTTCCGTACCGGAAGAACAGTGGGAGAAAATCGGTTGCGCCTATCCTAATGCCACTCTTAGCTGGAGCAATACATTCAGATATAAGAAGTTTGACTTAAGTTTTTCGCTCCGCGCCTCTATCGGTGGAGAAATACTAAACAACTATGCCATGGAATATGAGAACCTAAGTAGTATTGGACTCAGAAATATCTCATCCAACTGGTTGTCAAAGACAAACTTCACAAGTACGACCTATAAATATTCCTCCAAATATGTAGAGGATGCCTCTTATTTAAAAATGGATAATATCACCTTCGGATATACTTGGGATTTCACATCTAAAATGATTAAGAGACTGAGATTATCCCTCACAGCGCAGAATGTATTTTGCATCACCGGTTATTCCGGTGTCGATCCTGAAGTAGCCCTTTCCGGACTGGAACCCGGCATGGAAAGTTTAAGCTATTATCCACGTACAACAGAATTTACTTTCGGTGTCAATATAAATTTTTAATGAAATTAAATTGTTATGAAAAAGACAAATATATTATTAAGTTTCGTTATCAGTATCTTATCATACGGATGTACCGATCTCAGCGAAACAGTCTATACGGGAGTATCCATGAACAATTTTTTCAAGAATGAAAAAGAGTTGATAGCCAACGCAGGCAGAGCCTACACGAAATTACAAGGTTACAATTCCGAACAAAGCCTATGGACTTTACTTTTACAAGCCTCTGATGAATGTGCCGTTCCCGCTTGTGGTGGCTCCTGGTACAGTAACGGACGTTATGAAGAAATCCAAACAAATAAGATTCCACCTTCAAACAAATTACTGACAGCAGGATGGAACTGGATATTTAATGGTATTGCCGCATGTAATGAAATTATTTATGAAACGGAATTATCACCTATCCAATTTGAAGGAAAAGAGAAAATTGTGGCTGAAATGAAGATATTACGCGCTTTCTACTATTATCAGGCCATTTCCTGTTGGGGAAATGTTCCTTTTACAATAGACTATACAGAAACTGGATACCCTGAACAAAAAAGTCGCGAATATATCTTTAACTATCTGGAAAAAGAAATCAATGACAATATCGAATATCTGGACAGGGAACCCTCAGCCACCAATTATGGACGAGTCACACAAGCTGCCGCCTACTGTATCCTTGCCAAAATGTATCTGAATGCAGAAGCATGGTTTAATACTCCTATGTATGATAAAGTTGAAAAAGTGTGTAAAGATATTATGGATATAGGCGCTTATAGTATTGAAGACTCCTATTCAACAAACTTTGACATTAAAAACGAAGGGTCTAAAGAAAATATCTTTGTTATTCTTTATGATAGAGTATATACTAATGGTGATAACAATGCGTTTTACCTGCATACACTAACACTCGAAGCCGCATCACAAGCAACATTTAATATCCCTGCAGCTCCATGGTCGGGTTTTCTCTGCCAACCAGACTTTTTCCAAACATACGATGAACAAGACCTCCGCAGAAGTCAAAGCTGGTTATATGGCCCGCAAGTGGATTTAAACGGAAAAGCCCTTGGTTTCGAATACAATCCAGTCTTCCCCGAAGAAAAATATTATAATAGTAACGGAGGACGCGGGACATACGATGGTGCACGCTGCTGGAAATGGCATTACCAAACTGATGGTTCTCTAAAAGAATATACAATTAGTATGGACAACGATTTTGCAATCTTTCGCTATGCCGATGTTGTATTAATGTACGTGGAAGCCTTGGTAAGACAAAACAGAACCAGTGAAGCTGTCCAACTGGCAGACTTCAAGAAAATCCGTACAAGAGCCGGTCTTGACACATACTCCGCAAGTGAACTGACAGTTGATGAGCTTTATGCCGAACGAGGCAGAGAACTGGCATGGGAAGGATGGCGTCATGAAGATATGGTACGTTTCGGAAAATATTTGAAAAAATACTGGGCACATCCCGATCAAAGCTCAGAAACCTTTAGAAATATATTTCCTATTCCTACGGACATTTTGAATGCAAATCCTAAATTATCTCAAAATAAAGATTATTAATTACAATCGGAAGATTCACATAAAAAGTACATCTTCCGATAAATCAACCCCGATAAATATGAAAAAACCAATTATCTTTTTATTTGCTTTAATCACTAATATCCTATTCATTTCTGCACAAAAAATTTCCAAAGCAGAACTAAAAGACAAGATAGCCGGAGCCTGGATTGGGCAAATGATAGGAAACATATACGGACTTCCCTTCGAAAACAAGTTTGTAGATGAGCCGGCCCCCGAATCCCGATTTCCATTCGGTTACACCAAAAACATAGATAAGTTGCAGAAGTATAACGGTGCATTTTCTGACGACGACACGGATATTGAATACATATATCTACTATTAATGGAGAAATATGGTGTAGAACCTACTTACGCCGATATGCGTGAAGGATGGATGTATCATATCCGAGACCGTGTATGGTTGGCCAATAGAGCAGCACTCGGATTAATGCACCTCGGATTCACCCCTCCGTTTACAGGCGATAAAAATCTGAATCCCCATTGGTATCAAATCGATCCGCAATTAATTAATGAAATATGGGCGTATACAGCACCGGGAATGATTTCCTATGCTGCGAAAAAAAGTGACTGGGCTGCCCGTATCACAAGTGATTCGTGGGCTGTATCCCCCACTGTCCTATACGGTGCAATGTATGCTGACGCCTTTTTCTGTAAAGATATCCGCAAACTCATCACACGAGCCCTAAAAGAACTGCCTAGTGACGACAGATATGCAATGGCTGTAAAAGAAATGATTGCTTTATATGACAAATATCCTAAAAATTGGGTAAAAGCACGTCAAATCATGGCAAAAAAATACTACATAGATGAACCCGCCATGACAAAAACAATCTGGAATGCCAATCTGAACGGGCTATGCGGTATTTTGGCTATGCTGTACGGTGAAGGGGATTTCCAACGGACATTGGATTTAAGTTGTGCAATGGGATTTGACTGTGATAACCAAGCAGCTACTATCTCCGGATTGCTAGGAGTTATGTACGGTGCAAAATCACTTCCCGAAAGTCTCACCAAACCTATTGAAGGATGGGAAAAACCTTTTAACGACCGGTATATCAATATTACCCGGTTCGATATGCCCGATGCTTCCATTGAAGATATGATTGAACGCACCTACAACAAAGCAATCGAACTCGTTTGCACTAAAGGGGGAAAAATAAAAGGTGATATGATATATGTGAATCCTAAAGCCCAATTCATTCCACCTTTGGAATTCTGTATCGGTCCAAACCCGGACTTGGAAATCGGGCAACCTACCGATTATTCATTTGCCTGCAGGACAAATACAAATTTCAAATGGGAGCTGGTAAAAGGCAAACTACCGACAGGAGTTACATTCCAAAACGGCAAGTTAGCAGGAACCCCTACAGAAACCGGCAAATTCCCGATTACCCTTCAGTTAAGTACCAACAACAAAAACACGATAACTAAAGACTTTGAACTACTAGTAAAAACAAAAAATATAACCTCTAAAGCTGACACTATTTATGCCAATATCCGTAAACTGAACGAAGAAGTTCTCGATTCTTGCTGGATTACCTTTGGAAAACCGATGTACGCGACAAACATAGAAATAATAAACGACGGAATCAAAGATGGCGTAGGATCTGTATTTTATTCATTGGCCGCCAAAAGCAATCTTCCTAAAATAGACTATTTTGGATATGGTTGGAAAGAAGAGCATACTATTAATATGGTTGTTCTGAACATGGGTTGTCTGGAAGAATTCGGAGGATGGTTTACTTCTCTAAATATTCAGTATCTTGGAAATGACGGACATTGGTACGATGTAGGCAAATTCAAGTCAACCCCGTCACTGCCTGAAACCGATATCGTATTTTTCCAGCCTCCTTTTGCACAATACGTTTTAGAATTTCCGGCAGTAAAAACCAAGGGAATACGCATATTAATGGATGCCAAAATACAAGAACACTGGCATAAATACACGAAGAATGTATCATCATTCATCTCTATCACCGAACTAGGAGTTTATGAAAAATAAAGAAAGAGAAAAAATGAAGGAAATAATCACTATATGTATCATAGGGCTTTTCGCTCTCAACATACAAGCCCAACCTGTAAAAACCTTAAAATTATCTGATAAGAAACTTTTAGATAAGATTAAAGGAGGATGGGCAGGACAAACCATCGGTGTTGTTTTCGGAGCACCTACAGAGTTCAAGTTCACGGGAACCTATATTCAAGACTACCAATCTATTCCATGGGCGGAAGGCTACGTAAAATACTGGTGGGAAAAGAAACCCGGACTGTTCGACGATATTTATAACGATTGCACGTTTGTTGAAGCGTTCAATGAACTCGGTCTGGATTGTTCACAAGAAGAACTTGCCAAAAGGTTCGCATTCGCAGATTATCACCTGGCTCATGCCAACCAGGCAGGTAGATATAATATCCGTCAGGGTATCATGCCGCCTGCTTCCGGCCATTGGCTGAACAACCCGCACGCCGACGACCTAGACTTCCAAATTGAAGCAGACTTTATTGGTCTGATGGCTCCTGCAATGTTACCGGAAGCGTTAGATATCGCATCCAAAGTAGGTCATATCATGAACAGTGGCGACGGTTTTTATGGCGGCGCTTTCGTCGCAGCCCTTTACAGTTCCGCTTTCTATGAAGAAAGTCCTGAGGCAATTCTAAAAACCGCAATCTCGGTGATTCCTGAAGAAAGTACATTCCACCAATGTATTCAGGATGTAATCAATTTTCATTCCTTGTATCCGGACAATTGGAAAGACTGCTGGTATTTTCTGCAAGAGAAATGGAACTGTGATGTAGGATGCCCCAAAGGCGTATTTCTTAATTTTAATATCGACGCCAAACTCAATTCAGCTTTCGTGGCATTAGCTATGCTTTACGGTAAAGGAGATTTCACCAATTCTGTCGATATTGCAACCCGATGCGGCCAGGACTCCGACTGTAACCCATCCACAGTCGGCGGTGTACTCGGAGTTATGTACGGATATGACAACATCCCCTCATTCTGGCTGAATCCCTTGAAAGAAGTAGAAGAATTCACATTTGAAGGAACCGATATGTCACTGACTAAAGCTTATCGAATGAGCTTTGAACAAGCCAAACAGCTTATAGCCAAGACAGGTGGTACAGTATCCGACGGAGAAGTAAAAATCCCAATCAGAAAAGCAAACGTCCTTCCTCTAGAACAAAACTTTAAAAACACCTATCCGCTCTACAGAGAACGCAAAGACTGCTTTCTGACAGATACGTTCGAATTCGATTTCAACGGCAACGGATTTGTTATTTGGGGAAATATATGCTGCACAAGAAGCATTACTCCCGATTATATCAATCGCGTATCCACACGCCACATCGGTTCTGAAGTTTTCGGATTGGCAGAACCCGACGACCCTTACGTTGCCAAAGTCGAAATATGGATTGACGGGGAACTGGATCATGTAGCGGCATTACCTATGAAAAACACAGATCGGAAAGTAGAACCAGCTTGGAAATACCTCATGAAAGAAGGAAGACACCACGTAAAAATGAAATGGTTGAACCGCAAAAAAGACTACATTATCCGTATCAACGACATAATGTATTATTCAGAGAAAAAAGAACATGATAGATTTTACTTTAATAAATAAATTAAGATGAGAAAAGTCCTGATTAACATGATTCTACTATTTGCTTTCTCCATGTCGGGAACGGCACAAATAGAATATGGAAAAACGGTTGAAATAAGTAAAGACGTACTGCTTGACAAAATCAAGGGAGGTTGGGCAGGACAAACTATCGGATGCACTTACGGTGGTCCCACAGAGTTCAAATATAAAGGAGCAATCATCCATAAAAAAATACCAATTATCTGGTATGACGATTACTGCAAAGACATTTTCGCAGAAGATCCCGGATTATACGATGATGTATATATGGACCTGACCTTTCTGGAAGTAATGCAAAAAGAAGGAATAAATGCCCCTGCCGAATCGTTTGCCAAAGCTTTTGCAAACGCTGATTACAAATTATGGCATGCCAACCAGGCAGCCAGATACAACATATTACACGGCATCATGCCGCCTGCATCCGGACACTGGAGAAATAACCCGCACGCTGACGACATTGATTTTCAGATTGAGGCAGATTTTATCGGGATGATATGTCCGGGGATGGTAAATACCGCATCCAGTTTTTCCGATAGGATAGGGCATATCATGAACTACGGAGACGGATGGTACGGAGGTGTATATATGGGAGCAATGTATGCACTAGCTTATGTGAACAATGATATCTATACCATTGCCACGGAAGCCCTAAAAACTATTCCCGAACAAAGCAAGTTTTACCGTTGCATCACAGACGTAATTAAATACTGGAAACAATACCCGGATGACTGGCGTAAATGTTGGCTGGAAATAGAAAACCGCCATGCTTTTGAAATCGGTTGCCCGGAAGGGGTGTTCAATGCATTTAATATCGACGCCACTATCAATGCAGCCTATTGCGTTATGGGACTCTTATACGGTAATGGTGACTTTTTCAAGACAATGGATATAGCGACTCGCTGCGGGCAAGATTCCGATTGTAATCCGGCAACTGCCGCCGGAATTCTCGGAGTCATGCAAGGCTACAAAGCCATCCCCGAATATTGGAAACCAGCACTCGAAAGATGCGAAAACATCAAATTCCCATACACAAACATCTCTTTAAGCTCTGTTTATGACATCAATCTCAAGCTATTAAGCGATGTGTTAAAAGCCAATGGCGGTAAAGTGAAAGGCGATAAATATTATACCACAATCCAAAAGCCTAAGACCGTAGCGTGGGAAATCTCTTTCGAAGGTTTATATCCTTCCGAAAGAAGAGTCATCAAATGCGACCTCGGCACAGAAAAAACATTTGAATTCAATGGTAAGGGGGTTGTCTTAATGGGACTAATCAGACAGGATACCAAAGAAAGTAATGACAATTATATCGCCATCCTAGAAGCCTACATTGACGGCAAGAAAGTAGAAACCATAGAAATGCCTTATGACTATATAAAAAGAAAATACGATATTTTCCATAACTATGATTTAGAGGAAGCCCCCCATAAACTTGTTATTAAATGGATTAACCCGAACAAGAAATACGCCGTTCAGTGTAAAGACATGGTGGTTTATTCATCCACACCCGCAAAACCTATCAACCCTTATCAATAAAAGAAGAAACATGAATAGAAAACTACCCATACTATTAGTCCTATTATTTTCCTACGGATTATCATCATGCTCGTCCGATGATATCAGTCTGTCCGAAGACGGACAGGCCGGGTCACCGGAACAGTTCACCGAACGCTATAATCCCGACCAAAGCTTTTACAGCAAAATCTTAGGACAAGAAATTAAATATTCAGTATTACTGCCTCAAGAATATCTATCGAAGAATACGGCTAAATACGGAGTAGTTTTCCTTCTGCATGGTTGGGGAGGGAACCAGAATTCATGGGGACCTTCAGGATTGAACATTCAAACCATAACCGACGCACAAACCAATAATGGCAGTGTCCGTCCATTGATTTATATCATGCCGGAAGGTTTCAACTCTTATTTTTGTAACCGTCATAACGGAAAGTTCAATTATATGGATATGTTCATTAATGAACTCATTCCCCTGATTGACAAACGGTTCAGGACAACAGCCAGTAAGGCAGGAAGAGCTGTTGTCGGATTCTCCATGGGAGGTTTCGGAGCATTAAGCATGGCATCACAACATCCTGAAATATTCTCAGCATCAATAGGATTAAGCCCGTCTCTGAATACAGACGAACAATACATCTCCCTACCGCAAAACGGTTGGAACCTTCAATGGGGAAACAATTTCGGAGGAAGCGGTCAGACAGGAACCGGCAGACTGACAAGTTATTATAAAAGCCAATGCCCGCTACACTTTTTTAAGGACAAGCCAAACTCCACATTCCAAACTATACATTATTACATAGACTGCGGTGATGATGAAGAACGATTATATGCAGGCAACGGTGAATTACATTCTCTATTACGGGATAGAAATATCCGACATGAATATCGCGTACGGAATGGTGCCCACACAGACAGTTATTGGCGTGAATCCATGAAAGAAGTGCTACATTTTATCGAACGTTCATTCAAAGGAGAAAGTTATCCGCAAGAAACACTGCAAAAGTTTACGGAGAAATTACATTCTACAACTAAAAAAATTAAAGTCGGTAATTCCCATATCGAATTACAGATACCGGACGACTATAACCCTGCCCTAACCTACAAAGTTCTATATTACAGTAAAGGAGAAGGCAATGCTGACCTTACGACAGAACAAGTAGCTACGGCACTAGATTCCCTTATGCAAATCAAACGTATGATAATAGCCGGTTTTAATGTGAAAGAGATAATTCAAAATGAAACAAGTTTTTCAGCCATCACCGATGCAGTGGAGAAAACAATCCATACAGAAAGCAATGCAGATTTCAGATTAGGGCTGGCATACGGTTCAAACGCCGATTATTTATACAATCAATCGACAGGCAATACACCCGCCATCCGCTTCTTCTTTGCGGAAGATGCGGATATTATCAACCTTCCTGACAAAAACCGGGCCCAAATTTACTATCTGGATATAACAGACGAAGGCACTAACTATAACAGCATGTTTGCATTGTTCAATGGGTTGCGGGAAGCGGAAGCCCCAGTACAATACCGTGTCAGGAACGGAATAGACAGCTCGCAATCTGCCCAGACAGGCATTTATTCAATGAGTTATTATATCGGTGAACAGTTAATAAAAAAATGACATGGAAAAAACACTGCTATATATCATTCTGTTCCTGTCAAGTATAGATGGAGTCCGAGCACTTCCCATAGAAAAAGAAGGGATGAGCATTTATAGTCCGGCTTTAAAGAAAGAAGTTTCCTACTCTATCATCTTGCCGGAAGGTTATTATCATTCGGATATGGAATATCCCGTTCTGTACATGTTTCACGGAATAGGAGGCGATTATACCAGTTGGCTCGAATATGGAAATGTGGCACGTGTTATGGACCCAATGATAAAGAAAGGAGAAATTCAACCTTTCATCATAGTCATTCCTGACGGTTACCTGTCTTATTACAGCGATACCTATGACGGAAGTTTCCTTTACGAGACTTTCTTCACTAAAGAACTGGTTCCTTATATTGACAATAACTATCGCACTTGCAAAAACGCTAATGCACGTTCAATCATCGGTTTTTCCATGGGAGGATTCGGAGCATTGTCCATCAGCCTGCGCAATCGTAACTTGTTCGGTTCCGTCGTTGCGTTATCACCCTCCATCCGCACGGAAAAACAATACATGGAAGAAGGACCGCAAACAGGATGGGACAGCCAATGGGGACGGATTTTCGGAGGAACAGGAAAGAATGGGAACGAGCGCCTAACCAGTTATTACAAGCAACATTCACCCTACCACATTCTTTCCGTCCTCCGCAATTCCGATCTAAAAGAGTTAGGTATCATGCTAGACATTGGAGATAAAGAAGGGACCTTATGCGAAAGCAATGAAGAATTACACCGATTATTGTCAGACAGGAAAATACCTCATGAATGGGAAGTACGTTCAGGAGGGCATGATTTTACCTGTTGGAATGCAGCACTGCCAAAAGCATTCAAATTTGTCAACAGATATTTCAATGGAAACCAGCTGGGAAATAGACAGAAAAACGTTCCGTACGAAACTCCATTTCTCAAAACGGGCAATGCAACGGTCTATTATCCAGAACAGGCTCAAGGAAGCACAAGAAAATATCCTATTATCTATATACAGGGAGAAATCGACAGGCAACAACAAAAGACTCTCGCCAATCGGTTTCATCAAATGGTAAAAAACAATAAAACATGGCCTGCTGTCCTTTGTTTCGTAAAAGCCAATGCAAACCTGTCAAGAACTATTTCCGATGTAGAAAAACAATGTTCTGGAATCAGGAACTCCCAACGTATGAGGGCGTTAATCACCCTGGGAAATAATATCAAAGAAAGCATAGAAGCCATTCAGAAAGAAAATCTGTTTACCGGCATAGTTTGCATAAATGCCGCCGGTGACGAGAATGACGCCTTAAATTTCATTAAGGCAGTCAGCTCTCATAAAAGATACTCCAGATGCTGGATAGAAGTGCTGCCCGAATCGCGGGAATACGGTTTCAGCAGCAATATCCATATCCTTCTGAAAAAGTCAAACCTGGAACATGAGTTCCGGTCAAGGGAATATAAAGAGACCAATGCTTTTACTTATTGGGAAGATTGGATCATCTATTTGAATAACAGAATCCATGTTTAATAATTAAAGACTAATAGTATGTTCACAGTAAACAGTTATTTATTGGCAGTTATATTCTGCATCGTAACCATGATTTGTTGGGGTTCTTGGGGTAATACCCAAAAACTAGTTTCCAAAAATTGGCGTTATGAACTTTTTTATTGGGATTATGTGATTGGAATGGTATTGTTCACAATCCTACTAGGCTTCACGATGGGCAGCTACGGAGATACCGGACGCCCATTCTTGGAAGATTTAAGGCAAGCATCAGGAGACAGCATCGGCTGGATCATCTTGGGCGGTGTGATATTTAATGCTTCAAATATCCTTCTTTCAGCTTCCATTTCTCTGGCAGGTATGTCAGTAGCCTTTCCTTTAGGAGTCGGTATCGCATTGGTATTAGGGGTAATCGTCAATTATCTGGGAATTCCCTCCGGCAATCCTATTCTTTTATTCGGCGGCGTAGCTCTCATTGTCACGGCTATCATTTGTAACGGAGTAGCCTCCGGAAAAATGCAAAAGGGTGAAGAGAACAAGAAAAACAACCAAAAAGGAATTATTATCGCATTAATTGCCGGCGTACTGATGTCTCTATTCTATAGGTTCGTAGTGAAAGGCATGGACGTGGAAAATTTCAATTCTCCCGCTGTAGGAATGATGACTCCTTATTCTGCCATCTTTGTCTTTTCAATCGGCGTATTGCTAAGCAACTTTATCTTCAACACATTAGTAATGAAATACCCTTTTATTGGGGGAAAAGTCAGCTACTCCGAGTATTTTAAAGGAAATGCGAAAACCCATATATGCGGAATGTTTGGCGGAGCGATATGGGGACTTGGTTCCGCATTTAGCTACATCGCATCCGGCGAAGCCGGTCCGGCAGTGTCTTACGCATTAGGACAAGGCGCACCGCTTATCGCCGCTATCTGGGGAGTATTCATCTGGAAAGAATTCAAAGGCTCTACCAAATCCGTCAACCAATTATTGTCCTTGATGTTCATCTTCTTCCTAACCGGTTTGGCCCTGATAGTAGTTGCCGGGAACTAAATTATCAACCTTAAATAAAACAACATGAAAAAGTATTTTTATTTACTAGCTATGCTGGCAGTCGTACTAGGTACGGTTGCTTGCGGTGACGATGACAATCATCCCGGTACAAATGTACTGGACACACCGGAAGTCTCCGTTCCCGATGTAAAAGAAAACTCAGCCGTTATTACATGGAAGGCAGTAGGAAACGCAACCGCTTATATTTACAGTCTGAACAACGGAAGCGAACAAAGCACCGACCAGAACACAATTCAATTGACAGGTTTGGAACCAGAGAAAAGTTACACATTCAAAGTGAAAGCCTCAAAAACCGGCTCGCTCTATTTTAAAGATTCAGAATACGCAGAAATCACTTTTACAACGACTTCTGAAGTAACAGTCTACCGAATAGCCACTTTTGCGGACGACTGGGACAAATGGTATTATGAATATAATGACAACGGCACAGTTAAACGTGTCTACAGGTTATATGAAGGAGAACTAGATAGAGAATGGATCTTTACTTACGAAGGAAACAATGTCACAGTGACAGGCAAAAACGCATATACCATGACATTAAATAGCCAGGGCTATGTCGCTACTTTTACAGATGGTTCAAATACATACGAATACACCTATGACGAGGACGGCTACATGACAAAAGCGGAAAAGAACGGCAATATTGTATCTAACATTACAATAGAGAACGGCAATATCATACAATGGACCAGATTCTCTGACGGAGTAGAACAATTTAAGGTACAGACCTATTCAGCCGTACCCAATGTCGGCGGGGCACATTGCATTTATGCAGAAGAAAGCGGCCCAAGCCGTTGGCTGGTCGAAACAGGCCTCTTCGGAAAAGCTTCGGCCAATTGCCATACAAGTAGCGGCTGGCAACATTCGTCCATCGCCTCAACTTACACATTTGAATATGATGAAAACAGTTGTATCAAAGAGGAAAGCAAAAATTATGATGGAAGTATAGAAAAATTCTATTATACATACTCCGCAGAATAACACCATCTTGACGAAAGGACAAAAGCATTTTCAAAGCAAACCGGCCCCTAACATTTTTATATAAATACGTAACAGCCATAGGACAATGAATCATTGTCCTATGGCTGTTATCTGATACGGTTTTACCGATAAATTTTAATTCATATTCAGACTACAATATCCAGCAATACCTCCCCTTCTGCATTCAACACCCTAATCCTCAATTCATCCTTCTTTTTTTCCAGAACCATCACCGTCGCACTATCCATTTTATAACCTCCCCCGATAATGACCGGATAATTATTCCCCAGCTCACCCTTCGGATGAAAAGCATAACTATGCGTATGCGCATTCAGACTGACATTGAAAGGTGCTTTCTCCAATAACTTAGTCCATAACCCTGCACAAAGGTTCACCCCATCATTGCCATAAAGCGGAATATGATGGATAAGCACACGTTTCTTTGCTCTCCTGAATGCTTTGGCAGAAAGTTCTTCTTTCAGGAAATCCACTTGTTCATTCCGCAGCCGGGTAAAATCATTCAGGTCGTAATATACCCAGTGGGAATCCTGTTTGTCTTCTCCGCAGTCGAGCATCACGATACGGGTATTTCCCCAGTTGAAAGAGCCGTAAGTCTTCCCTCCTACATAATCGAAATGGTTGCGCAGACCGATAGAATAAGCATTCCGTATCTCATGATTACCGCGTATAAAGAACGTCGGGATGCAGTCGCCATGGACACCCTCGGTCAGCTCACTGATAAAAGCGGTAGCTTGTTCGCGGTCCACAGGGTCGTCTACACAGTCACCGTTGAACACAACAAAGTCATAATCGACATCCCGTATTTGCCTGCACAAAGCGCGGAAAGTCTCCGTGTGCTGGTGCAAATCATTGAAAACAATGGCGGTGAAAGAATCCGTATCCGCCTCCGGAAGGGTAAACTCGCTGAATTCCGACCGGGCGGTATTTCCGAACACCTTTTTGTAAGCCTGATAAAGCAATATTTCCTGCGAACATACACGATAATAATATTTCCGGCCGGGCTGCAAGCCGTCAATACGGATTTTATGCAGTTTATTGTTGCAAACCACTTGTCCGTCCACAATGGTGCGCGCCCGTTCCAACCGCGTAGTATCCGCACCATACTCCACCCAGCAATATGCGGGAACAGAAGTTTCCCACATCACCGTAATCCCATTACCTACCGGATTCTGCAAATAAGGCTTCATACGGAATATTCTCTCCGCTTTCTCGGCAGTACGCAACTCCACAAGCACAGGACGATGGTCGGAAGCCACAGGCTCATCCAATACCCTGGCGGATATAAGAGCGAAACCCTCCGCTCCCGATTTCAAAGCCGCAATATAATCCAATGTTTCCTTAGGCCCGGAAGCCGGATAAGTGTGCTGCTTAAGATTAGAAAGTATTCGAAAATCCTTTTGCAACTCCTTTATAAAGCCAGATTCAGGTTCGGCATTCATATCCCCCGCCAGGAACAGAGGCTTCTTATAAGAAGAGGTGAATGATTTCACGAGTTCCAATGACTTCATACGGTCCTCCTCGGTCAATGACAAATGAGTACAACAGTAAACATACTCTTCAAATTCAGCCAAAATCAAAGCACGGGCTTCCTCCCTTCCCGGCAAGGCAACAGTCTGCAGACGTACCGGCACTTGCCTGGTCAACAGCCCGATACCATATTTTCCACCGTCAAAATCTATGGCAGGCGCAAAATAAGCGTGCATCTGTGTACGCTCGGCTATTTCACCCAACACATACTTCCGGCCGCTCCTCTCCGTCATGCTATCCACTTCCTGTATGGCTACGACATCGGGAAAAGCATTGTTTATCACATTAGCTACACGCTGGAAATTACAAACATCATCCATGCCATTCGCATTCCTGATGTTATAGGTCATCAACCTCAACGTACGCTGAGCCTGTACCGGTAAAATAAATAAAACGGCAGAAACCAATAAAAGAACCTTTTTCATGTTTTTCATTTCGGGGGTTAATGTTAAGCGCCTCAAAGGTATGAAAAAAACAAAAAGCCGCAAAGATATGCGTCGATACCTTTACAGCTTTTATTACCAACCTTTCCGGCATGTTATATCCGAATGCGTCAGATAACCCCGCGCACTCTATCGTCAAATGCAGAAAGCGCCGCCTTCGCTCCCTCCCCCATAGAGATGATAATCTGTTTATAAGGTACTGTCGAGACATCTCCGGCTGCATAGATACCCGGCACATTCGTGCGGCAATGAGCATCAACCACAATCTCGCCCGGACGATTGGTCTCCACCACTTCACGGAACACGTCACTATTTGCAGAAAGCCCGATTTGTACAAAAACCCCATCCAGCTCCACAAAGCGTTCCTCTTCCGTTTTACGGTCTTTGATGCGCAGACCAGTCAATTTATCGCCGTTTCCTACCGCCTCCGTAGTTTGAGAACTGACAAACACTTCGACGTTCGGCAATGATTTAAGCCGTTCCTGAAGCACATTGTCCGCCTTCAGTTCATCCATAAACTCAAACACTGTTACTTTAGAGCAGATACCCGCCAAATCGATAGCCGCTTCGATACCGGAATTTCCGCCGCCGACCACCGCCACATGCTTCCCCTTATAAAACGGACCGTCACAGTGCGGGCAGAAAGCGACACCGCGACCTATATACTCCGCTTCTCCCGGAACGTTCAGCTTGCGCCAACTTGCACCGGTCGCAATAATCAGAGCCGGAGCCAGGAACTTCTCACCGACGGAAGTAGTGACAAGCTTTTGTTTACCCAAGATTTCCACTTTCTCCACCTTGCGGTGTTCAAGCAAATCTACGGGATAACGCAATAAATGAGTCTTCAGATTGCCGGCAAGCTCATTCCCCGTTGTCTCAGGCACGGAAATTAAATTCTCGATACCAACTGTTTCTTTCACCTGACCGCCAACACGCTCGGCAATAACAGCCACACGCAATCCTTTACGGGCGGAATAAATGGCAGCCGATACTCCCGCGGGCCCCCCGCCGGCTACAATCACGTCATACTCCTTCACTTCCACTTCCGCTTTAGTTTCGTCAATACCGTATTGCTCCTCCAGTTTCGCCAGCAACTCACCGAATTCGCCGCGTCCCACATGAAGCAGCTTCCCGTCCGCAAAGACGGAAGGCACTCCCTGTATTTTCAACGCCTCCACCTCATCTTGATAAAGCGCACCGTCCACCATTTCATGGGTAATGGAAGGATTCAGCGTAGCCATCGCATTCAAAGCCTGCACCACGTCAGGGCAGTTCGTACAAGTCAACGAAACATAAGTTACCAAATGTACCGGTCCCTTTAATGCCTTCACCCGGTTGCAGACCGCCTCATCGGGGAAATTCTTTCCTTTGCCGTCCAAATTCAGGATAGCCAGCAACAGCGAAGTGAACTCATGCCCGTTGGGAATGCCTCGGAAAGTGATTCCCGTACGGTTTCCGTTTTTCAGCAGGGTAAACTTCAAACCGCTCCCTTCATTCACTACACAAGCAATGTGACCGGAACAATCTGCCACATCCCCCAGCAATTCCAATAACTCAGTCCTATTCTCGTGGCCGGACGACACCGATATATCAAAAGTAAAATTCGCCTCTAACCCGGCAAAGATACCTTTCAATTGTTCTTTTAATGCAGAATCCAACATACCTCCTCCTTTCATTTTTTGAAAAGAAAGGCCGGCAGCGTTTCCCGTTACCGGCCTTCCGTCATCATTATCAAGTTCTATCAAATCTTACCTACCAGGTCGATACTCGGTTTCAGGGTAGACTCACCCTTCTTCCATTTAGCCGGGCAGACTTCCCCGTCGTGGCTGGCTACAAACTGTGCGGCTTCTACCTTTCGGAGCAACTCGCTCGCGTCACGGCCGATATTGTTGTCATTCAGTTCCACCACTTTAATCTTTCCTTCCGGATTGACAACGAATGTACCGCGATAAGCCATACCCTCTTCTTCGATATATACACCCAGTGCACGGCTCAAAGCGCCAGTCGGGTCTGCCAACATCGGATATTGAATCTTGCGAATACTTTCAGAAGTATCATGCCAGGCTTTGTGCACGAAATGAGAGTCAGTACTTACCGAATAGATTTCTACACCCATCGCTTTGAACTGGTCGTACTTTTCAGCCATATCCACCAATTCAGTAGGACATACGAAAGTAAAGTCGGCAGGATAGAAGAAAAGAATCGCCCATTTACCTTTCAGGTCATTGTTGGTTACAGTCTTGAAAGCTCCGTTGTGAAAAGCCTGAACACTGAATTCAGGAAGTTGAGAATTTAAAATCGGTTCCATAATCTTTTTGCTTTTTATTGTTATTAATTGATTTGACTTATAACATCGGAAACTACGTTTTGTTTCTCGTTTCCGATACAAAGATAAAAGCGAAAGAGCCGTTTTTGCAAAAAAAGTCCAATCGAATAATTCTATGCGGTAATAGATGAAATTTATAACAGGATAATGGAAATACATGAATAGCCCTTCACCTTTCACACCCCTTTATCCATCGGCATTAGCGGGTGAAGGGCAAGCTTTCACCCGCTATTCACGCCACCCGCTTGCCTATCCGGAAACAGACACCGGATATCAGCGCGCGTTCGACTTGCCTGTTACCGGAATAACGATGCCGGGCAACACATCATTTTCTATCCAATCATTCAAAAAAAAATATCGTGATGTTTTTTAAAACGCCGCACAAATAAAATAAACGATGTATTCGTTTACGCAAACGACACTGCCTCTATTTATGATGAAACACGGGTGAACGCCCCCCCTTCACCCGCTAATGCCGATGGATAAAGGATAGTGAAAGGTGAAGGGAAAAACCTGTATATCCCGGACTCCTTTGTTGTACACCACCCGGACAACTCAAGTACTTCCTCCAGCCAAGTCTTGTACTCATTACATGGAAGTCCGGTACAAGTCCGGCTCTTTTCCCGTACAAGAAAGCAGGCATTAACACCGCAAGGAAATTCCGACGCTCCCGCTTTTACTTTGGGAAACGGAGAATCCGCACTTATATTTACCGCCGACCGCTTCCGGCATTCTTTTATTTTCCGTATCCTCCGCACCGCTTTCTTCCCAGACTTTAAAACAAACATAACATTTAGCTGCATTCTTCGCTCTTTTTACCTGCCCAATCTTGTTTTTTTATAACTTTGCCGCATGAACAAAAACCTGGAAATATATACGATTATGAAACACCCTCTTGCCCAGTTCCTATATTGCCCCGAATGCGGTTCATCCCATTTCGAAGTCAATAACGAAAAATCTAAAAAGTGTGCCGATTGCGGGTTTGTCTATTATTTCAACCCCTCTTCCGCCACTGTGGCACTCATCTTGAATGAAAAGGACGAACTGCTCGTTTGCCGGCGCGCCAAAGAACCCGCCAAAGGGACTCTCGACCTTCCCGGCGGATTCATAGATATGAACGAGACAGGCGAAGAAGGCGTTGCCAGGGAAGTGCTGGAAGAAACGGGACTGAAAGTAAAAAAAGCCGTCTACCAGTTCACACTCCCCAATATCTACATCTATTCCGGTTTTCCGGTCCATACGCTCGACATGTTCTTTCTTTGCACGGTAGAAGACACGAGCCGTTTCTCCGCCATGGATGATGTCTCGGATTCTTTCTTCTTGCCTCTCTCCGACATCAATCCGGAAGATTTCGGGCTAGGCTCTATCCGACAAGGACTTAAAAAGTTCTTATCCGACAGATAATTCGTTAAAATATAACAAATTAGAGAAACATATCCCCATTCATCCTGTCTAATATTTTAATGAGCTTTAAATTAACAGCCATTAAAATACGTCATTGAAAGATATGTAGTACTTTTGCATAAACACCCCGATTATGAAAAAAGAAATTACTAGACTCATTTGTGCGGCTATCTGCTGCACACCGATTATAGGATTTGCCCAGACAAGTGAAAAATTCACTTCGTCCGCCAACCTTTACAAGGAAGGGAAAGAACTTTTCCAGGAAAAAAACTATGCGGCCGCCATACCTGCATTAAAAGCATTTGTCAAGCAAAAACCGGCAGCCGCCCTAATGCAGGATGCAGAATACATGCTGGTCAGTTCAGCATACGAACTGAATGACAAAAACCGTGTCGAACTGCTCCGCAAATACCTTGACCGCTATCCCGACACTCCTTATGCCAACCGCATCTATTCACTCTTGGCTTCCTGTTATTTTTATGAAGAAAAATACAACGAAGCGTTGGCGCTCTTCAATGCCGTCGACCTCGACTTGCTGAACAATGAAGAGCGGGATGACTGTACTTACCGGTTGGCTACCTGTTATCTGAAAACAGGGAATTTACGGGAAGCGGCAATCTGGTTCGAGACTTTACGCGCCAACAGTCCCGAATATGCCCAAGACTGCAGCTACTACCTTTCTTATATCCGCTATACGCAAAAACGCTATAACGAAGCGCTGAAAGGTTTTCTTCCATTGCAGGACCATCCGAAGTACAAAGCCCTTGTCCCCTACTACATTGCTGAAATCTATGCGCAGCTCAAGAATTACGACAAGGCGCAGATTGTCGCCCAAAATTACCTTTCAGCCTATCCGGACAATGAACACGCAGCCGAAATGTACCGCATCCTGGGAGATGCCTACTACCATTTCGGCCAATACCACCGGGCAACGGAAGCATTCAATGATTATCTGGACAAAACCCGTACCGCCCCCCGAAGAGACGCCCTCTATATGCTTGGACTTTCCTATTACCAGACAAAAGTTTATTCCAAAGCGGCGGAAACCCTGGGAAAAGTAACCATAACCAACGATGCACTGACACAAAACGCCTATTTGCACATGGGGCTCTCCTACCTGCAACTGGCTGAGAAAAATAAAGCCCGCATGGCTTTCGAACAGGCTGCCGCGTCCAATGCGAACCTCCAAATCAAAGAACAGGCAGCCTACAACTACGCCCTTTGCCTGCATGAGACTTCTTTCTCCGCTTTCGGGGAATCTGTCACGGCTTTCGAGAGATTCCTGAATGAATTTCCAACCTCCCCCTATGCGGAAAAAGTAAGCAGTTACCTGATAGAGGTCTATATGAATACCCGAAGTTATGAAGCCGCCCTGAAATCCATCGAACGGATAGCCCGGCCAAGCGCACAAATACTGGAAGCGAAACAGAAAATACTGTTCCAGCTAGGTACTCAGGCATTTGCCAATGCAGACTTCGAAAAAGCCCTCAAATTCTTGAACCAATCCATTGCCATCGGGCAGTACAACCGGCAAACCAAAGCGGATGCCTACTACTGGTGCGGTGAATCTTACTACCGTCTGAACCGGATGGTGGAAGCCGCCCGCGATTTCAACGCCTATCTGCAACTAACGACCCGGCCGGACAATGAGATGTATGCCCTTGCCAACTACAACCTGGGATATATCGCTTTCCACCGGAAAGATTATACACAGGCAAACAATTACTTCCAAAAATATGTCCAACTGGAAAAAGGGGAAAATACAACCGCACTTGCCGATGCTTACAACCGTATCGGTGACTGTCATCTGCATGTGCGTAATTTCGAGGAAGCCAAGCATTACTATTCACAGGCCGAACAAATGGGCACTTCTTCCGGAGACTATTCCTTCTACCAACTGGCTCTCGTGTCCGGACTGCAGAAAGACTATTCGGGTAAAATCACCTTATTGAACCGGCTGGTCGGCAAATATCCCTCTTCTCCCTATGCGGTAAATGCCATTTATGAGAAAGGGCGTTCCTACGTACTGATGGACAATAACAACCAAGCCATCACTTCCTTCAAGGAACTGCTCGACAAATATCCGGAAAGTCCTGTCAGCAGGAAAGCCGCAACAGAAATCGGATTATTATATTACCAGAAAGGAGACTATAACCAAGCTATCGAAGCATACAAACAGGTTATCGAAAAATACCCCGGCAGCGAAGAGGCCCGCCTGGCAATGCGTGATTTAAAATCAATTTATGTGGATATGAACCGTATAGACGAGTTCGCGGCATTGGCAAACACCATGCCGGGACATATCCGCTTCGATGCCAACGAGCAGGACTCACTCACGTATATCGCCGCCGAAAAGATTTACATGCGGGGCAAGATGGAAGAAGCCAAAGCAAGTTTCAACAAATACTTGCAGAGCTATCCGGAAGGTGCTTTCAGCCTGAATGCCCATTATTATCTCTGCCTGATTGGAAACGAACAGAAAAATTATGATATGATTCTTCTCCATTCCGGAAAACTGTTGGAATACCCCAACAATCCGTTTGCGGAAGAAGCCCTCATCCTGCGTGCGGAAGTACAGTTCAACCAACAGAATATGGTGGAAGCGTTAGCCAGCTACAAGATGCTGAAAGAAAAAGCGACGAATATGGAAAGACGCCAACTTGCCGAAACCGGTATCCTGCGTTGCGCCTTCTTGTTAAGAGACGACATAGAGACAATCCATGCCGCCACCGATTTGCTTGCCGAAGCCAAACTCAGCCCGGAACTGAAAAACGAGGCGCTTTATTACCGTGCCAAAGCATATACACGTCAAAAAGCGGATAAGAAAGCGATGGACGACTACCGGGAACTGGCTAAAGACACACGCAACCTTTACGGCGCCGAAGCCAAATACCAGGTTGCACAGTCGCTCTACGATGCGAAAGAATACTCCGCAGCAGAGAAAGAGCTCCTAAACTATATAGAACAAAGCACTCCTCATGCTTATTGGCTGGCACGCAGCTTTGTCCTTCTGTCCGATGTATATGCCGCTATGGGCAAAGATTTGGATGCACGCCAGTATTTGCTAAGCTTACAGCAGAATTACCAAGGCAATGACGATATCGAAAGCATGATTGAAAGCAGATTAAAGAAACTAACAAGCAAAGATTGAAAGATATGAAACGATTTCTTTACATAATAGGAGGACTCTCATGGGCGGTTTCCATGCCTGCCCATCTCCAAGCCCAGACCAGCCAGCCGAAAGATACGACCATGAACCGTACCGTTGTCGTCGAACAAGAATACAATCCGGACATCATGGACGCTTCAAAAGTGAATGTCTTGCCCAAAGTCGAAGAACCGACAGTCAGCAAGAAAGACGTAGAATACGCTACGACCTTCTTCCCCGCTACTTCCGTCCCTGCAAGCCCGATGCGTCCTTACGCGGGAAAAGAAATGCAGCCGGACGTGGTTCCCGGATATGTACGTGCCGGATACGGCAACTACGGCAATCTGGATGTTCTCGCCAACTATCTGTTCCGCCTGTCAAAGAAGGACAAGCTGAATGTACGTTTCCAAATGGACGGAATGGACGGAAAACTGACTGTTCCTTCCGTCAATGACGAGAAATGGAATGCATTTTATTATCGTACGCGCGCCAATATAGACTATACGCATCAGTTTGACAGGTTAGATTTGAATATTGCCGGGAATTTCGGGTTGAGCAATTTCAATTTCAAACCGGGAAGCGTAAACGGCAAGCAGAAATTCACATCCGGCGACATTCACGCCGGCGTCCGTTTCCTTGATGAAACAGCCCCCTTGCGTTTCAACGCAGAAACCAATCTATTAATGTATGAGCGCCAGCATAACATGATGAACGAGAATGCGGCCAACACTTCAATCAAGGAAACCGTCATACGTACCCAGGGAGATGTCACAGGAACAATCAATGACTTCCAGTCCGTCACAATCGCCCTGGCTATGAATAATTTCCTGTATAGCGGATATACCCAGAATATTTCCGATGGGAGCAAATATTTCAAGAATTATACGGCTCTTCTCTTGAACCCTTATTACGAATTAGATAACGACAACTGGAAACTGCATATAGGGGCGAATGTCGATTTATCTTTCGGATTTGACGAGACTGTCCGCGTATCACCGGATGTAACCGCACAATACATCCTTTCCAACAGCTATGTATTTTATGCCAAAGCCACAGGAGGGAAACTGCTAAACGATTTCCGCAGGCTGGAAAGCGTATGTCCTTACAGCGAATTGCCGGATGTAAAGACTTCCCCCGATTGGGGATATGTAGAACGTCCCTATGACACTTACGAACAAATCAACGGGACAATCGGGTTTAAAGCCAGCCCTTACCCCGGCGTATGGCTCAATATCTACGGAGGATACCAGAACTTGAAAAACGACTTGTCATATTCAGTTCTCGGAAGCCCCAGTATCACCCATTTCGAATCTTACCTGAATTTCTCACAAGACAATACGGACAATTTTTATGCTGGAGGAGAAATCAGCTATGATTACAAAGAAATCATTTCTTTATCGGCGAAATACACTTACCGTAACTGGGACAGTAAAACCAAAGAGTATCTATTAGCTGTAAAACCCGTCAACGAGATGTCTTTCAACGTCCGCATCCATCCGTTCACAGCTCTCAATGTGAATCTGGGCTATGATTATATAGACCGGAAAGAAGTAAAGGGATATGCAAAGATGAACGCAATCAACGATGTGCATATCGGGGCGGATTATAATGTATTCAAAGGAGTATCTGTCTATGCACAGGTACGTAACTTATTGAATAAGAAATACCAATATTACTTGGGTTATCCCGCCGAAGGGTTCAACTTTTTAGGAGGATTGAGTTTCCGTTTCTAAGGCAAACGAATAAAACGTAAAAATAAAAGCTCATTCCGGATATAATACGGGATGGGCTTTTTATTTCTCCCGTTCGGCATACCTTGAAGGAAGCACGCCGAACTGTTCCATGAAGTGCTTACGGAATGTATTCGGGTCATTGAACCCGACCATCTCCGATACTTCCATGACAGAATATTTATGCTCCATAATCAATGAAGCCGCTTTACTCATGCGCACGCTACGAATCACTTTGATGACAGAAAGTTCACTTCGTTCTTTTATCTTCCGATACAGAGTAGGTTGAGACATATTCAACCGGTCGGCAAGCATCTGTACACTGAAATTCTCGTTAGCTAAGTTCGCTTCTATCACATTGATTACTTTCTGCATAAATTCATCTTCTTCAGTCTCCGGTTCTGCCTGCTTCAACATCAACGACTTCGTATAAATCCGTTTTAGATGTTCTCTACGCAGAATCAGGTTCTCAGCTTTGGCTTTCAATATCTCCGGGTTGAACGGTTTCATCATGTAATCGTCCACGCCGACCTGCGCACTCCTGATAACATCCGTATCCTCTGCTTTCGCTGTCAACATCAGGATAGGGATATGCGCTGTTTCTACCTGTTCCCGGATTTCTTTGCAACAAGTGAAACCATCTTTTACCGGCATCATAATATCGGAAATAATTAAATCCGGCACATGCCGGACAGCCAGAATTACTCCTTCTTCACCGTCGGCAGCCTCCAGAACACGGTAATTGCCCTGGAAAAGACTTACAATATACCGGCGAATATCGGGATTATCTTCAATAATCAACAAAGCCGGTTTATGTTTCGGAACAGCAGTTGTAACACCCCCAACCGTTTCTTCCGGTTCCCTCCCCTCATTTTCTTCCACAATTTCGCCAGTAACCTGCCTATAGGTTGTTTCCTCGCAATTATCATCCGCAAAATGTTCTTTTCCTTTCGGAAAATTCAGAATAAACACACAGCCTTCCCCCGGTACGCTTTGCAAGTCTACTGTACCATGATGCAAATCCATCGTATTCTTCACAATCCGCAAACCGATTCCTACTTTAGTGGAAAAAGAAGGAGAAACATCGCCCGTGACGAACGATTCAAAAACGCGGTCCTGCAAATCAGGTGAGATTCCTTTTCCCGTGTCGGCTACCGCAATCCGGCAGTATTCCTTTTCGTCAATCGTATTTTCTTTCACAGAAAGGGTGATATTCCCACCTGCCCCGGTATATTTAAATGCATTCGACAATAAATTACGAACCGCAGACGATACTTTTTCCACATCTACCCACAAAAGAATGCCTTTATCCGGCAAATCAACGGTGTACTCTATTTTCCCCGACACTGCCATCGGCCGGAAAGTATCCGCTATTTCCTGCAATAACGCCATGATATTAATCTCCGAAAGACAAAGTTTCATCATGCCTGCCTCAATTTTTTGCACATTCAGAAAGTCATTCACCAAACGTTGAAGGGAGTTTCCATTGTCATACATTAATGAAAGGGTTTTGTAATCAGAATCTACATTTGTCTTTCTATGTAATAGTTCCTGCAACGGAGAAAGTACCAATGTCAACGGTGTCCGCAACTCGTGAGCTACATAAGTGAAGAATCTTTCCCGTTCCTCACGGATTTGTTTTTCTTTTTCGCGTTCCATATTAGAGACGAACAGTTCATGCTTCAGAAGCAGTTCACGTTTTATCCTCCGTTGCTCGCGGCGAATCCTATACACACCATAGCAAGTCATCAAAACAGCAACCAGCAACAGGCACAAACGGAACCATACGGTCTGGCTCCAATGCGGCAGGATACGTACCGACAAAACCTTGACCGCGCTGTCTGTCCCGTCCGGATAGACACTTTTCACTTCAAACATATAATTCCCGGCAGGCAGGTTAGTATAAGTGGCTTTATCACCCCCGTCACACGCTATCCATTCATTCTGGTAAGGAAGCAAACGGTAGTTGTATTTCTGATGTTCTTCGGAATAAAGCAGATTGCTAAATGAAAGGGAAAAGTCACGATTGGCATAATCCAATACGATTCTATCGGTGTACGAAAGCCCCTTCTGTAATATTACCTGCCCGTTTATCTTCTCGCCAATCATTACACGTTTATTATTCACTTCCAGGTCGAGCAACACATTTTTCTTTATCGGGGAAACGACTGTCAGCGCGTCCGAATTAAAATAAGTCAGGGCATAGTTGTTGCCAAAGAACAAAGTACCGCCCATCCGCATCACTGAACGGTTACTGCCCGAAATATAGTAATTATAAAATAAGTTCTGATGACGGCTGTAACGGGATATTCCCGAATTTGTACCCAACCAGATATGTCCTTTTTCATCTTCTGTGATACAAGTGACAAAGTTGCTGCATATCCCGTCACGAGTTGTATAGAAGTGTTGTATCGAATCTTTTGCTGGGGCTAGAATTCCCAATCCGTCGGTATAGCCGATATAAAGTTGCCCGTCTCCGGAAGCAAGCAAAGCGCGGACATACCGGGCACTGAGTCCCGCACCTGCCTCATAGTTCCCTTTAACAGTCACTTTTCCATCGGCTGCCACCACCAGCTTACGTAATCCGTCCGGACCACCCAACCAAAGCTCTCCATTCCGTCCTTCGGCCATGGCGCGTATGGAGAGCCCTTTCAATAAATCGCCGTCTGCCGTAGAAACAGGAGAAAAGCTCTTTGTCACCCGGTCAAAGAGCAGCAAACCATTCCTCGTGCCTACCCACAAACGGTGCTTACTGTCTATAAATAGCTTCCATACATAAACAGCAGGATGTTCCGCACCGTTATTCTGCCTATATTCAGCAGGCAGAACATACTCTGTAAACTTGCCGGAAACGGTTTGCCAACAACTGATTGAAGCATCCGAATGCCCAAACCAAAGATTTCCTTCTTCATCTTTCACCGCACAAAGCGTCGCCTTTCCATCAATAAAAGGAATATTCTTCGGAATAAAGTTCAAGGTTGCGGAAGAGTCAAAAGGAGTGTCACTGCACATGATTTCCCCATGAAAGGTTGCCAGCCAGATATATCCTTTGTCGTCGGACACCATATCGCAAATTTCATTTGCCTCGCTTTGGCTGAATCTCTCATAAAACTGTTCCCTAAGGTCGAGGATAATCACTCCGCCGCCGTGCGTTCCGAAATAAACCAATCCCTCCGGGTCATAGTAAGCAGAAAGCATCCGGGATTCAATATGATGAGAAAGGCGGGCAATGCAATTGTTTACTTCAGTCGTCACATTACCGGACTTTTTATCAAAAGAGAATACGGTATATCCGTTCCAGGTCGCCGCCATATATTTATCACCGACAGCAATAAAGGCATACACGTCATCGTGAGATAAAGTCCGCCCCTCTTTTGAATGCCTTGAAAAGGAATCCAAAGAATGACTCTGCAAATCATAACGCAGTACTCCACCGCCAATCATGGCTATCCACAAATATCCCTTATCACAGAACGTGGAAGAAACAATGTATGAATCGGGCATTTCGGCAAATAGAGGTATGGTATTCTCCAGTTGTTCCGTTTGCAGATTGAAGACCAACAGTTTACAGCTTTTCGTTGTCAGGAATAACTCCTCCTTGTCCGGCGATTCGCAAATAGTATTGACAATCTCTTTATCATCCGCCAACACAAACTCTTTCAGGACCCGGAAAGAACAAACCGTTTCTTTCGTACCCGGCCTTTCACGAAGTTCCCGTTTCAATAAATGCAGTTTATTTCCCGTTATCGACCAATAAGTAGAATCATTCAGAAGCACTAATCCATTTGTCTTGTAACAGGGCTGACCGTTCAAACCGGAAATCCCGACAAAACATTCACGGTAACGGTCGAAACAATGCAAACGATTGCCTGCTAGAAAAAGAAGCGTACCATCCGACGTATCATACATCTGCCTGATGTTCAGATTATACTTATCCGAAGTAAAATTACGAATATTCTTCCCGTCATACCGGCTTAATCCATCTCCCGTACCGAACCAGACAAAACCGTCCCTGTCCTTAAAAATGGAATAGACGGAATTATCGGCCAATCCGTCCTGCATATTCAGTTTCTTGAAATTCTGTTCCAAAAGCGCATGAGCCGGAAAGGTAGAAAACAATAGAAATGCCCATAAAAAGAAAGAGAATATTGTTTTGTTCATAAAATATCAGATTAGGATAGTCACAAAGGAACAAATTATTAATGAGATATCCTGCAAAAAAACCTAATTAATCGCAACTTGAATAAAACACTAAGTATGAATGAATGAAACGCTCAACTCCTCTGACGGGGGTGTAGCCTACCTTTGCATTAACCTTAATAAAGAGCTGGAATGTTGACCGATAATTAAAAATGTAATATATGAAACGACGTATCAATCAAGCCTTGTTTTTACTGCCAGTAGGATTTGTTTTCCCTGCTCAGGCACAAGAGAAGCCGAAACCGAACCTTTTATTCATCATGGCAGACCAATGGAGAGGGGACGCTCTGGGTTGCATCGGTAAAGAACCCGTACAAACGCCTCATTTGGACAAGTTAGCTTCCGAAGGAGTACTTTTCACAAATTCAATCAGTTGCTATCCCGTTTCATCTCCCGCACGCGGCATCTTGATGAGCGGAATGTATCCGATGAACAATAAGGTAATAGGAAACTGCAACTCGGAAACAGCCCCTTACGGCGTGGAACTACCGGAAACAGCCCGTTGTTGGAGCGACGTCCTGAAAGATAAAAACTATCGCACGGGATATATCGGGAAATGGCATCTCGACTCACCGTATAAACCTTATGTAGATACATATAACAACCGGGGTAAAGTAGCATGGAACGAATGGTGTCCGCCCGAACGCCGCCACGGTTTCGATTACTGGGTGGCTTACGGCACTTATGACAACCATCTCCACCCGATGTATTGGGAAAATACTGCTCCGCGCGACAGTTTTTTCTACGTCAACAAATGGGGACCGGAATACGAAGTAGACCGTGCTATCGAATTCCTTTCCAAACAGGAAAAAGGTACTTCTCCCTTCGCCTTAGTCGTTTCCATGAATCCGCCTCACACAGGTTATGATTTAGTACCCGACAAATACAAGGCTATTTATAAAGACCTCGATGTAGAATCCTTATGCAAAAACCGTCCGGACATTCCTGCCGGAGGCACTGAAATGGGCGACTATTTCCGTAACAACCTACGTGACTACTATGCCTGTATCACCGGTGTAGACGAAAACATAGGACGATTAATCAAAGAATTGAAACGATTGAATTTATTTGATAACACTATCGTCGTATTTACTTCCGACCACGGTATCTGCATGGGAGCACATAATTCCGCAGGAAAGGATATATATTATGAAGAATCCATGCGAGTCCCCGTTATCATTTCCTGGCCTCAACAGTTGAAACCCCGTATAGACAACCGGACTATGATTGCTTTCGGAGATATGTACCCCACTTTGCTATCCATGATGGGATTCTCCGAAGACATACCACAGGAGGTACAAACATTCGACTTATCCGCTTCTATCCTATCCGGTAAGGATAATAAAAAGATTGTTCAGCCTTATTATTATGTTCAACCCGATAATCCGGCCACAGGCTATCGTGGCCTGCGTACCTCCAGATACACGTTTGCCGTACATGCCACTAACGGAAAGCTGGACAAGACGGTACTCTTCGACCGGAAAAAGGATATTTATCAAATGAATAACATAGCGGCGGAAAAACCGGAACTGGTACATTCGTTGAAAAAGCAACTGAAAGAATGGTTACTTCAAACAGATGATCCGTTCGCTGCTTATCTTATAGAAAAATAAAGACGTTTCGGAACGGTCCGCGAACCGGCAGTTTTCAATTTTCACATAATCCCCCGTTCTTCTGCTTAACACACCCGGGCAAGCGGTATGTCATCGCTTGTCCGGATATTAAAGAAAAAGAATCCTTTTAACTAAAACTATATTAATCACACAAAAATCAATTACATGAAAAGAAAAAGCAAAAATCGAGTAGGATGGCTTCATTTCTTTGTATTGTCTTTTATTGCTGTTTTTTACTGTTCTATGCCGGTATTTGCACAGAACGAGATAAAAATTACAGGTAAAATCATGGATAATACGCAAGCGGAAGTCATCGGTGCAAACGTATTGGTTAAAGGTACCGCAATCGGTGCCATAACTAACATCGACGGTGAATACACGATTGTCGTGCCTAATGAGAAATCCATACTGGTATTTTCTTTTATCGGGTACCAATCGCAAGAAATTGCCGTAGGTAAAAACAGAATTATCAATGTCACCTTGAAAGATGATTCGCAATCGCTGGATGAAGTGGTAGTAGTAGCTTACGGAACGCAATCAAAAGCGACATTGACCGGCGCCTTGTCAACCATCGACACCAAAGAACTGATTAAAGCTCCTGTGGCAAGCATCAGTAATGTGCTGGCAGGCGCCATGCCAGGTGTATCTACCGTACAGAGTAGCGGACAGCCGGGTGAAGACGCAGCAGATATCTACGTGCGCGGTGCGGGTTCGTTAACAGGCGAAGCATCCAAACCGTTGATACTGGTAGACGGCGTAGAACGTGAATTCTCACAAATAGACCCGAATGAGATAGAAAGCCTGTCTATACTGAAAGACGCTTCCGCCACAGCCGTATTCGGCGTACGAGGAGCCAACGGAGTGGTGTTAGTCACCACCCGCCGCGGTAAATCCGGCAAACCCTCTATCAATGTAAGTACCATCACAGGCGTACAACAACCCATGTCTTTTGCCAGACAGACCGGCAGTTATGAATTCGCGCGCTATTGGAATATGAAAATGCGGAATGACCGTATCACCGATAAAAAGAATTATTTCACTCGCGAAGCAATCGAAGCTTACCGTACAGGTTCAGACCCTATCATGTACCCAAGTGTCAACTGGGGCGACTACGTATATAACGATTTCTTCCTGCAATCCAAGAATAACATCAATATTTCGGGAGGAAACGATGCCGTAAAGTATTTCGTGTCTTTAAGTTACCTTTATCAGAATGGCATACTAAAACAATTCGACGAACTGCCCTATGATAATAACTTCAGATATAACCGCTATAACTACCGCGCCAACCTCGATTTCAAACTAAGCAAGACAACAACCATGAAACTTAGTATCGGCGGTAATCTCGCCCAGAAACAAGAGCCGAATGCCGTGGAAGGAGACAATGCCTGGGTATATACACAAATCTGGTCACTCCCTTTCGCCGGTCCGGGTATTGTAAACGGAGTACGTACCAGAATCAAAGGTTCTTTTACGCCATTGGCGGTAGGAGCCGTCCGCGATGGACTGGACACTTACTGGGGACGCGGTTATACCCAACAATATAAAACGACTTTGAACACTGATGTGGATATCACCCAAAAGCTCGATATGTTGACTAAAGGATTGTCTGTTTCCATAAAAGCATCTTATGACAATATGTTCAAATTGAATAAAAAGCGGACAGGCGGTTCGGTAGAAGGCCAATGGGTGGAATACAAATCTTTCCATACCGATCCGAACAAACCGCAAACGGACCCGGATTATGACAAGACACTGATTTATTATCCGGACGACAGTACTACGTCGCCGCTGATATATACAGAGAATTATGACAGAGACCGCAACTGGTACATCGAAGGTCGCATCAATTACGATCGTACCTTTTGCAAGGACCATAAAGTGACGGCATTGTTCCTTTACAATCAGTCTCGCGATTATTACCCTAAGAAAACGGACGGCACTAACGCCCCCTATCAATATATGCCGCGCGGATATGTAGGTTTTGTCAGTCGCGTCACCTACGGTTACCGGTCAAAATACCTGATTGACGTCAACGCCGGTTATAACGGCTCGGAGAACTTCGCTCCCGGCAAAAACCGCTATGGCCTATTTCCGTCTGCCTCCGTAGGGTGGGTCATGTCCGAAGAAGGATTCATGAAAAAACAAAGTATAATCGATTACCTGAAATGGAGGGTATCCTGGGGACGGGTAGGAAGCGATGTAGGAACAACCGACCGTTTCATGTATATGCCGGGTGTATGGACGTCCGGAGACAGTTACAGCTTTGGAGTAAACAACCCGGCAGGACGTCCGGGATATATCCTGGGAACACCGGGTAATCCGGATGTCAGTTGGGAAACAGCAGACAAACAAAATTACGGGATGGATTTGAAAATGTTAGGTAACAAACTTTCTTTGAGTTTCGATTATTTCATAGAGAAACGTACCGGAATCCTCATTTCCCCCAATTCATTCCCAGCCGTTATCGGTTCCGGACTTCCAAACATGAATCTTGGAAAAGTGAACAATCACGGCTACGAAATTGCCCTGGGATGGAATCAGGCCTTAAAACGCGGATTCAACTACTATGTAAATGCCAACTTGTCTTTCGCACGTAATAAAATCATCTATATGGATGAGGTTCCGAACGAATATGATTATATGAATGAAACAGGCGGTTCCACCAAACGAAGAAAAGTATATCAATATCTCCGGCTCTACCAATACAGCGACTTTATTCAAGGAACCGACGGAGAACTTACGCTCGACCCTTCTTTACCGCAACCCAATACGACAGTACATCCCGGTGACGCCATGTATGCCGACCTAAATGGTGATAATGTGGTAGACGATAAGGACATGGCACGAAGCGGATACTCGGAACGCCCGGAATATGTATTCGGGATGAATGCCGGGTTTACCTATAAAGGCTTTAACTTCAGCATGCAATGGAGCGGTGCTGCCCACGTAAATAAAATGCTCGAAATAGAATACCGCGTCCCGTTTACCAATGGTGGCAAACGAGGCCTGCTCGATTATTTTTACAAAAAAGGATGGACCGAGGAGAACCAATTAGAAGCGGAATTCCCGCGTGCGACCAAAGATTACCAATGGAATGCCAGCGAATCGACCCTTTGGCTTAGAGATGCTTCCTACATCCGGCTGAAAACATTGACAGTGGGATACACATTCACCAACAAACATTTTCTGAAAGCTATCGGCGCCAATAGTTTGGGAATATCGCTAAATGGATATAACCTACTCACTTTCAGTCCTCTTGACATTATTGATCCGGAAAGTCTGGGTAACAACACAGGTTCTTATCCGTTAGTAAAGGTCTACAGCATAGGTGTTAATCTTAATTTCTAAATACCGCAAAACAATGAAACATATCATCAATTTACTATTCATTTGCATTGTCGGCTGTATCTGCTCTTGTTCTGATTTGACATTCGGAGACAAATTTCTGGGAAGCCAACCGGAAAGTTCCGGAGCAATACTAGACACCATGTTCAGTTCCAAAGCTCATGCCGAGGAAGTGTTGAACACCGCATACACATTTTTACCGTACGGATTGCCGACCGGCGATGCTCCCCGGAACAAACTGGGCGGAAACATATTGGAGGCACTCACCGACTTATACCAGAGTTTCAGAGACCAGAGCCAGGATGGACCGCGCATGCTTTATTATAACGGCATGTTAAGCGCCAGCGTTACCGGTCCTGACAGGCAAGCTTATTATTTCGGTTCGGAAACGCAATATAAAGCGATTCGGTATGCTTTGACTTATATCGAAAACGTAGACAGAGTGCCCGACATGAGTGAAAAAGAAAAAAACGAACGTATCGCCGAGGCCAAAATGATTATCGCTATCAGTTATGCTGAAATGTTGCGTTATGTAGGAGGAGTAGCCTGGGTAGACCATGCGATTGAAATCACCGAGCCTATGAATTTCCCGCGCATCACATTCGCCGAAACCGTTCAGAAAATAGTCGCGCTGCTGGACGAAGCGATTCCCGACCTGAAATGGAAACAAAGTAATACCGAAGACGGCAGAATGACCAAAGCGGGGGCTATGGGTTTAAAGCTCAGAGTACTTCTGTTCGCAGCAAGCCCTACTTTTAACTCTGATAAGAAATGGCACGAACAAGCCGATGAATACACCTGTTACGGCAATTATGACAGCAAACGGTGGGAAGCAGCCATGAAAGCAGGCGAAGACTTCATGAACGAACTCAAAAGACGGGGAATTTATCAAATAACACAACCGAAAGAGGAGACGGCGGAAGCGAGACGCCTCGCCTACCGGTCCGGATACTATAACAGAGGGGGTACGGAAGTCTTGATTTCAACCCGGCAAGGATACAATGAAACTGTCAACCAGCCCTTATACGACCAGCGTTTCTATTCCGGTCCGACCTTGAACTACGTAAACATGTTTTCCTGGGCGGACGGTACGGAGTTTCCCGAAAATTTCAATTGGGAAAACCCGGAGAAACAGCCCTTCTTTGAAAGAAACGGCACGCTGACTCGTGACCCCAGATTATACGAAAACGTGGCAGTACCCGGCTCACTGTATTTCAACGACAGACCTGCGCCGGTGTACTATGGAAATTCTGATTATCGTCCGGGGCAATCGGGTTTCCTGATGATGAAATTTATCTTACCGTCAAGCAGCGACCGGACAAATGTTCCGACTCAATGGCCTTATCTGCGCCTGCCGGAAGTCTTGCTAAGTTACGCCGAAGCCATCAATGAATTTAAAGGAGCTCCCGACAATACGGCATTTGATTGCCTCAACCAAGTACGTACCCGTGTCGGATTACCCGGATTAACGGGTCCCATGAATCAAAAAACTTTCCGTGAAGCTATCCTGCACGAACGGGCACTCGAGTTCGGTTTTGAAGAAGTACGATGGTTCGATTTGGTTCGATGGGGACGTGAAAAAGATTTTCAGAAGAAACTGTACGGTCTGGAGTCAATCGTTCCCGAAGGAGAAGACAAGAGTAACCCTGCTTATCTGATATTCAAAGGTACTTATGAGATTTCGTCACGTTACTGGGCAACCAAATGGGACACTAAATGGTATTTGTCTCCCATTCCCCAGAAAGAAATAAATATGGCCTATGGAATGACCCAAAATCCCGGATGGTAATCACCCTATAACCAATCAAGTTAAATATATCGTATGAAAAAATATATAATCATAGCATTAATCGGCAGCCTCGCCACCTCTGTGTACGCACAAGAAAAGCCGGTAAACGACAGTTTGCCCATGACCGTGCAACTAGGCTATCAGGTAACAGCTTCCGGAAACAACCTCGCCGGGTCAGCCAGAGGCATTAACGCCGAAGTCCTGGAGCAATCTCCGGAAATAGATATCGCCAAAGCCCTTTACGGCAAAATTGCCGGATTAAATGTATATCAGGGAAGCGGAAGCAATGCAAATAACATTCCGTCATTAAGTATTCATGGAAACGCCCCGCTTGTCATTATTGACGGATTTCCACGTAGCTTGTCGGATATCACTGCTCCGGAAATCGAATCGGTTCAGATATTGAAAGATGCGGTAGCCACTGCTCTCTACGGAGTAAGGGGAGGCAACGGCGTAGTAATCGTTACCACCAAACACGGGCATGTTGACAAACTGAAAGTTTCCGCACAATATCAATACGGCCTCAGTACTCAGTTCCGGAAACCGGAATTCGCAGACGCATACACGTATGCCGAAAGCATGAATACCGCATTAACCTTAGACGGATTAAACCCGCGTTACAATAACCGGGAACTGGCAGCTTTCAAAAACAATACTTTCCCGTACGAATACCCGAACGTAAACTGGTGGAACGAGGTCTATAATAAGATATCAAGCAATCATCGGTTAAGTCTTACTTTTGACGGCGGAAGCGAACGGTTCCGTTATTATTCTGTAATAGACTATATGCATGACAAAGCTTTTTATAAGGAAGAACAATCCGACGAACGTTATAATACCAAGCCATCGGACGTACGCCTGAACATCCGTACAAACATCGATGTGGACCTGACTCCGAAAACCTCCTTTAAAATCGGATTGTTAGGAAAGTTACAAGAGACAAACAGTTCCTACAATATCGGTAATACAGAAAACGGCGAATCTATTTTCTCAGAAATTATCTACAGAACTCCTTCCGCCGCATTCCCCGTACAGTATGCAGATGGCATCTACGGAGGTAACAGCATTTATAGTTACAACAATCCGGTCGCTTTACTGGAAAGCACCGGGGATTATCGTACCACTTACGGAACGCTGCTCGCCAACGCTTCACTGAGACAGGAACTGGATGTTTTGTTAAAAGGATTTTCCGCGGAAGTATCCGTAGCATTCGACAATACGGGAGCGATGTATGACTCATCCAGCAGAAACTACCAGTACACAGACAGCCAGGCATCCATTCTCGATGACGGCACACTAGTGACAACTCCTGTCACGTATGGTAAAAATTCCGGAGTGATTGAACATGGCAATTCCAAATTCAAATCGCTCTTTCTGCGTTCAAATATACAAGCTAAAATCAATTACCGGCTCAGCCGGGAAATACACGATATTCGTATGTCACTCGTCTATGACCAGCAATCATACATGGTTAACAATAGGAATAAGAGTTCTAAAAGACAATCGATGTTGATGCATGCAAGTTATACATACGATAATCGCTACTTACTGAACGGAGTGCTCAATTACTCCGGAACAGCCTATCTGCCCGAAGGCGAACGTTTCCATCTCTATCCTGCAATATCTGCCGGTTGGATCGCTTCGAACGAAAAGTTTTTCGCTGGCGTAAAGCCTGTCAATCTGCTGAAAATTTATGCATCTTTCGGAATCTCAGGCTATGACGGGAATATGCAGCATGAACTTTACCGCCAATCATACAGCAGCAGCGGAGGGTACTATTTCACTCAAAATTCCACTGCGCAATACGGGTTGGCAGAAGGCCGCTTGCCGGTGGAGAACCTGGTCCCTGAAAAATCGAAAAAAGCAACTTACGGAATAGAACTGAACGCTTTCGGCAATCGTCTTTCCGTCTATATGGAAGGTTTTTATGAAAGGAGAAGCAATATCCTCATACAAGGTTCTTCTTCCATTTCCGGAATCATCGGTGTAGATGTAGGTAAACAATGTGAAGGAATCCAAGAATATAAAGGCTTTGATACTTCCATCGGCTGGAACGGCCATATCGGTAAAGATTTCAACTACGGCATCAGCGCCAATGCTTCATACATCGACAGCAAAGTCATACGCGATGATCAGGAATATCAAGCGTACGACTACCTCTATACCCAGGGTAACCGGGTAGGACAGAAATACGGGCTGGAGGTCATCGGTTTCTTCAGAGATCAGACAGATATCAACAATAGCCCGGCACAGACATTCTCAACCGTCCGTCCGGGTGACCTTAAATATAAGGACCAGAACGGAGACAACCGGATAGACGAACAGGACAAAGTGAAAATGTTCGGTTCCAGTATCCCAAGATTCTATTTCGGGTTCAATCTGAACGCTTCATACAAAAATTTCGAACTCAGTGCGGATTTCCAGGGAATGACCGGTATAACCACCAGCCTGCTCAATTCTCCACTGTACAAACCATTGGTGAACAACGGTAATATCTCCCATACGTTCCTTGACAACGAAACTCCTTGGACACCGGAAAATGCGGCAAATGCTACCATGCCGCGTCTGACTACGCAAACGAACGCCAACAACTATCAGCCCAATTCGCTATGGTATCGCGACGGTTCTTTTCTGAAATTGAGAAACCTGTACATAGCCTATACACTTCCCCGCAAACTACTACGTTTCGCTGACATGAAAATATACCTGCAAGGTACTAATCTGTTTTCGCTGGACAATATCAGTTTTGCTGATCCGGAGATGCTAGGTGCAGATTATCCGTCCATACGTTCGTATTGGATGGGAGTGAAATTCAATTTTTAACCTGATAAATAAAAAATTATATGAAACTTAAACATATCCTGACTGTCTGTGTGCCGGCCATCATATTCTGTTCTTGCAACTATCTCGATTTTGACGAGACTAGCGGATTGAACACAAAAGAGGATATTTACCGGTACTTCAATAAAACAAAACAAATGTTGACTAATGTGTACACATACATACCGCAAGACTTCGGAACGATTGACGGAGCAATGAGAGACTGCGCTTGCGACGATGCAGAATTCGGGGCAACGGGAGGAAGCATACAAGATATGACTAACGGCAACTGGTCGGCATTGAAAACCCGTGATGACCAATGGACACTCTATGAAGGAATCCGGGCAAGTAACGAATTTCTTGAATCAATGGAGAAAGTCGACTTCTCACGTTATGAATACACCGATAAATATCAAACATGGATGGAACAACTTGCTTACTTTCCGTATGAAGCACGTGTACTCAGAGCCTATTATTTTTTCGAACTGGCACGCCGTTACGGCGATATCGCCATGCCTCTTAAAGTGCTGACACCCGAAGAAGCAAACTCAATCAGAAAAACCTCCTTTGACGACGTTATCGCTTTCATCGTATCCGAATGTGACGATGCAGCCGCCAAACTGCCGAAAACCTATCAGGACGTAACTGAAAAAGAGACCGGGCGTATCACGAAGGGATTCGCCATGGCATTGAAATCCAAGGCATTACTTTATGCAGCCAGTCCATTACATTCGCCTGATAATCAGGAAAAATGGAAAACTTCCGCACGGGCTGCTTACGATATTATTAAACTTAACCTGTACCAACTCGATCCCGGTGAGAAAGCGAACAACCTCGAATCACCCGAAGTAGTCCTGTTCCGCCGGAACGATGCGAGTGCCGCTTTCGAACGCAACAATTTCCCGATTCGGTTTACGGAAGGAACACGCAGCACACCTGCCACCGCAACTTTTCCATCACAAAATCTAGTAGATGCTTTCCAGACACTTGACGGTTATCCGGTGACCTTGGGAGAAAACGGCTGGATTTGCAATGACCGCAGGTTTGACCCTCAAAACCCGTATGACCGCCGTGATCCCCGCCTCGCCCTCACTGTCCTGGCTAACGGTATGCCTTTCAAAGGTTCGAAAATAGCATTGTATAAAGGAGGGGACGATGACGCTCCGGTATCCGAGGGTGGCTCGCCGACCGGATATTTCCTCAGAAAATACATTCAAGAAAGTACCAATTTCGTACCCGACCAGGAAGTAGCCAACAAACACCATTGGATTATCTACCGTTATGCAGAAACGTTGCTGACGTATGCAGAATCAATGGTCATGGCGTTCGGCCCTACACAAACCGGCGGAGAGGATATGCCGAAATCCGCTACATGGGCCCTTAATGAAGTACGTGCAAATGCCGGTATGCCAGCCTTATCGATTACGGATAAAGATGAATTCATCAAAGCGTTACAAAACGAATGGCGCGTAGAATTCGCTTTTGAAGACCATCGTTTCTGGGATGTACGCAGATGGATGATTGGAAATAATACACAAAAGGAACTTTACGGAGTCAGTATTGAGAAAGGTGCGGATGGTCTGACTTTCAAACGCAAAATCTATAAAAACAGATATTGGAACTCACGCATGAATCTCTATCCGATTCCACTAAGCGAGCTAAACAAGAACGAGAATCTTAACCCACAAAATACGGGATGGTAAGGAGTATCTCCCTTGCCATATCCGTTCATAACAAAAAAATAATACGCTATATGAAAAAATTATCAATCGGTACAATGCTGTTATCTCTATGGATGGCATGTACACTCAATCTAAGTTCATGTCAAGAATTAAATATCGACTCTCAAGACGGACATCCCGCCAGAATGGAGACTGATGCCCTCAGTGAATATTCCGTATCGGCAGCATCTCCGCATACTCTTATGTTCAACATCAGTTCTACCACTCCCTGGAAGATAGAAAGCGATAAAGAATGGTGCCGTCCCACTCCTTCAATGAGTTCGGCCAGCTCACTCATTGCCGAGATTACCGTGAATATCACTCCCAATCCCAGTCCGGGCAAACAAGAACTCGTAGCGACACTGACCATCACGGCAGAGAATATTTCCACACCGACGGTAATCAGAATCATCCGAGGGACATTAGGCATACAACCGGCAGATACCCAGATAGAAACGACTGGCGGACGTGTTCCTTTTACCGTTACATCCAACAAAGACTGGGAGGTGACTTCTTCCCGTCAATGGCTGACTTTTGACAAGAATGCAGGTACAGGAAGCGAAGAAAAAACAACTGTTTACGCCATAGCGGCAGATGCCAACCCGGGTATGAAAAGAACAGCCACAGTCACTGTTTCCAACGGATTGGAAGAGAAAACCTTCGAGGTGACACAAAAAGGCATTACCTTGGAATTTACGGAATTGACCGAAACAGACCGCACTTTCACGGAAACAACCACGGGAAGCAGCAGGACTTTTACCGTAAACACGACCCTAGCTGCCGATAAATGGAAAGTAACCACTGACGAAACATGGCTCAATGTCGTTAAAAACAATGATGAAAATAGCATTACGGTTACTACGCTTTCCGAAATTTTCTTCAAAGACCGTACCGGTATTGTCAAACTGGAAGCTACAGAACAATCTATCGGTATCGAACCGGTAGAACTGGTGGTGAAACAGAACCGAATGCCGGCATCTTCAGTCGAATGGGATACGGAAGCTGCATATACCCTAGAAAATGAAGGGGTAACCATCACCAAAGGACGCTTCTCCATAGGAAGATATAAACGCGCCATATTCGAAGCAAAACTCAAATCCGTTAATTTGACAAGTGGAGCGGTATTTTTCCAATATTACATGGATGAATCGAAGGGTAGCACCGGACCTACCGTCAATTGCTGGATGGGAGACAACGAACCCAACGGCAGCTATGCAGATGTCAATGACTTTAATCTAAGAATAAGAGATAATTGGGGAGACACCAATGGAAACAACGGAGGAATCAATACGAATGTCAAACTCAACGGAGAAAACGGATTGACCCTTGCAAAATTAAATACCATGAAATCCGCAAAATTAGCTCTCATTCCGAATCCCGAAAATAATGACAATGTGATTGTTCAGATTGCAGTTGACGGAACTGTATACGGAGAAATCAGAACATATCCGGCAACTGGAACAGCTTTGAAAAATCCGTTTACCGGTTCAGGAAGCACCAATACTGGTAATATCATATTTTTCGGTTTCCTGAAAAACCATGCGGGCGGTACTATAGAAATCGAATCTTTCGAGATAACTCCCATTGATATTATAACTCCTTCCACCACTGAATAATCATTGAAAAACAGAGTTATGAAACAGCTTATCAAACAGAATTTAAACCGGCGCACTTTATTGGGGGCGCTGGTTATCATCAGTTCTCTGTGCGTCCAATCGTGCAAAGACAATGAACAAGAAAAATGGGTGGACTTACGCTACAAAGCGGAAGATAGCTACACCATTGCCGCAGACGGAAGCGACCCTGTCAATATTCAAGTAAAATCAACAGAACCGTGGACTGTATTCAGTGAACATAACGACTGGTGTACAATCACTCCCGCTACAGGAGAAGCCGGGAAACTTTACGAAGTGGAAATACGTTATCTGCCGAATACCGAACTGGATGACCGTACCGACATGATTACGATTAAAAGTGATTATTGGACAGGTAAAGAAGTAACCGTCATCCAAAAAGGTATTGCTTACTTACGAATCAAGAACCATGAAAATACAGAAGAAGCAATCGAATTCGATAAGGAAAGAATAACGCTGACACTCAACATAGAAGCTAATCAAAAATGGTCGGCGGCCATCACTAAAGGCGAAGAGTGGCTTTCTTTCTCTGGTGGGAACACCGGTAATCTGGATGGAAACATTCGGTTAGAAGCATCGGAAAACAAGGGTGAACAACGTACCGGAGAAATTGTCTTCTATGACCGCCACAACGAGGTAGCGGTTACGCTAACCTGTGTTCAGGAAGGTATCATACTCAATCCGGAAACCTCCGTCCTGAAAATCCCGTATGGTACGGAAACGGTAACACTTCCCGTTTTCTCCAACGGCGAATGGGTGGTAGAAAAGGAAAACACGGATGACAATTGGTATTCATTCAATGAAACCGAATACAACGGTGACGGAACAATCAGTATTCATATTTCAGAACAGAATGAAGGTTCATCCGTACGTTCGTCCAAATTTAAGATTCGCAATAAGGCTGAATCAGAGGACGTACCCGTTGAGAAAATCATTACGTTAAAACTGGGGTACAAAGTAGAGAGCACGCGAAACGCATTTATAGAAAAAGATTGGACAGTGACCGCCGGTACGCCAACTTTCAATAACGGGGAAGTAACCTTTACACCGGCAGGAAGCAATTGCCGCATCTCACGGGAAGGAATGAAACCCGGATACTATACGTTCCATATCAAATCCAGTGCTGCGGATGCCAAATGCCAGCTTTATTTCCTTTACGAAACAGTTGAAGTCAGATGGATGTTGTTCAAAGGAGGTGGAGACAATGCCCGCTGCGGAATATATGATCCGAATGACAACAACCTAAAAGTCGTGCAAATACCATTTGATGATTCTAACCAGTCTTATTCTATGGGGCTGAATATTTTAGCCGGTTCTACAACCGGAAGTATAGACTTCCAATGGACACTGAACGGCAATGAACTAAGAGCCGAATCCGGCTATACAGGGGTAGCATACGGTACAAATGCCCAAATCATTTTAGGTGTTACGCCGGCTGGCGGAGCTGCGACCTATGATTATTGGGAGTACACCGCTCCGGTAAACTGGGGAGAAGACTAATAGAAATAAATTTATAAAACATCAATATGAAAGAATTAATACACATCATATCCATGTTGGCGATTACCGTATGCATGGGTTGCGGGGATTCCAAAGAACCGATAGAAGAAACGACAGGAGCTAGAATCGAACAATTCATTATTCAATGCGGCGGCACGTCCTATAGAGGAACGATAGACGAAATGAATAAAACCGTCCACATCGGAGGAATAACCAGCCGGTCGGCAATAACAGAGGTCAAGTACCAACTGTCAAAAGGAGCGACGATCTCCCCTAAACCTGAAAATACGGAACGTTGGGAAGAAAACCAGACCTTCACCGTAACAGGCCGTGACAATGAAACCGCAGTATATACCGTTGAACTCCCCGACTTGCGGGAAGACCCGGCTCCCGTACAAAAAAGAGTAGTCATCGGCTATCTGCCGCTTAATGACTATTTATTCGACACGGAATTCGAAAGTCTGCATTGGGAATATCTGACACATGTCAATATTAGTTTCTTACTTGTCAAGGCAGACGGTTCACTGGATGACACCAGAGTATCAAAGAGAATCAAAAATGTGGTGGAAACACTTCATAGAAAAGAAATAAAAGTACTCATTTCCCTGGCAAAACAGAAGGATGGCACATTTGCAACTGCCATCAGCAATGAAGAAACCAGAAACAATCTGGTTAACAACATCATCAGTTTCACCATCACCAATGGCTTGGACGGTTTCGATATCGACTTTGAAGAATATAACCACTGGAATTTGGCGCATCTCCTGGAATTTACCCGACAATTGGATGAAGCCAGAAAAATGTGGTATGAAGATACCGAAGAAAAGCTGTTAATGACATGCGCGGTAAACGGCGTGAACAGATACACTAAAGAATGGGCAGAATATTATGATTATATCAATATCATGAGTTATGACAAACGCATGCCTAGTTTTTCCAGTGCCGGACAACATGCTTCATACGACGATTTTGTCAACGATCTCACCACTTGGTCGGAACAAATCGCTCCCAAATCCAAAATTGTAGGAGGACTTCCGTTTTACGGATATTCATGGGATAAAAAAACGGGAATAGACGATGTAGGAGCCATCCGTTTCAAAGGCGTATTAAAATACTATGGAGCAACTCCGGAAGTGGCAGACGCCAATAGTCAGGGAGGTACAACTTTTTACAACGGCCGGCCGCTCATTCGCCAGAAATGCCAATATGTCCTAGACGAGAATTATGCCGGCGTCATGATTTGGCAATTATTCCAAGATGCCGAACAAGAAGAGCTGAAACTAATCAATGAGGTAGGAAATGTGATGGTCCTTCACTGACATCGGCAAATACTTCACCAATCGACAAAAGAAGGATGAGCGTGTCATCCTTCTTTTGTCGGCTAATCTCGAATCCAGACAAAACGAAAGATTACATGTTAAGGCATGCTTTCATTTATTAATTTAACATTCAATTCCTTGAGCCCACTTGAAAAGTTTATTCCGTCAGATGCAATACTTGGCAAGTAGCATCAAACATAGAAGAACTTCCAGACTGGGCTCAATTAACGTTTTATTTTTACTATCGGACAAACCCACATTACTACGGACTATTCATCCATTCTTATCCACAAACACAAAAAGCGTTTTTCCAGGCAACCTTTCAAAACTGAAAATTGTTTTGTCATTCATAATATCCAAATGACAACAATATGAATCGAAATGACAATCAAAGGAAAGCGGTGAACGCACTTGCCGTATTTATAGTGATGCTGGTACTTTATTTTATAGTAGGGCTTTTCACTGTAATCAACCAACAGTTCCAGATACCGCTCCAAACCGCAATGCTGCCCCATGACGGAAACATAACGAATGCGTTAGTCACAATGCTGAATTTTTCATGGTTTCTTGCTTATCCCCTCTCACAGGGATTCGGAACCCAGTGGCTGGAAAAATACGGGTATCGGAAAACATCCTTTTTAGCATTGCTGATACTTATCGCCGGGTTGGCTATTTATGAACTCGCCGTTCTTTTCCATATATATCTGCCGGCACAAGTCTCCATTTTGGGAAATGAGATTTCCGTAGGATTCTTTATTTTCTTGGCCGGCTCTTACATCATCGGCACGGCTGCCACCGTTCTGCAGGTGGTGCTCAATCTATATCTTGCCGTCTGCCCGATTGGACATACGACAGCCTTACAGCGACAGATGATTGGCGGAACCAGCAATTCAATCGGTATGGCTGTAGCGCCGCTTGTCATCAGTTATCTGATTTTCTACGGGACACCGCTGCACGACATCTCTACCAGGCAATTCATCGTCCCGCTCGTTATTTTAATACTATTAATGCTGGTTACCGCCATTTACATAAACAAGATACAAATGCCCGGCACAGGCAATATCCGGCAATCACCCGGAGAAAAACTCGAAAAAAGCGTATGGTCTTTCAGGCATTTGAAACTAGGCGTATGGGGTATTTTCTGCTATGTCGGAATCGAAGTGGCTGTCGGAGCAAACGTCAACATGTACGCATCCGAACTGGGAGGGAGATTCGCCGCCAATGCCACTCACATGGCTGCTTTGTATTGGGGGCTTCTGCTATTGGGACGTTTGGGAGGCTCTTTTATCAAAAGCATATCTTCCGAAAAACAACTGGTAGCCGCTTCTATCGGAGCAATAGCATTGCTGGTGATTGCTATGTTAACGGCAAACCCCTGGATATTAACCGGTATTGGTTTCTTCCATTCCATCATGTGGCCGGCCATCTTCACCCTGGCAACCGACCGGCTCGGGCAATATACTGCCAAAGCATCGGGAGTGCTGACAATGGGCGTAGTAGGAGGAGGCATCATCCCCCTTTTACAAGGAATCCTTGCCGATGTGATGGGCGGCAACTGGCATTGGACTTGGATATTGATTATAGCCGGAGAGGTCTATATACTGTATTACGGCTTAAACGGCTACAAACAAAAAATACCGACCGGTCTGGAAACATCTCCCGACTCGGAAAGCCGGTCCCGGAGATGACAACGCTGAATTTCCGAATTGCTGACGTAAAAGGTGGAACCGGTATCGGCAAAACCTAAGATTTTATTAAATTCTCCTTATAATATAAGGTAACGAGAATCTTTTTTTTTACTTTTGTCCCCGAATATTATGGTACAAGCCATTATAAAAGAAAGAATTATGCAGAAAAACCTTGTCATTGTCGAGTCTCCGGCAAAAGCAAAAACGATTGAAAAATTTCTAGGGAAAGATTTCAAGGTCCTTTCAAGTTACGGACACATACGTGATCTGAAGAAGAAAGAATTCAGTATTGACGTAAAAAAGAATTTTAAACCCGATTACGAAATTCCGGCAGACAAAAAGGCTTTGGTTGGTACACTGAAAGCAGAAGCCCAAAAGGCGGAAACCGTATGGCTCGCATCCGATGAAGACCGCGAAGGGGAAGCCATTGCCTGGCATCTGTATGAAGTCTTAAAACTAAAACCGGAAAACACCAAACGCATTGTCTTCCATGAAATCACGAAGAACGCTATTTTAAAAGCTATTGAACAACCGCGCGATATCGACCTCAATCTGGTAAACGCGCAACAGGCACGACGGATTCTGGACCGTATCGTAGGTTTCGAACTATCTCCCGTACTCTGGAAGAAAGTCAAACCGGCGCTTTCGGCAGGACGTGTGCAATCTGTCGCCGTACGCCTGATTGTGGAACGGGAACGCGAGATACAGACTTTCAAAACCGAAGCTTCTTATCGTGTCATTGCCATATTTCTGGTTCCGGACACCAACGGCAAACCAGTGGAAATGAAAGCCGAGCTGGCTCGTCGCATCAAAACCAAGAAAGAGGCGGAAACCTTTCTTAATGCATGCAAAGGGGCGGTTTTCGCTATTGAGGATATTACGACACGCCCCCTTAAAAAAACGCCGCCTGCTCCGTTCACGACTTCCACACTGCAACAGGAAGCGGCACGCAAATTAGGTTATACGGTAGCGCAAACCATGATGATTGCCCAACGTTTGTACGAATCGGGATTCATCACTTACATGCGTACGGACTCCGTCAATCTGTCTGAATATGCAATTGCAGGAAGCAAGGATGCCATCATAAAAATGATGGGTGAACAGTATGTGCATCCCCGTCATTTCGAAACTAAAACCAAAGGGGCGCAAGAAGCGCACGAGGCTATACGTCCCACATACATGGAAAATCAGTCTATTGAAGGTACATCGCAAGAGAAGAGGCTGTATGACCTGATATGGAAACGTACGATTGCTTCGCAAATGGCGGATGCGGAACTGGAAAAAACAACTGCCACCATATCCGTGAGCGGAAGTAACGATGTATTTACAGCCGTGGGCGAGGTGATTAAATTCGACGGTTTCTTGCGTGTCTACCGCGAATCTTATGACGATGAAAACGAACCGGAAGATGAAAGCCGCTTGTTGCCTCCGCTGAAAAAAGGCCAGAAACTGGAACACGGCCCCATTGTAGCGACCGAACGTTTTACACAACGTCCGCCGCGTTATACCGAGGCAAGCCTTGTTCGTAAACTGGAAGAATTGGGTATCGGCCGACCGTCTACATACGCTCCTACCATCTCGACTATCCAACAACGAGAATACGTGGAAAAAGGTAACAAAGACGGGGAAAAACGTGTATTTAACGTCCTGACATTAAAAGACGGGCAGGTCAACGATGAAAGCCATACTGAAATTACCGGCACGGAAAAAGCCAAACTGTTCCCTACGGATACCGGGACGGTAGTGAATGACTTCCTTACCGAATATTTCCCGGACATCCTGGATTATAATTTCACAGCCAGTGTGGAGAAAGAATTCGATGAAATTGCCGAAGGAGAAATCAAATGGACGTCTATTTTAAAAAATTTCTACGGGCAATTTCATCCGTCGGTAGAAAATACGCTGGCTATAAAAACGGAACATAAGGTAGGCGAACGTATTCTCGGCCAAGAGCCGGGAACGGGCAAAACTGTCTCGGTAAAAATCGGGCGTTTCGGTCCCGTCGTGCAGATAGGTACAGTGGAAGATGAAGAAAAACCTCGTTTCGCCCCCATGAAAAAGGGACAATCGATAGAGACCATCACGCTGGAAGAAGCGTTGGAATTATTTAAATTGCCCCGTACGTTAGGCGACTATGAAGGAAAGACGGTCAGTGTGGGTATCGGCCGTTTCGGTCCGTATATCCTGCATAACAAGGTGTATGTGTCACTCCCGAAAACACTGGACCCGATGGAGGTCACTTTGGAAGAGGCCGAACAGCTAATTTTGGAGAAACGTACCAAAGAAGCCGAACGTCATGTGAAGAAGTTTGAAGAAGAGCCGGAACTGGAGATTCTGAACGGCCGTTACGGACCGTACATCAGCTATAAAGGAAGCAATTATAAAATTCCCAAAGATATAATTCCTAAAGATTTGGATTTACAGAGCTGTATGGCACTGATAAAATTACAGGATGAAAAGGATGTGAACGCTCCTAAAAAGGGGAAATTTGCTTCGAAGAAAAGCAAAAAGTGATAATGTTGTAACCCGTTATCCTCCAGCCAGGGGAATAAAATAAAAGGTATCCGGAACCTTTAAAGAGAAACATGTCAAAGTTTCAATCGGAGGGAAAATAACTCTTTATTGGAATTTGATGCTGCACGATAATGAAAGAACCGTATCCGTATCGTTGCCCCTAAATGCACTGAACCCCAAAAGTTTTGTCAGACTTTCGGGGTTCAGCATAAAACAGAGTTTGAAACGGCCCTTTCTTATCGCTTACGAAAGGATTTACATCCGTGAAGGAACTTCAATGCCTAACAAATTCATACCTAGACGAACCACTTTCGCTACATTGGCGGACAAAGCGATACGGAATATTTTCACATCTTCATTCTCCTCACGCAAAATGCTGTAGTCATGATAGAACTGATTGTATTCTTTCACCAAATCATAAGCATAATTGGCGATAACGGACGGGCTGTAATCCTCTCCCGCCTGTTTTACAACCGCTGCAAAATCAGCAATCATCTGAATCAGTCCTTCTTCTTTTTCATTCAACTCTATACCCGCCGGTATCTGTTCCGGTATCACAATACCTGATTCGGCCGCTTTCCGAAGTACCGACTGGATACGGGCGTAGGTATATTGTATGAACGGTCCCGTATTGCCGTTGAAATCAATAGATTCTTTCGGGTTAAACGTCATATTCTTACGGGCATCTACCTTGAGAATAAAATATTTCAATGCGCCCAGGCCTACAATACGGGCGATATCATCCGCTTCTTCCTGTGTCAGTCCGTCCAGTTTTCCGAGTTCCTGCGAAGTCTCTTTGGCAGTGGCAATCATTTCCTCCATCAGGTCATCAGCATCAACGACCGTACCCTCACGGGATTTCATTTTGCCTTCTGGAAGTTCCACCATTCCGTAAGAGAAATGAACCAAGCTCTTGCCCCATTCAAAACCGAGCTTATCCAGCAAGATAGAAAGTACCTGGAAGTGGTAGTTCTGCTCGTTACCGACTACGTAAATCATTTTATCAATCGGATAATCGGCAAAACGCAGCTTAGCCGTACCAATATCTTGAGTCATATAAACCGATGTACCGTCAGCTCGGAGCAATAACTTATGGTCCAGCCCTTCCGCAGTCAGGTCAGCCCAGACAGAACCGTCTTCCTTTTTGAAAAAGAAACCTTTTTCAAGCCCCTCCATGACTTTTTCTTTTCCTTCGAGATAAGTATCTGATTCATAGTATATTTTATCAAATCCGACCCCCATCTTTTTATAGGTTTCATCAAATCCGGCATATACCCAATTATTCATCATCGCCCACAATGAGCGTACCTCCGGATCGCCGGCTTCCCATTTCACAAGCATCCCGCGTGCTTCCTGCATCAACGGAGAAGCCGCTTCCGCCTCTTCTTTCGTCATGCCTTTTTCCATCAGCCCGGCAATTTCCGCCTTATAATGCTTGTCGAAAGACACATAATAATCACCTACCAAATGGTCTCCTTTCTTACCGGAGTTTTCGGGCGTTTCACCATTTCCGTATTTCTTCCACGCCAGCATGGATTTGCAAATATGGATACCGCGGTCATTTACAATATTTGTCTTTACCACCTTATTGCCATTCGCCGCAATAATATTGGCTAATGCATTACCCAGCAGATTATTGCGCACATGTCCCAGATGAAGCGGTTTATTTGTATTCGGAGAAGAATACTCAATCATAACCAACGGGGAATTTTCAGTAGCTTCCACCAGTCCGTAATGTTCGTCAGCCTGGATTTCATTCAACAGCTCAATCCAGGTAGCCGATGCAACCGTCAGGTTCAGAAAACCTTTTATCACATTAAATGCAGCTATCGCCGGTTCGTTCGCTTTCAGATATTCACCGATTTCCTGTGCCGTCTGTTCCGGCCCTTTTTTTGACATCTTCAGAAAAGGAAATACCACCAAAGTCAAATGCCCTTCAAATTCTTTTTTGGTTTTTTGCAACTGCACCGCCTTTTCAGGGACTTCCTGACCGTAAAGTGCTTTCAGTCCGCTGATAACGGACGCTACAAGTTTATCTTCTATCTTCATAATCAAGTTGTTTCTTGTGCGCAAAGATACAAAAAAAGGAGACGTGCTGCGTCTCCTCTTTCCAAATTCTTTCAACTATATATTTTATTCAACAGCCGCAGACAATTCAGCACCCGCTTTAAACTTAGCGACTTTCTTAGCGGGAATAGTAATAGTTGCCTTCGTAGAAGGGTTAATACCAGTTCTTTCTGCCCTTTCGCTTACAGAGAAAGTTCCGAAACCGACAAGAGACACTTTCTCACCGGCTTTCATAGCATTAGTAACTGAAGTAATGAAAGCATCAAGTGCCTTCTTTGCATCGGCTTTGCTCATTTGAGCTTCTGCAGCCATTGCGCCAATAAGTTCAGACTTATTCATAATACGTAAAATGATTAATTAATATATATGTTATACAAAAGATTGTTCTACAGGGAATTGATTTCACAAATATAGCCGAACAAAACAACATATCAAATAAAAACATGAAAAAAACGCAGCAAATTATTGAAAAAGAGCTAATAGGAAGTCTTTTTCATGCTTTAAAACAGAATTTATTCGTACTTTTGCAAAGTTTATATAATTATTTAGAAATAAAAAATGATGCCAACTGTAACTAAGAACCTGATAATTATCAATGTAATCGTATTTTTCGGAACATTTGTAGCCCAACGTTACGGCATAGACTTGACTAATTATCTGGGATTGCATTTTTTCCTTGCCAGCGACTTCAATCCGGCACAGCTTATCACCTATATGTTCATGCATGGCGGATTCAGCCATATATTTTTCAACATGTTTGCGGTTTTCATGTTCGGACCTATCCTTGAACAGACTTGGGGTCCCAAACGTTTTCTTTTCTATTATGTCCTTTGCGGCATCGGTGCGGGAATCATCCAGGAAGGGGTACAATACATCCAATACGCAACTGAGCTGAGCCACTATGCGCAAGTAAACATAGGTACTGGAATCATTCCGATGGAAGAATACCTGAACATGATGACTACTGTAGGCGCTTCAGGAGCTGTCTATGCCATTTTGCTGGCGTTCGGCATGCTCTATCCCAACAACCAGTTATTCATTTTCCCGCTGCCTTTCCCTATCAAGGCGAAATTCTTCGTTATCGGATATGCCGCAATCGAATTATGGTCGGGACTGGCTAACAGTGCAGGAGATAATGTAGCTCATTTCGCCCACTTGGGAGGAATGCTGTTCGGACTTATTCTGATTTTATACTGGAGAAAAAAAAGCAGAAACAATGGGACATATTTTAACTGATTTAAAAGAGACATTCAGACGAGGGAACATATTCATCCAACTGATTTACATTAATGTAGGGATTTTCATCGCCGGTACGTTAATAGGTATCATACTACAGCTTTTCAACCTGAATGCCGGTGGAATATTCGACCTTTTCGCCCTGCCGGCTTCCTTACCCCGGTTTATCTTCCAGCCGTGGTCCTTATTTACCTATATGTTCATGCATGCCGGTCTTTTACACATTCTGTTCAATATGCTGTGGCTTTACTGGTTCGGTAATTTATTCCTGTATTTCTTTTCCGAAAAGCATTTGCGCGGACTATACATCCTGGGGGGCGTATGTGGAGGATTGCTGTACATGGCGGCATACAACTTATTTCCCTATTTCAGCCAGGTACTTCCGTTTGCCACCGCCGTAGGGGCTTCCGCATCCGTGCTGGCTATTGTGGCGGCTACCGCTTACCGGGAACCCAACTACCGCATCCAACTTTTCCTGTTCGGCTCTGTCCGCTTGAAATATCTGGCATTAGTTGTAATCGGGATAGATGTATTATCCATAACTTCCAGCAATGCAGGAGGACACATCGCCCACTTGGGCGGCGCGCTCGCCGGACTATGGTTTGCAGCCAGCCTGGACAAAGGGAAAGACCTGACTGCCTGGCTCAACCGCTTTCTGGACGGTTTCATTTCACTCTTTCAGAAAAAGACCTGGAAACGCAAACCGAAAATGAAGGTACATTACGGAGAAGCTAAAAACGGCCGGGAAAAAGAGTATGACTACAATGCACGTAAAAAAGCGCAATCCGACGAGATAGACCGCATTCTGGACAAACTCAAAAAATCCGGTTACGAAAGTCTCACCACAGAGGAAAAAAAGAGCTTGTTCGACGCGAGCAAAAGGTAACAGGATGGAACATATCGGTAAAATCATCACATATTTGATACTGGCCGTCAACGCCCTGTTTGTAGGAACAATGATAGTAAGCGCTTACAGTCCTTACCTCAACCCGAAAATAAATCCCCTCTCCTCCAGCCTGGGACTTGCATTTCCGATATTCCTAACGGTCAACCTGCTTTTTATCGTCCTCTGGCTATTCGTCAATTATCGTTATGTCTTATTACCCTTCATAGGTTTTCTGATCTGTTTTCCACAAATACGGACTTACATACCTTTCAATTCCGCCACTGAAACAATACCCGAAGGAAGTATCAAAATATTATCTTATAACACAATGAGTTTCAGCAACCTGCAAAAGAAGGACGGGAAAAATCCCATCCTGGCTTACTTGGCAGGAAGTAATGCGGACATCATCTGCCTGCAGGAATACAATTTCTCAGGAGATAAACAATTCGTAACAAAAGAAGATATAGAGAAAGCATTGAAAGCGTATCCTTACCATTCTGTCCACCGGCAAAACAAAAGCGACGTATATCTCGCCTGTTTTTCCAAATTCCCCATACTCTCCGCTTCCCCCATTGAATATGAAAGTACCTACAATGGTTCAATGAAATATGTCCTTGCCGTAAATAACGATACAATCATGCTTATCAACAATCACCTGGAGTCTAACAAACTTACTAAAGAGGACAGGGGAATGTATGAGGACATGATTAAAGACCCGAATGCCAGGAAAGTAAAAACCGGGCTTCGCCAACTGATGAAGAAATTGGCGGAAGCATCGGCTATTCGCGCCTCACAAGCGGATTCGGTAGCCAAAACCATCGCAGAAAGCAAATACCCGACCATCCTGGCATGCGGAGATTTCAATGACGGTTCCATCTCATATACGCACCGTATCCTTACCCGGCAACTGGACGACGCTTTCACCCAATCCGGCAAAGGATTAGGAATATCCTACAACCAGAATAAGTTTTATTTCCGAATCGACAATATTCTGCTCAGCCCTGACCTGAAAGCGTATAACTGTACGGTAGACCGCTCTATCAAAGCCTCCGACCACTATCCAATCTGGTGCTACGTCAGCAAACGGCAAGGATAATAAGCCCTAATATAAAAAATACTCATGATGATAAAAAGAACACTAACTATTTTAGCGATAAGTTGTATGATGTACTCCTGTGCCACGAAAACCGAAAGTAATCCTTTCTTTACAGAGTTCAAAACCCGGTACGGCGTCCCTCCTTTCGACAAAATCAGGCTGGAACATTACGAACCGGCTTTCTTGAAAGGTATCGATGAACAAAACCGGAATATCGAAGCTATCATCGAAAGCCCGGAAATCCCGACATTTGAAAACACAATTGCGGCCCTGGATAACAGTTCTCCCATCCTGGACCGTGTAAGCGCCGTCTTCTTCAATATGACGGATGCGGAAACAACCGATTCGCTGACCGGACTATCCATCAAACTGGCTCCGGTCCTCTCGGAACACGAAGATAATATTTCTTTAAACCAAGCCCTTTTCAAACGGGTAAACGAGGTGTACCTGCAGAAGGACTCTCTGCATCTGACTTCCGAACAGGAACGTCTGTTGGATAAGACTTACCGTCGCTTTGTACGTTCGGGAGCGAACCTCGGCGCGGAACAACAGACCCGCCTCCGCGAAATCAACAAAGAACTTTCCACACTCGGCATTGCTTTCAGCAACAATATATTAAACGAAAACAACACTTTCCAACTCTTTATCGACAAAGAAGAAGAATTGGCCGGACTTCCGGAATGGTTTCGCCAAAGTGCCGCCGAAGAAGCAAAAGCGGCGGGACAACCGGGCGAATGGTTATTTACGTTGCACAACGCAAGCCGCCTACCCTTTCTGCAATACTCTGAAAACCGTCCGCTTCGCGAACGAATATACAAAGCGTACATCAACCGGGGAAACAACAATGACAAGAATGACAACAAAGAAATTATCGGCAAAATCATTTCCCTCCGTCTGGAAAAGGCGAAATTATCCGGATTCGACTGTTATGCCAACTTTATGCTGGACGAAACAATGGCGGGAAATGCCGGCAAGGTTATGGAACTCCTGAACGAATTGTGGAGTTACGCCCTGCCCAAGGCAAAGGCAGAGGCATCCGCACTTCAAAAGCTGATGGACAAAGAAGGGAAAGGCGAAAAGCTGGAAGCATGGGACTGGTGGTATTATACCGAGAAACTGCGGAAAGAGAAATTCAACTTGTCTGAAGAAGAGGTAAAGCCTTACTTCAAACTAGAAAACGTACGCGAAGGCGCTTTTGCCGTAGCGAACAAACTGTATGGCATTACACTGGAAAAAGTGGAGGAAATCCCGACCTATCATCCCGACGTGGAGGTATTTGAAGTAAAGGACGCCGACGGCTCTCTACTCGGAATTTTCTATGCGGACTACTTTCCGCGTCCCGGAAAAAGCGGGGGTGCATGGATGAGCAATTATCGCGAACAGCAAGACACAATCCGCCCGCTGGTGTGTAATGTATGCAATTTTACCAAACCCGTAGGAGCCACTCCCTCCCTGCTGACAATAGATGAAGTGGAAACGCTGTTCCACGAATTCGGGCATGCTTTGCACGGTCTGTTGACAAAATGCAAGTATAAAGGAACTTCCGGAACGAATGTCGCACGCGATTTTGTAGAGCTCCCCTCACAAATCAACGAACATTGGGCCACTGAGCCGGAGGTATTGAAAATGTATGCCAGACATTACCGGACCAACGAAACAATCCCCGACGAAATCATCGAAAAAATACTTCGGCAAAAGACCTTCAACCAAGGTTTCATGACAACGGAATTATTGGCCGCCGCCATTCTCGACATGAATCTCCACATGCTGGAAGATGTTAAAAATTCAGATATGATTTTCTATGAAAAAGAAGCGATGGGCAAACTCGGCCTTATTCCGGAAATAGCCCCCCGTTACCGTATCACTTACTTCAACCATATCATCGGCGGATACGCAGCCGGATATTACAGTTACTTATGGGCGAACGTACTGGACAACGATGCTTTTGAGGCTTTTAAAGAACACGGAATCTTTGATAAATCCACTGCCGGCCTGTTCCGCCGGAACATATTGGAAAAAGGAGATAGCGAAGCCCCTATGACGCTCTACAAGAATTTCCGCGGAGCAGAACCGGGCATGGAAGCGTTGCTGAAAAACAGGGGAATGAAATAAATCGGCAAAAAAGCCCTTAAACATCAAATATTTGAAGGCTTGTTACATATAAATGTGAAAAAAAAACTATATTTGCAGCCTTGTATGCGGCAAAAAAGACTTGTGTACGACAAAATTTAACCGGAAATTAAATTAAAAAAGTAATCATCATAAATTAAAAGTAAAATGCAAAACAAAGGATTTGTAAAGGTTTTTGCGGTATTACTCACGCTGGTATGCGTGTTCTACCTCTCCTTCTCCTTCGTAACCCGCCACTATACCAACAAGGCGAAAGAAATTGCGAACGGCGACCTGAAAGTAGAACAAGATTACCTCGACTCTCTCTCCAACGAGAAAGTCTGGCTGGGTAACTGGACGCTGAAACAATGTCGTGAGATGGAGATTAGTTTAGGTCTGGACTTAAAAGGTGGTATGAACGTTATCCTTGAAGTTTCCGTGCCTGATGTCATTAAAGCACTGGCCGACAACAAGCCGGACGAAGCTTTCAACAATGCATTGGGAGAAGCGGCGAAGCAGGCAGTCAACAGTCAGGAAGACATCATCACGCTGTTCGTCAGGGAATACCATAAAGCAGCTCCGGACGCAAAACTTTCCGAACTATTCGCAACACAACAGTTGAAAGACAAAGTCAATCAGAAATCAACGGACGCAGAAGTTGAAAAGGTATTGAGAGAAGAAGTGAAAGCTGCTGTTGAAAATTCATACAACGTGCTCCGTACCCGTATCGACCGTTTCGGTGTTGTTCAACCGAACATCCAAAGTCTGGAAGACAAAATGGGGCGTATCATGGTGGAACTGCCGGGTATCAAAGAGCCCGAACGTGTGAGAAAATTGCTCCAGGGTTCGGCAAACCTGGAATTCTGGGAAACATATACAGCCAGAGAAATCCTTCCTGCCATGCAATCGGCTGATGCTAAATTACGTTCCATATTGGCTCAAACGGCAGAGACTGATTCTGTCGCCGCCGACACAGTGAAAACTGCCGACACGACAGAAGCCGTTCCCGCTAAGAAAGCTGTCAGCGCCGCTGACAGCCTTGCCGCCGCGTTAAAGGCAGACATCAAGCAGGATGATGCGACAACCGCCAGCTTGGCTGAAATGAAAAAACAATATCCTTTACTGTCCATGCTGCAACTGAATTCCAGCGGACAGGGACCGATTATCGGATATGCCAACTACAAAGACACTGCAGATATCAACAAATATCTGGCTATGCCGGAAATCAAAGCGGAACTTCCCAAAGATCTCCGTCTGAAATGGGGTGTCTCTCCTTCCGAATTCGATAAGAAAGGACAGACTTTCGAGCTATACGCCATCAAGTCTACCGAGCGCAACGGTAAAGCTCCGCTGGAAGGTGACGTAGTTACATACGCGAAAGACGAGTTCGACCAATACAGCAAACCGGCCGTAAGCATGTCCATGAACTCTGATGGCGCACGTCGCTGGGCACAGTTGACTAAACAGAACATCGGCCGCGCCATCGCTATCGTACTTGACAATTACGTATATTCCGCACCGAACGTAAACTCTGAAATCACAGGTGGACGTTCGCAAATTACAGGCCATTTCACTCCGGAACAGGCGAAAGACTTGGCAAACGTGTTGAGATCCGGTAAAATGCCGGCTCCGGCACATATCGTACAAGAAGATATCGTAGGTCCGTCATTAGGCCAGGCCTCCATCAATGCGGGTATATTCTCATTCGTCGTAGCTTTAATCCTGTTGATGATTTACATGTGTTCCATGTACGGTTTCATTCCGGGCATGGTTGCCAACGGGGCATTAGTGCTCAACTTCTTCTTCACGCTGGGTATCCTTTCATCCTTCCAAGCCGCGCTGACAATGTCCGGTATCGCCGGTATGGTATTATCGCTGGGTATGGCAGTGGACGCGAACGTGCTTATCTATGAACGTACAAAAGAAGAACTCCGCGCAGGCAAGGGAGTGAAAAAAGCACTTGCAGACGGTTATTCCAATGCATTCTCCGCTATTTTCGACTCGAACCTGACATCTATCATCACAGGTATCATCCTGTTCAACTTCGGTACCGGTCCGATTCGTGGTTTCGCCACGACTTTGATTATCGGTATTCTAGTATCGTTCTTTACTGCCGTATTCATGACCCGTCTGGTTTACGAGCATTTTATGAGCAAGGACAAATGGCTGAATCTGTCATTTACGACAAGTATCTCAAAGAACCTGATGACTAATACGCATTTCGATTTTATGGGTACCAACAAAAAATCCCTTATCATCGTCAGCGCTGCCATCGTCATCTGCATCGGTTCATTTGCTATCCGCGGCCTGAGCCAGAGCATCGACTTCACCGGAGGACGTAACTTCAAGGTTCAATTCGAAAATCCCGTTGAACCGGAACAAATACGCGAACTAATCTCTAGCAAGTTCGGCGACGCTAACGTAAGCGTCATTGCCATCGGTACAGACAAAAAGACCGTCCGTATCAGTACGAACTACCGCATCGAAGATGCCGGCAACAACGTAGACTCTGAAATCGAATCATACTTGTATGAAACGCTGAAACCGGTATTGACACAGAACATCTCGCTGGCTACCTTTATTGACCGCGACAACCATACCGGAGGCAGTATCATCAGTTCTCAAAAGGTAGGTCCGAGCATTGCAGACGATATCAAGACAGGAGCTATCTACTCCGTAGTTCTGGCATTGCTTGCAATTGGCCTGTATATTTTGATTCGTTTCCGGAACATTGCTTACAGTATCGGTTCCATCGTTGCTTTGAGTTGCGATACAATCATGATTATCGGTGCATATTCACTATTGTGGGGTATTGTACCGTTCTCACTGGAAATTGACCAGACATTCATCGGAGCTATCCTGACAGCCATCGGTTACTCCATTAACGATAAAGTGGTAATCTTTGACCGCGTACGCGAGTTCTTCGGCTTATATCCGAAACGCGACAAACGCCAGCTATTCAACGATTCTCTGAATACGACATTGGCGCGTACCATCAACACGTCATTGAGTACATTAATCGTGCTGCTGTGTATCTTCATCCTCGGCGGTGATTCAATCCGCAGTTTCGCATTCGCTATGATACTCGGTGTTGTTATCGGTACGTTGTCTTCACTGTTTATCGCTTCTCCGATTGCTTACAATATGATAAAGAACAAAAAAGCCGTAGCGACAACTACAGAAGAATAATAAATTCCATCCATAAAACGCCTCTTTCGGAGTATCTGAAAGAGGCGTTTTTTATAGATATCCTCTCATATCAGATTTCCCGGTTACTTCAAGAAATAGGTTGACCCGACGGACAGTTATGCACATACGCTATTTTATATAATACTCACTCTTCCATGTTTTCCCGTCCGTGTCTGTAAAAATAGGGCCTGCAGATATTTCATCTCCCACTTTATAGAGAAAGAAAAACGATTCATCATCCACTGTGGAATGTACTTTTTTATATTTTTGTATGAAAATATATATAATAATGAACTACATAGAAACAGAGCGGTTAATATTACGGCACTTCACAGAAGAAGATGTAAATGCCTTATTCGCTATTCTAAATGATAAAGAAGTTAATACATTCCTGCCTATGTTTCCATTGAGAGATATGGAGGAAGCCAAACAGTATCTTCAATACATAAAAAGTTATATTCAACGGAAAGGATTCTATTATGCAATTTGCCTAAAAGAAGACAATGTACCTATCGGCTGCGTCCATGTAAGCGAGGATGACAGCCATGATTTAGGTTATAGTATCAGAAAGGAGTTTTGGCATAAAGGAATTTGTACCGAAGCTTGCCGGGCGATAATCGACATGCTGAAACAGACGGATATTCCTTATATCACAGCCACGCATGATGTGAAAAATCCCAGAAGCGGAAAAGTAATGCAGGCCATCGGCATGAAATACCAATACTCTTATGAGGAACTATGGCAACCCAAAAACTTTTTGGTTACATTCAGAATGTACCAGTTAAACCTTAACGGACAGCAAGACCTGGTATATAAAAAATACTGGAATAAATATCCTGTCCACTTTATAGAGGAGATTTAAGGATAAACCCAATATTCCATAATAAACAGAATATGAGAAACAGGGTGCTATAAAAAGAACGGTGAAAGCCCCCCCATCCTTTCACCGTATCTCATCATCCGGCACATACCGGAAAATAAAAACATTTATCCTTTTACAAAACGACTTTTATAGAAGCGCCGTTCTCAACCGTAATGCGTTTGACAATCTTATTCTCCGACTTCACGCAAACAAGGATTTTACTTTTCTTACGTGAAACCTCTATGTCGAAATTTTTCCCGAAAGCCCGGATTCTCCTCAATGCCATCTCACCCCATTCATTAGGTAGTTGCGGGGTCAGTATAAAAGAATCCAGCCCAACGGGACGAATACCAAACAGCCCTTCCGTTATGACACGGGCATACAAACCGCTTTCCGCCGACAAATGCCGTTGGTTTCCCTCCGGCCATGCCTCAATGGCATAAGGTACATGGTTTCCCAGCAAACGCTTACGAGAATAAAACTTCAGGTATTTCGTCGCCCTCTCCCTTTCTCCACAAGCATAGACTCCTCTCAAGGCATACAGTGTAGAACGGTCCCAGAAAGTCGAACTACCGGCTTGTGTCAGTAGTCCGTTCTCCGTCCATAACCTTTCAGAGAAAAGCGCATCGACTGTTCCCTGCTTTCTCTCATAAATTCCCATCGTCAGAGGAACACAAATCCAGGAACGTAAAACGTCATTCCCTTCATAATACTGGTAAGTATCGTATCCCTCTACCTCACGTGCAAAATAAGTATCGATATTTTTGCTCAGTTCATCCGCAGCTTTTTCATACGCTTTGCCATTTTCACCCAACTCCTTCGCCAAATAAGAGGCAGACACCAATGCATCGTAATATAACGAAGAAGTACAAAGGTTTGCTTTACCTGCTGGAAAACGTCCTTCGAGTTCATCAGAATCGGACGTCACGACTCCGTCTTCATTCAGCTTTCTACGGCAATACTCCAAACACCAGATAATCAGATTCCACAGTTCTTTCGCCTCTTTCCGGTTTCCGGACGCCAGAGCGTAACGCGAAGCTCCGTAAGCAATCATAGCCACATCGCCTCTATCGCCCGCACCATGCCAGAAATCCAATCCCTCGGCAATAATAGAAGACGGTATCGGTTTGTACTCCGAATTCATGTAACCCATGAACAAGCGGAACGAGTCCATTACCGATTTGTTCCCTATCTCGTATCCGAGAAAAGGAAAGAAGGGATTAATATATTCCGCCTGGTCGTTCGCCCAGACAGCCGCATAATACGATTCCCCGCCCGGACCGTGCAGATAACCTCCTTTTGTCAGGAAAATACTCTCACTGCCACGTATTTTGGCAAATGAAAACATCGTATTGATAATACTATCCGGGGTTTCCAGTACCAGATTTTCCGTCACCTGCTTTATAAAAGCTTTTCTTGCCTCCATCTCCCTCCGGACATCCAGAGAGGGCAACTGTTCTCCTTGCTTCCGCCCTGTATAGACGATTTGTAAAGAGACACTTTCTTCCGGAGCAACTTCACGTACTGCTTTCCCGCCGGCAGGAGAGATTTCCGCCGTCAATATATAACTTCCGTCCACTCCCTTGCCGGAATCCGTATGGTAGACCAGTGAAGCAACGGGAAACTCAACGATCACTTTCTTCCCTGAACGATTCACCAACCGGTATTCTTCACAGAATGCCGGATACTGTGTGGACGGGAAAAGTGTACGTACCAGTTCAATTCCATTTGAGAACCGGCTCTCTACAGTCATAATCCCGTCTAAAACAATACGTTTGACCTTCTCATCGACCAAGACACGGCCATTGACATTAATCCGGTCTGCCCAGTCACCAACGAAATGCCGTTGTAACGACCCATGCGTATTGTTAGGTATGGTACGCAGGGAAGGCCAGATAAAATTACGGTCTATCGTCCAACGTCCCATCTTGTCCATTCCATAACGTAGGACGGCGGAAATCTTCAAACCGCTCATTTCGATATGGTCCCGATGGACATCCTTGTTGCCTATCTCCCAACCGATACGGTTCGTATCTACTATTTTCCATCGGTCCGCCCCCTTCATTTCCTGCGAAGAAGCACAAGCGAACAACAACCCCACGGCGAAAACCGATTTTAACATTTGTTTCATAACTGCTTTCTTTAACGATTATTCCGCCATCAATTCGAAAACACGGCTTGAATACTCTTTCTTCAAAGAAACTTCAAATCCCGTATTCATCAACAAGGCGCCGGAAAATACTTTTCCATCCAGATGACAAGGTTTCTCTCCGTCGGGTAAGGATAATTCACGTATCCTGTAATTCCGGTTCGGATCCAGACCGGCCGCACGGAAACGAGGTATGCCCATACCGACGAAATGCTCCATTTTATAAGCAAAAAATACAGCTTTGTCCTTTTGGTCGTTAACATACATCAGCGAAGCCACTCCCATCTTGTCATACGGAGAAATCAATCGGTACAGATTTCCCAACTGTACGGTCTCACGGATTGTTTTGTAATCGGCAATTGCCTTTTTCGCATACGCCTTGTCTTTCTCGCTCATGTCCTTAGGTTGAATCTCCATGCCCAAACGTCCGGACATCGCGACATCAAAACGGAATTTCAGTGGAACGATACGCCCGGTCTGATGATTACGGTTGGCGCTTACATGTTGTGCCATTGCATTCGACGGGAAGAAATAGGAAGTTCCCCATTGCATATAGATACGTTGTAAAGCATCCGTATTATCGCTTACCCAGAATTCCTCAAATCCCGGCATATATCCGTAATTGATACGACCGCCTCCGGCAGCACAAGCCTGAATCACGACATCGGGATACTTGGCGCGGATACGTTGCACCACCTTTTCCAATCCACGGTGATACTCGATATTGAGATGCGACTGTCTGTCTTTCGGCAGATAAGATGAACCATAATTTTTCAATTCCACATTGGCGTCCCATTTGATATAAGCGATTTCCGGATATTCAGTCAGCAGGCCATCTACGATACCGAAAACGAAATCCTGTACCTCCGGGTTCGTCATGTCAAGAAGCAACTGTGTACCTCCACGTCCATAAAGCAGCGCACGTCCCTTCACATTCAGTGCCCAGTCCGGATGTTTCTCATACAATTCGCTCTTCGAGTTGGTACTTTCCGGCTCTATCCAGATGCCGAACTTGACGCCTTCTTTCTTTGCCCGGTCAATCAATCCCCGGATGCCGTTGGGCAGTTTCCGCGTATCAGTCACCCAGTCCCCCAATGAACTGTTATCTACGTTACGGGGATATTTTCCGCCGAACCATCCGTCGTCCATAACAAACAGCTCTCCACCCATTGAGGCAATGTCATGCATCATCTGTCCCATGACCTCCTCATTCACTTTCAAATAAACGCCTTCCCAGCTATTCAACAGAATATCACGTGTTTTCCATCCGTTGTGAATCATGCCATTGCGCGCCCAGCGGTGGAAATTCCGGCTGGCTCCGCTCAACCCTTCATCACTATAAGTAAAAGCCAGTTTCGGGGTGGTAAACACTTCACCCCGCTCCAGTGTATATTCGGAAGACTCATTGTTGATACCGGCAGAAAACGTATGAAGATAATTATTCTCCGTCGCAATCCGTAATTTATAGTTTCCGGTCCAGCAAAGGGCTGCTCCGATCACTCTACCGGTATTCTCCTGCGGCTTGCCGTCTAACGAGAACATGACTTCCGCATGTGACGTGTGTGTATTACGCGAACCATCCATATTGGAAATAACTTTCATTCCCCGCAAAAGCGGTTCAGTTGTCAGGCTTGCCTCCGAAGCCCATGCGCCGTTCAGATGAGACACCCAGACATCTCCCTGCCGCAAATATATGCATCCGGAATCAAAACGTTTCAGCAACACAGGCTTTTTCTCCTGGTGGGAAATCTCCGTCCAGGTTTCAATCACATCGGAATTCGTATAAGCGCGATAATAAACTGCCACGCGAAATGGATAAAGTTTATCCTTCAATTGCACCTTAACGACATCCGCCTGTTCTTCCTTCCATTTTTCCACAGTATCTACCACCAAATCCACTGTCAGATTCCCATCTGCATGAGTTACGCTTAACGCGGTCAACAACTGATTGTTTACCCCGAAAGCCGGATAAGCGGAACGGTTAATTCCGTCCCATGCATCGTGCACTTGATGAATCTGCTCCGGGGTAATCTTATCTCCATAATAAGAAAAACGTAATTCTTCCCCTTTCGGGGCCATAACCATAAAAGACGTCCGCGGAGTCGAAATAAGGACATTGCGGTCATCCGCGCGGAGCATACCGCCTGCCATAACCAGTCCCATAGCCAATAAAAATACCTTCTTCATAATAGTTGAATGTTATTGCTGTTTGTTACTTTATTTCAATAGAGGCCTCATAAGTCAGATTTTCACCATTGCTTTCTAATGCCGGCATCTGCATTTCATAATAAGGTATCCACAGGTAACCTTTCTTGCCGTCAGTTTCCGCCTCAATCAAGACCGAACGCCAGAATTCAATGCCTGGAGCCAGATTCTTATAGTACAAGTCGGTTGCAGGAATGATTACTGTACCGTCGGAACCGGTCTTTTTATCCTCCAATACATATTCTTTCTTAATGGAACCGCAATATTGCCATCCGCCTTGGTCCTGACCGTATCCATTGTTATTTTGGGTTCCCCCGTAAATCTTAATCTTTACGTCCGTAGCCGGTCCTCCCCCATAAACAGCGGTTATCTTCAGCTCTTTCGCATTATCGACAGTCGTTTCCCAGTTCTCTTGCCCTCTAATTCTTCCAAAGTTAATCATCGCTACATGATAATCGCACCAGACACTCATCTTATTCTGTTTATTCATGATATCCACCGGTTCATACCCTTCTCCGTTAACCTCATTATTTTCAGCTTGGATAACGGTCATGTACAAGTCAGCAAACCCGAATAAAGCATGCCCGGATTCATGTGCCAGGACCTTATAATCTTCACCGCTAAAATAGTCATGCGCCGCCCCATTATCACCTTTATAACACATGCGGATGTTTCCGTTGGCACTCTGGCAATTCCTGTAATCTTCATTATAGTTATCGACTCCGTCCATTGTCAGAATCATGTCATAACCGGCATCCGCTTTCTCTTTCTCAAACCTTTGCCAAAAAGTTTTTGAGTTTTCATCATAAATCACGAGTTCGTCGGGAGCTTCGAGCTTAAATTCATACCTCAATTGTCCCTGTCCCGCATCATTGATAAACTTTGCCGCATTTGCCAGAAATTCATCCACCTTCTGTTTATGTACGGTAGCATTCCCTCCGGAAAGGGCATCCACGCTCTGTTTGTCACAGGCAACCAATATATTGTAAGTTATCAGTTCTTTACCTGAAACAATATTACCGTTTTCATAAATAACGTCCGGATCAACAACATATTCTTCCGTACAGCCACACATTACGAGTAAAGCCGCACCGAAAATCATTGAATTCAATCTATTTTTCTTCATATTACAGTATCAAAATTAATATAAATGTCAATTACCCCAGAATCTCAGGTCACCCAATGCAAAGAATGATTGCTTTTCCTCGCCAGCCTGATTGACAAAATACTCAGGAATATTTCTATCACCTGCCTTAGTGACACTGAAACGGATATAAGAATAAGACGTTTCTGACCCTAACGCATCCGACGTATAAGTTCCTCCCTTATCTTGAGGCAGGTTATCTGCTTCCTCCTCAAATTTCCTCAACGCTGTCCAGTTTGTACCGTCCGCACTCGTGTAAATAGTCAGTTTCTGGATGCACACATCACTATTATGCCTTGTGGAATAAGAAAAACTCATTACCTGTATCGGCTCTTTCAAGGCAATATCAATATACTGTCCGTACGTTTCATTGCGTTTTGCCCAATATTCCTCTTCTCCACTATACTCCGAATGCCAATAAGTCGACAAATCGTCATCAATCAACCCCGGTATTCCCGCACCGTCCTTGCCGTGGTAAGTAAACGGTGAAGTTACTTGTTCTTCTTCCAGAACAATCCGCGGCAACCCGCTTGAGATTACCAGATAATAATAATCTTTACTGAGTTCAAAAGTACCTGTTCCATCATCCGCAACTAAATGCAGCGGTAATAAATAATCCTTTTCTTCATCCAGGCCATCGGCACGAAGCAATAGGTCAATGGTGCTATCCAATGTCCCGGAAACGAAAACCAATTGATTTCCATCGGGATACGTCAGATTGGTTGTGGCAGGGAAGGGTTCATAATGTGTGCCGTTCTCCTGGTTATAAATATAAGTAAGCAAATCTATATCGTCTCCTACTTGAACCAAACAAGACACTGTCGCCTCATTTTTTTCCAAATTCTGCAAAGTAGCACTTATGGGTAACGTATAAGTAGTATATACATTCTGCTCATAAAAGTTTGTAGAGAAAGCTATTTGGGGAGTTTGTACCACGAAATTCAATAAAAGTTCCGACTTGTCCTGATTGATACGGTCTGTCCCGCTTACCAACTTCAACGGCAGGACAAATTCGGCTTCCGGTTTTTGGTCCATCGCCTCCTTAATGAGAGCGGCATTCAGCAACACCGTAACAGTTTGATATCCTTCATCGGCTCCTATACTGATATGAAGTGATTCCGGCAACGTATAACTCCCGGCAGGAATAATCCGATAATCCGACCCATCCAAGTCTCCGTATTTCTCGTCCACCTCACTCTGTGACATCAATCGGATATCCGCCTCGGCAGCCAGGGAAGGATCACTCCCTCCCTTTATTACCGTAAACGTATAGCTCTGTTCCTCCCCTGTATTGAGTAAAGATACTTCCTGTTCTCCATCATCTCTTATATAAAGGATTTTATAAGATTCTTGAGGCACAATCTTGTCCAAGTCATAATCCGATTCATCACAAGAAATAACCCCTAAGCAGCTACTTATAGCTACTAATCCATATATCAGATGTTTCATAATTTTCCTTGTTCTTTTAAATTAAAACGATCTTTATTTACCCCAGAAACATATTTCCGCCAAAGAGAAAAAACCTTGTTCCGTATGATTCATCGCCTTGACCTGTTTTCCGTCACTACCTTTGGTCACACTGAAACGTAACCACTTGAAAGGCTGTCCTGCAGTCAGAATTTCAGAACGGAATGTACCTCCCTGCTCATTAGGCAGGCGGTCTTCTTCAACAGTGAATTTTTTAAGTTCTTTCCAGTCGCTTTCATCTCCTGTCCAATCATACTCCCCGCTATCCAACCGCTCATCACATGTATAAATGGTAAATTCCAAAGGATGCCCATTGTCATAGTCGCCACGGAGCACATACTCAAACATCACTGTAGTCAATGCTCCATCCTTACCCACGTGAAAATCAATAGAGTGCCCATACTTTTCATGGCAAATATACTCATAACGACCTGTCTTATACCTGGAATGCCAAATCGTACTTAAATCACCATCTATTAAGCTCCATTGGTTCCATTCGGAGGAACTACTTTTCGAGCCATATTCCGTCCGTATATCATTATTGTCATCCTTCACCAGATTGATTTTTTGCAAGGAGGAATAATTGCTCACCTTTATATAACAGATTGACTCATCTACATCGATTCCTTCCCCACGGAGAAGTTTAACCGGTAACAGATAGTCCGTAAGAGGTGCTATGTTCTCTTCAATAAATACTATTTTCAACGACAAATAAAGTGTTCCCGGTCCAAAGGTCAAAACAGCCTCATCTCCTCCATTCAGTTGATAAGCATTTGTAGGAAGAGCCATGTAATCTGTACCATTTTCCACATTATAAGCACTTACCAGCTCATCTATATTTTTATCCACTTTACAAGAAACCGTCCTGGTATTCTCGTCCACCCCCGCAATTTGTGTAAAAAGGGAAACTTCCGCCGTCTCACTGACATCAACCGCTATCTCGCTTTCCGTTATTATCAGCTCAACTTTCGGCGATGAAATATCCATTATCAATAACAGTTTGTCTTTCTCTACACTGACACTGTCTGTCTCGCTCGTCAATTTCAAAGGGAGTACATATCTCTTCACTTTTTCCGTTTCACTCCCACTTCCTTCACCGTTTCCTTCTTCCTCCACTTCATCCATCATCATTAGAACGGCCTCTTGCATCTGTTTTGCATTGAGTGATACGGTTACGTCTTTTACATCTTCGGACTCCGAAAAAATTATTTCCGTCTGATTCGGTAATTTGTAACTGCCATCCGGAATGATGACATAATCAAAACCGTCCGACCCGTAATTTTCGTCTACTTCTTCCTGTGTCATGACTGCTAGCTTCGCACTCGCCGGCAAGTCCTGTTTTCCTCCTCTTACGACAGTGAAAGTATAGTCTGTAAACTCTCCGTCAGCATATACGGTCACTTCTTGTTCTCCATTCTCTTTCAGGTAGAGATATGCTTCTGTTGCTTCCTGTTCCGGATTTGCGAAATTGGGCAATACATCTGTCTCGTCACCGCAAGATACCAATGCCGACAAACAACATCCCGCTAATAATATATTAAAAAATAAATGTTTCATATCCTTCGTTCGTTTAATTTGTTAATATCCCGGCGCCTGTACCAATTGCGGATCACTGTAAACCTCATCAATATGGATAGGCAGTAAATACATTTTATCTGTCCAGGTAAAATCCTGCGATATGGGTGTCCGCTGATTAAATTCCTCAATAGTCGGGTTCACCTTTTTTTCTACACTCAAGCCTTCACGTACTCCCGCTTTCAACATGTCCGGGGCAAGTAACCAACGCCGCAGGTCATAATAACGGTGACCTTCACCCCACAACTCGATGAAACGTTCGCTTCTCACCCAATCCTCAATCGACATGCCGGATTGTACATCTGATATTTTCAGTTCCGGAACTCCCGCCCGTTCACGTATGACATTCAAATATTCTATCGCTTTTTCCGCATTGTCCAACGCCGCATAACATTCTGCCACATTCAAGTAAAGTTCTCCCAAACGAAACAATGTCACCGGATAGCTTCGTCTGTTATGACTGTCGGTATATGTCAAATCCGGCTGAACAAATTTCCTGGTCAGAAAACCGGTAGGCGAATAGTCTCTCGGATAATCGGGACCATATCCGTTACACGGTGTCCCACTTGTTTCTTTTCCCGTATTGGCATCGTTACCCCGCATATCCAAACGTAACGGTTTCCCTTCCCGCAAGAGCGGGCCGTAGTCGTCCCCGTCGAACGAAAGCCATGCATAAAAACGCGGTTCACGCCCTATATTCAAATTGATAATCTCCTCACGGTCGACATTGCCGGCTTCCAGCCATCGGGTCTTGTTCGTAAAAGCAGGATCTTTTTCCGGAAGTTTTCCATTTTTCGTATAGAAATGTTCCATTGTATAAAGTGTAGGAGCAAAGCCTCCCCATTCTCCTGTCCAAGCATTGTTTTTATAAACAACCCGATGAGGAACCGATGCGGACGTATTCCAATTTGAACTGGGAAAGGTTGCGAAAATAATTTCCTTATTCCCTTCGTCATCATACGAATTATGCAAATAACGCATCAACAGGACTTTCTTCTTAAACTCATCATTGACATCACCCGGTATATAAATCTCGCTATATTTGACTCCCTGATTCTCCGCTATGGAAGAAATATGATCCCACTGTAACAACTTGCGCGAACCGGTTTCTTCTGCAAACGTCAACGCATCCAAGCTGGCTTCCAACGCTTTCTTCCACTTTTCTTCATTATACGTCCTGCTCACCAACTCGTTTCCATATCCCGGCGTTTCATAATTCTCATTCTGCCATGAGCCTAATGGGAATTTCCCGTTCCACATATCAGACGCGGCATAAAGCAACACACGGGATTTCAACGCCTTGCAAACTGTAGAGGTGGCACGTCCCCATTCATTCCCACTACAAGAGGCAGGTAGTGCATTGCTTCCCACCGCTTCGTCCAACAGGCCGACAATGTAATCGACTGTATAATCGAAATGTGAACGCCCCGGTAAAGCACTTGTAGGTGTATTTTGGTCGGGATATTCATCTACAATAGGAATCGGACCGTATGCGGACAGTAACCGGAAATGATAATATGCTTTCAGGAATTTGACTTCCGCTATCCAACGTTCTTTCTGCAAATTGGTCACTCCTTCCGGATTACTTTTGGCAATTTGCCTTAAGAATAGGTTGCATTGCCCGATATAATTATAAAAATTATCCCAAATCATCGGTGTATCCTTGTCACCGGAGGTGTAAGAAGAATTCACACGTCCCCATGCCACGTTCGGGCCCGGATACGTATCCCAGAAAGGAGACAGGACAAACTCATCGGTAGATGCTTCAAAGGAACGGTAATGAGAGGGAGTTGTACGGCCGCAGGCAATATAACAGGAATATAAGAATCCCAATGTAGTGCTTTCATCTTTCATCGTATCGTCGGCATCGGCCTGTTCCGTCGGAACGACATCCAGATAATTACATGAGCTCACCATGCAACAAATAGCGCCCACCAATAAATATAATAGTTTTTTAATCAATTTCATAGCTACAATTTTTTATTTAAAAATTAATTTGTGCACCGATACAGAATGTACGCTGTAAAGGATATTTATTCCACCAGACTTCTGGGTCCCAGTTTTTAAACGGACTCCAGACAGCTAGATTCTCTCCGCTGACATACACACGGCAATACGGAAAAGAATAGCCGACCTGGAAATTTTTGAAGCGGATGAAATTACCGTTACGCATCCAGTAAGAACTTGCAACCATGTTATTGTTTACATCCGAATAAGTCAATCCTAAACGCGGATAAGCAGCATTCGGATTCGGATTGTCTTCGCTCCAGTAATCCTCAGCAATGAATGTCATGATGTTGTGGTCTACATGATGTTCGTCGGTACAAAACGGCGTAATATTATTCATCATCAGCGTACGTTTTGCCGAACCATTGAAGAACACGCCTACATCCAGTTTCTTATAGGTCACGTTCAACCCTAAACCATACTGGATACGAGGAGTCGAACCGTTATAAGGCGAAAGCAGGACCTGGTCGTTTTCATTAATGATACCGTCCCCGTCAATATCACGGTATTTGATGTCTCCTACCATGACTGTACTTCCCAAATCCTGTTTAGGACTGTTGTTTATCTCGTCCTGGCTGGTAAACAACCCTTCCGCGATATATCCATAAGTAGCTGAAATAGGTTTTCCGGTTTCACTCTTCCAAGTATAAGGATATTCAGGTTCGTCGATATAATCGTATTTATTAGCGGTGTAAGTAAAGTTACCGCGGAAATCTATATGCAAATCTTTGACGATTTCTTTTCTCCAGTTCAGGCTCAGTTCAAAACCTTTATTTGTCACTTCCCCGATATTACTCCAAGGAATGGCATTCGTATATCCCATAAATATCGGCCACGAAGCACGCTGCATTAAAATCCTGTCACGTTTTTCGTGGAAGAAGTCTGCCGTAATACTTACTTGGTTGAACAACTCAAAATCAATGCCAACGTCCAATTTCTTGGCACGTTCCCAACAAGCATCTTGAATAGCATAACGGTTAAAACCAGGACCTGATTTTTTATCGGTTCCACGTACGCCCATCGAGTAAGAACCACTTCCGCCTATCGTCACATCGTCAAAATAAAGGAAGTGAGGAGCTCCGGCATCGGAACCCGTCTCATCGTTTCCTACCAGACCGTAAGAACCTCTAATTTTCAGGTGGTTGACATAAGGTCTAATTGGTTCCCAGAATTTCTCCCCACTGGCTACCCAACCTAAAGACATGGCAGGGAAAAATTCGAAACGCTTACCTTTAGCCAAACGTTCTGTCCCATTATAACCGAAATTGAACTCCACTAAATAACGATGATCGAAGTCATAGGTAAGACGTCCGGACAATCCCTGATTCCTATGCGGATTGACGTCACTGCGGAATTCGCGTTGCATATACATCAATAAACCGCCTACATTATGTCTGCCGAATGAACGGTTATAATCCAAACGGACATCGAAATAAAATGTATTGTCACTGTAACGACTTATTCCCGACTCATCGATATAATCCTTACCGGAAGTCCCAACCCTTGACAAAAGGAATGTATTGGGATTATCGGGATTCCAGGTCGAACGGTCTACCTGATAATAGTAAGGTTCCAACGAACGGTCGTAAGAGTTATAGGCATAAGCCTTTAAATTTACCAACGCCGTCAGTTTCAACCCTTTGGTAACGAAATCAAGCTTTTGTTCCAGGTTGAGCGAAGTATTCAGTGTAGTCGAGTTTTTTTCCTTGAATGAATTCAACATTTCAGCATACGGGTTCTTATACAGCGACTCACCCGACCAGTAAGCATTTCCGAAACGTATATGCTTGTCTCCCTCCGCTGCCGGGAAATAGGGGACGATAGCAATCGGATTACTATCTTCATAAACCATGGAAAAGAAAGAATTGACATCCGTCTTAGGTCCGGTGTAATGCCCAACCTGCGCATTCATCCTCAAACCGATTTTCGTGGAAGAAGTCAGCCTATAATCGATATTATTCTGAAACGTATAATTCCAAGTGTTGATATTATTCTTCAGCGAATAGTTTTGGGGGATATTCAACATACCGGTATCATGGTTCGCCTGCAAACTCAGATAATAAGAAACTTTTGAACCGCCTCCCTGCACATTGATATTGGCACGCTGGTTCATAGTCATATCTTTGAACATCAAATCATACCAGTCGATATCCGGATAAGCATACGGGGCCACATGGCTGCGTGTCATATCTATATCACTCTGCGAATATCTTGGAGTACGGGTAGGATTGCGTGTCAACATAGCTTCATTGTACATCTCCATCCAAGTAGCTCCATCAACAAACTCCATCAGCTTCGTTGGCTGCTGGAAAGAGTATTCAAAGGAAGCGTTCACCCTTGCCTTCGAATTTTCAATACCGCTTTTGGTAGTAATTAACATGACGCCGTTAGCACCCCTCGCACCGTAAATGGCGGTGGCGGACGCATCTTTCAAAATAGAAAAACTTTCGATACTTTCAGCCGGAAGATTATTCAAGTCTCCCGAAGAGATTTCCACTCCATCCAACAAAATCAACGGAGTAGCACGTCCGCCAAACGTGCTGACACCACGAATATAAAAGTCAGAAGTTTCTCCCGGCGCACCGGAATTGGTGACGGCAATTACACCCGAAAGCTTTCCCGCCAAGGCGGTTGTCAAAGATGAAGAAGGAATTTTCAGCTCAGCCCCCTTTACAGCCGCAATAGATCCCGTGACCGAGACTTTCTTCTGAGTTCCGGCTCCTACTACAACCACTTCTCCCAGCATTTCATTATCCGAAACCATCTTGACATTGATAACGCCCTGGTCAGTTACGTAAATGCTCTGTGTCTTACAGCCAATATAGCTGAATTCCAACGTTCCGCTTTCGCCGGAAAAAGGAATTGTATAGTTTCCGTCCAAGTCTGTTATCACTCCCGTTGTCGTTCCTTTTACCACTACATTGACACCGACAAGCGGCAGTCCAGTTTCATCCGAGACGTGTCCCGTAATGTTACGTTGCTTTTTTTTCTGTTGCTGCCGCACGGCATTTTCTTCCTCATTCCTGACTAAAATGATATCTTTTCCCTGAATCTTGTATTCGATTCCGCTGGACTCGAAAACCTTTTTCAGCACTTCTTCAATTGTACCGTTACAATCGAAGTCCTTCTTTACATTTCCAGACAAATCATCTGAATTATAAAAGAAAGAATAATCACTGTTTTTCTCGATTTGCTGAACAACTTGAGTCAACGTCATCGAATGTCCTTTGACCCGGACCAAAACGGAATCGACCGCATTGACTTCCAACAAAGGGCAAAAAGACAGAAACAGGGCAAAACTCCTGCATCCAATCCCACTCAAAATTTTTTTCTTTTTCATTTGTTGTTTTTATTAATATTAGTTTAAAGGTATTAGCGTATAATACTTTCTTAAACGTGTAATACTTTCCCCTACTACTTATACAATACATATTTGTTATTCACAAAACGATAATTCAACTTCAAGCTGAAACATATCTTCTTTATCACTAAATCCAATGTTTCATCGTAATGAATACGCCCGGTTATATTCAATTTCTTCAATCCTTCCAGCTCTATCGAAACCCGGTATTTCTGTCCGATAAAGTCAACTAACTCGGAAAGGGCTATTTCAGAAAACCGGAAATCACCGTTCTCCCAGCAAATATTCGAAGAAATAAGCTTTACAGTTGATTTCAACTTTACGCTATCATATACCAATTGCTGGGATGGATACAGCTCAACAGCCTCCTTTCCTGCTGATATGAAATCAATCCGTCCGTTATACAATGTAATGACGTTTGCTTCCGCTATATCCTGGTTCACAGAAAAGCATGTCCCTTTTACTTCAATACAAGAATTCGCCAGATATACCCTGAAAGGTTTCCCATTCTGTTTCAAAACCTCGAATGTGGAGTTTCCTTCCAGCTTCACGTTCCGATTTTCTGAAAAGTCTCCGGCACACTCAATACGGCTGCCAGCCTCCATCCACACCTTGGAACCGTCAGGCAATATATAATTCCGGCTCTCCGCAGCTTCCACAATCAACATTTTGTCTGACAGCCTATTTCCCCACATGAAATAGGTCCATCCCGCCAAAAACAAAATAGCAACGGACGCAGCGACCGACGAAACAACCTTTAACCGATAAAAGCGACGAGACACATGCAAGCGTTTATCGATCTTATTCCAAATCAAATTTCCAACAGCAACATCACTCTCATTTTCCACTTCTTCTTCAATCCTGTCCCATTGTTGCTTCATAAATTCCGCAACAAATTTCTTATTAACAATATCATTTCTATCTCTCATACATTGGCCTTTTATTATAAACACACTTGAAATTGGCCAAGGGTTACATGAGAAAAAATATTTTTTCAGGTATAAAGTCCTAAATATTCTTTTACTAGTTTATAATTTTAGTATTTTTACGCAAACAAAATTTATATGAAAAATAAAATACAGTTATTAAAACAAGGGGATGAAACTGTTTTCAAACTTATATATAATAAGTATTGGAAAAAAGTATATCGTTTTGCCCAATTATACCTGACAGATACATTCGAAATAGAAGAGACCGTACAAGACGTTTTTATTAAACTGTGGGAACATAAAGACATGCTTGACGAAAACGAAGACCTGGACGGGCTATTATTCATCATTACCCGCAACCGGACATTCAATCAGAACCGCAAATCATTAAACGAAACAGCATTGAAAAACACATTGGAACAAGTAGAAAAAAAATATTGCGATATAGAAAACCAGATAGTTGCCGAAGACTTGAACCGATACGTAAACATACTGATACAGCAATTACCACCACGTCAAAAGGAAACTTTTATTTTAAGCAGAAAGCAAGGGCTAAGCAATAAAGAAATAGCCGAACGACTTTCCATTTCAGAAAGCGGCGTAAAACGAAATATCCACGAGGCTTTGAAATTTCTGAAAAAAAATCTGCCTCTATTCATTACTTTTTTGAACTATAACGGTTAAAACCTGTCCCGACAATCTTTCCGCTGCCGGACAAACAACCGTCTGACACATGTTACGAAGTAGCACGGCTTTTCCATTTGCCGAACACTGAATTTTGCTTTAGAACCAAAACCACCATATATCTTTATTTTTAAAAACCCACAATAATAATATTGACAGAATAATACATAAAACATTCAATACACGTTCTAAATATTCAAAACAGGATTCGATATTTATTTAACACAAAATAAGATGATAGAGAACTAAAATCTTCTGATTCTAGCCGATTAAAGATTGAATTTATAACAACATACCACTATTTGCAATGAAGGGGAAGACGAACGACCAATCAACAAAACCTGAACAGCCTCTCTTGACAAACGGGGAATAAAAAAGGGGGGAATGAAACAATCCCCCGACAAAAATAGCTGAACATCAAATAATTAACTTTTAAAAAGTAGCCCCGAGGGGAATCGAACCCCTATCTAAAGTTTAGGAAACTTCTATTCTA
>NZ_CAUCSQ010000010.1 GCF_958445495.1 uncultured Bacteroides sp. | reverse complement strand
TAAAGAGTTCTGCTGTCTGATACAAGAGGATAAATTGAATTGATAGAACTCACCAAAAAAAGAAATTATACGACAAAAGATTGTTAATGTTAGAAAGAATTATACTTCAATAATCATCACTTAATTTCATTCCATCATTTAAACTCATTCTATCCTTTAATTCCACCTTATCCTTTAATTCCATTTTATTTTTTATACCGGCACAATATCGTTGTCTCCCTTCTTTCCCGAAAAGGCTATATAATCCCTTGACTGGAGATACAATCTCTTTCTCTGTTATCTAATACGAAGAAAGACCTTTATTCAAGGTCTTTCTTTATCACTTCCTCCATTTCTTTTATACGTTTCTTACGGTTTTTGATAGGACCATTCTCTGTATCATTTTTAAAGACATTATCCGTACGGTCGGTTACTTCACTGCTCCATTCTTCAAAATCATTGGTTGCCGGACGAGCATTCGGGTCGATATTCTCTTCCGCAATCGAATCATGCCTGTTAATCATATCATCCATAAATCATCTTTTTATTAAGTTTATGCGTATAAGACAAACAGAACCGGAAAAAGTTCCCGGTTTTAATGTTTTTTGGAGAACCCGGACATCTCTCATTATCTGAAAATGCGAAACCGGCAATCTCGTTATCTTCCTTCCGGCACAAATATAAAAATACCGGCACTGCCCAAACCCGGAGGTGACAAGCATGATTTTCGTTCCACCGGTTGAACCAATCTGTTCCTACGCTTGAAACAACCGGTTTATCAGCATGAAACTTTTGTTTCTTTCAGTAGAAACCAGAGATTCATCTATACGAAACTTTTGTTTCAACCCGTAGAAACTACATATTCATCAACATGAAACTTTTGTTTTATCTAATGGAAACCGGACGTTATCGCCGTACGCCGGATAAGATTGGCCGCTTGCCTGTTTATACCTGAAATAGGATTTTATACCTAAATAAGGTAGCTGTATCCGTATGGGACACTTCGCCATGCCCAAAGGACTTCGCCATGCCTAAAGGAAACGGCTTGTTCCAGGATTAAGAGACCTAACCGGTCAACCTCAAACCGGGATGGATACATCTTGTGACAGCAACATCTCCGTCACCTTGCTGTCACCCCCTTGCCGTCACATTATTTCCGGTCGGCAATACGTTTATTATCAACCTATTGCCTACCGGAATAATAAGAAGGTGACAACAGTGACAGCAAAAAAACGATTTTATTTTGCGGGGGAGTACAGATGCGGACGGAAAGGTATATAAAGAGTATAATTGCTATCCGTCGGTTTGCCTCCTGCAAATGCCGGAACCCATTTCGGCATTCCTTTCACGATGCGGAGAGCTTCCTCGGCAAATTCCGGATGAGTGGATTTCAGAATGTGGGGACGGAGAATCACCCCTTCTTTGTCAATCGTAAACTCACACAACACATATCCCGAAACATTCTCTGCCAGAAGTTCTGCCGGGTAAGCCATCTGTCCGGCAACATATTCTTCCGGGCTCATGTCGCGAAAATGTGCCAGTTCCTCTATTTGCTTGCCGGAAAGCGACCTTTGGCAAGGCCCCACCTGATAAATTCCTACATACATAGGTTGCTTATAAGCATCCGGCCGTTCACGGTCGCGCTGCTGCAACTCTTTCAAAAAAGCTGCCGCCTCTTCCGCCAATGCGGGTTCTGAAATGCTCTCTCCTTTGGACAACAGATAGGCCGACTGGCAGACCAGTACCAAATGTTCCATCAAAGAGCCTTTTTCGGGCGACCACTTCCGCCCCATCCGGTTTGTCCCTTTCGAGTCTGCGGCGGCAAAATAGTAAACCACCCCGTCCAATCCGGCGGTAGAGCCGTCCAAATCCTGTATCTGGCCCGTCACCAGCCGGAAGATGGCCCCCAACGACTGATAAAGCGACCGGCTGATAACCGCCGATTTGGTATTGACCGTCACCGTTCCCTTCTCCGCCTGCCAGTACGTCTTCGACAATGTATTCGAAACCACACAATATTGCCCGTTCCTCTTTTCTACCGACATGGCATATTCGGGCGAGAAAGAAGGTATTGCGGCAAAACGTGCATAAGGTTTCTGTTGAAAGCCGGTGTTCAGGAGCGAAAACACATTGCGGTAGTACTCGCCCAACTCACCGGGGTAAGTATCAAAAGGTTTCACCGGTTCCAGATAATCTATCTGGGCCGTGAGACGGAAAGAAAAGGTCAAAAGCAGGATAGAGAAAACAATCTTTTTCATAAGTCGCCGGATTTTCGGTATATACCGGCAACAAAGATACAAATTATTTCGATGGTTCGTGATAAAATTATATCTTTGCACGGTTTTTACTAAGAAACTGAATAACAATACATCAAAAATATGATAGCTAAGATTGAACAACTTCTGAAAGAGGTGGAAGCCCTGCACGCCTCCAATGCCGAAGAACTCGAAGCTCTCCGCATCAAATACCTCAGCAAGAAGGGAGCCATTAATGACTTGATGGCGGATTTCCGCAACGTAGCCGCCGAACAGAAAAAAGCGGTCGGCATGAAACTGAACGAACTGAAAACAAAGGCGCAGGATAAAATCAACGCTCTGAAAGAACAGTTCGAAAGCCAGGACAACCATTGTGACGGGCTGGATCTGACGCGCTCCGCTTATCCGATAGAGCTCGGTACGCGCCACCCGCTGACAATTGTAAAGAATGAAATCATCGATATCTTCGCCCGTCTGGGATTCAGCATCGCCGAAGGACCGGAAATCGAAGACGACTGGCATGTGTTTTCAGCGCTGAATTTCGCCGAAGACCATCCGGCACGCGACATGCAGGATACTTTCTTCATCGAAGCTCACCCGGATGTCGTACTGCGCACACACACTTCTTCCGTACAGAGCCGCGTGATGGAAGCTTCCCAGCCTCCTATCCGCATCATTTGTCCGGGACGTGTGTACCGTAACGAAGCCATCAGTTACCGCGCCCACTGTTTCTTCCACCAGGTAGAAGCTTTGTATGTAGACAAGAACGTATCGTTCACCGATTTGAAGCAGGTGTTACTGCTTTTCGCCAAGGAGATGTTCGGCGCGGATACGAAAATCCGCCTGCGCCCGTCTTATTTCCCGTTTACGGAGCCGAGCGCCGAAATGGATATCAGTTGTAACATTTGCGGCGGTAAAGGCTGCCCGTTCTGCAAACATACCGGTTGGGTGGAAATCCTCGGTTGCGGCATGGTAGACCCGAACGTGCTGGATGCCAACGGTATCGACAGCAAAATATACAGCGGTTATGCCCTCGGTATGGGTATCGAACGCATCACGAACCTGAAATACCAGGTGAAAGACCTTCGGATGTTCTCCGAAAACGATACCCGCTTCCTGAAAGAATTCGAAGCGGCATACTAAATGTAATGCGACTGGATATGCCTGTGTGCCGGTACACTGTGTTTTACGCAGGGAACCGGCATGCGGGCGGCATATCGGCGCATTAAACACGATTTGTCATGGCAAAGGATAGACTCATTACTTCCAGTTATTGTTTCATCTTGGCGGCCAACTTCCTGCTTTATTTCGGTTTCTGGTTGCTGATTCCTGTCTTGCCGTTTTACTTATCCGAGTTTTTCCAGGCGGGAAACTCTACCATCGGGGCGGTCCTCTCCTGTTATACGGTCGCGGCCCTTTGCATCCGCCCGTTTTCCGGTTATCTGCTCGACACATTTTCCCGCAAGCCTCTTTATCTGTTCGCCTATTTCATCTTTATGATGATGTTCGGGGGATACCTGCTTGCCGGTTCGCTCACCCTATTTATCATTTTCCGCATTGTTCACGGCGTTTCTTTCGGAATGGTGACGGTGGGTGGAAATACCGTCGTAATCGACATCATGCCTTCTTCACGCAGGGGGGAAGGATTGGGATACTACGGCTTGACGAATAACACGGCAATGTCTATCGGCCCGATGTTCGGGCTTTTCCTGCATGACGCCGGCGTCTCCTTCGCGACGATATTCTGCTACGCACTCGGTTCGTGCATGCTGGGATTCTTATCGGCGTGTCTGGTAAAAACCCCTTATAAGCCTCCGGTAAAACGAGAGCCGGTTTCACTCGACCGGTTTATTTTGCTCAAAGGAATACCTGCCGGGATAAGCCTGCTGTTATTGTCTATCCCTTATGGAATGACGACCAATTATGTCGCCATGTACGCCCGCCAGATAGGATTAAATGCAAAAACCGGATTTTTCTTCACGTTCATGGCAATCGGTATGGCTATCTCGCGTATCTTTTCGGGAAAGTTGGTAGACCGGGGAAAAATCACGCAAGTGATAGCCGCCGGACTGTATCTGGTGGTGCTCAGTTTTTTCCTGCTTGCCACCTGCGCATATCTGATTCAATGGAGCGACACGGCATGCATAGTCCTGTTTTTCGGAATCGCTTTATTATTGGGTATCGGATTCGGAATCATGTTTCCGGCTTTCAATACCCTGTTTGTCAATCTCGCTCCCAACAACCAACGCGGAACGGCTACCTCCACTTACCTGACTTCCTGGGACGTGGGAATCGGTATCGGCATGCTGGCCGGGGGGTATATCGCCGACATCAGCACATTCGGCAAGGCTTATCTTTTCGGCGCTTGCCTGACGGTTGTTTCCGCCGTTTATTTCAAATTGAAAGTAACGCCTCATTATCATAAAAACAAATTACGATGAGAAAGAAAGAACGTTATGAAAAAGTAATCGCCTGGTTTCAGGAAAACGTGCCGGTGGCCGAAACGGAACTGCATTACAACAATCCGTACGAATTGCTGATTGCCGTTATCCTTTCCGCCCAATGTACAGACAAACGGGTAAATATCATTACTCCTCCGTTGTATAAAGCTTTTCCGACTCCGGAGGCTCTGGCCGCCACTACGCCGGAAGTGGTTTTCGAATATATCCGCAGCGTGTCTTATCCGAACAATAAGGCGAAGCACTTGGTAGGAATGGCTAAAATGCTGGTCAAGGATTTCCATAGCGAGGTTCCCGACAACCTGGAGGATTTGATAAAGCTGCCCGGCGTGGGGAGGAAAACCGCCAACGTAATCCAGTCGGTCGTATTCCACAAGGCGGCAATGGCGGTAGATACGCACGTGTTCCGTGTCAGCCACCGTCTCGGACTGGTTCCGGACAGTTGCACCACTCCGTTCAGCGTAGAAAAAGAACTGACAAAGAACATCCCGGAAGAACTGGTTCCGATTGCACACCACTGGCTCATTCTGCACGGACGTTACGTCTGCCAGGCGCGCACCCCAAAATGTGCCACCTGCGGTTTGCAAATGATGTGCAAATATTTCTGTAACACTTATAAAGTTACAAAAGAGGAACCCAAAGTCAAGAATAAATAACGATTTAATAGCAAGAAACCGAAATAAATAGTAACTTTGCGGTCGTTCTGAAAGAATATCTTTAAAACACTTTTAAATAAAATAGAGTATTATGCAGACAATTGACAAATTCAATTTTGCCGGTAAAAAGGCATTTGTTCGCGTGGACTTCAATGTACCCCTGGACGAAAACTTCAACATTACAGATGACACCCGTATGCGTGCAGCTCTTCCTACTTTGAAGAAGATTTTGGCAGACGGCGGCAGCATTATCATCGGTTCCCACCTGGGCCGTCCGAAAGGAGTTGCCGATAAATTCTCCTTGAAACATATCATCAAGCATCTGTCTGATTTGCTGGGCGTTGAAGTTCAGTTCGCTAACGACTGCATGGGTGAAGAAGCTGCCGTAAAGGCTGCCGCTCTGCAACCGGGAGAAGTTCTGTTGCTCGAAAACCTCCGTTTCTACGCTGAAGAAGAAGGCAAACCGAGAGGCTTGGCTGAAGATGCTACGGACGAAGAAAAAGCGGCTGCCAAGAAAGCGGTAAAAGAAAGCCAGAAGGAATTTACCAAGAAATTGGCTTCTTACGCTGACTGTTATGTAAACGACGCATTCGGTACCGCTCACCGCGCCCATGCTTCCACTGCATTGATTGCCAAATATTTCGATGTAGACCATAAGATGTTCGGTTACCTGATGGAAAAAGAGGTGAAAGCCGTTGATAAGGTGCTGAACGACATCAAACGTCCGTTCACTGCCATCATGGGCGGTTCTAAGGTTTCTTCCAAAATCGAAATCATCGAAAACCTGCTGAACAAGGTGGACAACCTGATTATCGCCGGCGGTATGACATATACGTTCACGAAGGCAATGGGCGGCAAAATCGGTATCTCTATCTGCGAGGACGATAAGCTTGACCTGGCTCTGGACCTGATGAAAAAAGCAAAAGAGAAAGGTGTAAACCTAGTTCTGGCCGTTGACGCCAAGATTGCCGATTCTTTCTCTAACGATGCCAATACGAAGTTCTGCCCGGTCAATGAAATTCCCGACGGATGGGAAGGCCTGGATATCGGTCCTAAGACGGAAGAAATCTTCGCTAACGTTATCAGAGAATCCAAGACTATCCTCTGGAACGGTCCTACAGGCGTATTCGAATTCGACAACTTTACCCACGGCTCACGTGCTGTAGGCGAAGCAATCGTTGAAGCGACCAAGAACGGCGCATTCTCACTCGTAGGCGGAGGTGACTCCGTAGCTTGTGTCAACAAGTTCGGCCTGGCAAGCGGCGTGTCTTATGTTTCAACCGGTGGCGGCGCATTGCTCGAAGCTATCGAAGGAAAAGTTCTTCCGGGTATCGCTGCTATTCAGGAATAAGATTTGATTTTTCCATATTTTCTATTTGGGAGGCAGTTCTTTTTAAAAAGGACTGCCTTCATTTATAAAATGAGGGATATGAAGCCCGTCATTATTGATTCGTTCGTGCCGAATGCCTGTCTGCTTCCGGTTCCCGCATCACCGAACGGTTCCGGCATGATTCGCTCTTCCCGGCCATGCAAAAGGGCATGAAATTCCCTGCTGTGGGACAGATACGGATGTGAAATCCCGGTTTTATCACCTCATACGATTATTTCAGCCCCGATAAAGAAGGAAATTTCAATCAAAATAAGTATATTGCCACCCTGTTTGCCATATCCGGATTATCCTTGGGCAACATGGACAGGCGCCGGATATTTGAAGAAGCCGGAAAAAGACAAATAAACAGATATGAACCTTATAAAACAGAGAAACTAAAAACATGGAACACAAAATCGCCGAAACCAACGCCCGGATAGACGTGGCCGACGTATTAAGAGGATTTGCCGTAATGGGAATTATCCTTTTACACAGTGTTGAGCATTTCAATTTTTATTCTTTCCCGGAGAAAGTCCCTTTCGAATGGATGGGTTTTACCGACCAGGCTATCTGGCGAGGATTATTCTTTGCATTCAGCAACAAGGCGTATGCAGTATTCGCATTGCTCTTCGGTTTCAGCTTTTACATCCAGGAACATAACCAACAACGCAAAGGGAAAGATTTCCGGCTCCGTTTTTTATGGCGGTTATTTCTTTTGTTCATCATCGGGCAGTTTAACGCGGCATTCTTCACCGGAGAGATATTGACGATGTATGCCATTCTCGGAATCATCCTTCCGCTATTCTGCCGCATGAGCGACCGTACCGTCATCATTACCGCCACTTTGCTAATCCTCCAGCCGATTGACTGGGCAAAGTTAATTTATGCTTTATGCAACCCGGATTATGCGGCGGGTGAGAGTCTCGCACGTTATTATTTCGGCATAGCATACGACGTACAGAAAAACGGCACATTCCTCGAAACTATCCGCATGAATCTGTGGGAAGGGCAGCTTGCCAACATGACCTGGGCGTTGGAACACGGGCGTATCCTGCAGACTCCGGGATTGTTTTTGTTCGGCATGCTGGTCGGCCGCCGGAAATATTTCCTTTACAGCGAACGGAATGAACGTCTCTGGCTGAAAGCTCTGGCGATTTCCCTGCTCTGCTTCTTTCCCCTCTACGGACTCAACAACATGCTGCCGGAATATATCGGAAGAGATGCCGTCCTCGTACCTTTACAACTTATTTTAAGCTCGCTCAGCAACCTTAGCTTCATGGTGCTGCTGGTAACGGGACTGTTACTCACTTTCTACCGCGTGAAAGACCGCAGTTTCCTGATGCGTTTCACGTCTTACGGGAAAATGAGCCTGACAAACTATCTGGGACAATCCGTTTTCGGTTCTCTTTTGTTCTATCATTGGGGATTCGAACTGGGACGTTATCTGGGTATCACTTACAGTTTCTTTTTTGGCATTCTTTTTGTTCTGCTACAAATGGCATTCTGTTCGTGGTGGCTCCGACACCATAAGCACGGTCCTTTCGAAGGTCTGTGGAGACGTCTGACCTGGATTGGAAAAAATAAATAATTGAATCATGATGAACGAAAAAACAATTAATGAACAATACGCATATATACGTACCTTACTGGAAGGGAAAAGGCTCAAGGAAGCTTTAATGCAACTGGAGTCATCGCTCTGGCAATGTCCCGATTGGGATTTGCGCACTCGTCTGGAGGAGCTCCAGACTTCTTACAAGTATATGCTGGAATATATGAGGCAGGGGGCGAACGATCCCGAACGGTGGAACCTGTACCGGAAACTGGTGGCAGACACATGGAGCATTGCCGACCAAGCGCATTTGCTCATGCTGGACAATGTATCGTCAAAATATTACCATGAGGTGCGGCGTACTCCCGGACCTGCCGGCGTGTCGGCATACGGCATAAAGAAAATGCTGCATATACTGGAAGCGTTCAATGACGACTTGGCAGTCAGCGGATTGCTTTCCGATGAAAAAATGGATGAGGTATTGAAACGGCACGAAGATACACTCAAATTCATGTTCATAAGAACATGGACGAACAGTTCTTGGAGCCAGGAGGAGGAAGAGGACGCCCAGTCCATGCTCACCTCGGAATTGCTTTCGCCCAATGATTTATGCCTGTTTGTCAGCGCCGTCACATTAAGCGTGATGGAGTGTTTCGATTTGCGCAAAGTCATGTGGCTGCTGGATGCCTACCGGCATCCGGACGTCAACGTCAGCCAGCGGGCACTGGTGGGGGCTCTGATTGTTTTCCACCTATACAGAATGCGGCTTCCTTTCTATCCCGACTTAATCAGACGGATGGACCTCATGGAGGAAATACCGCCTTTCAGGGAAGATGTCGCCCGTATTTACCGCCAGATGCTTTTATGCCAGGAAACGGAGAAGATAGACAAAAAAATGAGGGAGGAGATTATTCCCGAAATGTTGAGAAATGTCTCTTCCATGAAGAACATGAAATTCGGTTTCGAAGAGAACGACGAGGAGAATGACGACAAGAACCCGGACTGGGAGGACGCTTTTTCCAAATCCGGACTGGGAGACAAGCTGCGCGAAATGAATGAACTTCAACTGGAAGGCGCGGATGTGTATATGAGCACGTTCTCTTCCCTGAAGAGTTATCCGTTCTTCCGTGAAGTGCAGAACTGGTTTTATCCGTTCAGCAAGCAGCAGTCTAACGTATTCAGGGCGATGAAGCAAACGGGCAATGAGGGAAGCAGCCTGCTGGATTTAATTCTCCAGTCGGGATTTTTCAGCAACAGCGACAAGTATTCGCTCTTTTTCACTATCCACCAACTGCCTAAGATGCAACAGGAGATGATGCTGAGCCAGCTTAGCGAACAGCAGGTGGCGGAATTGACGGAGAGGTCGAATGCGGAGAACATCAAGAAATTCAATGAACGTCCCGGAACCGCCAGCAACCAGTACTTACACGACCTGTACCGTTTTTTCAAACTAAACATGCGCCGGCATGAGTTCAGGGATATTTTCAAAGAGAAGCTCGACTTCCACCATATTCCCGCGCTGGACAATGTGTTGTATTGGGAGGATGTATTGTTCCCCATCGCTGATTTTTACCTGAAAAAAGAACGCTGGGACGAAGCGATTGAAATTTATGAGGAGATGGAAACCATAGGGGGATTTGAGGTCAACGGGGCGGAATCTTACCAGAAATTCGGATATGCTTTGCAGAAAAGGAAAAGATATGCGGAGGCTATCGGGATTTATTTAAAAGCCGACACGCTGAAACCGGACAATATCTGGAACAACCGCCATCTGGCTACCTGCTACCGGTTGAATAAGGACTACCGGACAGCGATTACTTATTATAAGAAGGTAGAGGAGGCAGAACCGGAGGCGGCAAATGTGGCGTTCTATATCGGCAGTTGCCTGGCGGAACTCGGACAGTATGAAGAGGCGCTGAACTATTTCTTCAAATTAGATTTCATCGAGAACAATTGTATCAAGGCATGGCGCGGCATCGGCTGGTGTTCATTCGTCAGCCTGAAATACGAGCAGGCGATGAGATATTACGAAAAAATCATTGAGCTGAAACCGTTAGCCATCGACTATATGAATGCGGGACATGTCGCCTGGGTTATGGGGGATACTCAAAAAGCCGCCGTTCTTTACGGGAAAGCGATTACCGTAAGCGGCAACCGTGAACGGTTTCTGGAGATGTTCCGCAAAGATGAGGAGTCTCTTCTCAAACAAGGCATTCGAGAAGAGGACATTCCTTTGATGCTGGATTTATTATAATTTTTTCAACTCCCCGTATAGTTTCTGTATGGGGAGTCCCATGATGTTATAAAAACTACCGGAAATAGATTTCACCCCGATATATCCAATCCACTCCTGCACACCGTAGGCTCCCGCCTTGTCCATCGGCCGGTAACGGTCTACATAATACAGGATTTCATCTTCTGACAGGACGTCGAACAGAACGTCGGAGGAGGCGGTAAAACTCTTTTGCCACTCGGTGGTGGTCAGACAGACACCCGTGAAGACCTGATGGGATTTTCCCGAAAGGGCACGGAGCATTTCAATGGCTCCTTCCCTGCCTTCCGGCTTACCGAGCACTTTTCCGTCTAACCAGACAATGGTGTCTGCCGTAATCAGCAATTCGCCGGGTTTCATGGCGGAACGATAAGCGTCGGCTTTCTCACGCGAAATGTATTCGGGAATGGCGGCGCCCGCCAACGTATCCGGGTATGACTCATCGACATCGGGCAATGTCCTGACTACGTATTCTATTCCCAAACCAGACATCAGTTCTTTCCGGCGGGGCGAATTGGAGGCTAATATAATCTGGTACTTCTTTAAATTGTCAAGCACGGCTTCAATTAATTATGCGAATCCCGATTAAGGGCTGCTGTTAGGAATTACATGTTATTAAAAATCAAATGCCATAATAAACGCGAGTTACCTTGTTACCATCCGAAGGCGTCTTCCGCCATCCATAACCCGTGGGCTTTCAAGACTTGTTCTATCACATCACGCCCGCAACCACGGCCTCCGTCCGCATAGGAGATGTATTTCGCCACAGCTTTCACTTCCGGCACGGCATCTTTCGGGCAACAAGGCAATCCGCACTCGCGCATCACTTCTATATCGGGCACGTCATCGCCCATATACAGTATTTCTTCATCCGCCAATCCGTATTTATCGCGAAAATCCCGATAGTCATGTATCTTCACGGCAGACCCCATATATATGTCTGTCATTCCCAGTCCTGCAAAACGGATACGCACCGCTTCCGTTCTCCCGCCGGTGATGATGGCGATATGGATGCCTTTCTTCACTGCCAGTTGGATGGCATACCCGTCTTTGATATTGACCGTACGCATCGGTTCGCCGGAGGGATGCAAAGGCACGGTTGTCGAACTCAACACTCCGTCTACATCAAATACCAGGGCTTTGATGCGGGATAAATCATAATTGATGGTGCTCATGGATACTCTTACTCATTAATTTATAAATTTCCTGCAATGCCGGGGAGTCTGCCAGCATCGCAAGATGGTTACTCATCACATTTTCGTCATAACGCACCGCCGGTCCTGTCTGCGCGTCACGCGGGGCCAGCTCGTGTACTTTCCGCGCGGTTTCGTCAATCAGCGGAAGCATCACTTCGAAAGGCAGCCCGTACTTTTCAAGTAAATCGGCAGCCAGGGCGTACATGTGGTTTGTAAAGTTACAGATAAAGACTGCCGCCAAATGAAGGCTTTTGCGTTGTTCGGAATTTATTTCATAGACTTTCTCCGAAAGGATGGAGGCGATGGCTTTTAAGAGTGCGGTGTCTTCCGGGTTTTCCGCTTCGATAAAGAACGGCACTTCCCGGAAGTTGACTTCACGCTGTTTGCTGAATGTCTGCATCGGATAAAATACTCCGTAACGTTCTGCGTGGCCTTTCCAAATGTCCATCGGGATACTTCCCGCCGTATGCACCAGCAAGGAATTTTGCTTACCCTCCGCTATCTGCGGCAACAGTTCTACAAAAGCCGCGTCTTTCAGGGATACGATATACAGCTTGGCGTCTTTCGAGACTTCCTGCAAATCCGTCGTATAACCGGCCTCTACCTTTTCAGCCAATGCGCGGGCGGATTCTTCCGTCCGGCTATATATCTGTACGATACGGAATCCCCGGCAATAGAATGCTTTCGCCAGATTGGTCGCCAGGTTTCCGGCGCCGATAAACACAATCGGAGTATCTTCTATACTTCTCTTCATTGTTTTTTCAACGTTTTGCTATCCAAAATAAAATGATTCCGACAATAAGTAATGTCAACGGCAATAAATAACCGGAAAGCGAACCGAGCAGGGAAATTACCAAACCGATATTCATTACCAGCCAAAGCCCTAACAGTACAAAACCAATCGATTTGTCACGCTTGAATATAAGAAAACAGGCAGAGGCATACAGCAGCATATTGTCTTTATTCATCACCCAAGGCAAACCGACGGAGGAAAAATGAACCAGTTTGTCAACTAAAAAAAGCGAACCGATTACTATAAAAGTAACGGCGGTAGCAAGATAGGTATCTTTACTATTATTTGCTTTGGCAGCTCCCATTCTTATTTTCCTCCGAACTTATTGATATGGATTTTTTCCCATTGGAGATGTTCTTCATTGAACGGCTTGCGCTCCATCCCTTTATGGCCGATGGCAATGACGGAGAGTACCTGAAGCTGCAAAGGAATATCCAGAATGCCGTGTACAAATTCGTCGGAGGGCATTCCGGTAGCCGTGAAACGTTCGCGCACCTGCACCCAACAACTGCCCAGCCCAAGGTCTTCCGCCTGCAACTGTATCATAATGGAGGCAATAGCCGCATCTTCAATCCAGACGTCACTCGCCAACGGATCGGCCGTCACCACAATAGCCAAAGCGGCATCCGCAATAAAAGAGGAGGCTTGCTCCTTGCAGTGAGAGAGTTCTTTCAATAGTTCTTTATCGTCAACTACTATGAATTGCCAACTGTTGCTGCGTTTGGAAGAAGGTGACATCAAAGCCGCTTTCATCAAGGATACGACCTCATCCTGGGTCAATTCTTCATCCGTGAATTTACGCATGCTGCGGCGTTTCTTTATCAATTCACTGAAATTTTCCATATTATTTCCGGTTTCATTTAGATTAATGTATGCAAAGATAGTGCAAAACAGCCGTAATAAGAAATAAAACCCTATCTTTGCACGGTTAAAAACAATATCATTATGAAAAAACAATTTACGCAGGACGATTACATCAAGGCCAATCGCAAAGCAAGCCGTGAGGCGGAAATCGAGATGTACGGACATCCGATTTGCCATAAAAGGGTGCATAAATCAAAGAGAGCATATGACCGTAAAAAGATAAAGGCAGCCGATAAAAAGCTGCCTTATTTTTTTGCTTTCTTTTCTTCTTTCATCACATCTGCACCCATAGGGAAAACGGTCGCCGCACTTATTTCAATTCGCCGTCCGGCCACGGTCCGCCCGATGCCGGCCTTACACAATCCTCGTCAGCTCCCCTGTCGTCGAATCGATGATGAATCCGTAGACTTTCACATCTGAAGGAATCAAAGGATGGTGTATGATAAAATCGACCGTTCCCCGTACCGATTTCTCCGTATCCTCGAAGCCGTCCAGCCACGCACGGAAATCGACCCCGCAAAAACGCATCATGTCAATATAATCGGGATTAATGCCTCTCGCCTTCATTTTCTCAAGCATCTCATCGCTATGCATGTGGCAGGCTCCGCAATCAGAATGCGCAATCACCATCACTTCTTCTACTCCCAGCTCAAAAATAGCGACAAGCAAACTGCGAATCACACTGCCGAACGGATGGGAAATCACTCCTCCCGCATTCTTTATCATTTTCACATCGCCGTTTTTTATCCCTAATGCGGCGGGCAACAAAGCCGTCAGCCGCGTATCCATACAGGAAAGAATGGCAATCTTTTTATCGGGATACTTATTGGTAATATATGCTTCGTATCCTTTCTTTTCAACGAATTGCTTGTTGTAAGCTAAAATTTCTTCAATCATGACATTTAATATATTACTGACGCAAAGGTAAGTAAAAGTATAAAAATATACACAAGTAATCCTTTCCGTTTTTCCCCGCCTTCACATTTTATCACATTGCATTTTCACAAGCTGCGGGGAAAACTTTTCTTTGATGTAAAACATGTTCAACAAAATCCCGATTTTCTTGTTGGATAAAAAATAAAAAGTGTAAATTTGTACCACATGTCACTTAAACTAACTACATATTATCATGGAAAGGATATTCCCGATTTGCCGGGAAACAATACATTCCATTCCAAAGAGTTGTTTCAGATATATGAAGCGACTCCCGGTTATTCGCCTCTGCTGATAGTGGCGACTGAAAACGGAAAACCCGTGGCACGACTTCTGGCAGCCATCCGCAAGGCAAAAAAATGGCTTCCCGCCTGTCTGGCAAGACAATGCGTAGTATATGGAGAGGGAGAGTTTCTGGACACTCCTCTTGCCGACGGCAGAGAAAAACCGCTTCCCGCTGTCAGAGAAAGGGAAGAGGTTATTTTCGGCGAGATGCTGGAACATCTTACGCAGGAGGCGACCCGCACCTGTATCCTTATCGAATTCCGCAACCTGAACAACTCGATGTTCGGTTACCGCTCTTTCAGGAGCAACGGCTATTTCCCTGTCAACTGGCTGCGGGTGCGCAATTCGTTACACAGTTCCCCGAAGGCGGAAGACCGGTTCAGTCCGTCACGTATCCGCCAGATAAAAAAGGGGCTCAAAAACGGAGCGAAAGTGGAAGAGGCCCATACTGCGGAAGAGATACGCGATTTTTCACGGATGTTGCACAAGGTTTATTCTTCCCGCATCCGCAGGTATTTCCCTGCCAACGATTTTTTCCGCCACATGAACAACATGCTCATAAAAGGAAAACAGGCAAAAATATTCATCGTCCGTTACAAGGAAAAGATTATCGGCGGTTCTGTGTGTATCTATTCCGGCGAAAACGCCTTCCTTTGGTTTTCGGGGGGGATGCGAAAGACGTATGCGCTGCAATATCCGGGCGTACTGGCTGTCTGGAAGGCTCTGGAAGACGCTCACGAACGGGGATTCCGCCACATCGAGTTCATGGATGTGGGACTTCCTTTCCGCAAACACGGTTATCGCGACTTCGTGCTCCGTTTCGGAGGGAAACAGAGCAGTACCCGCCGCTGGTTTCGTATCAGTTGGTCATGGCTGAACAAACTGATGGTGAAATTTTATGTTTAAATGCAATCTCCGGATTACAAAACTATTCCTTGCCGCCCTGTCCTATCGTTTTTTATCGTTTATATCTCAACAATTAAATGCTGAAAAATTTCTTTATTAAGCAAGAATTGTCTTTCTTTGTGCTGTTTTATACCATATAAGCACATAATTTAAAACCAAATAAAAAAAATATAGTCATGAAGATTTCACACATTGAACATCTGGGCATTGCCGTAAAGAGCATCGAAGAGGCCCTTCCTTACTACGAAAACGTATTAGGTTTGAAGTGTTATAACATTGAAACGGTAGAGGACCAGAAGGTTAGAACCGCTTTCCTGAAAGTAGGCGAGACGAAAATCGAACTGTTGGAGCCGACATGTCCCGAAAGTACTATCGCCAAGTTTATCGAGAACAGGGGCATGGGTGTCCACCACGTGGCATTTGCCGTAGAAGACGGCGTAGCCAACGCCTTGGCAGAAGCGGAAAGCAAGGAAATCCGCCTGATTGACAAAGCTCCCCGTAAAGGCGCCGAAGGTTTGAACATCGCTTTCCTTCACCCGAAATCCACTTTGGGAGTGTTGACAGAACTCTGCGAACATTAATCTATAAACTCTAAAACCAACAAGAACTCATGAGTAATCAACTTGAAAAAATTAAAGAGCTTATTGAACGTCGTGCCGTAGCGCGTATCGGAGGCGGCGAAAAAGCAATTGCGAAGCAACACGAGAAAGGGAAATACACAGCACGTGAGCGTCTGGCTATGCTGCTGGATGAAGGCAGCTTCGAAGAAATGGACATGTTCGTCGAGCATAGATGCACGAACTTCGGTATGGAGAAAAAACATTATCCGGGTGACGGCGTGGTAACCGGTTGCGGTACTATCGAAGGACGCCTGGTATATGTATTCGCTCAAGATTTCACCGTTTCCGCCGGTTCTCTGTCGGAAACCATGTCGCAGAAGATTTGCAAAATCATGGACCAGGCCATGAAAATGGGTGCTCCCTGTATCGGAATCAACGACTCAGGAGGTGCACGTATTCAGGAAGGTATCAATGCTTTGGCCGGTTACGCGGAAATATTCCAACGTAACATCCTCGCATCCGGCGTTATTCCGCAAATTTCCGGTATCTTCGGCCCTTGTGCCGGCGGCGCCGTTTATTCTCCGGCTTTGACTGACTTTACTCTGATGATGGAAGGCACTTCCTATATGTTCCTTACCGGTCCGAAAGTGGTGAAAACCGTAACGGGTGAGGACGTAAGCCAGGAAAACCTCGGAGGCGCAAGCGTACATTCCACCAAATCGGGCGTTACCCACTTCACTGCCCAGACAGAAGAAGAGGGATTGGCGCTAATCCGCAAACTATTAAGTTATATCCCGCAGAATAATCTTGAAGAGGCTCCTTACATCGACTGTACCGACCCTATCGACCGGTTGGAGGACTCTTTGAACGATATCATCCCCGACAGCCCCAACAAACCGTACGACATGTATGAAGTCATCGGTGCGATTGTGGACAACGGTGAGTTCCTCGAAATCCAGAAAGACTACGCCAAGAACATTATCATCGGTTTCGCACGTTTCAACGGACAATCCGTGGGTATCGTCGCCAACCAGCCGAAATATCTGGCAGGAGTGCTCGACAGCAACGCATCCCGCAAGGGCGCACGTTTCGTACGTTTCTGCGATGCTTTCAATATTCCTATCGTATCATTGGTGGACGTGCCGGGATTCCTTCCGGGAACAGGACAGGAATACAACGGAGTAATCCTCCACGGCGCCAAGCTGTTATATGCTTACGGTGAAGCCACCGTGCCCAAGGTAACAATCACATTGCGCAAATCTTACGGCGGCTCGCACATCGTCATGAGCTGTAAACAACTCCGCGGAGACATGAATTATGCATGGCCTACTGCAGAAATTGCCGTAATGGGCGGTGCGGGAGCCGTAGAAGTGTTGTACGCCCGTGAAGCGAAAGAGCATGAAAATCCGGCGCAATTCCTTGCGGAAAAGGAAGCCGAATATACCAAACTGTTCGCCAATCCTTACAATGCGGCCAAATACGGTTACATTGACGACGTTATCGAACCGCGCAACACACGTTTCCGTATTATCCGCGCTTTGCAGCAATTGCAGACCAAGAAGCTGAGCAATCCGGCTAAGAAACATGGTAATATTCCGTTGTAATCTAACTTTTCACATTAAAACAAGAACGATTATGAACAAATTCAAAACCGGAATATTCCTTTCTTTGCTATCGCTCGCCGGGCTGACTTCTTGCGGAGAACAAGAGTCGAACAGCAAGCTGGTGCTAAATGAAATCCTGATAGACAACCAAAGCAACTATCAGGACGATTACGGGGTACACAGCGCATGGATTGAAATATTCAACAAGTCATACGGCAGCGCCGATTTGGCAGCTTGCCTGTTAAAGGTGAGCAGCCAACCGGGAGACACGATTACTTATTTTATCCCGAAAGGCGATATCCTGACAGTAATAAAACCCCGTCAACATGCCTTATTCTGGGCAGACGGAGAGCCGAACCGCGGAACTTTCCACACGAACTTCAAACTGAACGCCGAAACAGCCAATTGGGTCGGCCTGTTCGATTCCGGCAAGAAGCTGCTGGACGAAGTGGTAGTACCGGCAGGTGTTCTCAAACCCGACCATTCTTACGCACGTATCAGTGACGGAGCGCTGGAATGGGAAGTGAAAGGCGGAAGCAGCGACAAGTATGTCACTCCGAGCACGAATAACAAGACGCTTAACAGCAACGCCAAGATGGAAAAATTCGAAGAACATGATGCGGTCGGCATCGGTATGTCCATTTCGGCTATGAGCGTAGTATTCTGCGGATTGATTCTTCTTTTCATCGCTTTCAAAATCATCGGCAAAATAGCCGTGAACCTGAGCAAACGCAATACCATGAAATCCAAAGGTATCGACAAGCACGAAGCGAAACAGTTATCGCAGGCTCCGGGCGAAGTATATGCCGCCATCTCCATGGCATTGCATGAAATGCAGGATGAAGTACACGATGTAGAAGAAACCGTATTGACTATCACTCGTGTGAAACGCAGCTATTCACCGTGGAGCTCAAAGATTTACACTTTGCGCGAGACTCCCCCCAGAAAGTAAATCACCCAATAAAAAGATAAAACGATGAAAGAATATAAATATAAAATCAACGGTAACTCATATAAAGTAACCATTGGAGACATCGAAGACAACATCGCTCACGTAGAAGTGAACGGTACACACTATAAAGTGGAAATGGAAAAACAACCGAAGGCTGCACCGGCAAGGCCCGTGGTGCGTCCTTTGCCTAACTCTCCGGCCGCTCCTACCACGCCGGTAGTGAAACCGACCGCTCCTTCCGGCGGCAAATCCGGTGTTAAATCTCCGCTGCCGGGCGTTATCCTCGATATCAAGGTAAATGTCGGCGATACCGTAAAAAAGGGACAAACTATCATTATATTGGAAGCCATGAAAATGGAAAACAATATCAATGCGGACAAAGACGGTAAAGTGACTGCCGTCAATGTCAACAAGGGAGATTCTGTTCTTGAAGGTACTGACCTCGTAATTATCGAATAATATGGGAGATTTTATTAACTTTTTAGGAAACAACCTTGCCGACTTCTGGACCTACACAGGATTTGCCAACGCTACAGCGGGACACATCATCATGATTCTTGTCGGCCTGGCGTTCATCTACTTGGCCGTAGCCAAAGAGTTTGAACCGATGTTGCTGATTCCCATCGGATTCGGTATCCTAATCGGTAATATACCTTTTAACATGGATGCCGGACTGAAAGTCGGCATTTACGAAGAAGGTTCGGTATTGAACATATTGTACCAGGGAGTGACTTCCGGCTGGTATCCGCCACTCATATTTTTAGGTATCGGCGCCATGACCGACTTTTCCGCACTTATCTCTAACCCCAAACTGATGCTGATTGGCGCAGCCGCACAATTCGGTATTTTCGGGGCTTATATGATTGCATTGGAAATGGGATTCGACCCGATGCAGGCCGGTGCTATCGGCATTATCGGCGGTGCGGACGGCCCGACGGCTATCTTCCTTTCGTCCAAACTGGCCCCGAACCTGATGGGAGCTATTGCGGTGTCCGCCTATTCCTATATGGCGCTAGTGCCGGTGATACAACCGCCAATCATGCGTTTGCTCACCACCAAGCACGAGCGTGTTATCCGCATGAAGCCGCCGCGTGCCGTTTCACATACGGAAAAGGTGATTTTCCCGATTATCGGTTTGCTGTTGACTTGCTTCCTGGTTCCTTCCGGTCTGCCTTTGCTGGGTATGCTGTTCTTCGGCAACTTGCTGAAAGAAAGCGGTGTGACCCGTCGTTTGGCTAACACGGCCAGCGGTCCGTTGATTGATACGATTACCATCCTGTTGGGACTTACGGTGGGCGCTTCCACTCAAGCATCCGAATTCCTGACGTTTGACTCAATCAAGATTTTCGCTCTCGGTGCTTTGTCATTCATCATTGCTACCGCATCCGGCGTACTCTTCGTCAAAATCTTCAATCTTTTCCTGAAGAAAGGTAATAAGATTAATCCGCTAATCGGTAATGCCGGTGTATCCGCAGTTCCTGACTCCGCCCGTATCTCCCAAATTATCGGTCTGGAATATGACCCGACCAACTATTTGCTGATGCATGCCATGGGTCCGAATGTTGCCGGAGTAATCGGTTCGGCTGTCGCTGCCGGTATCCTGCTTGGATTCTTGATGTAAAAACAACTGTCTTTCATATAAAAACGCTTCCTTATCAAAGAAGGAAGCGTTTTTTTTATTGCCTTATGTTATTCTTTCTCATTCTCAGATGCAATACCGTTCCAGGACTCAAGATGACCCAATAAAAAGGGACATTCGGTAAATAGTATAAAATTAGCCAACTAATTCATACTTAAAGTATTGCGAATTAGGGATATTCAGTAAATGTCCCTAAAAAAGGCTGCCACCGTTAAAACCGATAGCAGCCTTTCAAATTTATTCTGGAATAATCCGAAGATTACTGTGCCAGTTTATTATCGGAACCGAGCACATTGATGATTTTGTGCTTATACAGTTTTTCCATATTGTCACGAGCCGGTCCCAGATACTTACGCGGGTCGAATTCAGCCGGTTTTTCAGCGAATACTTTACGTACGGCAGCAGTCATAGCCAGACGAGAGTCTGAGTCGATATTAATCTTGCAAACAGCAGACTTAGCGGCCTTACGCAATTCTTCTTCCGGAATACCGATAGCAGCTTTCAGAGCACCGCCGTATTTGTTGATAGTTTCCACTTCTTCCTGAGGAACAGAAGATGAACCGTGAAGAACGATAGGGAATCCCGGAAGTTTTTCCATTACAGCGTCCAATACGTTGAATGCCAACGGAGGAGGAACCATACGGCCTGTCTTCGGGTCGATGTGGCATTGTTCCGGAGTGAATTTATAAGCACCGTGAGAAGTACCGATAGAGATTGCCAAAGAGTCGCAACCCGTACGAGTAGCAAAATCAATTACTTCTTCGGGGTCGGTATATGTGTGATGGTCTGAAGAAACTTCATCTTCCACACCTGCCAACACGCCCAATTCACCTTCTACAGTTACATCGAACTGGTGAGCATAGTCAACCACTTTCTTCGTCAACGCTACGTTTTCTTCGTAAGGAAGATGAGAACCGTCAATCATGACTGAAGAAAAACCGGAGTCGATGCAAGACTTGCAAGTTTCAAAAGTATCTCCGTGGTCAAGGTGAAGAACGATTTCGGGATGTGCACAACCTAATTCTTTAGCATATTCCACAGCACCCTGGGCCATGTAACGCAACAAAGTTGCGTTAGCATACTGACGCGCACCTTTGGAAACCTGAAGAATCACAGGAGATTTAGTTTCAACAGCAGCCTTGATGATAGCCTGCATTTGTTCCATATTGTTGAAGTTGAATGCTGGGATAGCATATCCACCTTTGATAGCCTTAGCAAACATTTCTCTTGTGTTTACCAATCCTAAATCTTTGTAATTTACCATTTTGTTTAAAGTTTATTGTTAGTGAATAAAAATTCTACGCAAAAGTAAGCATTCTCACCCGAATAACGAACATCGGAAAGGAAAATATAGCAGAAAAAGGTTTAAATCCGTGACTGATTTCTTATAGGAAAGTGAGTCTGATATCAGATTGTAATGTCTACCTAGCAAATGAATATGAACAAGATTACCTGCCTTCTACTTATAAAACAGGATACCTCTACCGAAGTTTTTCCATAAAACTTTTTTCTATTTCAAAGAAAAGCATTATCTTTGCGCTCTGAAAAAGACCATTACACTATTTCTTACCAAAAATAGGAACAGAATATAAATTAAAAAAACAGATACTGAAATGAAAAAAGGTATTCATCCAGAATCATACCGTCCGGTAGTATTCAAAGATATGTCAAACGGTGACATGTTTTTGTCCAAGTCAACTGTAGCAACGAAAGAAACCATTGAATTTGAAGGTGAAACTTATCCGTTGCTGAAAATTGAAATCTCAAACACGTCTCACCCGTTCTATACAGGTAAATCTACATTGGTAGACACAGCCGGACGTGTTGATAAGTTCATGAGCCGTTATGGTGACCGTAAGAAGAAATAAATCAATCTTTTCCGTAAGATTGAGAAAAAGGAGGTTTCGAGTTCGAAATCTCCTTTTTTCATTCTTTTCCTCCCCTCTCCTTCCCGGAAAGCCATAAGTTCTTTTTCCGGCAGGAAAATCAGAAAAAGGTACTGGAAAATACATATACTGCCTGCCCCGAACCGAAGCGGAGAGATGTCACCTGCCGGTTTCCGCCAGGCCTATTTCTCAGCATAAAGTCCAAGCGTATTTCCTTCACTATCGGCAAACATGGCAAAATACCCCATCCCGTCCGCTTCTATTTTAGTTTTTGGACGGACTGTCTTACCGCCGTTAGCCTCAATCAGGGATAACGCAGTTTCGATGCTTTCGACCGGCAGACTGACCAATACGCCATCTCTGGAAGGATGAAAATCCGTCGCCCACGAGATTGCGACATTAGGCTTGATTGAGAAATCTGAAAAGAAAGCCATCTTTTCCGTCTCACAAGCATCACAGACCCTCAGCTCGATGCCTAATACTGTTTCATAAAACCTTACTGCACGCTCAAAATCCACCGAAGGAATTTCTACCAATTCAATCAAATTTTTCATCATTTGTTAATTTTTAGTTTCTGTCTTATTGACCTCACAAAGGTAAAGCGACGAAAATCCGTAAACTTGGAAAAAAGGGACTAAATAGAGAAATAATCGGAATAAGGGGTACAGATTGCCACATACTGGCCCGGAGTGTAACCGGAAAAAAGCTTGAACTCGTTTATCATGTGTGCCTGGTCATAATAACCGCATTCATAAGCCAATGCGGTAAAATTCATCGCCGGGTTTTGCTGCAACGTATAGAGCGCCCTGTGAAACCGGACAATCCGCATAAATTCTTTCGGGGTCGCTCCCACGTATTCGCCAAAAATCCGTTGAAACTGTTTTTTACTCAGACAAATCTCCTCCGCGAGACGGGATACGGAAAGTTCTTTACCGCACTGGTTGATTGCATTGACAGCCGTAACCATCCTCCGGTAATTATATTCTTTCAAAGGTTGCAAACGATTCATTAAAAAGGCTTCAATCAGATGGATGCAAGTATGGTTATCAGTCGTATGAAGTATCTTGTCTTCCAACTCTTTTAATGAACCGATGTTCAAGTCATCCGCCGAAACAATCAAACCGGATAATTCGGAGAGGGGCAACTCAAAGAAAGCTTTTACTCCGAACGGGTGAAATACCACAGCAATCATACTAACCGTCCCTGTCGGAATCAAATCCGCAAAAGAAAGAGACTGTCCTGAAAACGAAGTCGTCGCAATAAGCTGACGGTTGCATTTCATAGGATTAGCCCTGTGGAATAATAAATCCACATTGCCGCTCGGAAAGATCCGCTGTGAATTGACAACATCATCGCTTTCCAATAGCCAGTAGTGCTTGACGTAGGGTGTAAGTACTGCAGAGGGACGTATAATACTGAAATGTTCCATCGGACACAAAGTTAATCCTTCAAATCGGAATAACCTTGTAAAAAAGAGACATTTCCCGTTTGACAGTTCTTTTAGAACTCCCGCATTTCAAACCTGCCATCTCCCCCAATGGCAAATTAACGACCAATCAAACTGCCCGGTAATTTCCATTGCTTGGACAAGAGGTTATCCCGTCAGAACAAAACATCTCCCTATTGAAACAAAAAACATGTGTTTATCTCTCCCGACAAACAAAAAGAAATCCGGTCAGCTCCGTTTATTATCAAAAAAGAAACTACCTTTACGGAATTAATAAAACAAAATAGAAATAATCAACCCAAAACAATGACAAAGGAGGAAGTTTATAAACTTATCAGGCAACGCCTGTCTTTCGGGGACGAATTGCAACAGCAGTTAAGACATATTAATAAAGACGTTTTCATGAAAGAACACCGCAGGTTCGAGATGTCCGGATGCGAAAGCCAAACCGGTTGGTGCACAGTTTTCAATACGGCTATTCTGAATGAATTTGCAGACCTGGGAATCTACAATTACACCTCTTACCTTTTTCTCGATTTCCATAGAGGGGTTCCGACCGTCTATCTCAAATATTTTTCCGAAGATGAAAACCTGGAATACACTCTTGACGGATATACGACAACGGAAATTATATTCGCAATCTTCGAATTGACTATTTTCTCCGGCAAACCAACAAGAATCCGGAGATAAGCCAGTACTTACCTCCGGATTCCCCAATCTAAATTGTATGTCGTCCTTTAATTATGCAAGGAAAGAAATCAATACCCCGGCAGCTACGGCAGAACCAATGACTCCGGAGATGTTACTTGCCATACAATATTGCAACACATGATTTTTTGAATCGTACTTCAAAGCAATCTCATTGGCAACACGGCTCGCCATCGGAACGGCACTTAATCCGGTCGCACCGATAAGCGGGTTGATTTTTTTCTTGGAGAACAGATTCACCAACTTCACGAACAGGATACCGCCCGCAATGGACAAGGCAAATGCCAGGAAACCGCCGATAACGATGCCGATTGTAGTCCAATTCAGGAAGGCTTCCGTTGTCATGGTTGCACCCACCGACAATCCGAGAAAAATAGTAGCGGCATTCATAATGCTATTGGAGGCGGCATCGAACAGACGGAATGTATTCGTCCCGATTTCTTTCACCAGGTTACCGAACATCAGCATACCAATCAAAGGAACCGCACTCGGCACAAACAAGGCTACAACTGTAGTCACCACAATCGGGAAGACAATCTTCAGCACACGCAGATTCTTAATCTCCGTCTTTGAAGGATATTTTTTCTCTTGTTCCTTCATGTTGATGCTCAACTCTTTTTTAGTACAGAGCAACTTCACTACCAGCGGAATAATCACCGGAACCAATGCCATATACGAATAGGCTGCAATAGCAATCGGTCCCAACAGATGAGGAGCCAGCTTGATAGTCGTGAAGATGGCTGTCGGACCGTCCGCACCGCCGATAATGCCGAGAGAAGCCGCCTCTTTAGGAGTGAATCCCATCAGAATAGCTACCAGCAATACGGTAAAGATGCCAAGCTGTGCGGCAGCCCCGAAAATAGAAAGACGCAGGTTACGCAACATCGGACCGAAATCAGTCAATGCACCGACTCCCATAAAGATAATCGGCGGCAGGAAGCCTGTCTTAATCAACATATAATAAATGAAGTTCATCAACCCCAGCTCATGTGCAATATCATGCAGGGGCATTTCCCAGATGTTCTTCATTACCCCGTTCACCATCACCATGCCATTCTCATCCGCCTGGACCACTCCCATATCTCCTCCGGGGAAGTTGGCAAGCAATACGCCGAAGGCGATAGGAACCAGCAACAAGGGTTCGTACTGTTTCTTGATACCCAAATAAAGCAAGACGAACGCGATGGCATACATTATCAGGAACTGCGGTTCGGCAACAATATTGCTGAACGCAGTCATGTCATATAAGTTTTCAAATATCTCGTTCATTATCCTATCTTCATTAATACATCATCTTCAGAAACACTGTCCCCCGGATTAACGCAGATAGCAGTAATCGTACCGCCAAATTCCGCACGGATGGCATTATAAGTCTTCATTGCTTCTACATAACAGAGCACATCTCCCTCTTTCACCGCATCGCCGACCTTCAAAGCAGATTCCTGTGCATTTTTTACCAGGAAGAATTTGCCTTCAAGCGGAGAAAGGACTTCTTTCCCTTCTCCCGCCGGTACAGCGGCGGCAGGTGCGGCAGGAAGCTCGGCATCACCGTAAGCTACGGTCACGCGATAAGCCTGTCCGTCCACTTGTACGGTCAGAGTCTTCGGCTTGGCATCTTCCGACGGCGATTTATCTTTCTCGGCACGGCGTTTGGCTACATCTTCCAAAAATTCTTCTTTGGCTTTACCGCTCTTGTAAGCCTCGTACTGAGCCGGATGCATCGCATATTCAAAGAGTTCTTCATCGTCTTCTCCCGTCTCCCATTTGTTCTCTTTCATCAATTTGCGGTACTTGTCAAGAGAATCCGGATAATTATCCTGCGGATTTCCTTCGAAGAACTTACGTCCCTCACGTTCCGCCTTCTCTACGATTTCAGGAGCGAGTTTGCCCGGCAAGCGTCCTGCTTTACCTAAAATCATATCCCAGATATCATCGGCAATCATTCCCCAACGTTCCTTGCCTTTCTCCATTGCCATTACATTCATCATAGCCAGATTTTTCACATACTGGCTGAACGGAGTCACCAACGGGGGATAACCGACACGCGGCCATACATAGGCAACCTCGTCAAACAGCTTAATCAAAAGCTGGTCTTGCGTCATGAACGGCAAATTACGTTTCGCCTTATATTTGTTGATTGATTCCAGATTTGTTTCAAGGTCTGCCATCAAACTGCCCATCATACCGCCGGGAAGTCCGGGGGCAATAAGCAGGGAATTCATCAGGCGGTTTTTCGGACTGATGTACAATCCGAGAAAATCGTCCATAAATTCCTGAATCAACCCGCGTACCTTCATATAGGCTTCCATATTAATTTCAGGGACTTGGTAACCGGCATCTTTCAGCATGGCTTGTACACTTAGCAAATCAGCATGTCCCGTGCCCCATGATAGCGGCTCCATCCCCACGTCGATGTAATCGCAACCGGCTTCACAAACTTCGAGGATGCTTGCCATATTGAATCCCGGACCTGCATGACTATGATATTGGACAGGTATCTCAGGATGCGCCGCCTTGATATTAGCGACAATCTTACCCAACGAAACGGGACGGCCGATTCCCGCCATATCCTTGATACAGATTTCATCCGCTCCCAGCTTGATAAGTTCCAACGCCATGTTAGTGTAATACTCTACGGTATGGATGGGTGAATGGGTGATACAGAGCGAACATTGCGAAATCATGCCTGCTTCCTTCGCATACGTAATGGAAGGAGCAATGTTACGCACATCGTTCAATCCGCAGAAAGTACGGGTGATATCTGTGCCTTGTGCTTTTTTCACTTTATAGAACAGTTTGCGGACGTCTGCCGGGACGGGACTCATACGGAGTCCGTTCAACGCACGGTCGAGCATGTGGGTTTGAATGCCTGCTTCATGGAATGGTTTCGTCCATTCGCGTACGGCTCTATTCGGGTTTTCGCCAAACAATAAATTTACCTGTTCAAAACCTCCGCCATTGGTTTCCACACGGGCAAAACAACCCATTTCAATAATAGCGGGAGCTACCTTCACGAGTTGGTCTACACGAGGTACGTATTTTCCGGCAGACTGCCACATATCTCGGAACACCAAACTAAACTTTACTTCTCTTTTCATGTTTTTCAACGATAAAATGATATTGATTAATTATAATTTTTCTACTTTAGTGACTTTCCCCTTACCTTGTGTCACCACATTCACAGCAGCCGTAATGGCAGCCAGAATATTAGCCGGAACAGGCGCAGGACCTTTCTGTGCCTCTTTCTTGGCAGGAAGTACTTCTTCCGGAGCATACTTATTGACTGAAGCAATCAGTAATTTACCTAAATAAATCACAATCAGCAGAATAACAAACACGGTAGCCATTCCGACCACCATCAGCAAGAGCGCTGTCTCGATATTTTCCATATAACAAATTATTAGTAATTTAAGCGTGTGTGTCTAAAAGCGTTCGAAAATACCAATTTTTTATTTTAAAATTAATTAAGAAAGGGATAATAAAGTATAAAACCGCAAGTTAGCGATAAGATTTATAATCTCCCGAAATCGCTTTCTTAAAAAATAAATTGGCGTGGGAGAAGTTCCCTCCTTCTTCTCCCACACACTGCAGATAAAAAAACAATTATAAAAAATAATGTATTTACTGATAGCAGATTGATAACAGATAACAATCCGACTAAATTTCACTTCCGGCTTCATTTTTTTCTTAACCTAGCAAAGTCTCCGGAAGCAAACCGATCAACATAAAATATAACTCTCCGGCCATCATCGGCCTCCTGAATAAAATTAGTGTGCCGGGTATAAACCTCCTGAAACTCATCCCGGCTTTTCAATCGGAAAATCAAGCTGACTCATTTTCAACTTCGGCGAGGGAACCCTTTTCCAATCCACTCTTTTGACAGTCATTCATTATACTGTCCTGAATCTATTGTTTGTTTTGACTTTTTCGTTCGCCACCTTTTCCTGATGACATTAAATATCTTTTCCGCGCTTCATTTAAGAAGCGCTTACATTAGGAGGAGAACGTTTCTTTCCTTTTTTACCAAAAAAAATCAAGAAAAATAAACGGATAGTTCTAAAACGTGGTGATAGTTTTAACGGAACCGGCTTCATACGGTGTTGCAAACGATAGATAATCAATTTCAAACTCTGCTACAAATACCCCGGCAAACCCTTTCCCGGGAATTCAAAGAATAAACGAAAAAATGATAAACACTGAACAAATTACCGATTCCGCCCAGCTTTTTATTGAAGAATAACTTCTTTGCCCCGAAGCTGGTAACCGATTCCGCAGGATCCGAAGACCTTTTCCAACGTAGCGTTCAAATCCTTTGTCAGAATGGCCCCGCTGTAAATCATTCCCTCACATTTTTCACGTCCGATGACCTTCACTTTAAATATCTGCTCCATATCCGCAACGACATTCACCAACGGATCATCTTCGTATTCCAGAATCTCCGGAAATTCAGATTCCGGTGTCGGCACTTTCCTTTTTACCGGAACAATTTTACTTTCATCACACCGGACGCTTTGTCCGGCAGTCAATGTCTGTTGCCCGACAGGCGTTGCAACCTGCACACTTCCTTCTTCACAATTCACAAGCATTTTCTTTCCTTGTTGTGCCACCAGAAACTTCGTGCCCAACACTGTCACATTTCCCGCCTCTGTCCAGACGGTAAATGTCTCTCCGGAAGTCACATTAAAAAGTGCCCTTCCGAACAGTTGCAGTTTCCGTTCCCAAAACCATCCGATACGATTGTATGCCAAAGTCGAATTTGCCATGAGTTTTACCTTACTGCCGTCCGGCAATTCATAGTCCACCGCCGTCGCCTCAGCAGTCACCTTTTTTGCAGACAAATAATAAGCGCTTACTCCCAGAAGAATAACAAATGCGGCAGCCACTCCCCGATACAGGAAAACGGACTTATAACCATCCCGCTTCCGCCGGCGGCTTAAAGCAATCCGATGAATCTCTTCCCGCTGCAATTCCAGTTTTCCGGCAATTTTCGCTTTACGGATAAATTTCTCACCGGTCAGAGGCAGTTTACCTTCCTCAATGTACTTTTCCAAAAGTCCCGTTTTATCTTCCATACCTCAACTAAAAATCCATAAATTAGCCCCCACCGCAATCAGGAAAGATTTATCCAACCGTTCTCTCAGTTTGGATATAGCCATGTGGGTGGTGTTATAAACCGTGCGTGAAGTCAATCCCATCACCTGCGCTATTTCCTCCGGACTCATTTTTCTGTAATATTTCAGATAAATTACTTCCCGTTGCTGCCTAGTCAGGTTATTAATCTCCTTCTGCAGAGTTTCCAATTGCTCCCTTTCCAATTCGGAGCGGATGATAGCCGTTTCTATATCAATCTCAAGGTCAAATTTATATTCGTCCGTATCCACTTCATCCAACGAACTGAATGTTCCGCCATTCTCTTTCTTCAACTCACTTATAATGATGTGCCTCAATGAAACACATAAATATGCAGGAATTGACTTAGGTGTGGCGCAAGTTTCTCTTTTTTCAAAGATATACATAAACAACGACTGTATCGCATCAGTAACCAAATCATCATTTCCGGCAATCTTCATGCCATATCCGTACAGTAAATCCGCATATTGGTCATAAAGCCGCCGGAACGCCCCTTCATCTCCTTGCTGAATCTTATTCCAGGATAGCTTATTCATTTCCCTCCTCTCTCATCTATATGAGATATGTTTGTTTCGTTTTATCCGTTTTTCCCTCCGGTCAAGCCCGGTGAAACGGGCATCTAAAATTCACTTGTAAAATGGAACTTAATATGTTTGAAATCCATCTGTGCCATTTGAAGTACATAGCCGGAATCGGCAAGAAACACATCCCGCCCTTCTCTGTCCTTAGCCATATACTGGTATTTACGTTTCTTGAAAGCTTCCAACTCCGCCGGTTCGTCACTTTCCACCCAGCAAGCCTTATACAGGCTTACCGGCTCCCAACGACAGGATGCATTGTATTCATTCAACAGACGATATTGAATAACCTCGAACTGCAACTGTCCTACCGTACCGATAATCTTACGTCCGTTGAACTGGTTGACAAAAAGCTGGGCCACTCCTTCATCCATCAGTTGGTCTATGCCTTTGGCTAACTGTTTCTGCTTCATCGGGTCTGCATTCTCGATATACTTGAACATCTCCGGCGAGAAACTGGGCAATCCGCGGAAATGAAGCATTTCTCCTTCCGTCAACGTATCGCCGATTTTAAACGTGCCATTATCCGGCAACCCGATAATATCTCCGGCATAAGCCTCGTCAATGGTTGTCTTCCGTTGCGCCATGAACTGTGTAGGCGACGAGAAACGCATCGTTTTACCGTGACGGACATGCAAATACGGAGCGTTACGCACGAACTTGCCTGAACAAATCTTACAGAAAGCGACACATGAGCGATGGTTCGGGTCAATATTAGCCGTAATCTTAAAGATAAACCCGGTAAACTTCGGCTCTTCCGGTTTCACTTCACGTTCTTCCGCCTGCACGGGACGAGGACTCGGAGCGATTTCAACAAAGCAATTCAATAATTCTTGCACACCGAAGTTGTTCAATGCAGATCCGAAAAACACCGGTGCGCAATCTCCCGCCAGATAAGCCTCCGAGTCAAATGCCGGATAAACTCCCTCAATCAACTCCAGGTCACCGCGCAATTTGTCTGCCAGCGGCTTCCCGATTTGATTATCCAGCTCCTCCGTATGGATATCGACCTCCACCTTCTCCGTCACCATCTGTTTGGACGGTTGATACAAATCCAGTTTCTGCTCGTAGATATTATATACTCCTTTAAAACGCGCTCCCTGTTCAATCGGCCAGGAGAGCGGACGCACCTGAATCATCAGTTCTTCTTCCAGCTCATCCAGCAAGTCGAACGGGTCTTTTCCTTCCCGGTCCATCTTGTTGACGAAAATGATGACCGGGGTCTTTCTCATACGGCATACCTCCATCAGCTTCCGTGTCTGCGTTTCCACGCCTTTCGCACCGTCTACTACGATAATAACACTGTCTACCGCAGTCAGCGTACGATATGTATCTTCGGCAAAATCCTGGTGTCCCGGAGTGTCAAGGATATTAATCTTGTAATCGCGGTAATCGAACTCCATCACGGAAGTCGTCACCGAAATACCGCGCTGTTTCTCGATTTCCATCCAGTCGGAAGTAGCCGTTTTCTTAATCTTGTTACTCTTTACCGCACCTGCCACTTGAATCTGACCGCCGAACAGCAACAGCTTTTCCGTCAGTGATGTTTTTCCGGCATCCGGATGTGCAATAATGGCGAACGTCCGCCGTCTTAAAATTTCTGTATTATCTGCCATATATATTATAAGGTGTCAATGCATCGTTCAAGACTCTCTTCCCAATGAGGAATCTCGATACCGAACGTTGTTTTTATCTTTGTCTTATCAAATACGGAATAGGCCGGACGGTTTGCTTTTACCGGATATTCCGCCGTATGTAAAGGTTTCACCTTGCACGATTTAATTCCCGCCAGCCGATGAACGGCTACAGCGAAATCATACCACGAACAGACTCCTTCATTACTGAAATGATAGACGCCGCGAATAAGTCCTTTATTTATTATGGAACAGATAGCCCGTGCAAGGTCTTTGGCATAAGTCGGCGTCCCTATCTGATCGAAGACCACTCCCAGAGTGTCGCGTTCCTTCCCCAGACGTATCATTGTCTTTACGAAATTATTGCCGAAAGCGGAATAAAGCCATGCAGTACGGATAATGACCGCCTTTTCACAGCATTCCAACACTTCCCGTTCTCCTTCCAGCTTGGTGGTTCCGTAAACGGAACCGGGGCAAGGTTCACATTCTTCCGTATAAGGAGAATGGGCAGTCCCGTCAAAAACATAGTCCGTAGAAATCTGAATGATAGCTGCATTATTGGTTTGTGCCGCCCGTGCCAGAATACCGGGAGCCGTACTGTTCAGCCGATACGCCATTTCCCGGTCATCCTCCGCTTTATCCACCGCCGTATAAGCCGCACAGTTCACTATCAATTCAATCTGTTTTTCGGCAATGTACGTCCGCACGGCTGCTTCATCACAGATATCGAGTTCACGTATATCCGTGAAATAATACGCATGTTGCGGATTCTCTTCGGCAAGCAACTGCATCTCATTGCCAAGCTGCCCATTGGCGCCCGTTACTAAAATTCTCATTTATTCATCAAGTTTTAATTCACCTTTACGGTCTTTGTCGTAATAGTTTGCCAGCATGGAAAGGAAACTGCTGATAGTTTCCACAGCCTTCGTCGTTCCTTCACTGACAGGTTTTCCTTGCAGGCGAAGCAGAAATACGCCATACAAAGCTTCAAAACATGTTTCAAGCTCCGGCTCTTCCTTCTTCCCGTTCTTCATCCGCAATTCTACGATAAACGGCAAAGCCTTGAAATAGGCAGCACTGTAAAAAGGGAATTTCGGGGAAGAAGACAGCGCATTGTGCAATTCCGTCAAATTGATAATCACATTTTTATTTATCTGCAGATGACCTTTTTCACGCACCCCTTCTTCGCTCATCATTGTAATCAGGTTGCCGTACCATTCCCTCATGGCAGGACGCTGTTCTTCCGGATAACGGGCAATCACATGCTCTTCCATTTCTTCCAGTTCACAATGGTTGGCACGGATAAGGTCTTCTTCCTGCCACATATATATCAGATATTCGGCAATGTTTTTCTCTTTCAGTTGTTGTGCTATCCGATTCATAATATCATCTTCTAATAAAGCGACTCTCCCAACAATGTGTAGATAAGTCCGGCAAGGGATACCAGCATCACAATACTGCCGATAACGCGATTCAGTATCCAGATTCCGCGCAAATTAAACTTCGTGCGTACCTTGTTCACAAAATAAGTGATTCCGAACCACCAGACCAATGCGCCCAGGACAATGGCGAAATACCCGGTAATCTCTTCAAACACCAGTACCCCCGGCTGCACAAAAGCAAAACGGGCAAAAAGACCGATGAACAAGAAGATAATCAGGGGATTGGAGAGCGTAACGAAAAATGCGGTAATGAAATTATGGAAATAAGAACCCTTATTGGCCGATGCCGGACGAATGGACTGCACCGGATTGCTGCGAAAGGTATATATTCCGAAAAGAAGCAGCATGATACTGCCCAATAATTGCAGGTAGAAAATATTCTTATTGATGTAGTCGAACACAAAACTCATGCCGTAACCGGTCAATAAGGCATAAGCAATGTCGCTCAATGAGGCTCCCAATCCTGTCACAAATCCATACCAACGCCCTTTATTCAAGGTTCTCTGAATACACAGGACCCCCACCGGACCGAGAGGTGCGGACACAACAACGCCAATAATAAAGCCTTTAACTATTATATCGAATATTGTTCCTATCTGAATCATGCCGCAAATATCGCACTTTTTTATGAGACGTGGATAGGATATTAACGTTTTTTCCAACGAACTGTAAGAAAGGCCGGAGCAGACAACCGGCAAAGCAAAGATGCGGTTTGCATAATATATATGAAGATACAAGGAATTTATTCTTTATTTTTTTCTCACCACCAACGAAATTGCTTATCTTTGCGCCACAGAAAAAAGTGGCAAATCATAAAATCATATATAATAAGACATGATTCTTTTTTTCAGAACCCCTTCCAAGAGCGCGATTGCCGTAGAGAGCAACCATCCGCTCACCCCGGACGAAAGTAATAAACTCTGCTGGCTTTTTGGAGAAGCCGTGACGGAAAGTGAAGAAAACCTGAAAGGCTGTTTCGTCGGTCCCCGCCGCGAAATGATTACCCCCTGGAGTACAAATGCTGTAGAAATCACCCAGAACATGGGACTTGAAGGTATCAGCCGCATAGAGGAATACTTCCCCGTAAAGGATGAAAATGCCGATCATGACCCGATGCTGCAACGCATGTACAAAGGACTTGACCAGAACGTATTCACGACCAACCATCAACCGGAACCCATTATCTACATCGAAGACCTGGAAGCTTACAACGAACAAGAAGGGCTTGCTCTTTCGAAAGAAGAAATGGACTACTTGAAGAAAGTGGAAAACGACCTCGGACGCAAACTGACCGATTCCGAGGTTTTCGGTTTCGCGCAAATCAATTCCGAACATTGCCGCCACAAAATTTTCGGCGGAACATTCATTATCGACGGCGTAGAACAGGAATCGTCCCTGTTCCAAATGATAAAAAAGACCACACAGGAAAATCCGAATAAAATCATTTCCGCCTATAAAGACAATGTAGCTTTTGCAGAAGGACCGGTTGTGGAACAGTTTGCTCCGGCAGACCATTCCAAACCCGATTTCTTCCAAATCAAAGATATTAAAAGCGTTATCTCGTTGAAAGCGGAAACACATAACTTCCCGACTACCGTAGAGCCGTTCAACGGCGCTTCCACAGGTACGGGCGGCGAAATCCGGGACCGTATGGGCGGAGGCAAAGGTTCATGGCCGATTGCCGGTACTGCCGTCTACATAACCTCTTACCCCCGTACGGAAGAAGGACGTGAATGGGAAGAGATTCTTCCGGTACGCAAATGGTTGTACCAGACTCCCGAACAAATCCTGATTAAGGCGTCCAACGGCGCTTCCGATTTCGGTAACAAATTCGGCCAACCGTTGATTTGCGGTTCGGTACTGACTTTCGAACATCAGGAAAAAAAGGGAGAACCTTTCTACGGTTATGACAAAGTTATCATGCTTGCCGGCGGTGTAGGTTACGGTACGCAACGCGACTGCCTGAAAGGCAAACCGGAAGCCGGGAATAAAATCGTTGTCATCGGAGGTGACAATTACCGTATCGGGCTTGGCGGGGGTTCCGTATCTTCTGTCGATACCGGACGTTACAGCAGCGGCATCGAACTGAATGCCGTGCAACGTGCCAATGCAGAAATGCAGAAACGTGCCAACAACGTTGTACGCGCTCTCTGTGAGGAAGACACGAATCCCGTTGTCTCTATCCACGACCACGGTTCGGCCGGACATGTGAACTGCCTGTCCGAATTAGTGGAAGAATGCGGAGGCCTGATTGACATGAGTAAATTGCCTATCGGTGACAAAACCCTGTCCGCCAAAGAAATAATCGCCAATGAGAGCCAGGAGCGCATGGGACTTCTCATCAAAGAAGAAGCCATCGAACATGTACGTAAAATCGCCGAACGCGAACGCGCCCCGATGTATGTAGTCGGTGAAACGACCGGCGACCACCGCTTCGCTTTCCAGCAAGCTGACGGTGTACGCCCGTTCGACCTTGCCGTAGAGCAAATGTTCGGTTCTTCCCCCAAGACATATATGGTGGACAAGACTGTGGAACATCATTATGAAATGCCTGCATACGAACTGTCCGAACTTCACGAATACCTGACGAACGTATTGCAGCTCGAAGCGGTAGCTTGCAAAGACTGGCTGACGAACAAGGTAGACCGTTCGGTAACAGGAAAAATAGCCCGCCAGCAATGCCAGGGCGAGCTTCAGTTACCGTTGAGCGACTGCGGTGTCGTGACGCTCGACTACCGGGGCGAGAAAGGTATCGCCACTTCCATCGGACATGCTCCGCAGGCCGCACTCGCCGACCCAGCCGCCGGTTCCATTCTTTCCGTATCCGAAGCCTTGACAAATCTCGTATGGGCTCCGATGGCGGACGGCATGGACAGCATTTCCCTGTCTGCCAACTGGATGTGGCCCTGCCGTTCGCAGGAAGGGGAAGACGCCCGCCTCTACACAGCCGTAAAAGCGTTGAGCGACTTCTGTTGCGCTCTGCAAATCAATGTTCCTACGGGAAAAGATTCTTTGTCTATGACACAGAAATACCCGAACGGCGAGAAAGTGATTTCTCCGGGAACCGTGATTGTCTCAGCAGGCGGTGAGGTTTCCGACGTAAAGAAAGTGGTATCCCCCGTATTGGTGAACAATAAAAAAACGACTCTCTACCATATCGATTTCAGTTTTGACGAACTGAAACTCGGCGGTTCCGCCTTCGCGCAATCCCTGGGCAAGGTGGGTGATGATGTGCCTTGTGTACAGGACGCCGAATATTTCCGTGACGCTTTCCTCGCCGTACAGCAATTAGTCAATAAGAAATTAATCCTTGCCGGACATGACATTTCCGCCGGAGGCCTGATTACCACATTGCTCGAAATGTGTTTCTCCAACGTAGAAGGAGGTATGGAAATCAACCTCGATAAGATAAAGGAACAGGACATTGTCAAGATTCTGTTTGCAGAGAATCCGGGTATCGTTATCCAAATCAACGACAAGCACAAAGAAGAAGTCAAGAAGATACTGGAAGATGCCGGCATAGGTTATGTAAAACTGGGTAAACCGACTGACGAACGCCACATTCTGATATCCAAGAACGGGGCTACCTACCAGTTCGGCGTAGACTATATGCGTGACGTATGGTATTCCTCCTCCTATCTGCTCGACCGCAAGCAATCAATGAACGGCTGTGCGAAGAAGCGTTTCGAGAACTATAAGATGCAACCTGTCGAGTTTGCTTTCATGCCGGAATTCAAAGGTAAATTCTCCCAATACGGCATCACTCCGGACCGCCGTACCCCTAGCGGTATCCGGGCGGCCATTATCCGTGAAAAGGGGACAAACGGCGAACGCGAGATGGCTTATTCGCTCTATCTGGCGGGATTCGACGTAAAAGACGTCACCATGACCGACCTCATCAGCGGCCGCGAGACGCTGGAAGATGTAAACATGATTGTTTACTGCGGCGGTTTCTCCAATTCCGACGTACTCGGTTCCGCCAAAGGATGGGCGGGCGCATTCCTGTTTAACCCGAAAGCAAAAGAAGCTTTGGACAACTATTATGCACGTGAAGATACGCTGTCATTAGGTGTTTGCAACGGTTGCCAATTGATGATGGAACTGGACCTTATCAATCCCGAACATGAGAAAAAGGGCAAAATGCTGCATAACGACTCACATAAGTTCGAATCACGTTTCCTCGGACTCACCATCCCGACAAACCGCAGCGTAATGTTCGGTTCCCTGAGCGGCAGCAAGCTGGGTATCTGGGTAGCCCACGGAGAAGGGAAGTTCTCGTTGCCGTATGAGGAAGACCGGTATAACGTGGTTGCCAAATACAGTTATGACGAATATCCGTCCAACCCGAACGGTTCCGACTATTCCATCGCAGCATTGGCTAGCGCCGACGGACGCCATCTGGCTATCATGCCTCATCTGGAACGTTCCATTTTCCCTTGGCAGAACGGATATTATCCGGCAGACCGTAAAGACAGCGACCAGGTAACGCCGTGGATAGAAGCATTTGTCAATGCACGCAAATGGATTGAGGAAAAAATGAAATAACATAATCCTTTTATATTTTACCGAGGCTGTATCAAAATAAAGACAGGTTTATCAGATTCGTCACTGCCTACCTTAATGGAGAACATGATGATAACCGGATTTTATTTTTGATACAGCTTCGTTTTTATCCGGTTGCAGCTTCGTGTTTATTCTACCATCAGCAAAAGGCCACTCAAGCTCAACCAAACAGGAAACCAAAACAAGCAATAATTAAGATTCTTCACCCTTATCACGCCAAACGCCTGATTTTAAAATTTTGCAGAGTCGGAAAGTTTTCTTATTTTTGTCAAAACTTCCCCCTCAATACAAGAATCAATAACCCATAAAAGTCCCATTTATATGAAAAAATGGATTTTGCTAATCGTATTGTTTCCTTTAACCTGTATTGCCCAGACATATAAATACCTGGGAGTGGAAGACGGCCTGAGCAACCGGCGAGTCTACCGCATTCAAAAAGACAGGACCGGGTTTATGTGGTTCCTCACCCATGAAGGGATTGACCGATATAACGGAAAAGACTTCAAGAACTATAAACTAATGGACGACGGGACAGAAGTAAACTCCCTGTTAAACCTGAACTGGCTGTATATCGACCAAGACGGGGTATTATGGGAAATCGGGAAAAAAGGAAAAATATTCCAGTATGACCGGATTCATGACTGCTTTACCCTCGTGTACAGACTGCCCATAAAGAATTTCCATGAACAGCCTACTCCGATTAGTTTTGCATGGCTCGACCCCAACAGGCGCATCTGGTTATGTAACGAGTCAACCATATACATTTACAATACGGAAACCGGAAAAGCCACTCATATAAAAAACAAAATCAATGAAGAAATCAGCGATATCGAACAGATTGACGGCACACATTACTTCATCGGCACGGATACGGGAATACATTATGCCAGCCTGAACCGTGACACACTGGAACTAATCCATTGCGACAAGCTGGAAAATGTCAAAGGGCAAATACAGGACCTGCACTTTGACACCAGGCTCCGCAAACTGTTCATCGGCACTTTCCAGCGGGGAATTATCATCTACGATATGGCAACCAAATCCATTATCCAGCCTAAATACAATCTGAAAGACATCGGTATCACACGTATCAAGCCTTTGAATGACCAAGAACTGCTGGTGGCATCGGACGGAGGAGGCATCCACAAAATGAATATCGAGAACTACCGGATAGAGCCCTATATCATTGCCGATTACAACAGCAACAACGGCATGAACGGCAACAGTATCAATGATTTCTACATAGATGACGAAGAACGAATCTGGATAGCGAACTACCCTATCGGAATCACGGTACAGAACAACCGTTACCCCAGTTACAAATGGTTCAAACATTCCATAGGCAACAGGCAGTCTTTAATCAACGACCAAGTCAACTCCGTCATTGAAGACAGTGACGGCGACCTGTGGTTCGGTACAAACAACGGCATCAGCCTGTTGAACTCCCGGACCGGCCAATGGCGTTCCTATCTCAGCTCCTTCGAAGAAAACCAAGAAAGCCAAAGCCATATCTTCATTACACTATGCGAAGTGTCCCCAGGTGTAATCTGGGCAGGAGGATATTTTTCAGGTATCTACCAGATAGAAAAGAAATCTTCCCGCATCAGTTATTTTACACCGGCTTTGTACGCACATGAAAACATACGGGCAGACAAGTACATACGCGATATCCGGAAAGATTCCCAGGGAAACGTATGGAGCGGAGGGTTCTACAACCTGAAACGTTTCAACATACAAACCAGGGAAATACGGCTTTATCCCGGACTGAACTCCATCACCGCCATCACCGAAAAAGACAGTGCACACGTATGGATAGGCAGCGCTACAGGATTATACTTGCTGGACAAGGAATCCGGAAAATACGAACATATACGGCTTCCGGTAGAGTCCACTTATATCTACTCCCTGTATCAGGCGGAAAACGGTTCGTTATATATAGGGACCAGCGGTTCCGGACTGTTGATTTACGCTCCGGACAGCAAACAGTTTACCCATTATCATACGGAAAACAGCTCACTGATATCCAACAACATATATACACTGCTGTCAGACGGGGACGAAGATATCCTGTTAAGTACGGAAAACGGGCTGACCAGCTTTTATCCCGAACAAAAAACATTCCATAACTGGACCAAAGAAATGGGATTGATGACTACGCACTTCAATGCGTTGTCCGGTATCTTGAGAAGCAACAACAATTTCGTCCTGGGAAGTTCAAACGGGGCTGTGGAATTCAATAAGGACATCAAACTGCCCCGGAGTTACTTTTCCAAGATGATTTTCAGCGATTTCAAGCTATTCTACCAGACAGTGTACCCAGGAGATAAAGATTCACCTTTGAAAACGGACATCAACGATACCAAAGAGCTGAATCTGGAATACGACCAGAACATATTCTCACTGCAAGTCTCCTCCATTAATTACGACTACCCTTCCAACATTATCTACTCCTGGAGGCTGGAAGGATTCTATGACGAATGGAGCAAACCCGGAACCGAGAACACCATCCGCTATACCAATATCGCTCCGGGTACATATACATTGCGGGTACGCGCCATTTCCAATGAAGACCAGCGCGTCATACTTGAAGAAAGAAGCATAGACATTATCATTGCCCGTCCTTTCTGGCTGACACCCTGGGCTATGTTGCTCTATGCCGTCTTCCTTTTCTTCATAGCCGCTATTTCATTGCGTATCCTGATTTTAAGAAAACAGCGTAAAGTATCCGATGAAAAAATACACTTTTTCATCAATACGGCACATGACATACGTACTCCGCTGACACTTATCAAAGCTCCCTTGGAAGACTTGCGTGAAAAAGAAAAACTGAGCAAAGAAGGAATCGCCAATATGAATACGGCGCTACGGAATGTAAATGCCCTGTTGCGCCTCACCACCAACCTGATTAATTTTGAAAGGGCGGACGTATATTCTTCCGAACTGTATATCTCGGAACACGAACTGAATACGTTTACCACCGAAATATACAACGCTTTCCAGCAATATGCCAATATCAAACACATCAATTTCACTTATGAAAGCAATTTCAAGTATATGAATGTTTGGTTTGACAAAGAGAAAATGGAATCAATCCTGAAAAACGTGATTTCGAACGCATTGAAATATACTCCGGAAAACGGGAACGTACAGATTTTCGTATTCGACAATACGGACACGTGGAGCGTTGAAGTCAGGGACACGGGAATCGGTATTCCCGCCAGTGAGCAAAAGAAACTATTCAGGTTGCATTTCCGTGGCAGCAACGCAATCAATTCCAAAATAACAGGTAGCGGTATCGGACTGATGCTCGTATGGAAACTGGTGCGGTTGCATAAAGGAAAGATTAACCTGTCGAGCACGGAGAACAAAGGTTCTATAATCAAGATTTCTTTCCCGAAAGACAGCAAACGTTTCCGCAAAGCACATCTGGCAGGTCCGGACAGACAACGCCAAGATATCAGGACTATAAGCAACGTTCCCGCTCCCTCATCCGAAATATACGAAAACATCCACAAAAAAGTAAATGCCGATCACCGGCGAATCCTGATTGCGGAAGACAATGACGAACTGCGGAGCTATCTGTTGCAAACATTATCGGACGATTATACAGTCCAAACCTGTTCCAACGGAAAAGAAGCGCTAACCATTATCCCCGAATACAGGCCGGAATTGGTGATTTCAGATATTATGATGCCCGAAATGCGGGGAGACGAACTATGCCAGGAAATCAAAAGCAATATCGAAACCTCGCATATCCCCGTCATATTGCTGACGGCGCTGAATAATGAAAAAGACATCTTGTCGGGACTCCAGACCGGTGCGGATGAATATGTCGTAAAACCATTCAATATCGGCATACTGAAAGCGACCGTCGCCAATCTGCTGGCTAACCGCGCCCTCTTGCGCAGCAAATACGCCAATCCGAATCTGGACGACGATGAGAAAGAAGAGAACGAATGCCTCAACTGCGCGCAAGATATCGACTGGACATTCATAGCCAATGTAAAAAGGCATATCAAGGAAAATATCGATAACCCGGCTCTCACGGTAGACGTGCTTTGTAATCTGGTAGGCATGAGCCGTACAAGTTTCTACAACAAGCTCCGGGCATTAACCGACCAGGCTCCGGGAGACTATATCCGGCTAATCCGTCTGAAATATGCCGTACGCCTGCTGAAAGAAGGCACGCACAGCATAACGGAAATTGCCGAAATGACGGGATTCAGCGACGCCAAATATTTCCGCGAAGTATTTAAGAAGCATTTTAACGTAAGCCCCAGCCAATACGTTAAAGAGAAAAAAGCGAACAAGGAAGGAGAAAAGAAAGAATGAACATTTACCTCGAATCATTTGGAATCTTTTTCAAGATAGGAGCTTTCACTATCGGAGGAGGATATGCGATGGTGCCGCTCATCGAAAACGAGATTGTCACTAAGCGGAAATGGATTGCCCAGGAAGATTTTATAGATTTGCTCGCCATCTCCCAATCTGCTCCGGGAATCCTGGCAGTCAACATCTCCATCTTCATAGGATACAAGCTGCGCGGCATCCGGGGAAGTATTATTACGGCCCTGGGCACTATCCTGCCGTCATTCATCATCATATTGGCTATTGCCCTGTTTTTCCACAGTTTCAAGGATAATCCGATAGTAGAACGTATCTTCAAAGGCATCCGCCCGGCAGTAGTCGCACTCATCGCCGCACCGACTTTCACGATGGGAAGGTCGGCAAAAATCAATCGCTACAACCTATGGATTCCGGTTGTTTCGGCCTTACTGATTTGGTTATTGGGATTCTCCCCTATCTGGATTATCATTGCCGCAGGCACAGGAGGCTTCCTCTGGGGAAAACTAAGGAAAAACAAAAGAATAGAAAGCGAACGGTGAAAAATCAAAAATCATTCCACACCGGTAAATCCGCTACCAGAACCGTTTATTTACTATCAGCATCATGATTTACTTACAACTATTTTATACATTTTTCAAAATCGGCCTCTTCGGTTTCGGCGGAGGTTATGCCATGCTTTCCATGATTCAAGGAGAAGTAGTGACCCGCCATGAATGGGTAAGCTCACAAGAATTTACGGACATTGTCGCAATCAGCCAGATGACGCCGGGTCCCATCGGCATCAATGCCGCCACTTATGTAGGGTTTACCTCTACCGGCAGCGTCTGGGGTTCCGTCGTCGCTACCTTTGCAGTAGTCCTTCCCTCTTTTATCTTAATGCTGACTATCAGCAAATTCTTTCTGAAATACCAGAAACACCCGGCGGTAGAATCCGTATTCAACGGATTACGTCCCGCTGTCGTCGGCTTGCTGGCCTCCGCCGCACTGGTACTAATGAATACGGAAAATTTCAGTTCGCCTGTCGAAGACACCTACTCGTTCATTATTAGCGTACTCATATTTCTGGTTGCCTTCATCGGGACAAGAAAATATAAAGCAAATCCGATTTTGATGATTATCGCCTGCGGTATTGCAGGACTGTTACTCTATTAAATGCGGAACAGACAAAAAAATGACAGATGACAACGGGTTACATCCTCATGCCGCATTCCCCCTTATCATCTGTCATGTTCCCAACTGCCGCTCATTACAGTTTCACTTTCTTGCTGACTGATTTCGATTCGTTATGAAGGCGGTCCAGAGCCGTTACCACATAACGGTATTTGGTTTTTCCCGTTTCATAAGGAAGTTTGTAGAACGGATTACGTGTGATAGCAACAATATGAGAAGGATCATCCAAATCCACCTTTTCCTTTCCGTTAAAGCGGTAAACGACATACCTCACCGCCTTATCCATTTCCGATTCAGCTTTCGGAGCAGTCCAAAAAAGCACATACCCGTCTTCCGTCCATATCTTTTTCATTTTACGGACTTTTCCAGGAGCCTTGTTATCCATAAAGTCAAAAACAGGAATCAAAGCCGGATATTTGTGATACTCCGAAACCAATGCATCCCGATATCTGCCCTGATTTTCAACAATGGCCGAAGCATACCACTGGCAACTGCCTCCGATGGTCTGATAAGCACGCTGTAAAGCCATTTTCCGGGGAAGCTGGTTGATAGACGGATTCTGCGGGTCGGCATGCTGGATTGTATTTATCACAGACTGTCCGATAAACAACGGACGATTTTCCGAATGAGTCGCCCACCAGTTTACCAATTTCTCATAGTCGGCCGCCTTATGACCGATTTCCCAATAAATCTGCGGAACATTGTAATCTATCCATCCTTCGCGTGCCCAAAGCAACACATCAGCATAAAGGTCGTCATAATTCTGCAAGCCGTTAGTGTCGCTTCCCAACGGGTCACTCGACTGGTTACGGTAAATCCCGAAAGGACTGATTCCGAACTTCACCCACGGTTTCAAACCGCGGATTGTTTCATGAAGCTTCTTAATCAACAGATTCACATTGTTGCGCCGCCAGTCCGCCTTGTTAGTGAAGCCGCCGCCATAACGGGCAAAACTCGCGTCATCGGGAAAATCAACGCCCTTAATCGGATAAGGATAGAAATAATCATCCATATGGATGGCATCCACATCATAGCGGGACACGATATCGGTCACTACCTTACAAATATACTCACGGCTTTCGGGAAGCGCCGGGTCAAAGTACAACTGGTCTCCATAAGTGACGAACCATTCCGGATGCTGGTGATATATATGTTCGGGCGCCAACTGGTTCTTCAACGAAGTCTTTACGCGGTAAGGATTAATCCATGCATGAAATTCCATATTCCGTTTCTGGCATTGTTCAATCATAAACTGCATCGGGTCCCATACGGGAACAGGTATCTGCCCCTGCGTCCCTGTCAGAAAACGGCTCCACGGCTCATGCAACGAAGCATACAAGGCATCCGCCTCAGGACGTACCTGAAAAATAATTGCATTAATACCCGCTTCCTGAAGCGAATTCAACTGGCTAACCAGCGTTTGCTTCAATCTCTCTGCAGGAACACCGCGAAACTGTCCGTTGACAGCCTGTATCCATGCCGCACGAAACTCGCGTTTGGGATATTTGTTGCCTGACGGCACCTGCGCCCTCACTCCTACAGCCAGAAGAAGAGCCAATAGTAAAAGATAGTTTTTCAGCTTCATAATATTCTTAAATCGTAATAATACCTCGCAAAGATAATACAAACTCCCGATAAATTCGCTAACTTTGCCGACTACCATAAAACAAGGAGCATTTTATGTCAGAAAATAACTATATTTCGATTAAAGGTGCACGAGTAAACAACCTGAAAAACATCGATGTAGATATTCCACGCAACAAGCTTGTTGTCATTACCGGATTGTCGGGTTCAGGGAAGTCGTCTCTCGCTTTCGATACTCTTTATGCAGAAGGGCAACGCCGCTACGTAGAAAGCCTGAGCAGTTATGCACGCCAGTTTCTGGGACGAATGAGCAAACCGGAATGCGATTTTATCAAAGGCATCCCGCCTGCAATCGCTATCGAACAGAAAGTCAACAGCCGCAACCCGCGTTCTACCGTAGGAACTTCGACTGAAATCTATGAATATCTCCGCCTGTTATATTCCCGCATAGGCAAAACATACAGCCCCGTCAGCGGACAGGAAGTAAAAAAACATTCCACCGAAGACATTGTCAACTGTATGCTCTCATATCCGGAAGGAACAAGATATACGGTACTGACACCTATCCGCCTCCGCGAAGGCCGCACCCTTCGGCAACAACTGGAAATAGACCGGAAACAGGGATTCAACCGCATTGAGGTAAACGGAGAAATGAAACGTATTGACGAATATACGCCTGCAGCAGACGACGAAGTGCACCTCTTGGTAGACCGCATGGCAGTAGCCAAAACCAAAGATGCTATCAGCAGGCTGACCGACTCTGCCGAAACAGCCATGTATGAAGGAGACGGCACTTGCATGCTGCGCTTCTACCTGCCGGACGGGACAACCAAGTTGTTTTCATTCAGCACCAAGTTTGAAGCGGACGGCCTCACCTTTGAAGAACCCAACGACCAGATGTTTTCGTTCAATTCCCCCATCGGAGCCTGCCCGGTATGCGAAGGATTCGGCAAAGTTATCGGTATCGACGAACATCTGGTAGTTCCCAACCGTTCGCTGTCGGTCTATGAAGGGGCAATCGTATGCTGGCGCGGCGAGAAAATGGGAGAATGGAAAGAAGAGCTTATCCACAACGCAGATAAATTCAACTTCCCGATTTTCACTCCCTATTACGAACTGACCGATGAACAGCGCCGGATACTCTGGGAAGGCAACAAATACTTTCACGGCATCAATGACTTCTTCAAAATGCTTGAAGAAAACCAATACAAAATACAATACCGTGTGATGCTTGCCCGTTACAGGGGAAAAACGCTTTGCCCGAAATGCCACGGCACACGCCTGAAACCGGAAGCCGGATACGTACGCATCAACGGGAAAAACATTTCCGAACTGGTAGACTTGCCCATCACGGAACTGCAACAGTTCTTCGACTGTCTGGCGCTGGATGAGCACGATACCAACATCGCCCGCCGGATTCTCATCGAAATCAACAGCCGCATCCGGTTCCTGATTGACGTAGGCCTGGGATACCTGACATTGAACCGGCTCAGCAATTCCCTGTCGGGCGGAGAAAGCCAACGTATCAACCTCGCCACCTCATTGGGCAGCAGCCTGGTAGGCAGCCTTTACATCCTTGACGAACCCAGCATCGGACTGCATAGCCGCGACACCGACCGGCTGATACACGTGCTGCGCCAACTCCAGCAACTGGGCAATACGGTAGTCGTTGTAGAGCATGATGAAGAAATCATCCGTGCCGCAGACTACATCATCGACATCGGTCCGAATGCCGGACGCCTGGGAGGAGAAGTCGTCTACCGGGGAGACATGAAAGACCTTAAAAAAGGCAGCAACAGCTATACGGTACGTTATCTTTTGGGAGAAGAAGAAATTCCCGTTCCCGAACACCGCCGTCCGTGGAACAACTATATCGAACTGAAAGGAGCGCGGGAGAATAACCTGAAAGGAATCGACGTCCGGTTCCCGCTCAATGTGATGACTGTAGTCACAGGCGTTTCCGGTTCCGGCAAAAGCACGCTGGTAAGGGATATCTTCTACCGGGCGCTGAAACGCGAACTGGATGAATGCAGCGACCGTCCGGGAGAGTTTTCTTCCATCAGCGGCAATATACGCGACTTGAGAAACGTAGAATTTGTAGACCAGAATCCAATCGGAAAGTCCTCCCGTTCCAATCCGGTGACATATATCAAAGCCTACGACGAGATACGCAAACTATGGTCTGAACAGCCCCTCGCCAAACAAATGGGATACACTGCAGGATTTTTCAGCTTCAACAGCGAAGGAGGCCGGTGCGAAGAATGCAAAGGCGAAGGAACCATCACTGTGGAAATGCAGTTCATGGCGGATTTGGTACTGGAATGCGAATCCTGCCACGGGAAACGCTTCAAGTCCGATACGCTGGAAGTCAAATTCCACGATAAGAACATTTATGATGTATTGGAAATGACCGTCAACCAGGCAATCGAGTTTTTTACGGAACACGGACAGAAAAAAATAGTGAAGAAATTACTCCCCCTGCAAGACGTAGGACTGGGATATATCAAACTGGGACAATCCTCCTCCACCCTTTCCGGAGGTGAGAACCAACGGGTAAAACTGGCTTTCTATCTGAGTCAGGAAAAAGCAGACCCCACCCTTTTCATCTTTGACGAACCGACAACGGGACTTCATTTCCATGACATCCGCAAACTTCTGGACGCCTTTGACGCTTTAATCCGCCGGGGACACAGCATCGTAATCATCGAACACAACCTGGATGTCATCAAATGCGCCGACTATGTCATTGACCTCGGACCGGAAGGCGGCGATAAAGGAGGAAACATCGTAGTGGCAGGCACGCCGGAAGAAGTAGCCGCCTGCGGAGCAAGCTACACGGGACAATTCCTGAAAGAAAAACTGTACAAATAACCCTTCCGGCTTTTCCGCACCGGAGAGCCGGAGCCTTCGCGGAAAACCGTTTCCAGGAAAGATGCTCCTCCAAAAATCATGGAAAGTCAAAACCAAACCGTACGCTCAGAAAAGTGACGGATTGCAACAGGTAAATATAAAAGAACCGTATCAGACCCCTGAAGTGCCCCCCAAAAGTTTTGTGTCTAACTTTTGGGGGGCACTTCATTCATTGTTGAGTAATGATACGGTTCTTTTTATGGCTAACGGAGATAGTCAGGTCTCAGATTAAAAGCTCACCTTCTCCAAAATCGAATTTTGACCGCCCTCTCCATATCCTGGCATTTACTCAAAATCACTCTGTTGCTTTTCCACCTCCTTCAACCGCAAGCGGTTCAGTTCTTGTTGCAACTCGCGGATTTGTTTCTCATAACCGAAAGAAGAAACTTGCGTCCCGGTTCCGGCACGTCCGCGTCCTTCTTCCATCCTTTTCAATTCCTCTTTATCGGCAACCAACGCATGGGCCGCCTTACGAGTAGGAATAACCAATTCCGCCGAAACAGGCGTATGTTTGCCTTGCCACACCACCGATGCGCGTATTCTTATCTCACCCGGTACGGTAGTGGCCCTGACAAGCACCGGAGCAGTTCCCCACAACACCGGACGAGGATTCGTGAAGGTCTGTTCGTCGGCAACCAATTGTCCCGGACCTTCTATTTCAAATCTCACCTCATAATTATTCAGACGTTTGATATTACCGTTATCATCAGCCACCGCAGCTATTACAGTCACCATATCGGAACCGTCGGCCGTCATTTCCACCTTTTCATCGTCCGCCCACAACAGCAATTTTGACGGACGGCGTGCCGGCATCACCTTATGAGTAGCCACCACTTTACCGTCCACCAGCCCTTCCGCCAACAAATACGAATCCATCTGTTTGTTGTCGCGTGAGAGCTGTTTGTCATACATCACATCAAATACCCCTTTAAACGTGATGACAGGAGACGGCATTCCTTCCCGCACCTCCGGCTTGTGATAAACAGATTGTTTGCCACCCTTGCAATAAGTCAGGCGGACTTCATCGCAATTACTGTACACCGTCACATCTTCCGGCGAAAACGGAGTCATGGCGTTAGCAATATAAACCATCGGCCCGTTGTCGGCTATCAGTTCCGGATTCGGACGGGACGGACGCTGTGAACAGAACATATAATACGATAACTTGGGCTGACGGAAAGCATCCATAATCCCTCCGTAGAAAGGATCGGGATGATAACCGCGCTGATGGTCGAACGAATGCCACAGGCATCCCCCCGCATGTTGCCTGGTATTGCGGTACAACACATCATAACACGTATATTGATAATCAGTCTTGGCATATCCCTGCGCCTGTTTCAACATAGGCATCTCCCCCCATGAACGGTTGACGCGGCTGGGAGAGTTATGAGAATTCCAGTCGTCTACGTTATCCCCCCATTCACGGGTAAAATAACAAATTTCCGGATCAAGCTTTTCGGTATTGAACGCTCCTCCCTGCCCGTTTACCGGATGAGTGAAATGAACGGGAAAATACTCATGTCCGCGTGCCGTAACGTCACAGCCGGCATAACAATAAGGATAAGGATATTCTTCATTCAGAATGTCCGTTACTTTTTTCGCAAAATCGGCCGGATACCATGTCTCATTCAAAATAGGTTCCCACAACCACACGGAAGGATGATTCCTGTCCCGGCGCACCATGTTGCGGATATCATCATATACACGTTCCGCAAACACAGGAGCGTCATTCCAGAACTGCCATCCCGGCGTATTGACAATCACGAAAAGCCCCAATTCGTCACAAGCATCCATAAAAGCCGGATCTTGAGGATAGTGCGCATTGCGAATCACCCTCAGGCCGGCATCCCGCAACTTTTTCGCGTCACGCCAATGCAAACTGTTAGAAAGAGCATTCCCGACTACTGCAAAATCCTGATGGCGATTAGCCCCTATCAAAGGCTCCGGATAAGGTTTTCCATTCAACCAGAATCCGTCTTTCCCCTTAAACTCGATGCTGCGGATTCCGATACGACGGCAATAACCGTCTACAATCTGTCCGCCTTTGTCTTTAACATACACATGCAACCGGTACAGATAAGGTGAATCCGGAGACCACAAATGAGGAGATTCCACCTCCATCTTACCGGACACCTGTCCGGCACTTCCATTCCTTACCGAGATATTTTTCTCCGTACAAACCACTTGTTTGCCATTGCGGTCATATAACTCATACACAACCTTCCCCTTAAACGCCTTTCCCGAAGCGTTACGGATATGCGCATCCATATTGACCTGCGCCGACTGTTCGGAAACCTTATCGTAGGAAACAAACAAACCGCCTCCCGCCGTTTCGTTTTCGTAATTGGAATCAGTAATAAACACATTGTTATGCACAATCATCCAACAATCCCGGTAGATACCGCCGAAATACGCAAAGTCCAGCATATCCTGCGTCTTTCCGGGAGGATAGGAAGCATCGTCGCTATTGTCCGCCCACACGGCAATCACATTATCCTGCCCGTATTTCAAATATGAAGTGACATTGACAATGACCGGTAAGAAACCGCCATAATGCTCTTTCAGGAGCGTTCCGTTCACCCATACTTTGGATTTGCCCATAATGGCCTCAAAATGAAGGAACAACTGCTTTCCTTTCCATGCTTCTTCGGGAACGAAATGTTTGCGATACCACACCTCTCCCTGATAATTGATACATCCGCTGGCCTCAGTGGGAAGATATTCTATCCCGTCGGGAAGCGATACGATATCCCAATCCTTGTCGTTAAACTCCATCCGTTCCGCCCCTTCCGCATCTCCTTTATGAAAACGCCATGCCGGATTCATGCTATAAGCATCCCGTCCCGTTCCGGACAGAGCATAAAAGCCGGCTGTCGAATAAGAAGGCTGGTGGTTTCCCCACATTGTCAACGGGAGAAACATCAGCAGGAAAGCCATAAGTTTCCAGTTTTTCAGTTTTTGTTTCATACGCATTTAAATGACAGTTAAAATATTAAGTTATTCCTTTCCGCTCTGGTCCGGATTAAGTTTCAGGTAATAATCGATACGCTGTGTCCACGGCTTGTCCTCCAAAGGAAAAACCTTATACGCCTTTGCCCACTCATCCCATTTCTTTTCCAGCTCACTCCTTTTCTGCGGATACCGGCTTGACAAGTCTTCCGTCTCAAAAGGGTCGTTGTCCAAGTCAATCAATTCCCATGCCTCGTTCCGGTTGGCACGGACAAGCTTCCAGTTGCCGGAAATGATTGCACATGAGCTCTGATGTTCAAAATACAACGTGCGTTCCCGTAGCTTCTTTCCCTGAACGGCAGGAAGCAGGCTTATGCCGGGAAAATCGGAATGGTTGTACTCTGCCGGATACCGTGCGGAAGCCAGATCCATGCACGTAGGCAAAATATCTATGATATGGGAAGGCTGGCTGCATAATTTCCCTTTCATTTTATTCCGTGCCGCATCACCGTAAGTAAGAATGAAAGGCGTACTGGTTCCTCCCTGAAAACACCATTGTTTATAGCTCCTGTACGGAGTATTGCTGAGGTCCGCCATCAGTTGCCCCAGAAATCCCCCTTCATTTGTCGCTCCGTTATCGCTCAGAAACAAGAATACCGTATTGTCCAGGATACCTTTCTGCCGTACGGCTTCCACCAATTCACCGATACCGTCATCCATAATCTCAATCATAGCCGCATACGTAGCCATATCCTCGGTCCATTTCTGGCGTTGCTCTTCGGTCAGGTCTGTCCAAGCCGGACGCTTGCCCCCGAATTCCCTATCGAAAACAGGAAGCTGCATCTCTTCGGGAACAAGCCCCAGTTCTTTCTGCTTCTCAAACCTTTTCTTCCGAAGCACATCATAACCCGCTTTATAACGGTTTATGCATTTTTCAATCCTTTCGGCAGGAGCATGCAAAGGCAAATGGGGAGCATAATGCGCCACATACAAAAACATAGGCTCACCGGCCGGATGCTGCCGGACGAAACTGACTGCCGAATCGGTAATGGCTGTAGTATAATAATAATCGTCCGGCAATTCGGTGATTCTGGTCAAGTCATTGTACAACGGAGAAGGTTTATAATAACTCCCCCCGCCATGCAGACACCCGTAATAACGGTCGAATCCGCGCTGTACGGGATAACTCCCGTTAGGCTTGTCAAATGCCCCGTCTACCGTGACATGCCATTTCCCGCTCATATAGGTACGGTAACCGTTGGATTTCATTACTTCGGCAATCGTGGGGAACTCCCCGCTTATTTGCCCCCTGTATCCGGGACGATGCTCGTCCACAGCCGTCATCCATCCCATACCGGCTTCATGCTGGTAACGTCCCGTCAGCAAGGCGGCACGGCTGGGACAACTTCTTCCCGTATTCTTGAACTGGCTGAAACGCACTCCGTTCATAGCCAAGCTATCTATGTGAGGAGTCTGGATTTCACTGCCGTAACAACCCAAATCGGAGAACCCCATATCGTCACATAAAATCAAAACGATATTGGGCGTAACGGCTTGCCGGACTTGTGCTTGCAAACAAAGCGGAGTAATAAGTACTGAAGTGAATAATGTCTTTTTCATAATATCATATTTTATACCACAAATATAATAAGAACCCATATAAAAACGACAAAATCCAGACAAATAAAACAAGTGTCCGGATTCCAAACGGGATGAAACGGCATTACTTTTACCGATACCTTGCAGGATTTTAACACCCTGTGACATATAAAGCGGCAATTCACATTCTCAAGGAGAAAAGGAACCGGGAATACGGGTTTCATCTTTCGGAACTTACGAAGGGGCTCTGCATCATATCCGCAACATTGGAAAACAAAAAATACCTTTTCCGGGAAGAACCGCCGAACAGCGTGCCGGCTACACATATCACCGGCCTTTATGCCCCCATATAACACACTGCAGGGAAGCCATATTCCCTATCGGAACATACAGCTTCCCTGCCGCGGCAATTCATCGGACGGTAAACCGGTAGATACCGGACAAGCCGTTTCATTATTCAGGCTTTGAACGGCCGGCATTTACCTTTATTCATATTCCAGCCACCCTGCACCACAGTCCTCCGTAAAGAAAAGGACAACACGGCAGCGTTTCTTTTTTATTCTCTTTTAAAAGTAGAATCCAAATCCTATCTTTATCCCGAAACGTGAATTGTCAGAATCATCAAAACGCCATTTATAATAGATGGCCGGTTCTATAGTCACGGTACGCGAGAGGAAATAAGCATATCCGGCTTCAATTCCCAATCCCCAGTCGTTGTTGTGGTCTCCTCCTTTGTAACGTCTGCGTTCCCAGTCGAGACCGCCGCCAATATAAATCCCCGTAGTATTGAAATAACACCGTGCTCCCGTACCCAGCGTATATATATCTATCGGCTGCGACCAGTCTGCGCTTGCATTTACCATCAAGGCAAAACCGTCCGCCAAGAACGAACCGGCCTGCGCCCCGATACCGAACTTGGCATCATCGTTTTTACTATAAGAAAAATCCAGTCCCGTAAGAGAAGGGTTAAGGATTACAGTTCCTTTCTCAAATTGCGCCTGTGCAGCTATTGAGACTACCAACAGACAAATAGCTAAAGCTAATTTCTTCATGAATCTACTTTTTTTAAGTGAATAAATTACTCATCTTTTTTACGGCGTTCACGCATCTGCTCTTTTTTACGGAGAACCAGCCAAAGAAGGAAAACAATGAGATAAGACACCGCCACCGTCACATATTTTTCCGTCTGGCTGACTTCCGTATTACGAGGCAGCAGATAAGCCGCCGTAACGGACACGTAAATAAGGAATGCCAATGCAACTCCTGTCGATTTTTTTATTTTCTTCATTCTGATAATTTCCTGTTTTTTTTCTGTTTACCCATCCAGGCAAAGAACCATACCGCCGCAATCACCACACATCCGATACCGATGCTGTAAGAAACCACATGCGAAAATCCCAGGCCTTCAGGGGCGATACATATATAAGTGGAGCACACACACGTCATAAACAAAGCAGGAACCAAGGTAATTATATAAGGTTTCCCGGATACCGTCAGAAAGACGGTCACAGCCCATAAGGTAAACACGGCCAATGTCTGGTTAGCCCAGGCAAAATAACGCCATACCATATTGAAACCGTCGGCATCGCGCAAACTGTACAAAAGCAAGCCGATAGCCGCAACAAACATCGGAATACAGATGTAAAGACGGCGGCGCATGCTTTTTTGTTCCATTCCCAAAAAGTCGGCCACAATTAAACGGGCGGAACGGAAAGCCGTGTCACCGGAAGTAATCGGAGCGGCAATCACTCCCAGAACGGCAAGTATCCCTCCTACCGTCCCCAACCACTCTTTAGTGATGGAATCCACAATCACCGCCGCATTGCTTTCACCCATCCCGTTCTCATGGAAAAAATAAGTAGCGGCGGCAGCCCAAATCAGGGCAACGATACCTTCGGTAATCATCGCACCGTAGAACACCGGCCGGCCGTGGCGTTCCGAGGTCATGCAACGCGCCATCAAAGGGCTCTGCGTAGCATGGAAACCGGAAATGGCACCACATGCGATACTCACAAACATAATCGGGAAAACAGGCAGCTTGTCCGCTTCCGGGTTCGTATTCTGCAAACCGTCCCACAATTCCGGTAAAGCCGGATGGTTGACATAGAGCATCACCAAGATTCCCACCGCCATGAACAACAAGGCAATCGCGAATAAAGGATATATCTTACCGATAATTTTGTCTACAGGAAGCAAAGTCGCCAAAATATAATACACAAACACGACAACAATCCAAAAAACCGTATCCAGGCTTTCCGGCGTCAGCTTTGCCAATAATCCCGCCGGGCCGGCTACAAAAACCGAACCTACCAGAATCATCAGAATGACGGTGAAGCCTCTCATCACTTGCTTCGCAGTGACACCCAGATAACGTCCGATAATCTCCGGCAAACTCTCACCTCCATTACGCAAAGAAAGCATCCCGGCAAAATAGTCGTGCACCGCTCCCGCAAAAATACTGCCGAGCACAATCCATAGATAAGAAGAACTTCCGAATTTCGCTCCCATTATCGCACCGAAGATAGGTCCCAGTCCGGCAATATTAAGAAATTGAATCATAAAAATCTTCCAGGTAGGCAAAGGGATGTAGTCCACTCCGTCAGCCATGGTAAGAGCCGGCGTTTTACGGTCGTCAGGACCAAAGACACGTTCCATCAAGCGTCCATACGTAAAATAGCCTACTATCAACACAAGCAGGCATAGAGTAAATGTAATCATAATGTGTTGTATTTAAGCTTGGCAAATGTAACATAATCTCATGAAACAGCCCAACAATACAGACACTTTTACTAACTTTGCAGGGATTTAAAACAAAAAACAAAGGATATGCGTCAATATATTTTCATTCTTTCACTTTTGTTTCCTTTCCTCTTTACGACAGCGCAACCCAAATATGAAGTCCGTGCCGCATGGGTGACGACCGTGTACGGGCTGGACTGGCCGAAAACACGCGCCACAAGCCCGTCTGCAATCCGGAAACAGAAAGATGAACTAGTGGATATCCTTGACAAACTGAAAGCCGCCAACTTCAATACCGTCCTGTTCCAGGCGCGTACGCGCGGAGATGTCCTGTATCCTTCGGACATAGAACCGTTCAATGCCATATTGACCGGCAAGCCGGGCGGCAATCCCGGTTATGACCCCTTGGCATTCGCCATAGAAGAATGTCACAAACGGGGAATGGAATGCCACGCATGGATGGTTACCATACCTCTGGGAAGTAAAAAACACGTCGCCTCACTCGGCAACCGGTCCGTTACCAAACGAATGAAAGAGATTTGCGTACCTTACAAAAACGAATATTTTCTCAATCCGGGACATCCCGGAACCAAAGAATACCTGATGAGACTCGTGCGCGAAGTGGTAAGCCGCTATGACGTGGACGGAGTTCATTTCGACTACCTGCGTTATCCGGAGAATGCGCCTTTTTTCCCCGACAGACACGATTTCCGGCGCTACAATAAAGGACGTACGACGGAACAGTGGCGACGGGACAATATTTCCGAAATCGTACGCTATATATATAAAGGTGTAAAATCCATGAAACCCTGGGTAAAGGTCAGTACTTGCCCGGTCGGCAAATACCGGGACACTTCCCGTTACCCTTCCCGCGGCTGGAACGCATTCTTCACCGTCTGCCAAGACCCGCAAGGATGGCTCGGAGAAGGAATCATGGACCAGATATACCCGATGATGTATTTCCAAGGAAATAATTTCTATCCTTTTGCACTCGACTGGCAGGAACAGAGCAACGGACGGCAAGTGATTCCGGGACTCGGCATTTATTTCCTCCATCCCGACGAAGGGAAATGGACACGCGACGAAATAGACCGGCAGATGAATTTCATCCGTAGCCGGAAGATGGCGGGTGAAGGGCATTACCGGGTGAAATATCTCATGGAAAACATACAAGGCGTCTACAACGAATTAGCTGAAAACTTCTATGCATATCCGGCTTTGCAGCCCCCCATGCCCTGGTTGGACAGCATTCCGCCTACGGCTCCGTCCAATCTGGAAATAACGAATGCGGGCAACGGATATACGGAATTAAAATGGCAGGCTGCCGCCGACAATGATTCGCGTAACAATCCGATGTACGTCATTTACGCATCAAACGACTATCCGGTAGATATCAATCGCCCGGAAAATATCGTGGCACAGAACATTCGGCAGACAAGTTATACCTACGCACCCGTTTTCCCCTGGAAGGCCAAGAAACATTTTGCAGTTACAGCCATCGACCGTTACGGAAACGAGAGCACAGCGGCCCAGAAGTAAACCAGCCCGCCAACGGCGTCAGCCCCCTGCAACGGCATCATCACCCCTTATCTTATTCCGTCAACCGGTTTCTTATACAGGAGCCTGTCGGTTCATACGTAGCAATCTCCGGTTTCTCGTAGAGGAAACTATAGTTTCATACCGATGAATATATCGTTCCTCGTAGAGGAAACTGTAGTTTCATGCAGACGAAACTACAGTTTCTATCCTATGAAAAACGATTCATCCATGCCCGGTCTTTTTAGAAAAGCAGATATACAATCATGGAAGCCCGAATAATTTTCAGCCCAAGAAACCGGAATATAGAGAAACGGCTGGCGGAAGGGAAGAAATAAGAATCCATGCCCGGTAATTGCTTTTCTTATGGACAGGCACCAATGGCAAATAGCCCGAACAGATTCGTCCTCTCTCTATTCTTAAAGGATAAGCCTCCTCCATTTCTTTATGCGCACTCCAAGCCGCTCCTGCCGTAGGATGATAGCTTATCTGAAAAATTCCTGCCGAGGCAGGGGATATATAACGGTCGTACAGATGACGCGCTACCACTCCCATATTCATCCGCAAATTGATTTCCACACATGGATGAATGCGGTAAACAGGGGATTCAGGGAAGCGGCAGACCATCATATCCACTCCCAGATAGCCGTCATAGACAGCGCCGAAGCGGAGAGACAATTCCCGTTCAAGACAGTCGCGCAGTTTATGCACCTCTTCGACAGGAATATAGTCCGAAAGATTCCGTTCGATAACAGCATCGGAAATCAGCAGATTACCTTCATACGCCCCGCTCCCGCCCGTACGAAACCGGGAATATCCGGCAAAACGAAACCTGCCGCCTGAAGAACGGAATTCCATCGCGAAATCTTCCACCTTATTATATATAGGCTCACCGATTACACCTCCCTGTTGATTTCCGATGCGTGAACACCAACCGGAAATTGAAGGAGTATATATGCCTTTACACCAGTTCAATCCTTTTCCGCTACCGGACAGAGGAGCTTTCAACAGACAAGTATCATGCGACTCTACGAACGACTTCCATTCTTCGGGAAACCTCAGATAAAAAGACTCTCCGCAAAAGCTGTCTCCCAACCGCAGGCGGGGTAACAGTTCCACCGCACAGGAACGGTGGGAACAGGAACGCAGTTTGTCCAACTGTCCGGCAGAAGGAAGCTTGCCCTCTCCGACTCCCAGGTCCGACAACCGTTTCCTCACGGCAAGGTCCCATCCCCACGGACGGATATCCAAATCCGTCCCGGAAGCAAGTTCCGGTTCTGTCATCAGATGTACGGAAAGGCCCAGCAATTCCCTCATCTTTTTTATATGGTCGAGATTATAGGCGGAAGGAGCCAGTACCATTTCCTCTTCTCCAGCATACCACATCGGCAGCAAAGCCAATTCTAAAGCCATCTGGCGGGCAGAAGCGGGAGCCATATAATTCGTCTCACCGCTAGCCAACGCCAAATCATGTTCCGGATTAAATATGTAAAGAGCCTTTTTTGCCATTTCAAACGGATTCAATTCTTTATTCTGCAAATATATACAGGAAATAGCCATTCCCGGCTATTGTAAACAGAAAGTTCCAATTAAATACACAATTTTGCCATCTCTACTTTGCAAATCCTAAAAAAAACACTATATTTGCCCCCCGAAAAACAAAGAACTGAAATGGAATCATTCTATCGCACACACGCTTACCTTGTCGAGCACACCAATGCCCCCGTTCGCCGCGACCTCATGGACGAGATCGACTGGAGCGACCGCCTGATTGGTATTAAAGGGACACGTGGTGTAGGAAAAACCACCTTTCTTCTCCAATATGCCAAGGAGAAATTCGGGACCGACCGTTCTTGCCTGTTCATCAACATGAACAACTTCTATTTCTCCGGCCACAGCATCGTGGACTTCGCCAATGAATTTCAGAAACGCGGTGGAAAAGTTCTTCTGATTGACCAGGTATTCAAGCATCCGGAATGGAGCAAAGAGCTCCGCATGTGCTACGACCGTTATCCGAATCTGAAAATCGTATTCACCGGTTCGTCCGTAATGCGGCTGAAAGAGGAGAATCTTGAGTTGCGCGATATCGTGAAAAGCTATAATCTGCGCGGATTCTCTTTCCGTGAGTTTCTGAACCTGCAGACCGGAATGAAATTCCGCGCCTACAGCCTTGAAGAAATCCTCAGTACCCATGAGCAGATTGCCAAAGGAGTGCTTTCCAAAGTCCGTCCGCTGGACTACTTCCAAGATTACCTCCATCACGGGTTCTATCCCTTCTTCCTGGAGAAACGCAATTTCTCAGAAAACCTGCTGAAGACTATGAACATGATGGTGGAAGTGGACATATTGCTTATCAAACAAATTGAGCTGAAATATCTCTCGAAGATAAAAAAATTACTATATTTGCTGGCTGTCGACGGCCCGAAGGCTCCGAATGTCAGCCAGTTGGCAAGCGACATACAGACATCCCGCGCCACGGTGATGAATTACATCAAGTATCTGGCGGATTCACGCCTCATCAATCTGGTTTATCCGAAGGGAGAGGAATTTCCCAAGAAACCGTCCAAGATTATGATGCATAATTCCAACCTGATGTATTCCATTTATCCGGTCAAAGTAGAAGAGCAGGATGTACTCGACACTTTCTTCGTCAATTCTTTATGGAAGGACCATAAGGTACATAAAGGAGATAAAAACGTCTCATTCATGGTGGACGAAGTGATGCCGTTTAAAATTTGCCCGGAAGGCACAAAAATAAAAAACAACCCGGACGTGACGTATGCGTTGCAAAAGGCGGAAATAGGCCGGGCTAACCAGATTCCTCTGTGGATGTTCGGTTTCTTATATTAAAAAGATTTATTTACTTAAATATTTAATTTAGTTATGACTAAACAGAAGAAATTCATCACTTGTGATGGTAATCAGGCTGCGGCACATATCTCGTATATGTTCTCTGAAGTAGCAGCTATCTACCCCATCACTCCTTCTTCGACTATGGCAGAGTACGTAGACGAGTGGGCTGCTGCAGGACGTAAAAACATCTTCGGCGAAACGGTATTGGTACAAGAAATGCAATCGGAAGGCGGTGCTGCCGGTGCGGTTCACGGTTCTCTTCAGGCCGGTGCGCTGACAACGACCTACACTGCTTCCCAGGGTCTTCTCCTGATGATTCCCAACATGTACAAAATTGCCGGTGAATTCCTGCCTTGCGTATTCCACGTATCGGCCCGTACATTAGCCAGCCACGCTTTATGTATCTTCGGCGACCATCAGGATGTGATGTCTGCCCGCCAGACAGGTTTTGCCATGTTAGCCGAAGGTTCCGTACAGGAAGTTATGGATTTGGCAGGTGTCGCTCATCTGGCTACCATCAAATCCCGTGTTCCTTTCATGAACTTCTTTGACGGTTTCCGTACTTCTCACGAAATCCAGAAAATCGAGATGCTGGAAAACGAGGACCTTGCTCCGCTAATCGACCAGGAAGCGTTGGCGGAATTCCGTGCCCGCGCACTGAATCCGATGAATCCGGTAGCCCGCGGTATGGCTGAAAACCCCGACCACTTCTTCCAACATCGCGAATCATGCAACAACTACTATGAGGCTGTTCCCGCTATCGTAGAAGAATACATGAACGAAATTTCCAAGATTACCGGCCGCAAATACGGTCTGTTCGACTATTACGGTGCAGAAGATGCAGAACGTGTAATTATCGCAATGGGTTCCGTAACCGAAGCTGCCCGTGAAGCTATCGACTACCTGACGGAGAAAGGTGAAAAGGTAGGTTTGGTTGCTGTGCACCTGTACCGCCCGTTCTCTGCCAAGCATTTCCTGGCTGCCGTTCCAAAGACTGCCAAGACAATTGCCGTCCTCGACCGCACTAAAGAACCGGGAGCTAACGGCGAACCGTTGTATCTCGATGTCAAAGATTGTTTCTACGGCGTAGAAAATGCTCCGGTTATCGTTGGCGGCCGTTACGGTCTGGGTTCTAAAGATACTACTCCCGCACAGATTATCGCAGTGTTCAAGAATCTGGCTATGCCGATGCCGAAGAACCACTTTACTATCGGTATCGTAGACGATGTCACTTTCACTTCTCTTCCTCAAGAAGAAGAAATCGCTTTGGGCGGTGAAGGCATGTTCGAGGCTAAATTCTACGGTCTGGGTGCCGACGGTACGGTAGGCGCCAACAAGAACTCTGTGAAAATCATCGGTGACAACACCGACAAACATTGCCAGGCTTACTTCTCTTACGACTCCAAGAAGTCCGGAGGTTTCACTTGTTCCCACTTGCGTTTCGGCGACACTCCGATTCGTTCCACTTATCTGGTAAACACTCCGAATTTCGTAGCTTGCCACGTTCAGGCTTACCTGCACATGTATGATGTTACCCGCGGTTTGCGCAAGAACGGTTCTTTCCTGCTGAATACGATTTGGGAAGGTGAAGAACTGGCAAAGAACCTGCCGAACAGAGTAAAGAAATATTTCGCACAGAACAACATTTCCGTTTATTATATCAACGCGACTCAGATTGCTCTGGAAATCGGTTTGGGCAATCGTACCAATACTATCCTGCAGTCTGCATTCTTCCGTATCACAGGCGTTATCCCTGTAGAACAAGCTGTTGAGCAGATGAAGAAATTCATCGTCAAGTCTTACGGCAAGAAGGGTGAAGACGTCGTTAACAAAAACTATGCAGCCGTTGACCGTGGTGGTGAATATAAGCAACTGACCGTTGACCCGGCATGGGCTAATCTGCCGGATGACGTAAAATCGGAAAACAATGACCCTGCATTCATCAATGAAGTGGTTCGTCCTATCAATGCGCAAGACGGCGACTTGCTTCCCGTATCCGCATTCAAAGGTATTGAAGACGGTACCTGGCATCAGGGAACGGCTAAATACGAGAAACGTGGCGTAGCTGCTTTCGTTCCTGAATGGAGTCCTGAAAACTGTATCCAATGTAATAAATGTGCTTACGTTTGTCCTCACGCTGCCATCCGTCCGTTCGTTCTCGATGCGGAAGAACAAAAGGGTGCTCAGTTCGAACAACTGAAAGCTGTAGGAAAGGTATTCGACGGCATGACATTCCGCATGCAGGTAGATGTCCTTGACTGCTTGGGTTGCGGCAACTGCGCCGATGTTTGTCCGGGCAATCCGAAGAAGGGCGGCAAGGCATTGACTATGAAGCATCTTGAAAGCCAACTGGCTGAAGCTGCCAACTGGGAATACTGTATCAACAACGTGAAGAGCAAACAACATTTGGTAGACATTAAGTCTAATGTTAAGAACTCCCAGTTCGCTACTCCGTTGTTTGAGTTCTCCGGCGCTTGTTCCGGTTGCGGTGAGACTCCGTATGTAAAACTGATTTCCCAATTGTTCGGCGACCGCGAAATGGTTGCTAACGCTACAGGATGTTCTTCCATCTATTCCGGTTCGGTTCCTTCCACTCCTTATACCAAGAATGAAAACGGACATGGTCCCGCTTGGGCTAACTCCCTGTTCGAGGACTTCTGCGAATTCGGTCTGGGTATGGAGCTGGCTAACGAGAAGATGCGCGCCCGTATCGTGAAAGTGATGAACGAAGCAATCGAAGCCGACTGCACTCCTGCTGAAGTCAAAGAGTTGTTCGCCGAATGGATTAACAATATGCTGGATGCCGACAAGACTAAGGAATTGGCAGCTAAGATTATTCCGATTGTCGAAGCTAACAAAGATAAATGCAATCACTGCAAGCAAATCGCCGAACTGAAACAATATCTTGTTAAACGCAGCCAGTGGATTATCGGCGGTGACGGTGCTTCATACGATATCGGCTACGGCGGTCTCGACCACGTTATCGCTTCCGGCAAAGATGTCAACATTCTTGTTCTGGATACCGAAGTTTACTCCAATACAGGAGGACAATCTTCTAAAGCTACTCCGGTAGGCGCTATCGCCAAATTCGCCGCTGCCGGCAAACGTGTACGTAAAAAAGACCTCGGCCTGATGGCTACCACTTACGGTTATGTATATGTCGCTCAAATCGCTATGGGCGCTGACCAGGCACAAACCCTGAAAGCACTCCGCGAAGCTGAGGCATATCCCGGACCTTCTCTGATTATCGCTTATGCTCCATGTATCAACCACGGCCTGAAAGCCGGTATGGGCAAGAGCCAGGCGGAAGAAGAAAAAGCTGTTAAGTGCGGTTACTGGCACTTGTGGCGTTACAACCCGGCTTTGGAAGCAGAAGGAAAGAATCCGTTCCAACTGGATAGCAAAGAGCCTAACTGGGAAGACTTCCAGAACTTCTTGAAAGGTGAAGTACGTTACGCTTCCGTAATGAAACAATACCCGAATGAAGCAGAGGAACTGTTTAAGGCTGCTGAAGAAAACGCTAAGTGGCGTTACAACAGCTACAAACGCCTGGCTAAAGAAAACTGGGGTGCTGAATAAAGAGCTATTTTAAGAAAGAAAAGGCGGAATCCACAAGGATATCCGCCTTTTTTACACAATGAGTAAAAATATCTTTAATCAATATAGCTTCAGCTCACCCGGCAAACTAGGGGAATTCGTGCATTACAAGATAGTGTACTTCAAAAAGCCGTCTTCAAATACATCACTATTATAACCATATATAATTCCGTTCTCTTCATCTACATCAAATGCATACAATAGAACGTCCAGTTCGTATTTGGCAACAGAATGTCCTGAATAATCAAAAACTTCAATAAAACATCCCTTTTCCTTTTTAGGACATCTTATATAGAAATACCGCTTACCGGCAACTAATTCACGCTGACAGAATTTGGTTTCTTTGACATTATTCACTATTATATGAGGTACTACAGTATTATCAATAAGTCTTTTGCAGAGCTTCATATCGCTCACTCGATAAAAATCTATTTGCTTTTTATAGGTATATGCATAGATTATTAGAGAATCGTTAGCTGCCAAATATCCTCTATTCTCATCAAAAAATAATTCCTTCTGCTTTTGCTCAATCAAAATCCGTCCCGTTACCTGCATGGTATTCAAATTGACTTTCTCTATGTTAAGTTTATAGGGAAACGTACTATATATAAATAAAGAATCATTGATAACATTCATATAATTGACTATTCCATCAGAGATAGGTAGTCTAATTTCTTTCTCAAAAGACATATGGTTATTATCCAACATAAAACATTTGATAAGAAATGGAGTGTATCCCCAAATATAAACTTTATCAGAAACAGTTTTACACAATGTGGGAGGTATTTGAAATTCATCTTTTCCTCCTCCTTTAACCCCACCTTGATAAACACAATGAAATTCCGGAAGTGAATATTGATATAACATAGCATCATTGTTTCTTGAAGCTGTTACAAAGAGATTTCCTTTTTTTATCTCTATTCCATCAGGAGAGAATATTTCATTTACTCTTATTTTCTCCCCATGAAAAAATTTCTTCACTGGAAAGGTCTCCATTGCCTGTGAAGATACCTGCCTTTGTGCACAAGTCTGCCCGCTGCATGCAATAATGATTAAAGTATAAATAAGCAATAAACAAGTTTTATTTTTCACCATATAATTTATTCTTTCTAAAATGACTATCTTAATTCAATAAATAAGCGTAGATAATCCTGTCTCTATCATTTAGAGGGTTTTAGCCCGAAGAACCAGTTTTTATGCATAAAAAAATGATATTTTTCAATGAATAATAAATCTATAGGCTATAATAAAGTTACCATCCCGGTAGATTAGGAAAAGAACCTGCACAGGTAGAAGCACCCATACTCGTAGTAGATTTTACTGTATGGCAGTCACTGCACGACGTAACATACAATGCGGGTTCGTCCGGTAACAATGTTGTACTAGTAAAAATGTAACACTGTTTAAACCCTCCAGCAAACTCATAATTTGCCAAAGCCTCCACATTAAGAAGTGTCAACTGAGCTAATTCATTTTTTGAATTATGCGTCACATAGGTGCCATAACAAGCAACAGCTATAACCAAAGCAGCTAAACCATAATTTTTTTTCATCTTGATAAGTTTTTAATTTGTTATTCTATGTATTTCCTGTAAATGTACCGGTTTATTAGTTGCAAATAATATATTACTCTATGTTATTCAACAGATTACGTATAATTTATTACTGCTGCTTGTGGTGTTACAACCCGGCTTTAGAAGAAGGCAAGAATCCGTTCCAATCGGATGGCAAAGAACCGAACTGGAAAGAATTCCAAGGTTTCATGAGGGGAGGAGTTCGTTACGCTCCTGCAATGAAACAATATTCTGCAGAAGCTGAAGAACTGTTCAAAGGTGCTGAAGCAAACGCTAAATAGCGTTACAATAGCTACAAACGTGGCTATGCTGAATAATTAATCACACTCTGATAGATATAAAAATGGAAGTCATGCATTGAGCAGACTTCCATTTTATATGTTCAATCCTTTTCTTATGTCTAAATCGATTCCGAATAAAGAATTGTACCGACCTTACTTTTTTGATTCCGGAATCCAGCTATCCACCAATTGCCGATGTTCATTCCGCCATTTACGCGCTATCTCCTCTTCGTCCATCCGGGCGTCTTTCATTGCTGTCATGAAAGAACCCAACTCTTCTGTCGTGAGTTTCATATTGCCCAGAAAACCGGCAGCAAACGGGTCCGCTTCCCTGAAACCTTTCCATGCAACGGCATGTATCCCTTCAAGGTCGCCGTACACTTTCTTCGGGTCATTCAGGAACTTCAAATCAAACCGGTCGAACATCCAATGAGGAGTCCAACCTGTAATGACAATCCATTTGCCTTTATCCATCGCTTTTTTCAAAGACGCCAACATCGTCGAACTGCTGGAAGTCATCAGCGTATAACCGTCCAATCCATAAGCCGACATGGCTTTATCCGTTGTTTTCATAATTCCCGCACCGGCATCAATTCCTACAATTTCAGCAGAAAAACGTTCCTTACTGGCTGCCAGTTCACTGATGGAATCGATGGTGACGTACCGGGGCACCACCAATCCTACCCGCGCTTCGCCATACATCTCTCCCAGAAATTCAATGCTGTCTCCATATTGGGACAAATAATCCTTCATGGTTATCGGCAACCAGGTATCCAGAAACACATCCGTATTCTTGCCGGAGACAGATACGAAAATAGGTGCAAGGTCTGCATTCTGCAATTCGACCTCATATCCGTATTCTTCCAGCACGACTTTAGCCAGATTGCTCATGGCTATTCCTTCCAGCCAGTTAGCATACCCTATCTTTATCTTTTTCCTACCGGACCCCGTACCGCCGCACGATGCCAATAAAAGCAGTGCAGACAATACGATTCCTGCTATCTTATATATTCTTATGTGCATTTATACCTCCCGCTTTATTTTTTATCCTTACGGCCTGCCATCCCTTGCGTGATACGGTCTAAGATTATAGCCAGAATGACAACGGCTATGCCGCCTTCAAACCCAAGCCCGATTTTCATTTGGGTGATTCCTTTCAACACAATTTCCCCCAGGCCGCCGGCAGCAATCATGGCAGCGATTACAACCATGGAAAGCGACATCATTATTGTCTGGTTAACTCCGGTCAGAATGGTAGGCAACGCCAATGGGAGCTGTACCTTATACAGCAATTGCCAACGGGTAGCGCCGAACGAACGGGAAGCTTCCACCACATTCTGGGGAACCTGACGGATTCCCAGCCCGGTAAGGCGTACCACCGGAGGCATGGCAAATATGATTGTCGCAAAAACTCCGGGTACTGTCCCTAAGCCGAAGAACAGAACGGCGGGAATCAGATAAACGAAAGCGGGCATAGTCTGCATCAAGTCCAGGATAGGGCGGACAATCTGGTTCGCACGTTTATTGTTGGCCGTCCAGACTCCCAGCGGCACACCGAGAATCAACGCCAGGCAGGTAGATGAGAAAACAAGGGCCAACGTCTGCATGGTAGCTTCCCAAAAGCCCATGCCGTATATCAGGAGCAATCCCAATACTGTAAAAATTGCTATTCCCCGTCCTGCTTTTATCCATGCGACGGCAGCAAGCACAAGAATAGTCAGATAAAAAGGGATTCCGAAAAGGACATGCTGGAATCCTGTTATAAAGCTTCCGATACCGACATTCACGGCATCAAAAAAAGTTGAAAAATGTACCATCATCCAGTTGATGGCTATTTCTATATATTGTCCTATATTTATCATAAATCTATTGCGTTTTGAATTATTTCATTTATTTCGTCTTTATCTTTTCCCGTCACCTCTATAATCAAGGATGAAAGGGGAATGGTGCCGAGAAATTCACGTGATTCGTCAATCACCCAAACAGGTGAATTGCTCTTTGTCATCAAAGGCAGGATGTCTTCCAGCACCGTATCGTACAAGACGGAATGTACTTCTTTACGTATAACGGGCTCTATGGACTTTTCCTGCCTGCTGCGCAAATGAAGCAGGTCTTTCAAACGTACTTCTCCCACCAATTTATCATCGGCGTCTACTACCGGCAACACGGTGATGTTCTTCGCACGCATCTTACGAATCAGCACTTCGGGACCTTCTTTTTTCAGACGTGCCACCAACGGTTTGTCAATCATCAGGGAAGAGGCGGTTATAATCTTACTTCTGTCCACATTTTCCACGAAACGGGCTACATAGTCATTCGCCGGTTCGGTCAGGATTTCCTCGGAAGTACCCACCTGAACGACTTCACCGTCTTTCATGATGGCAATCCGGTCGCCCAGTTTGATTGCTTCGCTCAAGTCATGGGTGATAAAGACAATTGTTTTTTTCATTTTCGACTGTAAAGCAAGCAATTCATCCTGCATCTGTACCCGTATCAGAGGGTCAAGGGCGGAAAAAGCCTCATCCATCAACAGCACTTCCGGATTGTTGGCTAAAGCACGGGCAAGCCCCACACGTTGCTGCATTCCGCCGGAAAGTTCGCTCACCATCTGGTCTTCATATCCTTTCAGCCCCACCAGTTTCATACTTTCCATCGCTTTCTTTTCGCGTTCTTCTTTTTTCACTCCCTGGAGTTCAAGGCCAAACGCGATATTATGCAGTACCGAACGGTGTGGCAATAACCCGAAATTCTGAAAAACCATCGCCAGCTCTTTCCGCCGGACTTGCAACAGTTCTTTTTCCGAAGCTTTGGATATATCTACTCCGTTGATTAACACCTGCCCCGAAGTGGGACGAATCAAACGGTTGATGCACCTCAACAAGGTTGACTTCCCACTACCGGAAAGCCCCATAATCACAAAAAACTCTCCTTCATTAATCGAGAGATTGGCATTTTTCACGCCTACCGTACAACCGGTACTCTGAAGAATCTCCGCTTTGCTCTTATTGTCTTTCAACATTTTGAGCGCTTTCTGCTTCTCATTGCCGAAAATAAGATACAAATCTTTTATCTCTATTTTACTCATATAATAAATTGGTTTAGATTAAATATTCACTTTATTCCAACTTGCCGTGTTGTCATTCTCAACAATAATAAACAAATCGGGCGTTCCGTTGGTTCGCCCGTACAATGTCATTACCTGACAATCCGAAGATTATCGGAACAATTTTCTCTACTGGCAGGATTATTTTAAAAGAAAATACGCAAAGAAGAGGATAACAGCACTCTGTTTTATATAATATGGAAATAAAAAGACGGGAAACAGACTGATTTATACAAACTCTATTCAGAATCTGAATAATTCCAAAGATGTTTTTTCAAATCCACATACCCGTTTTTCCTGAAAGCGACTTTCTCTTCCAGCAAGAGCCGTTTTTGTTCTTCCCAACCGGGCACAAGACGTCCGGACGCATTGACTACCCGATGGCAAGGCAACGCCAACTCTTTCGGGACCTGTTTCAACACACGTCCTACCATACGCGAACATTGCGGCACTCCCAACAAAGCGGCAATCGCTCCGTAAGTAGACACTTTACCCGCAGGAATTTCCCGGACAACCTGATATACTTCCCGGCAAAAAGAGGCGGAAAGCCTGGCTTTATCTGTTTTATAATCTTTCATCATTATCTTTACTTACTTCCGGATTTACTGTTCTACGGCATTATCCACACCCCGCCGTATTGTCTCGGAGATTACTCCCTTGTAAGATTGCAACCGTAATATCCGATGTTCTCCTACCCTCTCCTTTTCAACAGGTCTGTAGGACTCTCACCGAACTGTTCTTTATAACATTTGGCAAAATAAGAAGGAGAGCTGAAACCGACTTCATATCCGATTTCCGCTACTGTCATGTCCGAAGAGGCTAACAAAGAAGCTGCTTTCTTCAAACGGGCGATACGGAGCAGTTCATTAGGAGAATAATTCGTCAACGACTTTATTTTACGATAAAGCTGCACACGGCTTAATCCCATCTCTTTTCCCAAATCTTCTACATTCAGTCCGGAATCTCCCATTTTCTCTTCAATCAAGGTTTTGAACTTTTCTACGAAATTCTTATCCATATCACAGACATTCTCTTTCGCCAACGTTTGCCCGTCACCAAAAAATTCTTTCAAACGACGATGGGAATCTATCAAATTACGAACACGCACCAACAGTAATTGCGAACTGAACGGTTTGGATATGTAAGAATCCGCTCCACCGTCATATCCCTGAATACGCTGCTCGTCCAAAGAACAGGCGGTCAACAGAATCACCGGAATATGACAGGTTTGGAGCTCGCCCTTTAAACGGCGGCAACATTCCACACCGTCAATTCCCGGCATCATCACATCGGAAACAATCAAATCCGGAACATATTTCATCGCTTTACGGATGCCTTCCGAACCGTTTGCCGCTTCAATTACCACATAGTCGGAACAAAGCAATCTGCGGACATATAAACGAATATCCGCATTATCATCAATAATAAGTACGGAAGGTTTGGAAGAATCATATTCTTCTTCCCCGTCTTCTTCGACTGCCGGGACATCAATGGCGGCTGACGGCGCAAGTGTCATAGGAACGACTTTTTCCCCCGAATACGTTTCGGAAACTTCCACAGGCAGGTCTACCGTAAAGACGGTTCCCTGTTTCTCATCGCTTTCTACGGAAATCACGCCTCCATGCATTTCCACAAAAGCCTTTACCAATGCCAATCCGATTCCCGAACCGGCATGATGCATATCTATCTTGTAAAAACGGTCAAAAATATTCCGTATATGCTCTGCAGAAATCATACTTCCCGTATTGGCTACGGTAAACCGGAACCACCGTTTATCCTCTTTGTCCAAAACCGACAAACGAACTGTCACTCTTCCATTCTCCGGAGTAAACTTAAAGGCATTTGAAAGAAGATTAAAATAAATACGTTCCAATTTTTCCACATCCGCCAAGGTATGATAGTCTGTATCGGGCATGCTATCAAACGAAAAACGGATGTGCCTTTTACGGGCAACTGCCTGAAAAGATTCGTTCCATCCTTCAAAAGACGAAAGGATATCCACCGGAACAGGCGTATATTCCATCTTCCCGTTTTCATATTTACGGAAGTCCAATATCTGATTAACCAGACGCAGGAGGATGTCTACATTACGCTGGACCAGCATCAACATCCGGCGCTGGTCTCCGCTCAGCGTTCTATCTGCCAGCAATTGCTCTACCGGATCGGCTACAAGCGTCAACGGAGTACGGAAATCATGGGAGATATTGGTGAAGAAAACCAATTTTGCATGAGTAGCCTCTTCCAACTGATGCGAAAGCTGAATCAACTGGTCACGCTGCATTTCCAACTCGTCACGTTGTTCTTCCAACTGTCTCTTCTGCAAAGACAGCTCTCTGTTCAACCGGTTTTTAGAACGAAGAGACTTATAAACGACAAGTAATAATCCCGCCACTAACAAAAGAATCAGCAAACTCCCATACATGATAACCTGTTGGGTAGCCACTCTCGAAAGATACCCTCCGATACGCCCGTTCAATGTTTCGATTTTCCGGTCCAGCTCTGAAATATGGGTGGTTTGAAGTTGCATGATATGCGCATTGGTATAATCGACAACCGCCGTATTCATTACTGTCTCACGAGGATAAGGTTTCTTCTCCAGAATATTCATAGCCAACTGCATCACTTTATCGCCATTAGTCGGATAGATGAAAGTTGCGTCCAGCACACTGTCAAGCACTAATTCCAATCCATTGCCTTTACCCGGCAAGGCATCGATGCCGACAAAAATCATTTCTTTTTCCCGCCCTGCCTTCTTAGCCGCCTGATAAGCTCCCGGAGCTATCCGGTCGTTATGGGCATATACCGCATCAATCTTCGGATGCTTGCGAAGCATACTGTCCATTTCCACTTCCGCCGGTTTACTCTCCCAGGCTGCATCCGCTTTGTCAATCAGCCGTATATCCGGAAAACGGCTGATAGCAGCCATAAATCCTTGATGACGTTCCATAGCGGGAGTGGAGCCGCCTAGTCCCGTCAGCTCCACGATATTTCCTTTTCCCTTCAAACGGGATGCAAGGTAATTGCCTACCGCACGGCCAATCTCATAATTATCCGCTCCGATATAGGCCGTATATTTATCCGAAAGGATTTTCCGGTCGACCGTAATCACCGGAATGCCTCTCCGGTACACCTCTTCTACAATCGGAGTGATAGGCGCCGCCTCATTGGCTGAAATAATCAAAAGGTCTACTCCCTCATCCATAAAATAATAAACATCTTCCACCTGCTTGCGGTTATCGTCCCCGGCAGAACGGATTTCAACCGACACGCCGTCATAAAACATCGCTTCACGAAGAAGCTCATCATTCATCTTATGCCTCCATGAATCATCGCTACACTGAGCTACGCCGATACGGAAACGGGGAGTATCCTGCCGGCAGGCAGTCATTCCGACAAGGCTAAACAATAAAACCACCCACTTAATATATTTCATCACGATATCTTTCTTCTTGCAACCTGATAACAGAACAGCTTTATTCGCCCATTCAAATACGGCTATTCCATTATACAAACGGTTTGTTACAGAACAAAAATACGAAATAAAACAGTATATTCTTCAGTCTGTCTTCAATTATTATTGTAAAAAGCGCAATAAGAAGCCCATACAGGGATATAAACAGCCCTATAACGAAAAAAGCGAGAGTACCCGTTTCCGGATACTCTCACCCAATGATTCCCGCCTCCGAATTCGTTTGTTACGGCGGCAAATTGTTCTATTTATTTTTTACGGTTGGAAGCTGGTTCCCAAAAAGAAGCTATGCGGATTGACAGTGATACTGCCTGAAACGTTCTCGCCGGACATATAATCATATTTAATTTTAGAGTCCAAAGAATAAGTGCTTGTTTCGTTACCGAAATTCCCGACAACCACCAGTTCTTTATCACCGTATTTCAAATGAATGGTGCGCGGCTTGTTTCCTGTCCAATAATCATTCGTAACCTTCCATGAGAAAGATGCATTCTGTCCGAACAAATCAGCGTGCTCCTTGCGCAATTGCAAAAGTCTGGCATATACATTATATAGGTTCCGGCGTGCCGGTTCATCATAATATTCCCAATGCAGCGGTTTCTTGGCGGTTTTATTATCTTCCGTGCCCAGCGTTTCATCATACCCCAATTCTCCAAACTGCCAAATCATTTTCGGTCCCGGAACAGTAAAACAGAAGGCGGCATTCGCAGCAAGCTGGTTCATGCGGACAGTAAGCTCCGTACCGATATCATCGGCCCCATAAGCTTTTGCCTTATATGCCACCCGCTCTTCATCATGGCTTTCCATAAATCCTACCCAACCGCCGAAATGGATAGTATGTTCGCCGCTTTGCGTCAGATTGGTAAACGAGCTTCTCTCCTGCCATCCCATACCGGACTGGTAGTAACCGTCCTCTGCCGTATTGCTTCCTTTACGCCAACACTGTATGCCTGCCAACGCAAGAACATTTTCTTCCGCCCAATCCGCCCAGTGTTCGCAAATCATCACGGCTTCCGGGGATACGGACTGAATCGTATTATAATAATCCCGCAAAATACTGATACGTGAGTTGTCATAAGCCGAAGCATCATAATTTCCATTCGTGTTTTGAGTAAATCCTTTGGTTAAATCGAAACGGAATCCGTCGATATGGTACTCGTCAATCAAGTACTTCAAATTACGTTTCACGAAATCCCGCACCAACGGACTTTCATGATTGAAATCATGGAATACGCTGAAATCATGAGGAGCGTCGACATTGAACCACGGATTGTTTTCGGCTGTTTTATTGTTTTCCGAATCCCAGTACAAACGGGCAAAAGTATTGCTTCCGGTAGCATGGTTATAAACTACGTCAAAAAGCACCGCAATCCCCCTCCCATGGCATTCGTCTATAAATTTCTTATACATATCGGGAGTACCGTAGGCCTTGTCAAGCGCAAAATAGAACGTAGGATTATATCCCCAGCTATCATTGCCTTCAAACTCTTGCACGGGCATCAATTCGATAGCGGTCACTCCTAATTTCTCCAGGTAATCAAGCTTCTGATATGCTCCCTGCAAATCGCCGGTCTCGCTAAAATCACGCAAAAGCAATTCATAAATCATCAGATTGTTTTTATCCGCTATTTTGAAATCGTCATGAGCCCATGCATAACTGTCTTTCTGTATTTTAAAGACTGAAACGACGCCTGCCCCTTTGTCCGGGTAAATTCGTTGTGACGAAGGATAGGTCGATTCGGGGATATAGGAATCACTGCTTGAATCAAGTATCTTCTCCGAATACGGATCGGCTATGCGCAGTTCCGTATCTTTCTCTCCTTCTATCGTGCTTTTCTTACCCAGATAATATTGAAACGCATATTCTTTAGTGGCGTCCAGGCCGCTTAAAGTAATCCACCAACATCCGTTCTGCTCATCATAATACATTTGGGAATTTTCATCATTAGTGCGTTTCCAATTGTTAAAGTCGCCCATCACATAAGCATAGTCATAGCAGCGTTTTCCCGTTTTATCTTTTTCATACAATACCAAAGCCACCGTGCTGTTATCTATAACATTGATGCCGTGCTGCAATCCGGAGGGCATGGGAGCAAATACGACTTCAGCCGGGGTAAAACTACTGTATTTATTATCTTCAATATCAACGTAAGTATCTTCCTCTATCCCTTTCACTCCGTCGGCCGTACGGATAATCAACCCCAACTGTTCGACAGGAGTGGAACCGCTTCCGAACCAGTCGCGTATAGAAGGTGAAAGGGTGATTTTCCATACATTCTCTTTCACACGGGACATCTTGCACTTATCGGCATTTTCCGTCCAAGCCGCCGGCACATACATCCAGGTTCCTTCCGAATAAACACCGGCATGCAAGTAACATACATCATCGTATCCTAATAACGGGCATTCCTCTTCCCCGTCCGCAACTTCCCGGCCTTCGGCATAGAAATAGATTTCCAACGGTTCGTCCGCATCAGGCAACTCGTCCGTCTCGGCTTTCGGATTCAGGTTGAAACCGAATTTCAGCAGACTTACGTCGATATCATCGTCTTCAACGGGCTCTTCCTCCTCAGCTTTTGTGAGAAGATTCAGTTTATCGGAGTCTATCCACTCGTCACTGCATGAACTGATATAAGGTGCAGTGAACAACAGCAACAACAGATATATAAAATATTTTTTCATAAGATTCTTCTTTTGTTATGGATAAATTACTCTTTAATGACTATCACATAAGGAACCGGTTCATTGAAATACCAACGTACCTCATAAATACCGGTCTGACTTACGGTAAACTTGGTATTGTCGACAGCATCCGTTTCGAAATGCCCTTCCATATTTTGCGGAGTCACTTCCATATTCAGTATTTGGGAACGTATCTGCCAGGTATTTCCGGCCTGCATGCTTACCCCTTTCTTTTGTAAATACCATTTAGCGCTGTTTTCATCATAAACAATACCCATTTTCGAATCATCCCCGAAAGAGTGGTTGTTGTGGTCTCCCAATAACATCCATGACTTCTCTTCATTGCTCATGGTAAGGCGTCCGTCATTCGGATTAAATTCCACCATATAACTGGTGTTATTGTCACCGCCGTAATCGAGTACATTGCTTCCGTTCCCTTTTGTCATAATTCCATCTTGAACAGGCGCGCCCCACTGATTGCCGGACCAGTCCGCCTGTTCCGTTATCTTCCATCCGTCTTGTCCCGGATTGCCTCCTGTCAGATTGTTTGCCACGATATGCCCTTTATACGTTCCGCCGTCCGTCTGGTATAGCCGCTGGCTTTTATCGAAGTTCCAATCACAGTAATTTCCGATGAAATAAAAAACCGGGGAAGTTTCTTCGCTATTGTCATAAGTCACGGCAGCCGTTTCAGTCTCCGAGAAGATGCCTGTCTCCGTATTGCTGAAATATGCCCTTACCCGGAACTCAAGTTCGTGTTCTGCGGCAAGCACAGATGCACCGTGTGCAATCAGCAAATATTTTACAGCTTTGCCGACCGCCGCATTGTCTATGGACAAATTTGTATCGGTCAAGCCGCTTCCCAACACTGTTTTCTGTGAGAACGAGGCTCCTTTTATATCCATTTCCACCTGATACTGCGCTCCTTCCACCGCACTCCATGCCAGTGAATAATCCATATCGGATGTCAAATCCAGGCTTTCCGGTACAGTGAGCACAGGAACGGCTACATAAGGAACAAGAATCACATTGAAAGGAGCGGAAGACAGCGCTTTGACATAGCCGCTTTTAGTAGCGGAAACAGAAAGGCTGATTTCGGTTTTACCCACTTGCCTGCCATACTTGGCTAAAAGGCTGACAAGCGCATCATTCAATTTCTCATGTGTCAAGTTGCATGACGTTTCCTTGGTTGTCGATACCGTAACCCTTTTACTCCAATTATATTCTTCATCTTCCCCCGGCAAATTCATTTCCACCGAATAGGTTATGCTCGCATTATCTCCCAAATAGGCTTCCTGCCAAGAGAGAAGCAAGGCTGTTTCTTCTTTCCGGTCGGTTGATAAGGCCAGTTCTCCTTCAACGGCGTCTGACGTTATAACAGCTCCTTCATATCCCGTATTTTCATTATCATAGGGAATGACGACAGAAGAAACGATGTTTGAAACAAGGGCTGTTTTAGCATCCGAAATGGTGGAAGTGACACGAAATTCCAGATTGGCGGGACCTACGGTATATACTCCGGCCTCATCCGTATAGTTTTGGAACAATGCCAGCACATAATCATTCAGTTCCTTATTAGTAAATGACGCGGAAGAAGCGTTTCCCACCGTGGAGGATAACACGACTTTTTTATTTCCGAAATTGCCATCACCTTTTATATCCATTTCCAGATTGTTAGTCACCGATGCGTTATATCCCATTTGCGGCGCACTCCACCGGAACGTCAACGCGACTTCATCTTGTTTCAGCTTATCTATAGCATACGTTTCCGGTAGAGCCTCCAGCACGGCCGGAAGAGCCTGCCCGTCGTTATAATAGGCTTTATCCAAATCGCTTTCGCATGCCTGAAGCAAGCAGGCTACGGCAAATACGCCTATGTATCCGTATATTGTTTTCATATATATTCTGATTTTTAGATTAATAACCTTCGTTCTGTTTTAAATTGCCGTTGACGCTGATATCGCTTACAGGTATAGGGAAAAGGTTGTATCGGCTGTCTACTCCTACTCCGGTGACAACTCCCCCTTTTTCAGCCCACGTATAAGTGCCTGAGGTGAACAGCCCGTAACGAATCAAATCCGTACGGCGAGTAGCCTCCCAATAAAGTTCACGGCAACGTTCATTCAAGATATTTCCATAAACGACGCTCGCCGTACTGCCGTTAATCGAAGCCGATGCCCTCAACCAGTCCGCATCTACTTGGCTGTAGCCTGTATTGGCACGCTTACGCAATTCACGGACATATTCCACTGCCTGCGCGTCGCTGCCTCCCTGTCCGCCACGGGCTACAGATTCGGCATACATCAAATACACATCTGCCAGACGGAAAAGCGGAAAGTCCGTATCGGGAAATGTCGAATTCTTTCCGGGAGTACCGTCGCTGTTCAGGTTAGTAAACTTAAATACCGCCCAACCTTCCGTGGTAAATGTTCCGATGGCTGATGTCGTTATATCGAGCGAGCGCCCCGTACTGTAAAAAATAGCGCGGTTATCATGCGCATTCAGATTATCGGCAGTCCACGCCGACTCTTCCGCTTCATACTCGAATGCACGTATCAGACTCCCCGTAGAACGGAAACCATCCCATCCGCCACTGCATCCGTAGTTGGCGACAGTACCTTCACTGCTTGAGCGCGAGCCTACAATGATAGCTCCTATTCCGTAAGATTGAGTCGTATTCCCATCTGCCAGTACCGGGAAAATAATTTCTTTATTGGCGTCGGCATTCTCTCCGTTATTGGCCATGAAGAGTTCGGCATAATTATCGGCAAGCGAATAATCGCCGCTTCCCAGAATATAATTGCAATAAGTGATGCAATCGTCATAGCGTTGTACCCCTGTATATATTTCTGCATTAAGATACATACGGGCCAGCAAGAACTCAACGGTATGCTGGTCGGCACGTCCGTATTCATCTGTCTTTTCCGGAAGAAGCGTACGAATATCGGCAAGCTCTCCCTCCAACCAGTTGAACAGATCTTTACGCATTATCTGTTCAGGGATTGAAGCTGCACTCTCTTCTGTCGCAAAAGGAGGGTTAGCAAATGCATCCATCAGCACATAGTAGGCTAAAGCACGGCAAAAACGCGCTTCAGCAGCATAGCGTTCCCTGTCTACTTCGGCAGGCGCATTCTCCAATTGCCGTAAGAAGTCATTCGCAATGCTCACAATATACATGGCACGGTGATAAAGGCCTTCCATCGACTCTACCTTAGCCGTATTCCAGGACAATTCGTTAACTTGCGAAACCCAGCTATCCGACCAGGCGCATTTCGCTTCATCGGTAGTATTTTCCTGTAAAGTCCACCAACATCGCAAAAGTACCGTATTACCGGCATTCAAATCACTCAAATCTGATGAACCCGCATCCTCTTGTCCGGAAAGGGCCCATACCGAATATATCTTTTTTAATCCTTGTGTATAACCCTCAGGTGTAGAATAGGCATCCCCGGCCGTCATCACATTCGGGTCGAGAGGCATCACGTCCAAATCACCCACACAACCGCCAAGCAAAGTAAAGGCGGAAACTAATATAGCCGATTTTATATAATAGAATTTCATAATACTGACGAATTAAAAGTTAAGATTGATTCCAAGAGAAAATGTACGCGGACGCGGCCAAATATTTTGGTCTATGGCATTGCATTCCGGATCAAGCCCTGAATACTTTGTGATGGTGAACACATTTTGTACCGATGCGCTGATACGTCCGGACAACTTATCGGTGAACAACTTTTTAAAAGTGTATCCTAACGTAATATTATCCATTTTCAAAAACGAAGCGTTTTCAAGGAACAGGTCGCTCGCCTTTTGCTCAGTAGAATTCGTAAGCGTAAATCCGGTACTTTCTACTGCTGTTTTATAATAGTTACTGATAGAGCCCTGATTCGAGAAAGCGTTTAAAGAGCTGTTATCCGCCGCACTGGCATTATAGACGTAGTTTCCGATACTGGCACGCAGGTTAAAGCCCAAATCCCAGTTCTTATAAGTAAACTGCGAGCTTAACCCCATATATACATCTGCCATCGGGCTCTTTTCAGTCATGTACCGGTCGTCATTCGTAATTTGTCCGTCATTGTTGCGGTCTACTACCGCATTTTGTACAGGTTTTCCATTTTCGTCATATACTTGTTGGAAAAGCCAGAAAGTAGACGGAGCATAACCAACCTGGTGTTTTTGTAACACTGTTCCGCTGTTATAAGAAGCGGAACCTGCATCGATTCCTTCATAATCAGGATTGTAAGTAGCTGTCAATTTGGTGATTTTACTGGTATTCCAAGTAAGATTATAACCCAGTTCCCAAGAAAAATCCCTGGTCTGTACGGCAACGGCATTGATGTTAAACTCCAATCCCTCGTTTTTCATCGAGCCTACATTGGCGGTTATCATATTGGTAAAATTACTTCCAGCCGCCACGCTTACCGTATTCAACAAATCTTTGGTCCGTTTCTGATAATATTCAATACTACCATTGATACGGTTGTTCAGGAATCCATAATCTACTCCTACGTTATAAGTCGTGGTCTGTTCCCACTTTAGGTCGGGACTGTAACCGTCCGGTTTCAACAGATATGAGCCTAAATATTGTGAGGTCGTGTTGTTTCCCAAAGAATAGGTCGTTATGTACAGATAATCATCGATTTCCTGCTGTCCGGTCACTCCATATCCGATACGTAATTTCAAATTGGATAATACGTTACGCGCCTTTTCCATAAACGGCTCATTGATAATGCTCCAAGCTAATGCCGCTGAAGGGAAAAGTCCCCAACGGTTATTCTTGCTGAAACGTGAAGAACCGTCCTGACGTAAAGTGGCTGTAAGCAAATAGCGTTCTTTAAAACTGTAGTTTAATCTCCCGAAAAAAGAAACCAGATAGTTTTCTTTCAGTGAAGGAGTATTATTGTTTTGTATGTAACGCTCTTCTTCGTCATTATAAGTCCATCCTTCCTTACTACCCGCATTGTCGATGACATTCGATTTATAAGTATTCAGGTCTCTATAATAGAAATGCTGCCAGGAATATCCGGCCATTACGTTCACATTACTTTGGATGGATGAGAGCTCTTTCGAATAATTCAGGTAAAAATCCAATAAATGATTACGGCGAAGATTACTCCAGTCGTTACCGCGTCCGATATTCTTGAAATCACTATCTTTGGCTGCCTGGAAAGAACCGGGATTATTGTAATTTCCTCCTGTCGTTTTCGCCACGTCGTATCCCAGATTCAAATTGGCATGCAAATCCTCCAATCCGTGTACTTTATAGTCTAACTGGATATTTCCGAGACTTCGTTTGGTTGTTCCCGCATTGTCCACATCGTAAAGCAATGACAACGGATTAGCAGAAGAAAGCGTATTGGGCATATTTTCCCCGCTGCTCCAGTTCCAATAGCCATTGTAGTTATAAATGTTGCTGGCGTATGACGGGTCTTCCGTATCAATACCGTAAATAGGTTTGGTCGGGTCGAAAAAAGCTGCGGCTCCCACTGCTCCCGAATCTGCAAAACGGTTTTTATTTATCGTTCCTTTTACATTAATATCTACGCTCAAATGATTATCAAAGAATTTGGGGTTCAAATTAACCGATGCGGTATATCTTTCATATTTGGAAGTCTTGATAGTACCCCGTTCATTATTATAACCTAAAGAAACCCGAAAAGGCATAACTCCGGCTTTTCCCGCCACGGATATGTTCTGGTCCATACTCAAACCACTTTGATATATAGCGTCTTGCCAGTCTGTGGACTGTGAAGGATAAAGATTTATCAAGTCACGCGCCGCATCGCCCAAAGCAGTACCTTCGGCGTATTGGTTCATCACCGTACGGCGAAATTCGTCGGCATTCATGGTTTCAATACGCTTATAAGGGTCTTTAAACGTATAGGTACTGTTATACGTCACTTTTACTTTGCCTTGCGTCCCTTTTTTGGTAGTAATAATGATAACGCCGTTTGATGCACGCGAACCATAGATGGCGGTTGCCGAAGCATCTTTCAAGACGGTAAAAGTTTCTATATCATTCGGATTGATGGTAGACAAGGCATTCGTGGTTCCCGGAGCGGCATCATTGGATACGGGAATCCCATCTATCACAATCAACGGGTCGTTACTGGCATTCAGCGAAGAACCGCTACGGACACGTATGGTAGAACCGGCTCCCGGCCCTCCGTCACCTTGTGCTACCGACAGTCCCGGAACTTTGCCCATCATCAACTCTTGAGGTGACGTAACGGCCCCTTTATTCATTTCTTCCGCTTTGATGGCGACTACCGAACCGCTTAAATCTTCTTTCTTGACAGAACCGTATCCGATAATCACCACATCGTCCAACTGCTTGGAATCATCTTTCAAAACAATGTTCATTTGTGCGGCAGCCGGTATTTCCTGCGTTTTATACCCGATAAAGGAAACAACAATGATATCTCCTTTTTTAGCCTGCAATTTGAATTTTCCGTCTATATCGGTAATGGTCCCGTTTGCAGTGCCCTTTATCAATACATTTGCCCCGATAACGCCTTCTCCGGTAACGGCATCTTTTACGAGTCCGCTTACAGTCAAATCCTGGGCGACAGCTTGTACCGTAAACACCAGACTCGCCAAAAGCAATAGCATTATTTTAGCCGGTTCACTAAATATTCTTGTTTTCATGTTATTAAATAAGTTTGCTAAAATATAATTATTTCTCTATCGAAATACCTATTGAAAACTTCTAAATCTTAATTTGATTTGCAATATTTTTATTTCAATTCTTTGATGGAGATTGCATATCCTCCTCCTATTGCAGCTTTTAACGTGAGTTTGCTTTTGTTGTTTACCTTTTTCTTCGTGATAACGTAAGCCTGCGGATTTTTATCCCAACTGGCGTCTTTCGCATCAGCATAGATAGTGGCTTCATATTTTTTTCCGGGTTTCAGGAAGTCAAGACTCAATTTTGAGACATGCCCGTTTTCACCGGCAGTGCAACCGACAAACCAGTTATCCGTACCCTTGGCACGACGTGCTATGGTGATATATTCCCCCGGTTCCGCTTCCAAATATTTACTTTCATCCCAGTCAAGAGCCACGTCTTTAATAAACTGGAAAGCATCCATAAAACGCTCGTAGTTTTCTGGAATGTCGGCAGCCATCTGCAACGGACTGTACATCGTTACATACAATGCCAACTGGCGGGCGATGGTAGAACGCACCTGTGAGTTATTAGCGGGATTCATCTTGTTGCAATGTGTTTCAAAGATACCGGGGGTATAATCCATCGGTCCACCTATCAGGCGGGTAAATGGAAGGATTGTCGTGTGATATACTTTATTTCCTCCGAATGACTCATATTCCGTACCACGGGCAGATTCATTGCCTATCAGATTAGGATAAGTACGGCAAATGCCGGTCGGACGGGTTGCTTCATGAGCATTGACCATAATTTTGTAATCGGCAGCTTTCTTCACGGCATAAAGGTAATGATTGTTCATCCATTGTCCGTAATGGTGTTCGCCTCGAGGGATAATATTGCCGACATAACCGCTTTTTACCGAATTGTATCCATTATCTACCATAAACCGATAAGCCTGGTCCAGATGACGTTCGTAATTGCGGACAGAAGCGGAAGTTTCATGATGCATCATCATCTTAATCCCTTTGCTTGCCGCATAACGATGTATCTCCTTCACATCAAAATCGGGATACGGAGTCACAAAATCAAATACATAATCTTTGCTGTTACCAAACCAGTCTTCCCAGCCTTCATTCCATCCTTCTACCAGAACCGCATCAAACCCGTTGGCTGCCGCAAAATCAATATAACGTTTCACATTAGCCGTATTGGCAGAGTGCTTGCCGTTCGGCTTGGTCTTAGCGTAATCCGTCTCACCTAATTTTACGCCGGTCAGTTCGTCAGTATAAGCCCATGAGCCTTTTCCGGTAATCATATCCCACCATACACCGATATATTTCACCGGTTTCACCCATGAAGCGGCATCGGCAATCTGACAAGGCTCATTCAAATTAAGAGTGATGCGGGACGCCAGGATATTACGGGCATCGTCACTGACAATAACCGTACGCCACGGAGATTTGCAGGGAGTTTGCATATATCCCTTATCCCCTTTTGCATCAGGTGTCAGCCAGGATTCAAAAATCATATTCTTATCGTCGAGATTCAGATGCATGCAAGAATAATCAATCAAAGCAGCCTCGTGAAGGTTGATGTACAAACCATCGTCCGTTTTCATCATCAAAGCCGTTTGCACGCCTGTCTGCGAAAAAGGAGTTTGAGATGAATTCGGAGTAATAGCCTGTTTCATCAGTCCTCTGATTTCCGACAGACGGGAAATGGTATAGTCATACTCTTGTGTATCATAATCTCCCGGAATCCAAAAGGCAGTATGGTCACCAGCCATAGCAAATTGGGAATGTTCTTCTTTAATTACGAAATAATTCAGATTTTTCTGTTGCGGAAATTCATAACGGAAACCTAAACCATCGTTGAACAAACGGAAACGAACCAGAATCGAACGGTCGTTCACAGGCTGATATAATGTCACCGCCAACTCATTATAATGATTACGGATTTCCTTTTCTTCTCCCCAAACCGGTTGCCAAGTTTCATCGAAAGTAGCAGTTTGAGTATTTTTCAGTTCAAAACCGTTATACAAATTTGTCTTTGAATCGAGTTTAGTCAGGTCTCTCCGGTCTACCCAGTCAAAATCGGTTTTGGTATTATCCTCTTTCTTTAATTCCAATCCTAATGTACTGGGCTTGATAACAACCCGGCCTTTGTACGTCAAATCATACGTAGGGGCTCCTTTTTTATCTACTTGGAAAGTCATTACCAGATTTCCATCCGGTGAGGTCAACTTCTGTTGTGCATTCATAACGAACGACACACAGAGAAACGCAATAATCAAAAAGTTCTTTTTCATTTTATTTATGGTATTAAATTATAAGTCAACCGGTATCTCCATCCCTATTAATTCCGGACATTGCAAATATAGCGACCATCTTTCCGGTCTCGTCCCAATAGAATAAAAATACAAGTCTGACAAAAAGTTATTTAATTAATTTACAGCATATTATATAGAACACAGAAGCTTATAAATATAAGTTGAAATGAAGTTTTTTTCAGAAAGCCAGAAGAACAATTCCACGTTTGGACAGTGTCAGGTCTTCTTCTAATTCCACATTTCGTCCTGCCAATACATCATAAGCGGAAGAAGCAGGCAATATTTCCCGATAGGCAGATAAATCAATGGTCTGTTCACGGTCGTTTCCATTCAGGAATACAACGACAGATTTATCTCCATGCCTGCGTTCGTACACATAAACGCCCTTATTAGGGGCAAAGTGTTTCAACCCGCCTTTGGCAATCACTTCATTTCCCTTTCTCCACCGGAGAAGTTTTTGCAGGAAAGAGAAAGCTTCATTCTGCCGAGAAGTGCGATTTACCGACTCAAAACAATTGTGGGCATCTCCCTGCCAACCGCCGGGAAAGTCACATCGAAGCAAGCCGTCTCCATTCGCTTTATCAGCAGCCATCAGAATTTCCGTACCGTAGTAAATCTGCGGAATCCCCCTGGTAGTCAACAGGAAAGTCAACGCTTGCTTATATCTGTCCAAATTCCTGGTGGCTGCTTCCGAACGATAGAAACGGGAAGTGTCATGGTTATCGAGGAAGGTCAATAAATTCATCGGATTGGCAAAAACGATATCTTGAGACAGATAATCGTAGAGTCGGTAAAGCCCTCCGTACCAGTCGGTAGTCTCTTCATCAAAAGCCTTATTCATCTGTTCCATTAACGGAAAATCCATAACTGTCGGTAAATTGGAGTTCTTCGGAGCTGCCAACTTACTGTCTTTCTGCCAATAAGAAACAAGCACATTACTGCCTATCCAAGTTTCTCCCACAATATTAAAATCCGGATATTCTTCATTGATTGCCTTACACCAGTCAGACATCATATCGAAATCCGCATAAGGATGCGTATCATGGCGAATGCCGTTGATACCCGCATACTCAATCCACCAAATACTACTTTGTATCAGATAAGCGGCTACATGACGGTTACGCTGATTGAAATCGGGCATACACTCACTGAACCAACCGTCTACCACTATTTTTTTCTCACAATCAATGGCATACGGGTCTGCCGGAACAGCGGTCTTAAATGTAGTCTGCATATACTCGCCTTTAAAATTGAACCAATCTTTAGAAGGCATGTCTTTAAACAAGTAATTTTCATTCCCGCAATGATTGAAAATCATGTCCATTACCACTTTTAACCCTTTGGCATGAGCCTGTTTCACCAGATGACGGAAATCTTCATTATTGCCAAAACGGGGGTCTACCCGATAATAATCGGTAATGGCATATCCATGATAAGAACCATCTTTCATATCATTTTCCTGAATCGGATTAAGCCAAATGCTGGTAACCCCCAAATCGGACAGATAATCCAAATGGTTTTCAATGCCTTTCAAATCACCGCCATGACGGGCAAAAGGTTCATTACGGTCGACCTTAGTTTCAAGCATACCGGGGATTACATCATTAGAAGAATCACCATTGGCAAAACGGTCGGGCATAATCAGATAAAGGACATCACCGGAATTGAATCCTTCGATGCGGGAAGCCCCCGCCTCACGTTGTCTGAGTTCATAAGGAATCACAGTCTGTTTTTTACCCTGTTGCAGAATAATATTGAAATGTTGCGGGGCAGCTTCGGACAAATCCAGATATAAAAGCAGATAATTGGCATTTTCCTGTTTGACAATTTCTTTCAGAATAACATCTTTGGAAGAAATGCTCACTTCGGCTGACGCAATCCGTTCGCCGTACAACAGGATTTGTAATTCGGGATTTTTCATACCTGCCCACCAAAAGGCAGGAGCCACTTTTTTTATTTCAGTTGCAGCAGTAATCTGCTGACACCCCCAAAATACAAGCAAGACAACAAATAACAAATTTCGTTTCATGATAAATAGATTTTTAACATTGGTTTTACTCGGATAACCGACTCTGCAAAAGTATGGGAGTAATTCCGGCTATCCGGCAATTAGAATAAAAATATAAATAGTCCATAAAACTATACCACTGATTTACAGGGATATCTATTTAATACAGATACAGAAAAATACAAGTTACAATGAAAATATATCAGGGTATATTTTTCATTATCATCAATATATTCATTATATTTGTGACAACATAAAAGAACAGCCGAATGAAACAAAGAATCTACTATCTTATACTTGCATTATTGATTGGTCCGGTCAGACTGTCGGCCGGACACACGGATAATGAAGCGATACTTAGAAAGGTAGATGACATTATTGACAAAAAGACATCCTATCATATCCACAGCGAAAAAGAAAAAGAGATAGATGCTTTGAAAATACAGTTAGCACATACGGACAATCCTGAAGAAAGATACCGTCTGTACAATTCATTATTCGATACATACGCGCATTATCAAGCCGATTCCGCACTTCATTATATAAACAGCAGCATGCAGATACTGCCATTATTGAAACAGCCGGAAGCCAAATATGAAATTATGATTAACCGGGCAATGGTGATGGGGCTCATGGGAATGTACAATGAAGCATTTAACGAATTAGAACAAATTGAGCCTCAAAAATTAAAAGGGCATGTCCTGGAAAGTTATTACCAAACCTACCGTGCCTGTTACGGTTGGCTCGCTGACTACACTACCAACAAAAACGAAAAGAAAAAATATCTGAAGAAAACAGATTTATACAGAGACTCTATTCTCAACGTAATGCCTGCCGGAGTAAATAAAAATATTGTCCTGGCAGAAAAATACATTGTGAACGGAAAAACGGATACGGCATTAGTCATACTGGACGATGCGCTAAAAGAGGCAACGGACAACCGCCAAAAAGCCTATATCTATTTCACGTTGTCCGAAGCATACAATATAAAAAAGGAAGTCGAAAAAGAAGTGTATTACCTGGCGTTGACAGCTATCGCCGATTTGGAAAGCTCCATCAGAGAATATGCTTCCCTACAGAAACTAGCCCAGTTGATGTATCAGTCCGGAGATATTGGCAGGGCATATAAATACCTGACCCACTCAATGGAAGACGCAGTCACCTGCAATGCCCGATTGAGATTTATTGAAGTTACGCAATTTTTCCCTATTATCGACAAGGCTTACAAACTAAAAGAAGAAAAGGAACGCAATATCGGACGCATCATGTTGATTAGCGTCAGTTTATTATCCCTATTTCTTCTTATCGCCATCTTCTTCCTCTATCGCTGGATGAAAAAATTATCCGCCATGAGGCATAACCTAAGCGTAGCTAATGAGCAAATGCGACAGGTAAACAAAGAACTGGAACAAACGGGAAAAATTAAGGAAGTATATATCGCACGCTACCTAGACCGGTGTGTCAATTATCTGGATAAACTGGAAACCTACCGCCGTTCTCTGGCAAAACTGGCAATGGCGTCCCGCATAGAAGACCTATTCAAAGCTATAAAATCGGAGCAGTTCATTCGGGATGAAAGAAATGAATTTTACAATGAGTTTGATAAATCATTCCTGAAGCTCTTCCCGAACTTCATAACCTCCTTTAACGAGTTACTGGTAGAAGAAGAAAGGATATATCCCAAATCGGACGAGCTTCTGACTACGGAACTTCGTATTTACGCACTTATCCGCCTGGGAGTTTCGGACAGCAACAAAATTGCACACTTTCTGGGATATTCCCTAGCAACAATCTATAACTACCGGAGCAGAATGCGCAACAAAGCTATCGGAGACAAAGAACAATTCGAACAAAACGTAATGAATCTGTAAAAGAGTCTTATCATTCCTCTGTCAATCAACACATTTATATGATGTTAGAGCGTAACTCAACAAATCGAACATTATAAATCACAGTATTCTGATAAATAATCCATTATATAGTATTTGACATTTACTACTTTCCTAACTTATTCAGTATATTTCCCCTATCCTCTGAAAACAATACTGATAATCAACACATTACCAACATCCATTGAATTTGAGTAAAAGAAAAAATTAAAACAGTAAAACTTCTAGATTTTATATACATAAGTTTGCCACATGATATCCGGACAACGTAAATATACAAATAAAGGATTAGAAATCGATATAAAGTTATTCTAAAATATAAGTGTTATCTTAATTTATTTTATCATGAAAAAAATACATCTTTTATCTTTTCAAAGGAGAGCTTATTCTGTGCGTCACCAATCCCTACACAGTAGCAAGTTACGCTAATCATTACATTTTCTTCCAATTTATGTGATATGAGAAATAGAAGTAAAGGGTTAAACGCCCTTATTATATTTACTAAAACACACAATTGTTCTAATTTAAATCTAAAAAGAAAAATGAATTTTAAGAAGTATGCAACGTTTTTACTGTTACTGATTCTTTGTTTGCCTTTGTCGGCGCAGGATGACAAAACTGCATCTGATGCAAAGATTACCATCAAAGGTCAGTTGATTGATAATTCGGGAGAACCGATTATCGGAGCCAATGTAATTGAAGAAGGTACTACCAACGGTGTAATTACAGATTTGGATGGTCGCTACAAGCTGATTGTAAATGCCAATTCCAACATTCAGTTCTCCTATATGGGTTATGCGACACAGACTCTAAAAGCCAAATCGGTTCCTTCGATTATCACCATGAAAGAAGATTCCGAGTTATTGGAAGAAGTAGTAGTAGTCGGTTACGGTACGATGAAGAAACAAGACTTGACAGGAGCTGTGGCTTCAATAAAAGCCGACAACATGGTTAAAGAACAACGTCAAACAATCCAAGACATGTTACGTTCGGGAGTTGCCGGACTTTCCGTCGGTATGGAAACTGACGCCAAAGGAAATACCTCCATGTTGATTCGTGGAAAAAGTACGATTGCCGCAAGCACCGATCCGTTACTCGTATTAGACGGTGTGATATACAATGGTCAAATGACAGACATCAACCCGAATGACATCGAACGTGTAGATGTCCTGAAAGATGCCAGTTCTGCAGCAGTATATGGTGCTCAAGCCGCAAATGGCGTTGTATTGATTACCACCAAGAAAGGTACCAGCAGCAAAAAACCGACTATCAGTTTCAGTGGCAGTTGGGGCATCCAGATGGTAAATTCGCTGCCGGAAGTTTATGAAGGAGAAGATTTTGTCAACTTCCGCCAGGCAGTTATGAAAAGCGCCGAGTATGAAAAAGCCGCTACAGGATATTATGACAATCCGGCAAATATGAGTGATGCGGAACTGGCAGAATGGATGGGAACCGAAACCGGTAATCCGACTGAAATCTGGCTAAACCGCTTGCGTATGACCAGTACGGAAATATCCAACTACATGGCAGGCAAAACAGTTGACTGGAAAGATTTGACACTCCGTACAGCACTCCGACAAGATTACACAATCAGCATTGCCGGTAAAAAAGATGAAATGTCTTATTATTCTTCCATCAACTATCTGAAAAACGAGAGTAATAACGTAGGTGGTGACTACAGTGCTATACGTGCCCGTGTCAACATAGAGAATAAAGTACAGAAATTTCTCACCTATGGTATGAATGCCCAATTTACTTCACGTGACGAAAGCAATCTGAACACAACAGACAATGCTGTCTATTCAAGCTGGTCTTCCGCACTATCCCCTTACGGAAGTGTATATAATGAAGACGGTTCCCTGAAACTCTATCCCAATGACAACAATAATGCAACCAACCCGTTACTGAACGGAGCCTATTATAGTAAGAAGTATGACATCAACAATCTGAATGCCTCTATCTATCTAAAAGTAGATTTACCGTTGGGATTTTCCTTGCAGACCACTTATTCACCCCGTTTTGAATGGGTTAATTACCTGCATCATCGCTCTGCCGACCATCCGTCTGCCGGTGATGAAGGCGGCTATGTACATCGTTATGCAAAGAAAATCTTCTATTGGCAATGGGATAACATGCTGAAATGGAACAAAACATTCGGCAAACACTCATTCGACTTTACAGGACTGATAAATTGGGAAAAATACCAAAGCTGGAAAACAGTATCCAAGAATCAAGCTTTCCAACCCAGCGATAATTTAGGATATGGCGGTATTGCCTACGGAACCTCTCCGTCCGTAGATTCCGACGATACCTACAATACGGGAGACGCACTTATGGGACGTCTGCATTACTCTTACAACAATCGCTATCTAATAACAGCCACCGTACGCCGTGACGGATATTCCGCATTCGGCCAGGCCAATCCTCATGCCGTTTTCCCCTCTGTCGCATTGGGTTGGGTATTCACAGAAGAAGCATTCTGGAAAAAAATAAAAGCCGACTGGTTCGAATACGGAAAACTGCGTTTTACTTACGGTGAAAACGGTAACCGCTCCATCGGCGAATATGCAGCGCTGATGCGATTGGAACCGCGCAAATACATGTACGTAGACCCGGCTACCGGACAATTAGTCAACATCAACACTTTCTATTGCTATAATATGGCAAACTCCGGCCTGAAATGGGAAAAGACAACCTCCTACAATGTCGGTCTGGACTTCTCATTCCTGAACGGACGCCTGAACGGTAGTATCGATGCCTACCATAAGAGCACTACAGACCTGCTAAACAACCGCCAGTTACCCAGCTTGATTGGTTACAGCAGCGTGAAAGCGAATATCGGAGAAATCTGGAACCGTGGCCTCGAACTCTCTTTAAGCTCCACCAATATCAATAACGATGCCCTGACTTGGCGTACAACATTCAACCTCACATACAACAAAAATACCATCAAACACTTATATGGTATTATGGAAGATGTAACAGACGAAGCCGGAAACGTTATCGGTCAGAAAGAAGCCGACGATATCACGAACGGATATTTTATCGGTCACGCACTAGACGAAGTTTGGGGATATAAATTTATCGGAGTATGGCAAGAAAACGAAACGGAAGAAGCAGCCAAATACGGGCAAATTCCCGGCGACCCCAAGATTCTGGATGTAGATAAGAGTTATAGCTATAGCAATGACGACAAAGTATTCTTAGGGAACACCACTCCGAAAGTACGTTGGAACCTGCGTAACGAATTCACTCTTTTCAAGAACTTCGATATTTCTTTCAGCATGTATTCATATCTGGGACATATCAAAAAGATGGATCGCTTTACCAACAACAATGCCCTATTAAATACGGTAAACCAGATTAAACGTAACTATTGGACTTCCGATAATCCAATCAACGATTATCCTCGTCTGAGTGCGAAAAGCCCGGACGGCATTACATATTATATCTACAAAAAAGCCTCCTTCCTGCGTATTGACAATATCTCTTTGGGCTATACTTTCCCAAAACGCCTGCTGACCCCGTTGAAAATGGAAGCATTACGCCTGAACCTGTCAATAAAAAATGTGGGATACTTTACCGGATGGCCGGCTTACGACCCGGAAAACTCGGACAGCAATACTCCGAGAACAATCACTTTTGGTATTAACATGACATTATAATATAAATAAACAATGAAAAAAATTGCAAAATATACATTAGGACATATCGGTGTGCTCGGACTGATGTTTGCCGTAAGCGGCTGTTCCGATTGGTTAGACCCTAAACCCCTCTCCTTCTTTACCCCGGAAAATACGTTTAACACGTATGAGGGATTAAAGACAAGTACCGACATGTTAAACCGCGATGTGCGTTACTTCGATTTTTATCCGACATCCGGTTCCAGCGACCCTTGCATCCTCTCCGAATATTTTTTCTCGGAGATGGGAATAAACGGCCGTACAGATGCGTCCAATGCTCCGGTCGACTTAGTCAGGCAAATTACGCCTTCCGCCTCCCTGACCGGAAATGCAAGCCAAATCAATAACTATTGGACCTATCTGTATAAAGGAATCAAAGACGCCAATACGATTTATGACCGTGCGGAAGACATCGAAATGACCGAAGAACAAAAAGGAGAAGTACAGGCACTGGCATGTTTCCACCGTGCATACCGTTATTACCGCCTGGTACATCAATACGGAGATGTCCCCTTCATCGTACACGAAGTAACCAGTCCCCGTTATGATTTCTATACTACTAAACGCGAAGCCATCCTGCGTTATTTGAAAGAAGATTTAGAGAAAACAATTCCCCATCTTTCCAATGACGTATATATCGGCATGGTCACACAAGCCGCCGCTTATCACTTATTGACTAAAATCAATCTGGCTTTAGGAGAATTCGAAGATGCAGTGGAATCCGCCAACAAAGTGATTGGTGACGGTGTACACAGCCTGATGACCGAACGTTTCGGCGTAGACAAAGACGACCTGACCAAAGATGTTATCTGGGATTTGCATCAATCGGACAACAAAGCATTGCCCGAAAACAAAGAAGTCCTTTACATGGTAATTGACCGTTACGATGCCGGAACAGACATGCGTTCCGCCGCAGGTCTGGAAATCAAACGGCAACTAGTACCGTGGTTCCCGGCTTCCGGACAAATCACCACTCCCGACGGCGAACAAGCCTTCGTAGATAATAACGAAACCAAAAATCCATATCTGGCGATATACGGCCGCGGCGTATGCACCCTGCGTTCCACTTGGTACCACCAGAATTCCATTTGGACCTTGGATGATACGGACTACCGCCACAAAACAGGCAACTGGGTACACGTCAAAGACCTGAAATACAACAATCCGGCTCTGGAAGGCACATCGGAATGGTATGGAAAAAACGTCCAATTATACGATGATGAAGGCCATATCCTAATTCAGGACACCATCCGTTGTTGGAGCGGCTGGCCCCATTATAAATCCAATGTAGCCGACCAGAAAGCAAGTTGGTGGCGTGGAGGTTGGGCAGATTGGTATATATTCCGTCTGGCTGAAACCTATCTATTGCGTGCCGAAGCTTATGTCTGGCTGGACAGAGCGGATTTGGCGGTAGAAGATTTGAATGCGGTACGCCGTCGTGCCGGCGCCCGTGAATTGACAAAAGATGAAGTCAACATCAGTCAGATTCTGGACGAACGTGCCCGCGAATTATTCTATGAAGAACCGCGTAAGTGCGAACTGACCCGTATCGCATACCTGTTTGCCCAAACCGGAAAAGCCGACGAAAAAGGACGCACCTATTCCATGGACAACTTTACGACAGACAATTATTTCTACAACCGGATTATGGACCGTACGGAATTTTATAACCAAGGCGTAAAAAATTCCGTAGGTAATTCTTATACCATCGCCCCCTACAATGTACTATGGCCTATTTCAGAATCATCAATTTCAACAAATGTTGAAGGACATATCAACCAGACTCCGGGCTATGCCGGTTCCGAGAACAACATCGAACCGCTGGACACCCCGAATAAATAACTGATGAATCTCATTTAATTGAAATATGCTACAGGAAAGGAGCCGGAGGAAACATTTTCACTTCCGGCTCCTTTTCTGATTTTCTTCTTATGTAAAACCGGATACAACCCGAAAAAGACACAATCAAAAACAACAGACGGCTCTCCCCCTGCCAACAGCAAGCAATCCAACGGTGTACTCCACAAAACCTACGAAACATGCAATTTCCACATCCGGGCGTACACGCAACACCGCAGCAAATTAGCAACCGGACAAAAAATTGGGAAAAACCATCCCGTCCATAACGACGGAACCATCCTTATTAAACAGTCTATATAAGATTTCCCCTCATATTTTTTCTGTTATATTTCCTTTTTCCTAAATTAGCCCCCGTTATGAAGTTTCATCCTTAATACGACATTATTTTATGAAAAATAGATACTTGCTGTTCTTTCTAATCCTTCTCTGCACCATGCCGGTTTCCATTACCGCTGAAACATACAAATTCAGGACCATATCCCCCAACGGCGGTTTCTATTATGACGGCGTGAAAGCGATAGAACAGGACGAGGATGGTTTCATATGGGTGATGATGGACTATGAACTCTACCGCTTCGACGGATACCATTATAAAAAATATCGCCCTTATTTCGCCTTGATGGACCCTACCAAAAAATGGATATTCAATAACATGAGTTCAGACACCCTGGGCTACCTCTATGTAAATACGAACAACGGGCTTTACCGCTATGAAAAAATATCGGATAAATTTGAAAAGATTTACGATGCGGTAGCCCAAGTCAAAGTCGATAAAACGAATCATATATGGGTCAGGGACAACAACCAATGGAACATCCTGAATGTAAACACAAAAGAACTCTATACCCCGCGCTATGACGGAAAAATACCGGCATACAGCAATACCGCCTTCTGTTTCCATAACAATGACCTATATACCTTTATACATAGAAAAATATATCGCTTCAACTATTCGGAGAAAGAATTCCTCCCCTGTCTCACCCTACCGGACTCAGGTAACGGAAACATCCGTTTCGCCCAGACATATATGGGAGAGCTATGGATTTATATCAACCGGGAAGGATTGTACAGAATAGACCTGTCCACTTTCAGAATAACGGAGCATTATGATGCAGTCTCCGAATGCGACGGCAATTCGTTACGCACGTTCCACATAGACAAGAAAGGGAAAATATGGTTTGGAACGATAAACGGATTGTACATATTCGACCCGTCAGACGGACAGATGTCCCGATACGCCCATTCAATAACCGACCCTTTCAGTCTGCCCAACAATTCCATCTGGACGATTTTCGAAGACCGGCAGAAAAATGTCTGGCTCGGTACATATTCGGGAACCCTATGCTATGTAAACGTCGATGAAAACGGCGCGTTCAAGACCTACCACACCCAAAACAGCGGCCTGAACAATACCCCGGTCAGCGCTTTCGCCGAAGACCGCAACTACCTGTGGATTGGGACGGAAGGCGGCGGCGTCAACCGGATGAACAAACATACGGGAGAATTTAAAAACCTTGCCGACGGAAACGGCATGACCTCCAACAATGTAAAATCCCTATCGATGGATTCCGACCTCAACCTGTGGATTTCCACATTCAGGGGTGGTCTGAACCTCTACGATTCCAACCGGAACAAAACATCCGACTACAAACACATCAAAAACGACTCCACCTCTCTACTGGTAAACAACATCAGAAAAACCATCCTTGAAGGAGACACAGGCTTATGGGTGGCATACCAATACCCCATGCCTAAAATCTCCTATTTCTCTTCCCGAAGCAAGTCATTCACCCATTTCACGCTGGACAGCATCTGGAATTACGCCTATCTGTTCGACATCCTCCGGCAAGGAGAAAAAACATTATGGGCCATCAGCAATGAAGCGCTCTACCGCATGGACATCAACACACATGCCGTAGAAAAGATTATTCCTCGCGACTCGACCTACTTAGGACTGTTCACCTTCTGTCTGGACGACTCCGGCAATATCTGGATCGGCACCATCGGTAATGGCCTTGTCAGGTTCGATACCAACACCTCGACTTTTATTCCGCTGAAAGACATATCGCAACACAGCGTCTACTCCATTTACAGCATTTGCTACGACGACGGAAATGTCTGGATGGGAACCGATGACGGATTATGCTGCTACGACATAGCCCGCGACCGGTTAATGAAATTCGATGAAAAAGAAAACACGCAAGGACAAGTCTATTATCCCCTGGCATCCATGAAAGGCGAAGACGGCCTTTTATATTTCGGAGGAACGAACGGATTCACGATTATAGACCCGCAAAAAATCACATACAACAGCTACAAACCCAAAGCCATCATTTCAGACTTCTTCATAGACCATGAACCGGTCCATCCGAACTACACACAAGACGATTCATTCAAGACCATCACCCTGGACTATGACCAAGTCAATTTCGGTTTCCGGTTTTCCTCGGACAACTACTATATTCCGGAAAAAAACCGTTTCAAATACCGTTTAAGAGGATATAACGACTCGTGGATTACAGCAAATGCCGAACAACGCACAGTCATGTACTCCAAAGTGCCTGCAGGCACTTACTATTTTGAAGTCTATGCAGCCAACAACGACGGATTATGGAGCGATGCCCCTATGACAATCAAAGTGATAAGGAAAACAGCTCCCTGGTTCAGCCTGCCTGCATATCTATTCTATGCACTTACGATTTTGGGAAGCATCTACCTGATTTACAGACATTATTCCGAAAAGAAAAGACTGAAAATGCTGCTCTATCAAGAAAACATAGAAAAAGACAAGAAAGAACAAATCCACCAGGCGCAGTTACGCTTCTTTACCAACATATCCCATGATTTTCGCACTCCGCTGTCACTCATCCTCGCAGCTTTGGACAAATTGCGCCGCGAAGGCCTGAAAGAATATTATTACCGGATATTGAACGGTAATGTGCAACGTCTGCTCAACCTGGTAAATGAGTTGATGGATTTCCGGACAATAGAAAACGGAATGATGAAACTGGAACTGCAACCGTTGGACATCAACCGGCTAGTCAATGAAATTGCGAACGATTTCATCGACTATGCACACCAGCGGAACATCGATTTCCGTATCCAGTGCGACGAAACCCTGCCCGCAGAAATCCACGCCGATAAAAATGTAATTGAAAAAATAGTCATGAACCTGCTGAACAACGCCTTTAAATACACACCGGACAAAGGGAAAATTCTTTTGGAAACGAGAGCGGGAAACAGCTTCACATCCGGCTACAAAAACAGCTACAAAGTAGGCGAAAGCATCAAAGATGTTTTTAGCATTGTCGTCAGCGACACGGGAGTAGGCATCTCCCGCGAGTCCATAAACAGTGTTTTCGACAGGTTCTATAAAGTAAACACGGTAAATGCCGACTCCCATTTAGGTACGGGAATCGGACTGGCCCTTGTGAAAAGCCTGGTGCTGCTGCATAAAGGCGATATCTCCATTTTCAGCGAGAGAGAAAAAGGGACCGACATGATTGTACGCCTTCCTCTGGACAGCAGTATTTTTTCTGCCGCCGATTTCATGCAGCAGAAAAACGACGTGCAGGATTCTCCCGTGCAACCGTCTGAACGAGAAGACATTCCGGCAGGGATAAAACAACCGGAAGAAGAATACCTGCCTTCCTGTAAAAAGAAGATACTAGTCACCGAAGACAACGACGACTTGCGGATGCTGATTGCCGAATCCCTGTCCGACGAGTTCCATGTCATGCAGGCACATGACGGCATGGAAGCCTTAGCCTTGATAAAAGAGACAGACTTCGACTTGATTATAAGCGATATCATGATGCCCAATAAAGACGGCGTATCCCTGTGTAACGACATAAAAAACAATGTAGACACCTCACATATTCCCGTTATTTTGCTGACAGCCAAAACCAGCCTCGAAAGCAAAATAGAAGGAGTCGATTCAGGGGCAGACCTCTATTTTGAAAAACCGATAGATTTGACTTACCTGAAACTCTCCATCCAGAATATATTCAGGAACCAGCAACAGTTGAAAGAACATTATGCCAAAAACTACTATGCCGACAGCAGCGAACTGTCGGCCAACGAACAAGATGCCAAATTCCTTAAACGGCTAATAGACTTCATTGAAAAAAACATAGACCAGCCGGAGATGGATGTAAACAGAATTGCCGAAGAACTCTCCATGAGCCGCAGCAAACTCTACACCAAAGTCAAAAGCCTCACCGGAAAATCCGTCGTCGAATTTGTCCTGAACTGCCGTTTGCGCAAAGCAGCCAGATTAATCATTGAAGAAAACATGACCATGCGGGAAATCATGATGCAAATAGGCATAGAGAGCCAGGCATATTTCACCAACTCATTCAAAAAAGTGTTTGGCGAAACCCCTACTTCCTTTGCCTCAAAGCATAAAAAAACATGAATAGGCAGATTTTACCCTTTTGACACGGGTAAACCTCCGGAAAAGGCCTCCTAAGGTAATTTGGATAAAATAAATGGCAAATCGAGCAAGATGCAAAAAAGGGAATTGGCTTTCTTTGCAAAAACTTTTTTAAATTTAATAGCATGAAAATAATTTTGCAGACAACAATTCCACCCCCATCGCAGACAACGGACGTATTTGTTCAAAAACGATACGATGCGGGTCCCCCTCGAAAAACCAAACGTAAATATGCCGGTCCGGACACCTGCTGACTTTTCAATAGTTAAACTACAGATTGGAAAAAATACAAGTGCCGCCGATAATTCGGAAAGCACTCATTTCGTTTTCTCGTTTGTTTTATGAATATAATATAGAAATGGCATTATGAAGAAATTTCTCTTTTTTACTTCTCTCCTGTTGATGACCGTCACAACAATTGCCGCACAGCAAAGTTTTGACAAAACAACCATAAAATCCGTTATGAAACGGGTTGCGGACTGGCAGATTGCCCATCCTAACAAAAGCGCCGAACATGACGACCTGGACTGGACACATGCCGCCTTGTATATGGGCATGCTGGATTGGGCGGAATTGACAGAGAAAGAAGACAACGACGATTCATATTACCAATGGTTGCTCCGTATCGGACGACGCAATCATTTCCAAGTAGGAAAATGGATGTACCATGCAGACTTCATTGCCGTAGGACAGCCTTTTATCGACCTTTACCAAAAATATGGCAACAAAAAAATGATAGCTCCAGTCATGGCACGTGCCAATTGGATTGTGGAAAATCCGGCCAATACGACTTTAGAATTGGATTACGGCAAATTAGAGACATTAGACCGTTGGTCTTGGTGTGACGCATTGTTCATGGCTCCCCCAGTATATGCCAAACTTTATGCAGTCACCAAAGATAAAAAATACTTAGACTTCCTGAACAAGGAATACAAAGCTACTTACGATTACCTGTACGACAAAGAAGAACACCTGTTCTACCGCGACCGCCGCTACTTCTCCAAACGGGAAGCCAACGGAAAAAAAGTATTCTGGGGACGTGGCAACGGATGGGTACTGGGAGGTCTGGCTGAAATCCTGCAGGCACTTCCCAAAGACGAGCCTTCCCGCGCCTTTTATCAGGATTTGTTTGTAACATTAGCCACACGTGTAGCAGAGCTGCAAAGCCCCGACGGATACTGGCACGCCAGCTTACTCGACCCGGCATCCTACCCGTCACCGGAAACGAGCGCGACCGGTTTCATCGTATATGCATTCGCTTACGGCGTGAATGAAGGATTGCTTGATAAAGCGAAATTCATGCCCGCCATCGAAAAAGGATGGAAAGCGCTGGTAGACGCCGTTGCCCCCGACGGGAAACTGGGCTACGTACAACCGATTGGCGCAGACCCGCGCAAAGTAACCCAAGACATGACAGAAGTGTACGGAGTAGGCGCTTTTCTCTTGTCAGGTTGCCAGATATACAAAATGGCAAGCAAATAACCTCCGGAACGTAATCGCCACAAAAAGTGAAAAATTAATTATCCAATCATGAAAAAACAGACATTGTTCTTACTGCTAATGCTGCTGATATCAAGCATATCAAGCGAAACGGACGCACGTGAAGTGACAACTTTCAACGAAGGTTGGGAGTTTAAAAAAGGTCCCTTCTCCCAAGAAACCATGCAAGCCGCACAAAAATGGAACGCGGAATGGGAAAAAGTAACCATTCCCCATACCTGGAATGCGGATGACATGCAAAAAAAGGTAGCTGCCTTTTACGAAGGTGCCGCCTATTACCGTAAAAAAACCGTTTTCCCGGAAAAACTAAAAGGGAAACGTGTCTTCCTCCGTTTTGAAGGCGTAGGTTCCTGTGCAGAAGTTTACATCAACGGCTATTTGGCAGGAACCCACAAGGGAGCCTATTCGGCTTTCGTTTGTGAAATCGGCTCCCAGATAAAATTCGGACGGGAAAACGAAATCATTGTAAAGGCGGATAACTCCTCACGCCCCGACGTCATCCCCACCAACCATAACTTATTCGGAGTTTACGGAGGCATCTACCGTCCCGTATGGTTGATTGTAACGGAACCGTGTAATATCGTCGTAAACGATTGCGCCTCTCCGGGAGTATATATCACCCAGAAAAACGTTTCAAAGAAATCCGCCGAAGTGGCCGTAAAAGTGAAAGTAGACAATGCCGCACTGGCTCCCGCTCCCTTGGAACTGGAAAATGCAGTGTATGACATGAAAGGCAAACTGGTGAAAAAACACCGCCAGGCTTTCGAGCTCATCCCGCAAGGCGTACAGAGCTATACTTCACATTTCAAACTGAGCAACCCCCATCTGTGGCAAGGACGTGAAGACCCCTATTTGTATAAAGTAGTGTCGCGCCTGATGCAAGACGGACGTGTGATAGACGAAGTTGTCCAGCCGTTGGGACTCCGCAAATATGAAATCGTGGCAGGCAAAGGCTTTTTCCTGAACGGCGAAAAATATCCCATGTACGGCGTAACCCGCCACCAGGACTGGTGGGGACTGGGCAGCGCCCTCACCAATAAGGAACACGACTTCGACCTGGCGCAAATTATGGATGTCGGCGCAACCACCGTCCGCTTCGCGCATTACCAACAATCCGATTACATATACTCACGCTGCGACACGCTGGGATTGATTATTTGGGCGGAGATACCTTTCGTCAACCGAGTCACCGGACAAGAATGGGACAACGCCCACCAACAAATGCGTGAACTCGTCTGCCAAAGCTTCAACCACCCTTCCATTTATGTATGGGGCATCCATAATGAAGTCTACCACCCTCACGGATATACGGCAGCACTTACACAGTCTATCCATGACCTGTGTAAATCCGAAGACCCCGACCGTTATACGGTAGCAGTCAACGGATACGGGCATGCCGAACATCCGGTCAACCAAAATGCGGACATACAAGGAATGAACCGCTACTTCGGCTGGTATGAGAAAAAAATACAAGACATCAAACCGTGGGTGGAAAAAATGGAAAAAGAATACCCCTGGCAACGCCTGATGCTCACGGAATACGGAGCAGACGCAAATATCAAACACCAGACGGAGATTCTGGGCGACGCCTTGAATTGGGGCAGTGACTTTTATCCGGAAACCTTCCAGACCAAGACACACGAATACCAGTGGGCAATCATCTCCCAACATCCGTACATCATCGCTTCCTATCTGTGGAACATGTTCGACTTTGCCGTTCCGATGTGGAAAAGAGGAGGAGTAAACGCCCGCAACATGAAAGGCCTGATGACAATCGACCGCAAAGTCAAGAAAGACTCCTATTTCTGGTATAAGGCAAACTGGAGCAAGAGCCCCGTACTCTATCTCACACAACGCAGAAACGTGGAAAGAGAAAAGAAAAACACATCCGTGACCGTATATTCCAATATCGGAACCCCCAAAGTATATCTCAACGGACAAGAATTGTCCAATGCCCGTAAAGGCTATACGGATGTACACTATATCTTCGACAACGTAGTGCTGAACGAAGGAAAGAACACCGTGAAAACAGTTGTTTCTTATCAAGGAAAAGAATACACGGACGAAGTGGAATGGACATATAACGGAGAGCACAAGCGGAAAGCGGACACTTATGAACACAAGAAAGAACATGCAGGCTGGTAATCTATCTAACCCTATTGATAATTAAAAATAATTGTTGAAAATGAAAAGTATCAAGACATTGTTGTTATTGGGACTCTGTGTATTGGCGGGCGCATGTTCCGTACAATCACCAAATTCCATCGTACAAACCAACGAACATGACACGAAGTGGCAATGGAAAAACGGAACCATTGTGGTAGAAACTCCCGAACGTCCGGCAGGACAAAAAAGCGTAATCGGACTGACTGCTCCGAAAATGGAAGTCGTGCGCGTCGGATTCGTAGGGCTCGGCATGCGCGGTCCCGGCGCAGTGGCTCGTTTCACCTACATCCCCGGCACACAGATTGTAGCCCTTTGCGATTACGAACAGAAACGTGCGGAAAAATGCCAGCAATACCTGAAAGCAGCCTCTCTGCCCAAAGCTGCCGTTTACTCCGGTGAGAAAGGCTATGAAGAGCTCTGCAAACGCGAAGATATAGACTTGGTCTATATTGCGGCCGACTGGCTACATCATTTTCCCATAGCGAAATGCGCTTTGGAAAACGGCAAACACGTCGCTATCGAAGTCCCCTCCGCTATGAACCTGAAAGAATGCTGGGAACTGGTTAATCTGAGCGAAACGACCCGCAAACACTGTTTCATCTTGGAAAACTGCTGCTATGACTGGTTCGAGATGAACACCCTGAATATGGCACAAAACGGCGTGTTCGGCGAAGTCATCCGTGCACAAGGAGCCTATATCCATAACTTGGACGCTTTCTGGAACTACTACTGGAAAAACGGAGAAAACGATAAATTAGGATGGCGTTTGGATTACAACATGCGCCACCGGGGCGACGTATATGCAACCCACGGACTCGGCCCCGTAGCACAAGCACTCGACATCCACCGCGGCGACCGCATGAAAACACTGGTGGCTATGGACACCAAATCCGTTGTAGGCAAAGCGTTGGTGGAAGCACGGACAGACTCCGCCTGTAACAACTTCCGCAACGGCGACCACACGACAACGATGATTCGTACGGAAAACGGTAAAGTGATAGAAATCCAACACAACGTAATGACCCCGCAACCCTACAACCGCTTGTACCAACTTACCGGAACCAAAGGCTTCGCCAACAAATACCCGTTTGAAGGATACGCCCTCGACGCCAAACAGCTTACGGCTTCCGGAGTACAGCCCAAAGTAGACGACCTCAACTCACACGGTTTCTTACCCAAAGAAGAAAAAGACGCCCTTGTGAAAAAATACCAACACCCGATATTGAAGAAATACGGTGAAATGGCTAAGGAAGTAGGTGGTCATGGCGGTATGGATTTCATCATGGACAGCCGCCTTATATACTGCCTGCAGAACGGCCTTCCCCTGGATATGGATGTTTATGACCTGGCAGAATGGTGCTGCCTGGCGGAATTAGGCGAACTCTCAATGGACAACGGATGTGCTGCCGTAGAATTCCCCGATTTCACCCGTGGCGAATGGAACGTAGTAAAAGGATACAAACATGCCTATGCAAGCCCCGAAGATGAAAAGACAAGCATGGAAAAAGCAAAAGCTTTCACCGCAAAGCTAAAAGAACAAGGCGCTAAAGAATGGGCACAGGAAAAGAAATAACCTGCTTTCAGACAAAAAGCCTGCCTTTATAAAAAGGAGGTCTCAAAATAGAAATTGAAAGTTGGAAATCTTACAGATTAAAACTTAAAAAAGAGGGAGTCGAAACTCTGTTTTGGAGAAGGTGAACCTTTAATCTGAAATCCGGCTACCTCCTCAACTATAAAAAGAACCGTATCAGAACTCCATTTCCGAGTAATGATACGGTTCTTTTATGTTTACCTGTCACAATCCCTAAGTTTTCCGAACGCTCAGTCGAGTTTTCATTTTCCCTCTCACCTTCATATTACAAATAATGCCGTCCCGTTTTTCCATACTGAAACAACCTCCTTTATATGAACAAGAGGAGACCGGTGAACAACCCGTCCGGGAACATCCGGCAAACTTCCACCTTTAATACCTGTCCGGATAGACCAAGCACGAAAACCTACATCAATCTGTCTTTCAGCACCTGCGGAAGTTCCGGCATCGCACCGCTCTGCGTACAGACATAGGCGGAAACCTCAACCGCCAACCTATGCGCTTCGGGCACAGGCTGGCCATTCAGAACGGAAGCGCAGAAAGCGGCCGTGAAAGAGTCACCGGCCCCCACCGTATCAGCTACCGGAACCTTCGGTGTCTCCTGGAAAGAAACGACCCCTGGAGTAAACACATAACTTCCGTTAATACCGCAAGTCAGAATCAGCATCTTCAAATTATATTTCGCCAACAGAATCCAACACTTGTCCTGTAAATCAATCCCCGGATAACCGAACAGACGGCTGATAGTCACCAGCTCCTCATCATTTATCTTCAGGACATTGCAACGGCGGAACGATTCGCGCAAGACCTCCTTCGTATAGAAATCCTGCCGAAGATTGATGTCGAATATCTTCAATTGCCCGTCCATATCGGGCATCGTATCCAAAAAACGGTTGATAGTGGCCCGGCTTACCGCGTTGCGTTGTGCCAATGAGCCGAAACAAACGGCACGTGTATTCAAAGCCAACCGTTTCAGTTCATCCGTAAAAGGAATGTTATCCCATGCCACACCCTCCTTGATTTCATAGCAAGGAACTCCTTCGCCGTCCAACGTCACCTGCACCGTTCCGGTAGGATAATCCACCCTCTCAATCTGTGTTTTCAGATTCTTCTCATTGAACACCCGCAGAATCTCATCCCCCAGCCCGTCATTGCCTACCGCACTGACTACCCGGCTGTCAAAACCGAATTGCGACACATGATAAGCGAAGTTCGCCGGAGCACCTCCTATCTTCTTCCCTTCGGGCAGCACATCCCAAAGCGCCTCACCCATTCCTACGATTATATTATTCATGTCCTATAGATTTTATTATTCCCAAAGTTATAAATTATTTTCTTATACGGAGCGTATAAAACAAGAGATAAAGCACGCCCACCGTCATTACGGCTACCGCCCCACTCTGTCCCATTGCATCGGATGCGACTCCCATAGCCAACGGAAATATCGTTCCTCCGAAAAGCCCCATAATCATCAGGCCGGAAACTTCATTCTTCTTACCCGGCAAATAAAGCAACGCCTGCGAGAAAATAACCGAGAAAACGTTGGAATTGCCGAAACCGATGAATGCGATGCACGTATAAATCATAGCCTTCTCATGAAACATGAACAAGCCCGCCATAGCAACCAGCATCATCACGGCGCTAATGCCGAAGAAAGACTTGGCCGGCATCTTGCGTAAAATGAAAGAACCCAAGAAACAGCCCGCCGTACGGAAGATAAAATAAAGGCTTGTCGCAAAAGCCGCATCATCCAACCCCATCCCGACACGTTCCATCAAAATCTTCGGGGCAGTGGTATTCGTACCGACATCGATACCCACATGACACATGATACCGATAAAACAAAGCAAAATGAACGGCTTGCCAAGCAAAGCAAGGCACTGGCCGAAAGTAGACGGCTTGCCTTCCTCTTTTTCCTCCTCAATCCGGGTGGCATTCAGCAAAAGAACAGCTACAACCGCTACTGTCATATAAATCGGGAAAAGAACGCGCCAGCCCAGACCGAAAGAAGGAATAGCCTGCGTAGCTCCCCACATCGCAATATACGGCGCAAGAAACGAAGCTATAGCCTTCACGAACTGGCCGAAAGTAAGGCTACTGGCAAGCCGGTCACCTCTGACGATATTGGAAAGCAACGGATTCAAAGAAGTCTGCATCAGCGCATTTCCGATACCCAGCAAAGAAAAAGAAACCAACATCAACATATAACCGTCTCCGAAAACCGGCAACAACAAAGAAGCGAACGTGACAAGCAAGCTCAGCAACACAGTCTTCTTCCGGCCGATACGGCTCATCAACATGCCCGTCGGTACGGAGAAAATCAAAAACCAGAAAAACACCAATGAAGGAAAGATATTCGCCTGCGAGTCAGTCAATCCTAAATCCGCCTTTACGTAATTGGAGGCGATGCCCACCAAATCGACAAATCCCATTGCAAAGAAGCAGAGCATCACAGGGAACAATTTTGAAAGAGAAGAATTTTTACTATTTTCCATTGTCTTAATTATTTTTTCAACTATCTATCATGCCATTCAGTCCGGAACCGCCCGTTCATCAACCGCCCCTATCCTAAAAGGAAACAGAAGAGACACACGGGACATACCGGCAAAAACTACCGTTTCAACCTATGGACCACGAATGAAACAACCTTATAACTTCCTCCTTTACTATAAAAATCCACACAGTCGTAAGGTTCGGAAGGAAACACCTGGTTAGTCATAACAAAACGCCCGCCTTCCCCGAAAGCCTCTATGCTCGACTTGTCAACAAACAGGCGAAGTTTCAAGACACCTTCGGTATCCTTAACAGCCGTCCAGGTCTCTACCGGGAAATTTTCGTTAAAACCTACCTCCCCGCTTTTCCGGCGGTCCATACTAAATTTATTCTCCTTCATATCATACCGCATGTCTACCTCCTCGCCCTTGCTATTGTAAAGGCGGAAACCGGCAACAGCCGCATTCTGATTCCTTAACGACAATTCTATTTCATAAGTACCTTCATTATCCGGAATCAAATTTTTCACAGTATGTATCCCGTTCACCCGGAAAGAACGCTTTTTGGAAACATCACGCAAAGCCAGCAGTTCGGGAGAAGGAGCAGATTTCAGGTAAATCCCGCCGTCCGCACAGAACAGGCTCAAATCACGGGGAACGGAATTCGGACTCCTGTACTGAAGAGTCGGCGCATCATTCGCATACTGCCAGTTACTCATCCATGCAATAGCAATACGGCGATTGTCGGGAGCATCGCTCCAAGTCACCGCAGCATAATGGTCTTTTCCCCAGTCCATCCATTTCGTCACATCCGGCTGATTGTCACAAACAAATTTTTTACCGTCAAAACTACCTATAAAATATTGAGTGGCACTTCCCCCGAAAGGACCTCCGGGATTCAGGTTACAAAGCAACACCCACTTCTTTTCACTCGTACCTTCTACGGGAAGCTCGAATAAATCCGGACATTCCCACACGCCTCCGTGCGCGCCGAAACCTTCTCCGAAACTGCTTTCATACGTCCAGTCCTTCAAATCGGGAGAAGAGAAAATCTGCATCTCCTGTCCCACCGCCAGTACCATAATCCAGCGGTGCGTCCCCTCATGCCAAAAAACCTTCGGGTCACGAAAATCACGCGCTTCAGACACAAGCACAGGATTGTTCTCATACTTAATGAAAGTACGTCCGTTGTCAGTGCTATAAGCGATGCTCTGCACCTGCCGGTCACCGCTCTGCGTATAAACGGCAACGATAGCGCCCGCTCCGAAACCGGCCGTATTGTCATGGTCCACCACCGCCGAACCACTGAAGATTGTGCCCAAAGCATCCGGTACGATAGCATCCGGATAATGTTCCCAGTTAATCAAATCCCGGCTGACAGCATGTCCCCAATTCATATTTCCCCATTTGGAGCCGTAAGGATTATGCTGATAAAACAAATGATATTCGCCATCTTTATATACCATTCCGTTCGGGTCATTCATCCACCCGTAAAGCGGAGAAAAATGATAAGCCGGACGATACTTCTCACGGTTATCCGTATCAAATACGTCGGACAACTCCATTTCCTTGCAGCAAACCGCCGAAAGTTCACCCCGCACCGGGTCATTCGAACTCAACTTAAACTTCACCAGAATGTCTTTGCCTGCATAACCGGAGAGGTCCAACGGAACGAAATAATCCACCCTGTTCACCGCCAGACGGACATCCGCCGCCTTCACTTCCCTATTGCCGGCAATCATGCTGACACGCACGTCAGGCATCGCCTCCTCAACGGGAAGAAGCAAATATTTCCGATTCGTATTCACACGCACCAAGTAATGCCCCTCTCCCAGATTCTTTACTGTCAGAGAAGAACCGGCCGCTACCGCGTCCGATACAGGAAAAACGGCCAAAAACATACACATCAAAAAGAAAAAAAACTGTTTTAACAAACACAACACATTCATATCAACTGGTATTAGAATTATTACAGACTACACACCTGCCTGCCAAATGGACTCGACAGAAAAAATCTCAAGATTCTTTATTTCAATACGGTTACCCCAGAAATGGAGCCCTTCCTTATTATTCACGTCCGGACGACGTTCCATAGAATACGAATACAAGCCGCCGTCGATAAACACCTCGATGGAAGTACGGTCGATATATATATCGGCAGTCAGTTCCATACTGGTAGGGTCCTGAGGGGAATAAAAACGCCCGTTGACAGTATTGGCATTCATATCATAATCAATAATACGTTGTCCGAACAAATTCAAGCCGGCGCTTGTTGCATGGGAAAGCTTAAAAGTCGTTTTGATACGAAGACAGTCCGTATCGTAAAACTCCTTCAACAGCCGGTTCGCCTCATCCGACGAAAGAGCGCTCCACGAACGCACGGGTTTAAACAAAGCCTCGGTTTCTTTCACGGGAACACTGACCAGACGGATACCGTCTTTTGTCGTCCGCAACGTCAGTTCGGTAGGAAGCATCATCATCCCGTTGAAAGGCATGTCCGGATGGGAAATCCTTCCCCACCCTATCTGGATACGCCGGCCGTCAGTTGCCGGAATGTTGTTGATGGTCTGCCCCGCATAAATACTGCCTGTCGTATAACAGTGCTTTCCGGATTCAGGAGTGAACACCTTTCCATCGAAAGAACCCAACATATAAGTACCGGAAGCACCGTACATCACCCACTTGGTATGGTTCTTATCCCCGTCCACAGGAAGTTCGAACAATTCGGGACATTCCCAGAAACCCGTTACATGGCTCCGGTAAGTCCAGTCTTTCAAATCGGCGGAAGTATAAATGGAATGCCCGTCACGTTCATTGAGTACCATTACCCAATGTTTGGAAGGCTCGTACCAGAACACCTTCGGGTCACGTGTATCCACCGAGTTCCACTTAGCCTTAGAATCAATCACGGGATTTTTCTCATATTTCGTAAACGTGTACCCATTGTCAAGACTGTAAGCGATGCACTGTACCTGCTTGTCAGGTCCCGCAGCAGTATAAACCGCCACCATGGCGGGCGTCTCCCCCTGATTAAATCCGGCGGTATTGCCATAATCAATCACCGCCGAACCGGAAAACATGGTTCCCAGACAATCGGGATAGAGAGCGTCGGGCTGCTCCGTCCAATGCACGAGGTCACGGCTTACGGCATGTCCCCAGTGCATATTCTCCCAATCACGCTCATAAGGATTATGCTGATAATAAAGATGATATTCGCCACGATGGTAAACCAGCCCGTTGGGGTCATTAATCCAACCGCGACGGGTTGTGAAATGGAACTGCGGACGGTTCTTTTCCTTATACATTCCATCACCTTCCGCCAACCGGTCAGACTGGTAAACCTTACTCAATCCGGCTTCATCCCCTTCATAAGAAATTTTCAATACCTTACCCTTGAAAGCCGAGACATCCTTAAACACCCAATAGTCGGCCTCATCCGGTGCCAGACGGATAACCACGGACAAGTCAGGACAACCATCCACAGTAAATGTCATCCGGGCGCGGTCCACTTTATGGGAAACAGGAAAATTCAAATACCTGCCGGTAATCTTAAACGTTCTCTCACCCGCCTCCGCCGATGACAAGGCAAATGCGCAGCTCAAAAATAAAAAACAAACAATATTACGTACGGTTTTCATTACTAAATTATTTTAGCGGGTTGATTAATGAATTAACAAAGACTCGGAAACAAACGGCAACATGTCGGACACTTTCCGCATTTCCAGCGGACAACCGCTTGCCGTCTATGGCGCAAAGATAAGCGTAACGGATAGTTACGCCTATCACATTTGTTTCAGAAGATAAGAAAAATGTTGCTTATCCGCATATAACCTTTGAACGGTGCGCCAATCGCCGCCAAATACAACCTATCAATAATTTTTATTCTGAGTGTACAATCCGGGAATATAATACAACTGGTTGTAAGGTATCGGGAAGAACTCATTTTTACCGGGTTCATAATGAGCATCCTTATAATATTGCGCATAAGTCTGCCCGTCGTACACGCTATTCTGCTCGCTCTCAAAATAAGCGTTCAGAGTTTCAGAAGCAATTCCCCAACGGCGCAAATCAAAATAACGTCCATTCTCCATAGCCATCTCCAAACGGCGTTCCCAACGCAAACATTTCCGCGCCGTTTCCTTATCCTGGAAATAAGACTCCGGATAAAGAGCTATCTCACACTGTTCCTTCGCATAAGAGATATGCTTGTCAACCGAATTAGCCGCACGCCGGCGGATATCATTGATGATAACGCGCGCCTTCTCCAGTTCGTTCAATTCCACCAATGCTTCCGCACGCATAAGCATCACGTCCGTATAGCGGAACACATAGTCGTTCATAGCAAACGCCTGCCAGGAACCATTGTATGTCTCCCCTTTAGAACGCTGCGGAACCTCTTTCAGTGAAGTGTAATACCCATACGTGTTCGGCGTGCGGGAATTATTCTTAGTCATGATATATTCAGCCTCATATTTATAAGGATAAGTCGGCATACCTACCGTATGGAACAAACGCGGGTCCCATTTCTGCCCGTCCGTCTCTCCGTTGACGGGATAGTCTATCTCATCATTATAATCGTCAAACATAGGCAGGCCGTTTTCAGTCTTAAACGCATTCACCAGATTTTGCGACGGCTTATGGAAATCCCATCCGCAAGACCACATCCCCCAGCATCCGTTCAGCACATTCGACCAGTTGGCACGTCCGTAACTCGTATTATCATCCTGGTAATCGGAACATTGCACGGCAAATATAGACTCCTTGCTGTTCTTGCACTCCGGCAAGAAGATATCCCCGTAATCCTCCAGATAACCATATGCCGAGTTCTCCACTTCATCCGTATAAGTCACCACCTTCTCCATATAATCCTCATTGATATAATTCTCGCCGGTAGTAGCCTCGTAACCGTCTCCCCACGCAAGGTTCAGATAACACTTAGCCAGATAAGAAGCGGCGGCAATCTTGTTAACCCGCCCGCCTTCAGCCTGTTCCGCAGGCAATACGTCATAAGCAGCCTTGAAATCCTCAATCACCTTACCGAACAGCTCCTCATAAGTAAATTCATCATTGCGGATTTGTTCAATGCTATTATTCACATACGCCGCCTCGTTAATCCAAGGAACCTGGCGGAATACCACCAGCAGCTTGTAATAAAAATGCGCCCGGAGGAATTTCACTTCAGCGACACGCTGTTCCTTCACACTCGCACCCAGAACCTTATCCCCGTTCCTGTCTAAAGCGACCAACGCCCGGTTACAACGGGAAATGGCACAATACAGACGATACCACAGTTCGTCCATTTCTCCCGGAGTAGTAGCTGTCAGCGTCGACCAAATTTCCAAAGGATGATATCCGGTATCCGTTGTCCCCGACCCACCCTTCAAGCAGTCGTCGGAAGTAATGTCACCGTAAGGAAACAAATTAAACGGATACGAGTACCAACAATCGCCCAGCATGGCATAAGCGGCATTCACCATCTTCTCCGGTTCGGCAAAAGCCTTATCCTCATCAATAACCGCGGTCGGGTTATAATCCAGAAAATCATCGCAGTTTGTCAAAGTCAAACTCATCAAACAAGCTGTCACCAACGTATATATCTTTTTCATAATTCTCTTCTTTAAATATTAAAAACCAAGTTGTAGACCAAATGAGACAGAAGTAGCCAACGGATAATTCCAATCCGGATTTTCCGGGTCCGAACAAGTCAGACTTTTGCTCTTGATAGTCAGAAGATTTTGTCCTGACAAATAAATTCTCGCACTGCCCATCTTGAATTTAGACAAGAATGACGTAGGCAGATTATACCCCACTTGCAGGTTACGGAGTTTCAGATAAGAACCGTTTTCGACGAAATAGGTCGAAGCGCGCCCCTCATCGGCAGTATTATTGGTTGTCAGGGCGGGAATAGTAGAACCGGTATTGTTCGTGTTCCAGGCTCCCAGCAAACGGTTTCCCTTATTTGAACCGGCATCGGTCACGCTCCAGAAGTCCGTCTGAAATTTCTGGTTATTATATACATCCTTGTCATATACCCCCTGCCAAAACATGCTCAAATCAAACCCCTTATAACTCAATGCGATATTCAAGCCGTAAGAGAAAGCCGGAACAGGATTGAAAATCCAGGTCTGGTCATCGGCCGTTATACCGTTTTTGCCGTCCAAGTCCGCATACTTCAAGCCTCCCACACGCGCATTCGGCTGTCCGGAAGCATCCACCTCCGCCTGGTTCTGGAAAATGCCTTCAACCACATATCCCACGATAGAGCCGTAAGGCTGGCGGGACTCCACCAGATTTTCCGTCGTCGTATGAGCGTAGGAACCGGTTGACGTTTCGGGAAGATAAGTAACCCTGTTGCGGAAAAAATCCAGATTGCCGTTCACGTCAATCCCCAGCCCGCAAGCCAGCGTTTTACGATATCCCAAGGTAAATTCCATACCCCAGTTACGTAAAGAAGGACCGTTGGCCCATGATGCGCCGCCTTCGCCCAAAGCACCCAAATAAGCGGGATTAATCAACATATCGTCCACATCCTTGACAAAACCGTCGATTGAACCGTACAAGCTCCCCCCGAAAAGAGTAAAGTCCGTACCGATATTGAACTGTTCCGCCGATTCCCATTTCAAATTAGGATTAGCAATCTGGGTGGCACGATACCCCGACGGGAAAGTCCCGGAAGATTGCAGAAGCAAATCATACGCCGTGGAAGTCACGCGGTCCAACCCGTAATCGGCAACATACAAGCCGAACTGCGCATTATTATCAATTGCCTGGTTACCGGTCTTTCCCCATGAGAAACGGATTTTCCAGTCATCCATCCAATCCTTTTTAAGCAACTTCGACAAGCGTAACCCCAAAGTAGCGGCAGGAAAAGTTCCCCAACGGTTATCCTTGCCGAAACGTGAAGAACCGTCACGACGGATCGTAAACGACGCCAGAATCAAATCATCATAATTATAATCCAGCTTGCCGAAGAAAGAAGCCAATCTGTATCCCACCTTGGCGCCGGAATTTCTCATAGTCCCCGTCGCCGCGTTCGGCCACATATAATCCTTATCTTCTACTGCATACTCCTCCGAATAGGCAGAGAAATCAATAACAGACTGTTTAGACATTTCAGTACCCAACAAAACGGTAAAGTCATGCTTGTCCGCCAGCCGGAAATTATAGTTCGCCGTATTAGACCAAGTCCAGTTAGTCTCATTGTTATGAGACAAAGTTGTCTTTGCAATATCATTATTGACAATATCCGAATGATAAGTATAAGTCATCGAATTGATGAAAGAAGAATAATGGTCGATACCGAAATTAGAACGGAGCACCAACCCCTTAACCGGTTTTATCTCCACATACCCGTTGCCGAACAAACGCCAGTAATCCAGATGATTGTCACGGTTGTCATAGGACTCGCGCAACGGATTCTGCCGGTCGCTCATTCCGCCGACCGGACCGGCAAAAGTCGTCCCGTCCTCCTCATACACAGGAACGGTAGGAGCCATCTTCAAGGCATTTTCCATCGGGGCGCAATCCACCTGGCTGGTGTAAGTCACCGTGAAGTTCTCACCGACAGTCAGATACTTGTTCACATTATAAGAAGAATTCATACGGGCGGATATATTCTCAAAATCCGTATATTTCAAGATTCCGTTATTCTTCTTATAGCCCAACGAGAACATGGTGGAATGTTTGTCATTGGCATGAGAAAGAGAAAGGTCGTAATTCTGAGAGAATCCGGTACGGGAAATCTCGTCCAGCCAGTCTGTATCGGAAAACTTCATCGTCTTCTTCTGGTTGATGTAACCGTCATACAAGCCGTTTACCGTATAATCCACATAACTCTCCGTCGCCGGATTCCAGACAGTGATGGGCGTACCTGCAGCAGCATTCAGGTTCAAGCCATAATTGCTGGCATAAGCCACCGGGTCCAATCCGTCGTTCAAAGCCGCCTGCGCCATTGCCGTCGCATATTCCGATGTATTGGAAAGTTTCATCAAAGATTGGGGAGTATAGAACTGCGCAGTCAGATTAGCGGAAAAATCCACTTTTATCTTATCCGCTTTCTTCCCCTTTTTAGTAGTGATGATGATTACTCCGTTCGAAGCACGCGAACCGTATATGGAAGCGGAAGCCGCATCTTTCAAAACCTGCATGCTTTCGATATCATTCGTATTCAATGAATTCAACGCGCGGGTGGTAGGCACTCCGTCAACAACATACAACGGATCTTGTGAAGAATTGAAAGAACCGATACCGCGTATGCGGACCGTACCCGTACCGCTGGGCGAACCGTTGGAAGTAATCGTCATACCCGGCACTTTACCCTGCAAAGCCCTCATCGGGTCCGCATCGGAGGTCGTTTTCAGCGCTTTCGTTGAAACGACAGCTACCGAACCGGTCAAATCGGCTTTCTTCTGCGTCGAATAACCCGTCACCACCACCTCGTCCAACAACTCGGAATCTTCTTCCAACACGACATTCAACAAAGCCTTCGCTTTCAGCCTGACAGGCTTAAAACCCACATACGAAATTGTCAGGTCCGCCCCCTGTTTCACCGTCAATGTAAAATTACCGTCCAGGTCGGTAATGGTTCCGTTAGCCGTAACCGCGGTTTCAACAACAGATGCGCCGATAACCGGCTGTCCGTCTGTCTTGGAAGTAACGTTTCCCTTTACTGTTATGTTCTGCCCCCAGACAACAGGCATGAAAATGAACAGGAAACAAATGCTGCAAAGAAATTTTTTGTTCTTCATGACATTATGCATTAGTTTAATGTTATTAATTTAAAAATACGAATTTTCTCTTTATCGATGATGCAAATTACGGTTGATTTACGTCAACCGACTAAAAAAAATGTTTCAAAGGCTGTAAGATTTGTTACATAAACCGCTATTTTACAAGGTTTTCCTGCAAAAGGCAAAAACCGATACGATTTTTTACCGGCAGAAAAGGACATCCGAAGCAAACCACACCGGCTTTCAGAAAACAATAGCTGCCGGATATGAAATCCGGCAGCTACCCGTACCTATCGTACCTATTCTATCCTATTTACAATCCCCGAATAAAGCCCTCGTACATGCATACCCCTCCTCATAAAACATCGTCAATTTCCGCACATCCCGTTCGATACGGTCCACAACCACCGGTTTCAACGGACGGACAACGATAACCCTTCCGTCATCCTCCATCCGTTCCACCATTTCCAACTGCTCATTGTAAACGGCGCAGCGGCGGCTGAGCGCCTCCCTCAGCTTCGGATATTTCCGGTACACGAACGGAGGAATACGGATATCCTTCGAATCTTTCCGATAACCGCGGTTACGAGTAAGCACGACCACGTTACGGTCACAACCGTCTTCAATGGCTCTCCGCAAGGGAATGGAATCGACAATACCCCCGTCAAGCATGGGAACGCCGTCCACATAAGCAATGGGACAGACAAAAGGCAGGCTGCTCGATGCCCTGACAATATCAATCACCCTTCGCTTGTCCTTCTTCTCCTCGAAATAGTCCGCCTCTCCCGTAAGGCAGTTGGTAGTCACCATCACAAACCGTTCCGGCGAAGCAAAATACGTTTCGTAATCATAAGGAAGAATATGTTCGGGAAACTCATTGAACAACAAATCGAAATCAAGAATATTACGTTTCTTCAACAAGTATTTCAGACCGATATAATTGTACTTCTCCAACAAATCAATGTTACTGTACCTGGCGCGTCCCCGTTGGCGGGAAGCGTATGACAATCCGTTGCACGCACCGGCGGACACCCCTATCACATAAGGAAACCGGATATTGCAATCCATAAAATAATCGAGTACGCCGCAAGTAAACACTCCGCGCATTCCCCCGCCTTCCAGCACCAGCCCGGTTGCAGGCCCGTCCATTTTCAAATCCTTTCCATATTTCTCCCGCATTCTTGTCTCCCCTCCTTTTTTACGACTATGCAAAACTTCCGTCATCTGCCGCATATTTATGATAAAAACAAACGAAAAAGGCAGATAGTCGGGCAAAAATAATAAATATTCAAACAAAATCTTGCTTTTTTGCTTCAATCTATGTAACTTTAGGCTAACTTAAATTGTTTAAGGAAGAAATCCTAAAAAAGCCCTGCTTGCAGGCAAGCACCATGAGAATACAGTTCGAGATTAAAGAGAATTTGCCGGAAATTATTGAGGAAATCATGCATTCCCCCAAATGGCACACTTCCGTGAAAGAAGAAATTAGCGGCCGGACAACCGTTGTAATCCGTGACCAGGAGTATGGCTCAGAGGCAACCATTGAAATCTACGCCAAATCAATTGAGATTAAAACTGCATGGTCAAAGTACACCTATCGCATATTCGTAGTCAACGGCCTTGTCTGGTGCGAATATGAAGGCGCCTACCGCGGATTGCTGGAACAAGTGCTCTTGCCCACCATCACCCCGAAGGAAAGCTTGCTCGACTCGGAAGTAACTGAAAGCTCGCTCTACGGACGCGAACACAAAAAACTGCGGGAATATGCCGAAGACAATCTGAAACTGAAACAATTCCGCAGAGAGAATTTTGACGAACAGAGAAACGGGACAGCCCCGTTCGACCACCCCAAACGGGTTTACGACGAGTTCATCAAAGAAGACTACATCGTGTCACCCAAACAAGAAAAAACGGAATGAACCGTATCGGATAAGAAAATTCCGGAAACGTCACGGACGATGCCGCCCGGCATGAAACCCGAATTGCCGGTTTCGGAAATAGGCTGCGACATCATCCGTGATGAAGAAATCCGGGGGCTGCACAACGGCAATCTCCCTTCCATCGGTGTGAATATCACCTTCCCCGGACATACTTGACACGCCCGAATGCAATAAAATCCGTCATAGATTGCCTTTTTCACAAAAGTAAACAGGATAATCTGTGCAAATCTGTATAATCTGTGATGAAACTTTCCTATCTTTGTGACCTGAACAAAATTTAATATTAATGTCATTAAGAATGAAAAAAAGTATCCTTATCGCTGCCCTGGGCTTATTCAGCCTAAGTACAATGGCACAAGACGCAAAAACCGAAGAAGGCTTCGTTTTCACGACAGTGAAAGAAAATCCGATTACATCCATCAAAAACCAGAACCGCTCAAGTACCTGCTGGAGTTTCTCAACCCTCGGATTCATAGAATCCGAACTGCTCCGTATGGGCAAAGGCGAGTATGACCTGGCGGAAATGTTCGTAGTGCACAAAACGATGGAAGACCGCGGAATAAACTACGTGCGTTACCACGGTGACAGCTCCTTCTCTCCGGGCGGGAGTTTCTATGACGTACTATACTGCATCAAGAATTACGGAATCGTCCCGCAGGAAGTGATGCCGGGCATCATGTACGGCGACACGCTACCCGTACACAACGAGCTGGATGCCGTCGCATCAGGCTATATCAACGCCATCGCCAAAGGCAAACTGAGCAAACTGACCCCGGTATGGAAAAACGGGTTGAAAGCCATTTACGATACCTACCTGGGAGAATGTCCGGAACAGTTCACTTACAAAGGCAAGGAATACACTCCGAAGACCTTCGCGGAATCGCTGGGGCTGAACTGTGACGACTACGTATCACTGACCTCATATACACACCATCCGTTCTACACCCAGTTCTCCATCGAAATCCAGGACAACTGGCGCAACAGCCTTTCCTACAACCTGCCTATCGACGAACTGATGGCGGTAATGGACAATGCGGTAAACAAAGGATACACATTCGCATGGGGCAGCGATGTCAGCGAACAGGGATTCACCCGTGACGGCATCGCCGTTATGCCGGACGCGACCAAAGGAGCCGAACTCACAGGCTCAGACATGGCACGCTGGACCGGACTGACTGCTGCAGACAAACGCAAAGAGCTGACTTCCAAACCTCTTCCGGAAATGACCGTCACTCAAGAAATGCGTCAGGAAGCGTTTGACAACTGGGAAACGACCGACGACCACGGAATGGTTATCTACGGTATCGCCAAAGACCAGAACGGGAAAGAATACTTCATGGTTAAGAATTCCTGGGGAAAAGCCGGTAAATACAACGGTATCTGGTATGCTTCCAAAGCGTTCGTCGCATACAAAACGATGAACATCGTCGTACACAAGGATGCGCTTCCGAAAGATATCGCCAAAAAATTAGGAATCAAATAAGCCGCCGGCAAAAATTTCACTTGCCGGTCTATTCCGTAAACCGCTCCTTATAACTGTCCTTGGCAAAAAATAGATATTCCCGCCAAAGACAATGCAGAGACGGAAAATCCCGGCAATCTTACGCAGATTCACGATATAAGAACGGCGCACCCGCACGGAATATGCGGGAAGCCGTTCTTCCGTTTTCCGGAATTTGCCACGGCCAATCCCTATATGCCGTATCTCCGTTTCCCATTAGAACAACCGCTCATTAGAACAACCGATGAAATGAAAAGACAAACCCTACTGTTTATCGCAATCTTGTGTTGCGCGGCATTGGCAAAAGCACAGGAAGTCTTTGTAAATGCGGATTTCGTCAGCAGCTACATCTGGCGCGGAACGGATTCGGGCAACGCAAGCGTACAGCCGTCCCTAGGAATCAACTGGAAAGGACTGACCGTCTACGCATGGGGTTCTACGGAATTCCGCGAGAAAAACAACGAAATCGACCTGTCCGTAGAATACGAATACGGAAACCTGATTCTCTACGCCAACGACTATTTTACGCAGACCGCCGAAGAACCTTTCAAATATTTCAACTACAGTTCACACTCCACCGGACACACTTTCGAGTTAGGAGCAGGCTACTTGTTCAGCGAGAGGTTTCCCCTTACCGTCAACTGGTACACCACATTCGCCGGCAACGACTATCGGGAAAACGGCAAACGCGCGTGGTCCAGTTATTGCGAATTAAGCTACCCTTTCGACGTGAAAGATGTGAACATGAGCGTTGAAGCGGGATTTACCCCATGGGAAGGGATGTACTCCGACAAATTCAATATTGTCAACATCGGATTGTCCGCCACCAAAGAGCTGAAAATAACCTCCGGGTTCTCCCTCCCCGTTTTCGGGAAACTGATAGCCAACCCTTACGAAAAACAGCTTTATTTCGTACTCGGATTCAGCATACGGCCATAACACGGCCGCTCATTAATAACATTAAAAACAATTACCCCCATGAAAAAACATCCTCAAATCTTTTACGCAGGCATCGCTTCCCTTTTATTGAACGCCTGCAGTCCGGCAAAAGCCCCGGAAGCAATCTTGCCCGTCCCCGAACCCAAACAAGTGGAATGGCAAAAAATGGAAACCTACGCTTTCGTGCACTTCGGACTTAATACGTTCAACGACCGCGAATGGGGATACGGAGATTCCGACCCCAAAACATTCAATCCTGCCAGGCTGGACTGCGAGCAATGGGTGCAAACCTTTGTCAAATCCGGCATGAAAGGAGTGATTCTGACAGCCAAGCACCACGACGGATTCTGCCTGTGGCCCACGCAACTGACAGAATACTGTATCCGCAACACCCCGTATAAAGACGGAAAAGGCGACATCGTCCGCGAACTCTCGGACGCCTGTAAAAAGTACGGCATCAAGTTTGCCGTCTACCTGTCTCCTTGGGACAGGCATCAGGCGAACTACGGTTCTGCGGAATACGTAGACTATTTCTATAAACAACTCCACGAACTGCTAACCAACTACGGTGACGTATTCGAAATCTGGTTTGACGGTGCCAACGGCGGAGACGGCTGGTACGGCGGTGCAAAAGACAGCCGCACAATCGACCGCAAGACTTATTATGACTATCCCAGAGCTTACCGGATGATTGACGAGCTGCAACCGCAAGCCGTTATCTTCTCGGACGGCGGTCCGGGTTGCCGCTGGGTAGGCAATGAGAAAGGATTCGCAGGAGCCACCAACTGGTCTTTCCTCCGTGCGGGAGAAGTCTATCCGGGATATCCCAAGTACCGTGAACTGCAATACGGGCACGCCGACGGCAACCAATGGGTAGCGGCGGAATGTGACGTTTCCATCCGTCCGGGATGGTTCTATCATCCGGAAGAAGACGGCCGGGTAAAAACCGTAGACCAATTGACGGATTTGTATTACCGTAGCGTGGGACATAATGCGACGCTGCTGTTAAACTTCCCGGTCAACCGTGACGGATTGATTCATCCCGTCGACTCCGCCAATGCCGTAAACTTCCATAAGAATATCCAAAAACAACTGGCCCGCAACCTATTGGCGGGAATCTCCCCCAAAGCATCGGACGAACGCGGAAAAACATTCTCTGCAAAAGCCGTGACCGACGGCGATTACGATACCTACTGGGCCACCAACGACGATGTCACTTCCGCCTCCATCGAGTTCGAGCTGCCCCGGAAAGAAAAGATAAACCGCATGATGTTGCAGGAATACATTCCTTTGGGACAACGTGTCAAATCATTCGTCGTAGAATATGAACAGGAAGGCGAATGGCTTCCCGTAAAGCTCAACGAAGAAACGACCACTGTCGGATACAAACGCCTCCTACGCTTCGAAACAGTCTCCACCGGTAAGATTCGCGTCCGCTTCACGGATTCACGCGCGTGCCTCTGCATCAATAACATCGAAGCATACTACGCGGGAGAAACGCCCGATACGTACACGGCGAAAGCCGAAGAGCTGAAAAGCTATCCGTTCACCCTTGCCGGAATAGATGCGGAAGAAGCGCAGAAGAGCATGGACAAGAACGGGCAAACCACTTGTTTCATCGACGGAAACACACTGTTGATTGATTTGGGAGAAGAACGCACGGTTACTTCGTTCCATTACCTTCCCGACCAGAGCGAATACAACAAAGGAGTAATCGCCGCTTATGAAATCTCTGTCGGCACGGATAGCAACGCAGTAGACCGGGTAGTGGCCAAAGACGAGTTTTCCAATATAAAGAACAATCCGATTCTGCAATCGGTCTACTTCACTCCGGTCAACGCACGTTATATCCAACTGAAAGCGACACGGATGATACAGGACGGGGAACCGATGGGACTGGCAGAAATCGGCGTACAATAATAAGGAGAAGGGACTGATTGGCGAAATCAGGGTAAAGCCTTGCGGCTATTGTTTATCCTCCGTGCAATATCCAATCCCCCGTCTCGCTGCAAATATTTCGTTCCACGACTGTTTTCCTTTCGTTCCACAGATATGGAACGAAAGGAAAACATCTGTGGAACTAAACGTCAACAGTTGTGGAACGAATTAGTATTCGCATAAAAAACAAGTAAGGCATGCGGCGGAACATCTTAACCAGTCCAACCGTGCAAGCTGTATGATACGGTATCACCAGTCCGTTACCCGATGTGCCCGCAACCGTATCCGAATGAAATTTCCCCCTAATGCGCGCGTCGGAGAAAACAGGATTCGCCAAAGCCGGAATTCTGCAGAAAGTTGTTTTCAAAAACGGTGACTTTACAGACGTACATTATTACGGACGGTTAAAGGAACAGTTCCCTCTCTAAAAACGCTCCTCTTTTGCTCAAAAATCTTAAACCTGTGCATTTTTTACTCGGATTTCTTGT
>NZ_CAUCSQ010000009.1 GCF_958445495.1 uncultured Bacteroides sp. | reverse complement strand
CCTGGGACACAACCTCAGCATCCTGCAGATAAGGGACTTTCTTATAAGACTGGCATGCCATTAAAAGAAAAGATAGCATAAATCCGAACATTAAAACTTTCAATATCCTCATATATTCTCTTTTTTATTTACTTAATTACTGTCTAGCATTGTAAAATATCTAATAATTGTCTAGCCAAAAATTTTCTATCAAAATCTCGAGCTAACATTTCACATCCTGTCTGGCAAGCTACATATAATGTCGAATTATTTAATAATAAATTTAGCTTCTCAAGAAAATCACTTTCATTTTCTGGTTCAAAACATATACCTGCATGATAAAATTCTACAATTTCTTGAGCTTCACCATTAACTCCCATCAATATAGGAATCCTCATACCTGCATTCTCAAAAATCTTAGAAGGAATCACGGTCTTAAATAAGTCTGACTTTCTCAAATTTATCAATGCCACATCCAAAATTGAAATATATTTCTTTACTTCGCTTTTAGACACACAATCAAGCATTGTTACATTAGAAAGATTCAATTTTTCCTTTAACTTTAACAAATTAGCCTTTTCTGCTCCTGTACCAATAAAAATAAAATGAAAGACCTCATTACCTTCTTCTTCCAAGCGTTTTGCACAATACAATATGAAATCTAATTTATGAGCCAACCCATGTGTCCCAATATATCCAACAATTTTCTTTCCGGTTAATCCTAAATCCTGAAGTAAATATTCATCTTTCGGAATAGGAGTAAATAATTCTCTATTGACCCCATTTTTAACAACAAAAATCTTATTTTTCGGGACTCCGCGTTCTATCAGTCGTTTTTTAAAAGAATCTGTTACTACTACTATTTTTTTTGCCGATTTATAACATTTCTTTTCTTCCCATTCAAAATAACGAATGATCGGACTATCTTTTAACGCTCCTACAGTTTTTATTGACTCCGGCCAAAGATCGCGTACTTCCATTACCCACTTCGTACGTTTCCAAAATGAAAGAGTGCGCCCGGATAACGCCGTAAAAAATTGGGGTGATGTAGCAACTATCAAATCTGCTTTTTGAAAAAGTCCCACCACAAAAGAAGTTACAGAAAAACTAATAAAATCCAAGATTCGCCTTAAAAATCCCTTATTTGCGGCCATATAGCTCCATACTCGTATCACTTTTATTCCGTCCATCACTTCCTCCTGATACAACTTGTTCTTATATCCCGCATATACTTTCCCCTGAGGAAAATTAGGAACACAAGTTATTACAGTTACCTCTACCCCTTCTTTCACCCATTCTTTGCAATGTTCATAAGTACGAGAAGCCGGAGCATTCACCTCCGGTGGAAAATTATCCGTAAGAAATAAGATTTTCATTTTTAACTATTATATAAAATTTTGTAACCACAATTACCTACAAAATGGACCAATACAACTGAAGATGGTCGGAATTTATTATACTCTGTTGACACTGTCCCCATTTTCAATTCGATAGAACAAGCCCCAAAAAAAAGAATAAGAGCCCGATCGGTATGAATCTCTGTCGGAGATACTGCCAAAATCTGTACATCAGGAGCAAAATGAATATAACTAATAGCCGAATTATTCATGGATATCTCATCATGAATAACAAAAGAATCGTAATTCAATATAAATGTACGAGTATGTAGTCCTACCTTACCAAAACCATTATGTATTGCTTTCACAGACATGCTTGTATCTTCCAAGACCTTAACATGGGCTCTTTTTCCCATCCTGAACCCACCCCAAATTTCACTTGAGTCACGACCTTTTACAGAAACCGTATTATGCGCTTTGGTGCTTCTTTCCAATTGTCGACGTTCTGTTTTATCATAAGTTGAAATCCCCGTATCCACAATGAAAGGACGACCATCTATCCGCAACTCATAATTAAATGTATCTGCATGTGAATGCCCTGGTTGATAAGTCGCTGTGATATTACCAATATCGACAATTATTTCCATTCGTTGATTTTTCAATTTACGAAAACCACATTCTTGCATATTAACCGCATTCCATACCAATCCTAATCGTTTGGCATAATCGAACAACTGTGTTGAAGTAGGTGCAATTCCCATAGCAGAATCATTCAATAAGGGGATCTGACCGTCAGTATAGATTACACTACTTAAATGTCCTAACATTAGCATCGCTTTTTCACTTAAAAAATCATTCAATGCCACCTGCCCCGTCCAATGAACGTTATTGACCGAAAAATTATAACAATCAAGCAATCTGTCCAACAAAATACAATGATACATTGGAGACTGCTCATAATGTGCTCCATCCGGAAGTATCTGTTCACTTAGTTCCTGATGTAATAACTTAACAGAAAGCTTATAAAAATTTTCATCTTTGAAATATATCGCTGCAATAAATAATGAATAAGCATCTTCCAATAAATGGTTACCCAACAAATGATACTCTAACTTGTTAACAAGTAATTTGTATTGTGAATACAAACTATCATTCCAAAATTTTCTTTTTTCAATTGACAATTTATGAACATTAATAGTAATAAACTTTATCCAATTGATTCCTCGAAGAGCTATCGGATACGGATCCAGCCCTATTTTATTACAAAAACAATCTTTAATAAATTTATCTATCCATTTACTTCCAATTTTAAAATCCAAATCCTCTTGAAGTAACCAATCCATATAGTTTAAATTGTATGCCCATAACATTCCTTTACTCACATCATCCCACGATGAAAAACTTGCTTTCAAATTTAAAAACGTAAAAGTCTCATTTTGCATACATCTTGGTTTGACGATAGGATACAATATGTTCAACTTACTATTGTCAGGACTTTCATAAAATTGCCATTTTTCTTTTTTTAATCTATTCTTTACCTGATAAACAATTTGACGAAAGCGCAAATGTCGTAAAGTATGATATAATAAAACAATATCCATAACATAAAACATGATTCACATAATTGACTATTTACAAATCACATTTATTGATTAGACAAAAGAGAAACAACATACTTAAACTTTCCAGCTTTAGTTCTCGGAATACTATCTACATATTCAAAACCAACTTTCATTGTAGGGCTAAATTGTTCACGAACTACCTGACGAATACTATTTTCATCTTCATTTGTATATCCAGGTAACTGTACTATTTTAATTATAATCTCCCCTTTTACACTCTGTACAATTTGCGCTTCTGCAATATGAGAAGCAGATTTAAGTAGATAACCAAGTCTCATAATATGTGCTCCTTCCGGAGTAACAATATAATCCTCAGTACGTCCTTCAATATCTAAAATTCGTTGACTTTGCCGTCCACAAGAACACGGGATTTCAGTATATGTGGCTCTATCTCCAATCTTATAACGAATAAAAGGCATTGCTAGATTTTTGAACCCTGTTGCCAGCATAATTCCGGATTTACCCGATTCTATATCCTGTTCATTTACCAATTCCAGATGCCCCATCTCAAAATCCTCATGATAATATCCACATTCACACTTTGATGCCGCCGCAGCCTCTTCACTAAAACCGTAATGTTCTAAAATACAAACCCCTTTAAAAACTCGTTCAATCACAATACGCTGATGTTCATACAATTTCTCAGCACTAGGAAAAATATATTGTGGCGAATTAATAATTTGCAATCCATGTTTCTCTGCCAACATGGCAAAACTAGTAATAATAGAAGGGTATCCCACAAAAAACTTAAATTGTTTCTTATTGATAAATTCTACAAGATCTGTAATTTTCTCATCCGTAATATGTTGTTGATTAATCATATACTGATTTAAAAATCTATTATATCGCCAATAAGGAGGATTCTGCTGTTCTAAAGGAACTACAAGTTTTCCGGTAAAATTTAAATGCAAATCTCCTTTCTTGATTTTCACCCTTCCTCTAGCTCTCCACACAGTTGCCCAATAATGGCGTATATTCTCTTTTGTCCAATAAAAATTCAGAGGTGTTCCCGTACTTCCACTAGTATGATAAATTACAAGATCCTTTTCCGAAAACTCGTCAGAAAGCATTTCTTTCCAATGAGCTCTCACCTCTTCTTTAGTCAAAACTGGAAATTTTTGCAAATCAGGTAAATGGTTAAAATCATCAGGTAATACACCTGCTTTATTAAATTTCTGCCTATAATATTTACAATGCTCATAAGCATAACGCAATATATAAGATAACTGTTCCTCTTTATATTGTAAAATCTGCTCAGCATTCCATTGATCACTTTTTTCTAAATCTTTAGCAATTTGAAGATATTCAGTACCGTATCGCAACTTATTCAGTTTATACCCTTGTATACTGCATAATATGTTCTGAACGCTAATTGGTAATTTTTTATAGATAGAAAAAGAATTCATACCACTCCTTATAACAATTTTACTATATGATTATTGACTTGATTTGCATCAAATAGATTAAATGAAGACAACGCACCTTCGTGTAGTTTAAAGTAAGTATCTTGGCTGATTTGCAAGATAGCATCTTTCAAAGATTCGGTTTCTCCTGCTTCTACTAAAAAACCATTAACCCCTTGTTTTATAAGCTCTGGAATTGCTCCCATTTTTGTAGAAATAACAGGAATTCCCACACTAAAAGCCTCTATAATAACACCTGGATAGCCTTCTGCTTTCCAAAGTGTCGGTAATATCAAAACATCATACTGTGCTAATACTCTGCAAACGTTCTGTGGCTCCACCATTCCTTTATATTTATAGTTTTTCCCTTCTAGGTCTTCCAGTGAATATCCAATAACAGGTCCATAAATATCTAACTGATAATTTGTATCCAGGTTACTAAAACAAGTCATTAATATATCCACTCCTTTCATTTCCTCAACACGTGAAAGAAAACAAAAACGTTTTTCATAAGGACGTGCACCTCGCCGTATATTTGTAGCTTGACGAACATTTGGAAACCAATAAGTATCAGGATTCAGTTTCTCTCCAAATCTCACAAGGCTTTTGGTTTCCCAAAAAACGACATTTGCATTTTTCAACACATAATTGAGAATAAAACGTTTGATTCTTCCACATGTAAAATAATATTGCTCAAAATTCCCCGCGAATTTTCTAATTGCAACACGTTTTTTAGTACATTTCGACAAACATACAACAAATGGCGCTATCAATAAATAGTCATTTAAAGTACCATGTAAAAAAAGAATATCGACTTTCGAAAACGTTGTAAGTATTTGCCACAAAATATTTAAATAAGCCATTATCCGATTAGAATAATTGTGCTTATTAGTATCTACTATTATTGTATTTATACCTATCTCTCTACAATAAGTCAGCCATTGCTCGAACAACACAACAATTCCCCCCGTTTTATCCTTATCATAACGAAACGAACAAGGACCAATATTAAGAATTACATTATCAGTATACATTTTCATGATAAATATAGAAAACCGAGTTTCCTGTTTAATGACTTTTTACATAAGAATAAAACAAACACTCATATTTTTTTGCACATTCTGTCATACTATAAGAAGTATAACTTAACAAAGCGTTTTCTTTCATTTTTCTAATTTCGTATTCTTTCAACCCAAGAAATCGCTTTATTGCACTATAGCATTCATTTTCACTTATATCTTTAGCTAATATGCCATTAACACCATCTTTAATTACATTGACAATGCCACCTACCGGAGTACAAATAGGTATATTTCCTGTTCCTAATGCCTCAATTAAAGATATAGGCATTCCTTCATAAGATGACATCAAACAATATCCATCCGCCATTTTAAGATATTCTAAAGGATTACTCTTTTCTCCTAAAACAAAAACATATTCACAATGATATGAGTCTATTTCAGCCACTAGTTTACTATTTTTATTATTGCCAATCATGAGCATAGAGAGCTTATATCCTTCTTCGTTCAACCGCTTCACTATTCTAGTAAGCATCGTTTGTCGTTTTACTTCATCAATTCTTGCTAAATTGACCAAAACACAAGTTTCCGGAATAGCCCGATACTTTGCAAATTCACTTTTTACCTTTTCCGAAACAATGATATTCTTAGGAATATTTCTACCATTAGGTATCATGACCGCTCTTCTATGATAAAAATCGACAAAACTATTATTGGACTCTTCCGAAATAGTTATCGCATGGACAAGCCCGGTTAAAAAAAAATATTTTCTTACACCACAACTAATAAAGCCACCAGCCTCTTGTTTAGCTGAATTATGCACTGTATGAAAACATGCGGTATCACGGTACCAAAGAATTGCCAACCCACTATAAACAATACCACGTAAATGTGTATGTATCACATCTGGTTTTACTTTCTGTACCAATCTGAAGATTTTAAATGGAAGCTTCAAATCTATTCCCGCTCTTTTATTCAACGAGATGATTTTTATCTGAGAAGAGACCTCATGTAAATAAAATCCTGTTTTTTCCAACGAGTGCAATACACAAAGGATTACTTCATGCTTTTTAGATAACTCATTACACAAGTCAACAGTAAAACGTTCACCGCCACCTGATGAAAGTTGTGGTATTATTTCTAGAATTTTCATATTTTCTCCAATAGCTATTTTTATTATATAGAAACGCATAAAATATCCATACATATTTATCAAACAACAAAGACAAGGTGCCCCCCATCAACAGTATAGATATAAAACCTAAAACTATTTCCAATGGATATGTTTTATATTTAAGTTGCTTGAATAAAATTGAAATGATGAATCCCAGATAAGCTACAAACCCAATAAAACCGGTTTCTACTAAAGCCTGAATATACATATTATGGGCTGCTCTAGAAGTTTCCGCAATAAAAGGATAATAGATTCCTATTATATTTCTATAATTAGCTATCCCAATTCCACAGAAAGGGTTATCTACGAATAGCTCTAATCCGGCTTTCCATGAAATAAAGCGTTCATTGGCTGTTCCTACTTCGTCAAATCGTTGTAGTAACATTTGAAATACATCACCATAATAATATCCTACAACGATTCCGATTACAATAAATGTAAATATGATTCCAGTAATAAGAAGCTTTTTATGACTACTTTTATAACTAGTACAAATATAACCTAAAAAAAGAATTACTAATAAAATCAAAGTCAATATTGCACTTTTACTACCAGCAAATAATAAAGAAATAACATAAAATAGTAGCATAACAACAATACCCGCGATTTTTTGTTTATTTCTAAATTTCAACATATATCCTAATAAGAAACTTAAAGAAATAAGTACCGTAACAGAAAACTCATTAGGATCCCCTGTTCCTCCAGTCCTTCGGAATGTATATTCTGAAATAGTATCAGTTGTCGTTATACAAAGAATAGCAGAAAATAACGCAGAAAAAGCATAACACCATATATACTTGTTTATGCCTTTTTCCTGGCTAAAAACCACATAAATAATATTTATCGCAATAAAAAGATTTATAGGAATAATGATATTCGAATATGTCTCTATATTTACAACTAAAGAAATAAACATAGTGACCACTATCCATAAAAAAGGCAGATTATCTTTGGAAAACCCTCTAAAAGATAGTATTTTGTTAATATTCACAATAATAAATAGTATCAAAAGTATTTTTAATGACATACTACCCAATTTCCCCACCATAAAATTATCATTTATAGTTGAAAATATAAAGGCATAATTTACAGTCCTTCTCACTCTTTCAATTATTGGCATAACGTTTGAGTTTATTGTCAATAAGAATTGTCAGAACTAATTCAGGAAAAGGTAAGGTAAACATAACAACTGCATACCAGATAATCAGATTCTCCGGTTGCCAAAACATACAAAGGAAAAACACTACTACAATGCGAAGGATATTTAATATTATTTCTATATTTAAGAAGTCCAATACCTTGCTTAATAAAGAAAACATCCCTAAATATGATATTATTCCTGACCGTAACAATGTAATAAATAATACAACCGCTGTTGTAGATTTCAACGCAGGATACATATAATAAACAATCAAAGAAAACGAGAGACAAATCAATAATAATATTCCGAAATAAGGAATAAGCATTTTTTTCAGTCGATTAACATGAAATTTAATTTCATCAATTCGGTCAGAAGACAAGTTCGATAAAAAATAATTTGTAAAACTGGAGTTAAACAAAGATATTATTCCTAGAAAACCTGCAGAAAATGCAATAGCAGTAGTAAAATGTACATCAGTTCCTTTTGTATATATCAAAAAGATTCTATCAGAAATCATAAAAAGCGCTCCTACACTCCAGACCCGAAAACAATATAATAAAAAGGAATACAATCTCTCTTTTTCTATTTTTCCCAAACGGACATACCTAATTGAATATATAAAAAAGTCTCTTATATCTTGCACGAAAGGCAATATAAAAAGTAAGAATAAAGTAATACTCAATGATGTAATCTGCAAGAAATATAAAACACAAAGAACAATAATACGGATACCAAATGATGTTACAGAAATTCGTAACATATATTTATATGCTTTATCTGCAACATTCTTTCCTTTATTAAACAGAAATATGCTTGATACCATTATTGAGAGAAAAAACATAAGATTTTCAACTTCTGATAAGTCAGTAAGTTTTAATATCACTACCACCCAATTATCATCAAATACTCCCAATAATAACAATATTGTACAGATAACGAAAATAGAAGTATAATAAATATTAAGTATTTGTTTCTGATTAGTATGTATAAATTTATATAGTCCAACAACCAATCCCGCTTGTGAAATCGTAGTTACAAACAAAACCATTTGAAAAACATATACAAATTTACTATAAAATTCATATATGAATATTTTGGGCAAACATGCATTTACTATGAACGTAGAGATACTAAATATCATATTTGCCAAAAGATAATGTACTAACCCATTATTTACTATATTATTGACACTTATTTTCATTAATATATTCCATATCTAGAACATACACGCTCATAAAACATTCACAATTCTTCCACACGCCAATCCATCTCCATAAGGATTGACAGACATACTCATTTTCTTGTAAGCTTCCGTATCATCCAATAAAGCGGACACTTCATTTAAAATTTTATCATAATCTGTCCCGACCAACTTAACAGTACCAGCTTCCAATGCTTCCGGACGTTCTGTTGTATCACGCATCACTAAAACTGGTTTACCCAATCCAGGAGCTTCTTCTTGAATTCCTCCACTATCAGTCAACACAATAGTTGATTTCTCCATCAAATAAACAAAACTCAAATATTCAAGAGGTTCAATAAAAAACATATTCTTTAAGTTGGAAAAGTTCTCACCGAATACTTCATGAATAGGTTTACGTACATTAGGATTCAAATGCATCGGATAGACAAAATCTACATTTGGATACTTTTGGGCAAGAGCTTTTATAGCCGTACACATTCGAATAAAACCACCTCCAAAATTTTCACGACGATGTCCTGTAATAAGCACTAACTTTTTACCACATTGCAGTCGTGTTGCATCGTACCCGCTCCGGTGGAGAACTTTTTCCAATTCAGAAGCAAGAACTGTATCCGTTTTTATTTTCATCACAACTTGATACAAAGCATCAATGACCGTATTTCCTGTAACGACAATTGAATCAGGAGCAATATTCTCCTTCAAAAGATTACTTTTACTCAATAACGTAGGTGCAAAATTATAAGTAGCAATACGACCTGTTATTTGGCGGTTGATTTCTTCCGGCCACGGACTATATATATTATGTGTACGAAGTCCAGCTTCCACATGTCCTACAGGAATTTGTTGATAAAAAGCAGCAAGAGCAGCAGCAGTACTAGTAGTAGTGTCGCCATGCACTAGTACAACATCCGGTCGAACTTTTTTTAGAACATCGCGCATACCGACAAGAACACAAGCTGTCACATCATAAAGATCCTGCCCTTGCTTCATTATATTAAGATCATAATCCGGTGTGATTTCAAATAAATCCAATACCTGGTCTAACATTTGACGATGTTGTCCGGTAACACAAACAATGGTTTGAAATTTATCAGGATATTTTTGAAACTCCTTAACCAATGGCGCCATTTTAATAGCTTCGGGACGAGTCCCGAAGACTAACATTACCTTTTTCATTATGTGTATCTATTTTTTGAAAATACCGCAAAAATCTAAAATAACTTTATCCTCATGGTAATCAAGTTTTTTAAACGGTTCATGGGCAGTCAGGAAAACTATAATATCCGCCTTTTCATACGCCTCTTTATAATCTGTAAGTTTAAAAACATTATGTTCTTTTACATTAGGTTCTACAACTAAAATATTGGCATTATTACAACTTTGCATGACCTTAGTAACAATGTATTTGGCAGGAGATTCACGCAAATCATCAATATTAGGTTTGAAAGCAAGCCCCATCATAGCGACACAAGGTTTACGATGATGTTCAAGCTCGAATTTCAACATTTCATTCTGTACTTTTTCCGCACACCAAAATGATTTATAATTATTAATTTCCCGCGCCTGAGCGATAATCTTAGATTCCATTGGAAATTCAGCAGTAATGAAATAGGGATCTACCGCAATACAATGTCCTCCTACACCACAACCAGGCTGTAAAATATTAACACGCGGATGTTTATTTGCCAAACTAATTAATTCCCATACATTAATACCAGCTTTATCACAAATCAGCGAAAGTTCATTAGCAAAAGCAATTTGTACATCCCGACTTGAATTTTCAGTCAACTTACACATTTCGGCAGTTTTACAATTTGTACGATGAAGTGTACCTTGTACAAACTGGCTGTAAAAAGCAATAGCTTTATCAGTAGACAAATCATCCATACCACCAATAACACGATCATTATGTATGAGTTCATAAATAACATTACCAGGTAATACACGTTCGGGGCAATATGCAATATATATTTTATCAATCAGTTCAGGACGTTCTGAAAAAATAAGACTCTTCATCTTATCAGTAGTACCCACAGGCGAAGTAGATTCTATTACATAAAGATCACCTTCCTTTAATAAAGGAAGCACAGCACGAGTCGCTGCTTCAACATACGAAATATCAGGCTCATGATTTCCCTTGAATGGCGTAGGAACCACCACAAAATAAGCATCACTTACTTCAGGAACAGTAGTGGCTTTCAAGCTACCCATTTTAACAACCTCTTGCAACATCTCTTCCATACCCGGCTCTATAATGTGCAATTTGCCCTGATTAGTCATTTCAACAACTTTCGGATTAATATCAACTCCGACTACTTGAACACCGTGTTTAGCGGCAATAATAGCTGTAGGCAGACCAATATAGCCTAATCCCATAAAACAAGCTTTCATGATTATTTTATTTTGAATATGATTGAATTTATTCATTGAATGGTACATGCAGATAAGTCTTATACCACTTTCTCCCCGTCAACTTTTCATGTTTCACAATAGCCCGATTGATAACCATGTGCAAAACACACCAAAATACCAAATCAAAAAGAAGCATGAAAGTCGCATTGATATAATATGACAATATAAAATTAGCAGCAACCAAAGACAGAGACAGCAATAACAGCGTAACCATTACCGTACGTACTTTCATGCCTGTACGCAAAAACTTATGATGAATATGATTCTTATCAGGTAAAAAGGGATTGCGCCCATCCTTGGCACGAGAATAAAAAACACGCACCACATCAAGCAAAGGGATAAGAAGGGTAGATATGGTGACCATATTCAGATTCAGTTCAAACGGGTCCCAATACCACTGACGGGTCCAGAAATGAAGTATCAAAAAACTCAGGATATAACCGAGAGTCAGACTGCCGGCATCTCCCATAAACAATTTGCGACCTGACACACTGAAAACATTATAATAATAGAAAATGAGGACAACTCCTAAAGTGGCGGAAGCCAAAAGAGCATGAGTCCACTGATCTACAAAGGCACAAACTATAATCAATAACCCCAATGCGATGCAGCTAAGTCCGGAAGCAAGACCGTCAATCCCATCTATCAGGTTAATCGCATTCGTTATATAAACCACGAGAAAAACCGTCAAAGGCATGCCAATATATGAAGGAATCTCATGAAGCCCCAATAAGCCCCCCAAATCATTTATCCAAAGACCGGAAAGAGGCAGAAAGGAAGCGGAAAGAATCTGAATCACAAACTTATAACGGTATCCCACCCCGACCAAATCATCAGCTACGCCGACCAAATAAAGCAAAGTAGTGCCAGCAACCAGAAAAAGATAACGCATGAACAGACCGGACGACCAAACAGAAACAACAGGAGCATTCATATAATAACCGACGCCTGTAACAACACATACGGAAATCAAGATGACAGGAAGAAAAGCAAAACCACCCAAGCGGGGAACCGGAGTCTTATGGACCTTACGCGCATCAGGAACGTCAAAAAGACGCTTCTTATAAGAAATGAATATTATTCTTGGAATAATAATAGTCGCAAGCACTACCGAGAGTAAAAAAACACCCTCAATATAAATGTACATCATAATGAAGTTTTCGAATTTATATTTCTGTTTTATCTAGACCCTCTCACCAAGAGACTCCACATACCCCACCGGCATATCCGCACAAGCACAACCCAACATATTCAGACGGACAGCAATCTTACTCCTGCCGTCAACAGTGACCAACTCACCCAACAAACCCCTTAAAGGACCCTTGATGACACGGACCTTCTCGCCACGTGCCAAAGGAGAACTGTTCATCGAAATCACATCATCAGAATAGTCCAGCATAAAACGGAAACGAGCCATCTGGTCGTCAGGAATTACGGTAGGACTGCTCTCACCACGCATTACCAGATAGCGGCTTACGGTAGAAAAAGAAAGAACCTCCTTACGCTCCTCAGGAGTAACATGGACAAAAACCATCATGGGAAGCAATACGGATTCCACAACCTTGCGGCGGTCACTCCACTGGTGAACCTCCTGTTGAACCGGCACGAAACTCTCGATACCAATCTTGCCCAAACGCTCGCAAACCTTCTTCTCGTGATGCATACGGACCAACGCGACATACCAGCGTCTTGAGTGTGCTACGCCTTCCCCTGTCCCATAAATAGGCCCAGCAATTAAAGTTCCTTCTTCTCTTTGAATCATACTTTTTTACCCCATAAAAATCCGTTACTTCTTAGGTAACGGAAATAAATTTGTTGCAAAGATATGCAAAAATGTAAATAGCATACAAGCAAAATCTTCTTTTTTTTCGCTTTTACTTCAATATATAGCAAAAATATATTTGGACATGAAGATTATCTTTCTTCATGTCTATTTTTTCTTATGCTTCATCTTCAAGCATGTTTTCTCCTTCGCGTAGGTTGGAAAGCATGCTTGCGGGCAGTTTGTGTCTATGTTTATCTGTTTTCATCTGTTGTTGCGAATGGATACTTATTTCCGTTACCTAAGAAGTAACAGCTTCTATTTATACTTTATTATCAAGAACTTAACTAAATAGACAACTTCTTTTTGTAATTCCTTACGTAAAAATAATTCATCCTATTAACTTTAGTACGCTCCGCCAAATCAAAACTCTTCAAATAAATCTGTGTTGTCTTAATTGATTTATGTCCCAATGACTCGCTAATCATTTCTATCGGCACACCTCTATATTTAGCCGTCGTAGCCCATGAATGCCGGAAAGAATAAGAAGTGACAGAAGAGTGCAACCGGAAATGCCTGGCTAAACTTTTCAACTGATTATTGAAACGGCGCAACGCAGACTGATACTCGATATAAGCCCCCTCTTCCTTCAATCTGTGTCGTCCACTCAATATCTTGAAAAGATAGTCCGGATAATCGGAAGAATCTACCGACCGGTCATTATTCAAAAGCCTGGACATAATATTGACGGCGCTATCCAGTATTTCCATACTCATAGGCGTACCGGTTTTAATACGATTGTATTTTAAAATCCCATCCTTCAAATCTGCCTTCTTCAAATGGGCAAGGTCAGAAAACGACATACCGCAAAATAAAAATAACAGTTTGGCAATATCCTGCGTATGGCGCAATTTGTCAACCCCGGGATCTTCATAAAGCAACGTATGCAATTCATGAACAGGAATCGCCTTCTTTTGACGAGAGTCCACACCTGTGAAAACATCATGAAACAAACGATAAATATAAGGAGCCTGACCATCATCCACTCCCCGGTTATAAATGGAACGCAACATCCTCATATAAGTAGAAATAGTATTCAATCTCAATTGGGAAGCCGCAAGATAGTTGCCATACCGTTTTAAATTCTCACGGGTGATTTGATTGAACGATACCGTTTTTGTTCCACAAAACACAGTGAAAGAACGGAGAGCATTCTGATAAACATGAGCAGTAGCATAACGCCCCTCCCGACGCAAACAACTGACATAGTTGTTGGCACATACAGTAAATCCGTCTTTTTTCATAACTTATTTCTTAAACAATTTACAAATTAGTTTGATAACACAGAAATAGAACGAATTTACGACCAACAGAGTGGTATATAAAAGTTTTCTTATAAAGTTTTAGCACCCTATACCTTTTCTTCTCAAAAAAGCCCCAAGCATGAAAAACGGAGTTACAATAAAAATTCTAAGCTTCCCTATTGATAATCATCAAAAACACCCTAAAATCAATCCGCTGCAGTTCAAGTTGATACCCCCTCTTCCAAATCCGTCCTCCTCGGACCATATACCGGCATAAGAACACTGTTTACCAGAATAAATTCCCCAAAAGAATTCATCCCCCCTTTCAACCCAACCTTGCGTATCCACCCCAAAATAAAATAAAGGTGCCTGAACTACTTCACACCCCAATTCAACGGATGCAAAAACATCATACCCCCATAAACGTTTTCGGAATAAAAAAAGACCGCCGCCTTCAACAGATATACATAAATTATCAAACAAGAACCCAATACATCTTTCAAATAGCCGCCCATATACTTCTTGATTCAAAAGCCCCTTGCCTTAACCCCGGCTTAAAAACTGACACAAAAAGCTCTTTCCAACCTGTAAATAAAAACCGCCTCGCTTCCATATTCTGGAATCCAGCTTCCTAACCCAACCGGTTCACCTCACGGACAACCTATTTTTTAACATATATCTTAAAATAAGACTCCTTATCAATCCTTAGCCGAACCCTGTTTTCCCGTTTCTGCCCCGCCAGATTGACAAACAAGTTAAAATATAACTGGCTGAAAGATAGACCGGAACGATTATAAGTTATATCGAACGTCCAAGTCCTACGGAAAGAATCAAAAGCAGCAAATGACTGTTCCCCTCCCTTGCACATGAAAACCTCCGGGAAAGATTCGGGAGGATAAGGTTGAAACAAACCGGCCAATTGCGCATAAACATAATCAATCATCCATTCATCCCCGGTTGAAACCAGTTCCCCCTTTAAGCGAAGCTCAACCGCATAACCGGCATCCACATCCGTCGAAGTATAAACAGGAACCTGGCTCTCCGCCGGATAATTGCCATCTTTGTAACCCAGGCTCATAGTTAACCCGGATTCACCGACCCCGTTAAATCCCGGAACATTCCCGGTCCCCAACCGATTCCTCAAATTTATCATAAACGTCAGCTTGCCGATAGTAAGGTCTCCCGGATATTGTGCAAGCGTATCCAACACATAATCCTCCTCATTATAACATTGGGCCACCAATACCCTTTCCTCTTCCGGCAAGGCAGGTCCGCCCCTCTCGATATCCACATTACCTACGGGATAATATATAGCATCTTCATCCTTTGCACAACTGCACAAACACAATAGCAATATCACTACTCCTACAATTTTATCCATCATTATCTACCTCCAGATTTACCTCACAAAGATACATCTTTTTTGCACCACACTTGATTTATGTCAATCGTTTTTAGTATTTTTGCACACATCAAGACAAAAGGAACATGGATACACTATTAAGAGACACAGTAAATGCCGTTGTAAATTCCCGTTTCCCGGAAATGAGTATCGAAGGAAGACGGCAAATAGAGAATATTCTCATCCGTGAAGAAATCCCGAAAGGAGCCATCGCGCTAAATGAAGGAGAAATAGCCCATGAAATCGTTTTCGTCGGTAAGGGAATGATTCGGCAGTACTACTATAAAAACGGGAAAGACATAACCGAACATTTCTCATACGAAGGTTGCATTGTAATGTGCATCGAGAGCTTCTTAAAACAGGAACCCACCCGGCTGATAGTAGAAACCCTGGAACCCTCCATCATCTATTTGTTTCCCCGCGACATACTGCAAAAATTAGCGAGGGAAAATTGGGAAATCAATATGTTCTATCAGAAAATATTGGAATACTCTCTGATTGTATCACAAGTCAAGGCAGATTCATGGCGTTTCGAATCTGCCCGTGAACGTTACAACCTGCTGCTTGAAACACATCCGGAAATTATCAAGCGGGCTCCATTGGCGCACATCGCTTCCTATCTGTTAATGACACCGGAAACGTTAAGCCGGGTACGTTCCGGAGTTTTGTAATTACAAATCCCAATCAGTTCCCGTTCCCATTAAACAAACTCCTCATAGGACAAAAAAGAGACATATACCGACACTGCACCCCTAAACACATCACCGTTTCTTACGGTATTCTTTAGGGGACATACCCGTATAATGCTTGAAATACTTCCCAAAAAAAGACTGGTTTGCAAAATTCAAACGGTCGGCGATTTCCTGAATATTCATGCTCGAAGAATTCAAGAGAGCCTTCGCTTCCAAGATAACCAGTTCGTCAATCCACTCACCCACCGTTTTACCGCTGACCTCCTTCACCACACCGGAAAGATGTTTCGGTGTCAGGCACAACTGGTCAGCATAAAACTTCACACTACGTTCCGATTGATAAGATTCCACCAACGATTCATAAAAACGTTCGAAAATATACTCCTTCCGGCTTTTAGTCTTCACTGCAGAAGCGGCAGCCGGAGCATGACTGTTAAAAATATTGCAGAGTTCGAAAAAGAAACCCTGCATTATTCCCATAACCACCTCCCGGCGATACATCTCCTCTTCCTTATTTCTCAACCTCCTTCTGATAAAATGATGATACTCCTGAATTATCTCCTGTTCATGCAGGGTGAGGTCACAACAAGGACAATCTTTCAAGTAAAAGAATAAAGAAAGCACATTTCCCATCTTAGGCAACGCCTCCAACTGATTCTTCGATACGGCAAAAAATATAGCTTTGAAGTCCGGGCTGAACCATCGATGCTCGATAATCTGGTTCGGCAATACAATAACCATCCGCCCCGGAACAATCTCATATTCCCGCAAACTGATATTAAAACGGCTTGCACCTTCCAGACAAAGTCCTATAGTCAACACTTCCAGCTTACTGGGGCCACTGTATAAGGAAACAACGCTCTCCGTATCGAAGAGCGCTATATCATTATCAACCACATCAATGCTGTCCGGATTTATATGCTTGGAATGAACAACCGAGGAAATACCTATTTTTGGAACACTTTGAACATCCATACTCTCTCTCTTTTTGGCGACAAATATACCAGCTACAAATCAAATATACAACCATCCGGAGATATTATCAGACAAAACGGACATTTTTTATTCCTTATTGACCACCCCGAACAGATATTGATAATCACGTCCGGCAGCAGGACGTGTCCATTCCTCAGGAATAAACTTCCATTGTTCCAAAGCTTTCGGAGCCATTGTCCCTTTCTTCTCGATATAATTCATCAGATAAAAACGAAGGTCCTTATCCGTAGAAAAAACAATACGCTCCTTCAACTCTTCCTGGGGAATACCCGCCCCTTTAGTCAACAATTCCCCGCCGCCATTCCCCCGATAGGAATTCAGAGCCACTTTGTACACCTTGTCCATATAAAAAGGAGAACCGTCCGCCATGCCGGCAATCGTAATCTTCTCCCCCTTCGGTTTAGTGACATCCACAGTATAGATAATCCCCGACGCCGAATCAAAATTAAAGCTATAATTCTGAAAAGAGGCCCTATCCTCGGCACCCTCCCGACGCTTCTCCTTAAACCAAAGCAGATGGTCGTCCGCCGATTCCATCCGGTTTGTCCACATATAATAAGACATCTCCAGAAAATCCTTGATTTCTTTCCCCGACAATGTCATGACATAGAGCATATTCTCATACTTATACAAATTAAACATATCGCTCACATATACATCCCCCTTCTTTATTTCGGCATCAAACGAAAGCGGAGCGGTAAAAGAAATATCCGCACCGGTTATGTCGAGTTGTAAAGTATGTATCAAATCAATGAAAGCGGAAGGACCGAAAAAAGAAGAACGAGTAGAAATTCCCTCGGTAAATGTTCCTATCTTTTTAGAAACAAAATGCTTCACCGCTTCATACTGCACAACAAAACGTTTCATGAAATCCTCGCTGACACCGTAATCCTCCGTCTCCGTCAACACCCCTTTGATATCCTTGCCCGTCACTTTCCCATCTTTCAACCTCAAAGTCACATCCACATTGGAAAGCACAATACCGTTATTGGCAGGATTAATAACCAACACCGAATCACCGGCCACATTCATTACCTTCTTACATTCACGGGCATGGTCATGTCCCATCAATACCATATCAAACCCCGGAACATTCCTCGCCACATCCAACGATGCATTTTCATTGTACTTGCCGGACATCCTGAAAGCCTCCTGTCCGGCATGGAACAAACCTATCACCAAATCCGGCCTCTCCTTTTCACGGATAATCTTCATCCATTTACGTGCCGTCTCCTCCATATCGTCAAACCGGAGTCCCCTCCACAAATTTTCAGAAAGCCATGCGGGAATAGCCGGAGTAATCATCCCCAACACGACAATCCTCACCCCGTCTCGTTTCATCACCTTATACGGGGGAAGATGAGGTTCCCTGGTAGAAGTGTCTATAATATTAGCTCCCAGCACGGGAAAGCCGCAAGTTTCAATCCAACGGTCAAATACTCCGCGTCCCGTCTCCACATCATGATTCCCCATATTACCGGCATCATATCCCATATAATTCATCATTTCCGCACAAAGATGAGAAGAGACGGTATCTATATAATTATAATAATAAGCCGTAGGTTGTCCCTGTAAAATATCCCCGTTGTCCAGCAATATCAGATTCTCCCCATACTGCCGGCGTTCCTTTTGCACAAAAGAATAAATCCGCGCCAGACTCCCCTTCCATTCCTGGCGGGTTATGAAATTATAAGGATAATAATTACCGTGTACATCACTTGTCTGCACAATCTTCAACTTTACCACCTTCTCCTGCGCCGCAACCGACAATACCCAAAAGAGAAGCCAGCCATAAACCAATGTCATTCGTTTCATTCTTTCTCTATATTTAGCGGATGTGAAAATACAAAACGTGCTCCCTCCGTATAGTCAGGGTCAATCCATATTTCACCTTTCCATTTATACACAATCAATTTGCAGATAGAAAGCCCCAGTCCGGTTCCCTGTGCATACTCATTCAATTTCTCAAAACGTTCGAACACCAATGCCTGCTTTTCCTTCGGGATGCCGCACCCGGTATCCGTTACGGAAAAGACAGCCTTCCCCGTCTCTTCATTTACAGAAAAATCCAATGTAATCTTCCCCTGTTTCGTAAATTTGTCAGCATTAGACATCAAATTGATAATCACCTGCTGCAAACGCTGCACATCCGTCTCCAAACGATAAGTCTCGAAAGGAGAGGTAAACAGGAACCGGTTGTCCGAACGGCGCGAGAAACTGACAGAAGCCACAATCTGGCTGCACAACTGCACGACATCACACTTCTCCCATGTCAGAGTGACCCGGTCCGCTTCCAGACGCGAAAGGTCAAGAATATCATTAATCAGACGAAGCAATAAATCCGAATTAGTCTTTATAATCTGATAATAAGACTGCCGTTCCTCCTCCGTGCTGCCATCCACAGCCAATACATCCGAGAAACCGACAATAGAATTCAACGGCGTCCGTATCTCGTGGCTCATATTTGCCAGGAAAGCACTTTTCAGCCGGTTCGACTCCTCCGCCCTATCCTTTGCAATACGTAAATCCTTTTCCGATTTCAGCAGTTCGTCTTTCAGCCGTTTGGTACGGAAATAATAAAAAAGAGAAATACATAATCCCAACAATAAGACGACGAACAGGACACATGCAGACCATATATGATACGTATATTGCTGGTAAAACGAAACCGACTGGTTGATAAGCTGGACATCAAAAGGGAGGACTTCAGGATTCAGCCCCCATTCCTTGACCTTCCGGCTATCCAGTACCGCTTTACAACCGATTACGGCAAGATGCCTCTCCATTTTTTCCGGATGCCTGTCCAGCCGCACAGATTCCAAAGCCATTTCCTTCCCTACCTTCCGGTAATCGGGCAATACCCCGCCGACCGCCCAATATCCCAAACTGACCGAAGAAGGCGTAAAAGCCGGAACAGCAGGAGTAGCTTCCATCATGGCATAAGTAGCATTCCGCATAAAATACCCTTCGTTCATATCCACACGCCAAGTACCCACCATAATGACCGTATTTTCAGGCAGATGCCTCAATTCCTCAACGATTGTATAAATCGTATGCCTGCGCCCGTCCAGTAAAATCAAATCCAGACCGGGAAACTTCTTCATCTCCTTACGTACCAGCGCCTGCATCGTCACTCCCCCGTAAGTATTGTCGGAAATGAAAGCGATATGCTCCGTTTCCGGATAAAAAGCCTGAATCATGCGGATATTCCCTTCCATATCATATCGGTTGATAAAACCGGACCTTAGTTCGGGAATATCCATCCCGTCGGCAAACATATCCACCGATTCAGGCATCCAGCTATCAAGATGCCCCACAGTATCTTCCGGCAATATCACCACATTGCTGCTAACCAGGCTACACATCACCGGAACCTTCACCCGCACGGAATCTCTTTGCGACAAATAAGCCGCCCAAGCCTCCTGTCCCAATAAAATAATCTGTGCCGGAAGCTTCTCGCCCCGGTATTTGGAAAGAATCTGCGTCATTACGCCACTCCAGAGAGGAGACTCCGAGAAGCTTTTACAATTCATATTCTCAATGATAATATCGCGTTTCCCTCCCAGATTACCATATTCCTCCATATAATCGGAAACAGTGACCGACGTCTGCTGAGCAGCCGGATTATAGGAACAAATTATCAAAATGGGATTCTTATATTCAGAAACAGCCCATACTTCTACAGGCAAAAGCCCCATGAAGCAACAGAACAAGTACCCTATATATCTCGGCATAATAACTGCATCATTTTAATCTGTAAACATCCGAATTTTACATGCAAATATAATAAAAGTTACCGGGTATAAAAGATTTATATGTATTTTTGTCGCTCATTCATTCTCAAAAGATACTATTTATGGAATTATTTCACAAGATGATTTCCGGTTCATCAGGCATACCGGAAAAACAAATCGGCAGTACCCTCCGTCTTTTGGAAGAAGGCGCTACAATCCCATTCATCAGCCGTTACCGGAAAGAAGCCACAGGCGGGCTGGACGAGGTGCAGATAGAGCAAATCAAAGAGCAATATGACAAGTTATGCGATATAGCCAAACGAAAGGAAACCATTCTCGGCACCATCGGTGAACAAGGCAAATTAACAGCCGAACTTGAAAAACGCATCAAAGACACCTGGAATCCGACAGAACTGGAAGACATCTACCTTCCCTATAAGCCCAAGCGGAAGACACGTGCGGAAGCAGCCCGGCAAAAAGGGCTGGAACCTCTTGCCGCAATCCTGCTGATGCAACGCGAAAATAACCTCACGGCCCGTGCATCCTCCTTTGTGAAAGGCGAAGTAAAAAACGTAGAAGATGCCCTGAAAGGCGCTCGCGACATCATAGCAGAACAAGTGAATGAAGACGAACGCGCCCGCAATACCGTACGCAACCAGTTCGCCCGGCAAGCGGAAATCAGCGCAAAAGTCATAAAAGGCAAAGAAGAAGAAGCCTCCAAATACAGAGACTATTTCGATTTTTCCGAACCTCTGAAACGATGCACCTCCCACCGTTTGCTAGCCATCCGCCGGGCAGAGTCGGAAGGGCTTTTAAAGGTATCCATCACTCCGGACGACGAGACATGTATCGAACGCCTGAAACGCCAATTCGTACGAAGCAACAACGAATGCGGCGAGCAAGTGGCCGAAGCCGTCACAGATGCGTACAAACGTCTGCTCAAACCTTCCATTGAAACGGAATTCGCCGCCCAATCGAAAGAAAAAGCCGACGACGAAGCCATCCGTGTATTTACGGAAAACCTTCGCCAACTGCTCCTTGCGGCTCCGCTCGGACAAAAACGGGTACTTGCCATCGATCCCGGATTCCGTACGGGATGCAAGGTCGTCTGCCTCGACGCACAAGGAAACCTGCTTCATAATGAAAACATTTATCCCCACCCTCCGGTCAACAAAACCGGCGAAGCAGCCTCCAAACTCCGTAAAATGATAGAAGCCTACCAGATAGAAGCAATCTCCATCGGCAACGGGACAGCCAGCCGTGAAACAGAAGATTTCATCAGCCGCCAGACCTTCGACCGGCAAATTCCCGTATTCGTAGTGAGCGAACAGGGAGCCTCCATTTATTCAGCATCCAAAATTGCACGGGACGAATTTCCCGATTATGACGTTACGGTACGGGGAGCAGTCTCTATCGGCCGCCGCCTCATGGACCCGCTGGCAGAATTGGTAAAAATCGAACCCAAATCCATCGGCGTAGGACAATACCAGCACGATGTAGACCAGGCAAAACTGAAAAAAGCGCTTGACCAAACCGTAGAAAACTGCGTAAACCTTGTAGGAGTAAACCTGAATACGGCAAGCAGCCATCTGTTGACATACATTTCCGGCCTGGGCCCCCAACTGGCACAGAACATCGTAAACTACCGCGCAGAAAACGGAGCCTTCAACTCCCGGAAAGAGCTGATGAAAGTTCCGCGCATGGGCGCCAAAGCCTTCGAACAATGCGCCGGATTCCTCCGCATCCCCCAGGCCGAGAACCCGTTGGACAATACGGCCGTACACCCGGAAAGCTACCACATTGCAGAACAAATGGCAAAAGACCTGAAATGTACGATAAACGAACTGATAACCGACAAAGAACTCAGACGGAAAATCAACATCTCCGATTACATCACTCCCACCGTCGGTCTGCCTACCTTACAGGATATCCTGCAAGAACTTGACAAACCGGGACGTGACCCCCGCAAAACAATCAAAGTCTTCGAATTCGACAAAAACGTACGCACCATCGACGACCTGCGTGAAGGCATGGTTCTCCCCGGCATCGTGGGAAATATAACGAATTTCGGCGCTTTTGTCGATATCGGCATCAAGGAAAACGGGCTCGTCCACCTCTCCCAGCTTGCCGAACGATACATCTCCGACCCCACGGAAGTCGTTTCAATCCACCAGCATGTCATGGTTAAAGTCATGAACGTAGACACCGGCCGGAAACGGATTCAACTCAGCATGCTTGGGATACCGCAAGACTAATCGCCTCCTTTTTCTCCCCCCGCCAGATAATCAGAAGCGTAAATACAATCATAAGCACCGTACAAATGAGAGAGCCTTCAAACCCGAAGGCTCCCCCATTCAGTACATTCTCCTCGGGCAGATGCAGCGACAACATGGAAGACATGAAATTATTGCCACTCACCTGATAACCCAATACCGGCCCCTGAATCCAGTTCCAAAACAAATGGAGAGAAATCGGAAAACAAAGGTTTCTCGTATATAGATAAGAAGCTCCCAGCAACACCCCCGCAAGCAACAGGTTAAGCAAAGGCAGAAAATCTATTCCGGGATTAAAAATATGCAGAACCGCAAACAATGCAGCCGACAGAAGCAATGACAAAAATTTATTCATGCGTGTATAAAGCAAATGTCCAAGAATATACCCACGCATCAGAATCTCTTCAAACAACGCCACAAACAAAAAAAACACCCATGAACACAGCAAGTCCTCAGGTTCGAACCGGAATCCCGTGATTTCCACCTCCCCCAAAAGAAGGGACAAGCCGAAACCCGTCGAATAAAGCAAAACAGCAACTAAAAAGCCATACCCTATTCCCCGCAAATGCCCCCTGACAGACAATCCCAAATCCGAGAACGGACGACGTTCGAAATAATACATGACGACAGATGCGGTGAGAACCGCCAGAAACATACCCAATTCCATCAGAATATATCCCACGGTTCCAGGGTGGCGCGCCTCCGTTCCGAAAGCCAAAGAAAGAACCCCTTGTATCAACATGCCGTACAATAGCATAACCACAAAAAATACCGCAATAAACAACGGGATACACGCCCATACGGGAAGTCTTCCTGCCTTTTTCCTATCCGCCATACTGTCCGTTTCCATTTTTACAATTTGTTAATCCGGTTACAAAATTAGATATAAAACATAAAAAAACATCCTATCTTGCCTATTTTTCCTATATTTGCCCGAACAAATCTGTGAAATTATGAAAATAAAACTACTCTTGATAAGTTGCCTGCTGGCCGCCAATGCGTTAGGAGCGGCCGCCCAAGTAAGTAAGACCTATTATGTAAGCAAACCCGGCACATTGATTTCCATGATGACGGAAGAAGAAGCCAACAGTATCACCCACCTCACCCTGACCGGTAAAATAAACGCCGAAGATTTCAGACATCTGCGGGACGAATTTTCCAGCCTGAAAGTACTGGACATCTCCAATGCGGACATCAAGATGTACACCGGAAAAGCCGGCACTTATCCCAATGGGAAACTATGCGTCTACATGCCCAATTTCATCCCCACCTATGCATTCTCAAACATCATAAACGGAGTGGTAAAAGGCAAATCCACACTGGAGAAAGTAATCCTTTCCGACAAGATTAAGAACATCGAGGATGCGGCATTCAAAGGATGCGAAAACCTGAAAATCTGCCAAATCCGTAGAAAAACAGCTCCCAACCTGTTGCCGGAAGCATTGGCAGACAGCATAACAGCCATTTTCGTCCCCCTGGGCAGCAGCGATTCCTACCGTTATAAAGACAGGTGGCAGAATTTCGCCTTTATCGAAGGCGAACCTGTAGAAGCGGCCTTACAAGTGGGATTAATGGGCAAGCTGGAAGAAGAAATCCTAAAAGCGGGATTACAGCCGAGAGACATCAACTTCCTGACCATCGAAGGCAAACTGGATAATGCGGACTTCAAGCTCATCCGTGACTATATGCCCAACCTGGTATCGGTAGACATCTCAAAAACGAATGCAACAGCCATTCCCGATTTCACTTTTACACAGAAAAAATATTTATTGAACATCAAGTTGCCGCATAACCTCAAAACCATCGGACAACGAGTATTCAGCAATTGCGGCCGCCTCTGCGGCACACTGGAACTTCCGGCAAGCGTCACCGCCATCGAATTCGGCGCATTCATGGGATGCGACAATCTCCGGCATGTGTTAGCCACAGGAAACCAGATAACCACCTTGGGCGACAATCTGTTCGGCGACGGAGTACCCAGTAAGTTAATCTACAAAAAATAAGGCATAAGCTGCCTTAAAATAGATTTTGCCAATCGAAAAAACCGCAAACTGAAACCGCTTTAAAATAAATCCCCTTGTTCTTGCCCTGCGATAAAACCAAGGCTAAAACAAGGGGATTTCATACATCAACTGACAAGCGCCCCACAAGGATACCCGGCAAACACCTTACTTATCCCCGTACATTTTCGCTCTCAATTCTTTGATATGGTCTGACGTAATGTACTCGTCATATTCCATCATCTTATCAATGATTCCGTTCGGCGTAAGCTCGATAATACGATTGGCGACCGTCTGGATAAACTCATGGTCATGAGACGAGAAGAGAATATTTCCTTTATACGTTTTCAGATTATTGTTGAACGCCTGAATAGATTCCAGGTCCAGATGATTGGTCGGAGTGTCCAGAATCAGACAGTTCGCATTCCGCAACTGCATGCGGGCAATCATGCAACGCATTTTTTCACCTCCGGAAAGCACGCTTACCTTTTTCAACACCTCTTCGCCGGAGAACAACATACGGCCGAGAAAACTCTTCATATACACTTCGTTCCCCTCACCGAACTGGCTCAACCAGTCCACCAGATTCAAATCCGTATTGAAAAACGCAGTATTATCCAAAGGCAGATAAGCAGTCGTGATAGTCACTCCCCAATTAAAACGTCCGGCATCCGGCTTCATGTTTCCGTTGATGATTTCAAAAAGCGCAGTCATCGCACGCGGGTTACGTGAAAGGAATACAATCTTATCCCCCTTCTCCACATTAAAATTCACATCATTGAAAAGTACCGTCCCCTCTTCCGTTTTCTTACTTAAACCGGCCACTTCCAAAATCTGGTTACCCGGCTCCCGTTCGGGAGTGAAGATAATGCCCGGATACTTACGGGAAGAAGGTTTGATTTCCTCTACGTTCAGTTTCTCCAGCATTTTCTTACGGCTTGTCGTCTGTTTGCTTTTCGCCACATTCGCACTAAAACGACGGATAAACTCCTCCAGTTCCTTCTTTTTCTCCTCCGCCTTCGCCTTCTGGTTCTGTTGCTGACGAAGAGCCAACTGGCTGGACTCATACCAGAAACTGTAATTACCGGCAAACATATTGATTTTACCGTAGTCAATATCCACCGTATGCGTACATACGGAGTCCAGGAAATGGCGGTCATGGCTTACCACCAGTACGGTATGTTCAAAATTGGAAAGATACTCCTCCAGCCAGGTCACCGTTTCCATATCCAAATCATTGGTAGGCTCATCCAGCAAAAGATTATCAGGATTTCCATACAACGCCTGCGCCAGCATGACACGTACCTTCTCCTTACCGCTCAACTCTCCCATCAACGTATAATGCTTATCCTCTTTGATGCCCAGGCCGCTCAACAGCATAGCAGCGTCACTTTCCGCATTCCAGCCGTCCAATTCGGCAAACTTCTCTTCTAGTTCGGAAACCTTCAATCCGTCTTCATCCGTAAAATCTTCTTTAGCATACAACGCCTCACGCTGTTTCATAATGTCCCACAATACGGTATGCCCCATCATTACCGTATCCATTACAGTAAAAGCATCCCATTTGAAATGGTCCTGGCTCAACACGGAAAGACGTTCACCCGGCCCTAAAGCAATCGAACCGGTAGTAGGCTCCAAATCTCCGTAAATCGTACGGAGAAAAGTCGATTTTCCCGCACCGTTCGCACCGATAATGCCATAGCAGTTACCACTTGTAAACTTCAGGTTTACATCATTAAACAACACCCTCTTACCAAACTGTACCGAAACGTTTGAAACTGTAATCATTATTAATAACCTATTAATTTATTTCTATATGCCAATGCGCCTTATAGCCGCGTATCCCTGTTTTTCAAGAAAATTTCCCGCTTTTCGTTGTCCGGGACCGGGATGCCATTATGCAAACGCATTATTTTTGGCTGCAAAGGTAGACATTTAAAATGAATAATGAACTATCCGATATATGCCAATCTGACATAAAAGTATTACCTTTGCAGAGTTTTCCGGCAAAAACACCACCTTGGCAAAGTTTTTGCTCCGGATATTCCTGACAGGAGGGACAACCCTGTGTGTCACCTTTCCGGCGGTACATACCCAAACGGCGGAAAAAAGAAAAATAAATAATAAAAGTAAGTACAAATATGGATCCGAAAGAAAAAAAAGTAAAGGAAGAAGAGCTGAAAAGCGAAGAAAATCAGAATAAGGCGGAAGAACAGCCGCAGAACGAGAACGGACAAGTTGAAGAAACCATTCCCCCCACCCGTGAGGAAGAGCTGGAAAAAGAGTTGGAAAAGGCACAGGAAACGATTGAAGAACAAAAGGACAAATACCTGCGTCTGTCTGCCGAGTTCGACAACTACCGCAAACGTACCATGAAGGAAAAAGCCGAACTGATTCTGAACGGCGGCGAAAAAAGCCTTAGCAGCATCCTTCCGGTAGTCGACGATTTTGAACGCGCCATCAAGACAATGGAGACGGCGACCGACGTAGAAGCCGTAAAAGAAGGAGTCGAACTGATTTATAACAAATTCATGTCCGTCCTCGCACAAAACGGCGTGAAAGCCATTGAAACGAAAGACCAACCGTTAAATACCGATTTCCACGAAGCCATTGCGGTGATCCCCGCACCGTCGGAAACACAGAAAGGTAAAATTCTGGATTGCGTACAGACGGGATATACGTTAAACGATAAAGTACTCCGCCACGCCAAAGTGGTAGTCGGAGAATAAGACAGCGGGGAATTAAGTAGAATAAATCAAATAAAGGCATGGCAGAAAAAAGAGATTATTACGAAGTTCTGGAGGTAGCAAAAACAGCTACGACAGAGGAAATTAAGAAGGCTTACCGTAAAAAAGCGATTCAATACCACCCCGATAAGAATCCGGGTGACAAGACGGCCGAAGAAAAATTCAAGGAAGCAGCCGAAGCGTATGACGTATTGAGTAATCCTGACAAACGTGCGCGCTACGACCAGTTCGGACATGCAGGAGTAAGCGGCGCGGCTGGAAACGGCGGTCCGTTCGGAGGTTTCGGCGGTGAAGGTATGTCTATGGACGATATTTTCTCCATGTTCGGCGACATCTTCGGAGGCCGGGGAGGCGGATTCGGAGGCTTCAGCGGATTCGGAGGCGGCAGCAGTTCCCAACAGCGGCGTCATCGCGGAAGCGACCTTCGCGTAAAGGTAAGACTGACCTTGAAAGAAATCTCTACCGGAGTAGAAAAGAAATTCAAACTCAAGAAATACGTTCCCTGCGACCACTGCCACGGCAGCGGTGCCGAAGGTGACGGCGGTTCGGAAACCTGTCCGACATGCCACGGCAGCGGTACGGTAATCCGCAACCAACAGACGATTCTGGGTACGATGCAGACCCGTGCCACATGCCCCACCTGCAACGGTGAAGGCAAGGTCATCAAAAACAAATGTAAGAAATGCGGCGGTGACGGAATCATCTACGGCGAAGAAGTAGTAAAAGTAAAAATCCCCGCCGGAGTAGCGGAAGGCATGCAACTCTCCATGGGAGGGAAAGGAAATGCAGGCAAGCACAACGGGATACCGGGCGATTTGCTGATTCGTGTGGAAGAAGAACCGCATCCGGACTTGATTCGTGACGAAAACGACCTGATTTACAACCTGCTGCTTGGTTTTCCGACGGCAGCATTGGGCGGAGCCGTGGAAATACCGACCATCGACGGCAAAGTAAAAGTAAAAATCGACTCCGGAACACAACCGGGCAAAGTATTACGCCTGCGTGGCAAAGGATTGCCCAACGTAAACGGGTACGGAACAGGAGATTTGCTGGTCAATATAAGTATCTACGTACCGGAAGCCCTCAACAAAGAAGAAAAGAATACGCTTGAGAAACTGGAAGAATCGGACAACTTCAAGCCCAACACTTCCGTGAAAGAAAAAATCTTCAAGAAGTTTAAAAGTTTATTCGATTGACGTCTTCGATAAAGCCCGTCACTTCCTCCGGAGACGCTATTCCCGGTTTTGTGCAACAGCAACGGGAATCTCCGTGAGAAAGACGTGTCAAAATCTCCAGTTCATCACAAAGACAATCCTTAAACTGGAATTTGACAATCACTTGATTTGACAGTCACTTTCAATAATGAAAAGCCATATCATTCTCAAAAAAGAGCCTGATATGGCTTTTTTCCGAATACAGCCGTTACAGCCCGTCGCCTTTTCCAGCAATACCCGCAACCCGTAATTCGGCAGGTATCACAAAACACATCGGCAAATCCATGCAATCTCTTACGGAAAGCCCCTCCGCCCTCCGTGCCGTTTCCCGGCTAATATCCCGGATTCTGTACAAGATTAGTGTTCATCACCCGTATCTTCTCCGGAATAGGGAACACGGTCGTATATCCGTTTTCCTCATCCGGAAGCTGAGGACGGCTGCTATACGCTCTCGTAAACATCCCGAAACGAATCAAATCTTGGCGTCTCCACCCTTCCCATGCCAATTCGAGCTGACGTTCGGCAAGTATATTTTCCAAAGTAGCTGTCCGGGCAGGAGCATTCACACGTCTCCTCACCTCGTTCAATTCAACATCCCCGCTTTCCCCGTTACGCACCTTAGCCTCACTCTTCATCAATAAAACATCCGCATACCGGAACAAGACAATATCATTATCCATCAGCTTACCGTCTTTCGTGGCCGTAGGGTCAACCTCATATTTCTTCATACGCGCCCCCGCCGTCTGTTCATAAGCAGTATTTGAAATATCCAGCCCCACCTTCCACGGCAGATATTCCAATACCGTGCCATCATCCAGCCTGACAATATTCCCTTTCAAATCATACACCTTCCCCGCAAAATAACAGATATCAAAACGAGGGTCCTGTCCTGCCGTCCCATAACCGAAAGTTTCGAGAGCCTCAACCGTCGCACTGGGACCATTCTCCCCGCTCAACCCGTAAGCCTTCGCATGATTGTAATGCCGGGAACGGAAAAGATACTGCATCTGGTTCGTGTACAACGTCTTATCCATTGGGATAGTGAAAATATTTTCCACAGAAGACTCGTTGAATATGGAAAAGTTCATTTCATATTCCGGCTCCAGTTCATATCCCATATCCTTCAACCGGTCACAATAATATATCACCGTCTCCCAGGCATTCAGCACCTTCCCGTCTACCGTAAAGCTGATAGCCTTCCCGTCAGGACGTCGCCCGTCCGTCCAGTCGTTATCCGTATAAACCTCAGCGTTCAACGCCAGCTTAGCCAACAGGAAAAACGCCACCGGACGGGTAATACGGCCATAATAAGGACCGGACCGGTTGCTGTGCGCATCACTCAGCAAAGGAGCGGTCTCCTGCAACTCCCTGAAAATAAAATCAAATACCTCTTTCCGCTCGCTCTGTACCACCTCCTTCATCGCCGGAGAAGAGGAACGCACCAACGGAACCCGTCCGAATAAATCCATCAAGTAATAATAATACATGGCCCGTATAGCCCTCACCTCCGCCCGATAAGCCGGCAGTTCCGCGTCAGAATGCGGCTCGCAGAACTTGTCAATCCGCTCTAAAGACCTGCAACTCAACATCACGACCTTATAAAGATATTCCCATGTAGCCTGAATAGCATCATTCTCAATCCCCCAGTCATGCAGAAACAATCCCTGCCAGAATCCCCCGTCATACCAGTCTCCACCCCGCGTCGGTATAATAGCCTCATCCGTGGTAAACGTATTCAAGTCATAGACTCCCCTGCCCGTTCCCTGCAATCCCTGGCTGTCGCTATAACCGCCCACATAAGTATAAAGCGAAGCCACCGCATTCAGATATACATCCGAAACAGAAGCGTAAACATCCTCTTCCGGCAATCTATCTTTCGGATTCTCTTCCAGAAACCTGTCGCATGAAAACAAAAACAGGCACATCACAAAAACAAAGCCCGCCTTTCCCGACCGCAGCCCTGTCATTCTTAATTGCCGCCGGCCCGCATCCGGTCGCCGGCCCGGCATATCAGTCATTTCCCGTTTCATCATCCCGTCCTCCATTAAAAGTTAATACTCAATCCCAACGTATAAGTACGCGCCAACGGATAATTCCGTTTATCGTCCACCCCCAAGGTGGAATTCACCGTAGAGCTGTTTATCATCGGCGAAAGCCCGGAATAGCCGGAGATAGTCGCCAGATTATTAACAGTAAAAGCCAGACGCAACGAACGGACATATTTCTTCAACTTCCGTACATTCTCAATCGGCACATTCCAACCCAGCGTGACATAATCAAAGTTTACATAATCGCCCTTCTCCAACCAATAATCGGTGGCAGTCTGGTCTTTGATATTCCGTGCAGGCGCATCCTTCATGACATTATAATCGGGGAAAATATTCATATTCATATAAGTCAGCGAAGTCCCGTTATACACTTTATGCCCGAAAGCGCCGTTGACCTGCACCGAAAGGTCAAACCGCTTGTAGCGAAAACTGATATTGGAACCCAGAATCGTTTTAGGAACCGCCTGTCCCGCCACATAACGGTCCTCGCCATCCTCCAGGCTGACCCCTCCCCCGTTCAAATCGGCAATTCCGTAAACATATCCGCCGTTTCCGTCAGAAACCAGCCCCGTGCTGTGAGGCAGGTAAAACACCCCCAACGGCTCGCCCACCATTTGGTAAACAATGTGGTTGTATCCGCCATGAAATCCGGCACCGTCAAGGCTTGCAAGACTCTTGTATTCGGGGGCGGAAAGCATCTCACCGTTAAACATGCCGCTCAACGAAAGCAGTTTGTTACGCTGGAAAGTCACGTTGGCATTAATATTCAACTCCATATCCCGTGTTTTCAGAGGAGTGATGCCGACAGCGATTTCCGTCCCCCAGTTACGCATGGCGCCCATATTGGCAAGCAAAGTATTGTAAGTAAAAGGAGGAACACTCACGTTGTAGAGATAAAGCATATCCGTCGTCCTGGAATTATAATAGTTGGCGGAAAACAGCAGACGGTTTCCGAACAAAGCGATGTCCACACCCGTATTGAACGTATGCTTCACTTCCCACTTCAAATCAGGGTTCGTATTTCTCAAGTCCCCCAGCGACACGACAGCCGAGTTTCCCGCCGGAACAACCCCGTTCGGTTTCATCAGACTCAATGTGGTATATGAATCAATTCCGCTCTGGTTGCCCGCCAAACCGTAGCCGATACGGAACTTCAAATTATCAACCACCGGCAACCGCTTCATAAACTCCTCCTCGCTAACCACCCATGCGGCAGACACAGACGGGAAAAAGCCCCATTTATGGTTCGCCCCGAATTTGGAAGAAGCATCCGTGCGGGCATTCAGCGTCAGCACATAACGGCTGGCATAAGTATAACTAAAACGTCCCATGAAAGACGCCAGGCGAGGCTGTTCGTAGTATGACCTTGTCCCCTCCCACAAGCGCAAAGCCCCCGCCTGCAGATTGTTATAGCCGAACTTGTCCGTACTGAAATTGCTCACCGTCGTACAATATCCCGTGTACGTCTCCTTTTGCAATTCCGCCAGCGCCAATGCGTCAAAAAAATGTTTCCGCCATCCCTTCTTATAAGTAAGCATCATGTTTCCGAGCAAAGACTCCATCTTCCTGGTCTCCTTATACGCCTGCCCGTTCGCCCAGACCGATTTGGGAAGATACTGCGAATTCTCCGCGATATTATAAGTATAAGCGCCGAACAATACCAGTTTCAACTCCTCCGTCAGATTGAAAGTCAGCCGTGCATGCGTACTGATATGTGAAGTAGCGTCGTCGTCGTCCACCTCCATCCATGCCAGCGGATTCGTAATCTGGCTGGCGGCGGTGATTCCGTCCCACGAACCGGTAACGGGGTCTTTGTGATTCGGATACGTCGGATTAAAAGTAGCCGCCGAATAGAACGTCTTTTGATAATCCACCAGATTGCGGTTTTTCTGGATAGACCCGAACATGCCCAGCTCGCAATTCAGAAACCCGTCAAACATCTTCTGGTTCATATTCATATTGGAAGTGAAATTCTTCATTTCCTCATTCAGAATCACTCCCTGACGGTCCATAAAACCGAGAGACACGCGATAGCTGGATTCGCCGGAACCTCCATAGAAAGCAATGTGATGATTCTGCTGCAAACCCGTCTGTTCTATTTCCTTCTGAAAGTCAGTGTCGTTTCCCTTATCCAGAATCGGAATCCCGCGTTCGGAAGCCACCCTCCGGAACTCATTCCCCGACAGCATCCTCAGATTCTTATAAACGGCAGAAATACCGAAACTCCCGTTATAAGCAACTTGAGTCCTTCCCTGCATTCCCTTTTTCGTCGTAATCTCTATGACGCCGGACGCACCGCGCGAGCCGTACTGGGCCGTCTCGGAAGCATCTTTCAGAATCGTAAAACTCTCAATGTCCGTGGGGTAAATGGAAGCCAGCATATTCAAGTCGCCAAACACCCCGTCAACGATAATCAAAGGGTCATTGCCGCTAGTCAGAGAAGTAGTTCCCCGCAGGCGCACCGCATCCAGGGCCGCCGGGCCGTTCGTACCCCGCTGGATAGTCAATCCCGGAACCCTGCCTCGAATCGCCTCCAACGGATTGGTTATCTGCTCCCTGTTCATCTGGCTTTCCGTAATCTTCTCCACAGAACCGGACAAAGTCTTCAAACTTCCGGTTGCATACCCTACCGTAATCAATGAATCTGCACGGGAGACGGACGGCTTCTGCGCGAACACGCCTCCATTTCCGCACAAAGTTGCCAGAAGAAAGCCTAAAATAGTCAGTTTTTTGTGTTGCCGTACCATAACTATTAGTTTTTAAGGTAATAATACAAACTTACCTATAAATACCGGTTTATAGGTCATTGGGCCGGGAAATATTTTCCCTCTGAAATAAATAACAAAAAAAGGAGGAATCTTGTTGAACAGATACCTCCTTTTTTTGTTATTTTCACCTATAAACGCATCAGGACCAAGGCATTCCCGCTTTTAGCGGTTCCGGACCGTTCCGCGTATCCGCGAGCACGGAACCCCCTACCTGACTATGATCTCATCCGTAAATACCCAGCCGCCCAGTTCGTCGCCGGCACGCGCCTGATACCGCACATACCTCCCTTTCGCATCTCCCTTCCATGAGATATCCTTGAAACGGATAGCCTTTTCCTTGTCTACGGGAAAAGTCTGCCTGCTCAACTCGGTAAAGTTAACCCCATCGTCGGAAACAGAGATGATGACGGAAGCGGGAAGATAAACCATCGCCCCCACTACCTGCATAAAAGTCGCGGTAACAGAACGTATGGCCGTTTCACTTCCTAAATCAACCGTCACGTCCAGCCCTCCGGCGTCAATGAATCCCTGCCACGAACCGTCGCCATAAGTCCAGTCACCGCATACGCCGTCCGTAAGGGCCGCGGCTCCCTGCGCCGGATAATGCGGGCTATAAGGAGAATTGTAAATCACCTTCTTACCCGATGCCAGATGCGTAACAGGCTGTTTGGATTCAGGACGGCTTCCAATCTCTTTCTCCAAGTCGAAAGGATGATACCCTTTAGCCTTCAACCCGGATACCGCCGCTACCGCACGAGTACGGAAATCAGCCCATGACTTGCGTTCGGGAGCCGACCATGCCACCTCCGCCAATGCCAGCACACGGGGATAAATCATATACTCCACATGTTCCGGAGTCCGGATATATTCCGTCCAAAGATTAGCCTGAGCGCCATAGACCAGTTTCGACTGTTCCGCAGAAAGCGAGTCGGAAACCGGATTGTAAGAATAAACCTTTTCCAGAGGCAGATACCCGCCGATAGCTTCCGGCTGCGAATACGGCGCATCCTGGTAACTGTCCAGATAACAAAAAGCGCCGGGAGTCATAACCGCCCGGTGACCGGAACGGACAGCCGCAATGCCGCCCTCCTCCCCGCGCCAGGACATAACCGTCGCGTTAGGAGCCAAGCCGCCTTGAAGTATCTCGTCCCAACCCAGCAAATGACGTCCGCGGGCATTCAGGAACTCCTCAACCCGATGAATCAAATAACTCTGCAAGCCGTCTACGCCGGACAAGTTCTCTTCCTTTATCCGCCGCTGGCATTTCGGGCAAGTCTTCCATGCGCTTTTACTGGCCTCATCACCGCCTACATGGATATATTCCGAAGGAAAAAGCTCCATCACCTCAGTCAGCACATTCTCCAGGAAAGTGAATGTCTCCTCGTTCCCCACACAGAAATCCGAGTTCTTATACGGCTCGCCCGAACACGAAAGTTGCGGATAAGCAGCCAGAACCTCCTCCGAATGTGACGGCATCTCAATCTCCGGAATAATCGTGATATAGCGCCGGCGGGCATACTCTACGATTTCACGTATGTCGTCCTGCGTATAATAACCGCCATAAGCCCCCGGCTCGTCAAAACGCATATACCGGCGTCCGCCGTTCCACCAATCTTTCCAACTGGCATCCGTGCGCCAGGCGGCAAACTCGGTAAGACGCGGATATTTCTTGATTTCGATACGCCATCCCGCAGCATCCGTCAGATGCAGATGCAGGCGGTTTATCTTGTAATACGCCAGCGCGTCAATCTGCTTCTTTACAAATTCCTTGGAAAAAAAGTGACGGGACACGTCGAGCATCAACCCGCGATAGGCAAAACGGGGAGTATCCTGCACCTCGACAGAAGAAACGACCCGTCCCCCTTCCGAAGGTTCCGACAGTTGCAAAAGCGTCTGAATCCCGTAAAACAATCCGGCCCCGGAAGTAGCTTCAATAAGAATACGGGCGGGAGTGACAGACAACGTATAACTCTCCGGAGAAGGCAACAGTCCGCTTTTCTCCGTTATCATCAAAGAAAGTACATTCTGCGCGTCGTTTTTCTCTCCTTTTTGCAGATGTACCGGGAAAGCATGCAGGCAATCCTCCAGAAGCCTCGCCTCTTCCCCTTGAAGGTTTGTATAAAGTTTTGTTTTCCCTGAAAGCAGAAAAGAACCCGTACCCTGTTCCATTTTCAGCGGAACAGGGATTACGGATTGTGCTTGAAGAGGAGACGCAAAGGCGCATATCCCCGCTATTCCCAGGAAAAGACAAACTTTAGAATATCTTTTCCATCTCTTCATTAATTAACATTGATTTCGTCCACAAACAAGAAAGCTGCCTTCCCTTTTCCCCCGTGCCATTCAGGCATTGATTGTTCCGGCGAAGCTATCACCCTTACATACTGCGTAGTCACAGGGGTAAATGTAAGCTTATGGTCATAAACGCCGTCCTTATCCGTCTGTTTCATTGCCGGATACTCCTCGGAAGCCACCTCGGTAAAATTCTTCCCGTCATCCGAAACCTCAACGGAAAAACTCCTCGCATCAAACACCCAGTCACCCTTCGCGACATTGGCGGATATAGCCACGCTCGAAATTTCCGTCGGTTTTTGAAGGTCGATAGTCATATCCATGTCATTGCCGCTGAAAGCAATCCAACGGCCTGTCCGGTAACTGCTGTTTCCCTTCAAGCCGTCTACCAACGTAGAGGCACCGTTGAACATGTACTGCTCGTTAATCGGCTGGTTGGCGACAATCGGTTTCATGCTGGATTTGCTGAAATCTATCTTCTCGGAAACCACTTTGCCCGCCCCGGAAGGACGAATCGCCCTTGCAGACAGCGTTACATTCTCTTTAATGTGCAAAACGCCCTCATAAAGAGGAGAAGACGCGGTAGGTTCCGTTCCGTCCAGCGTGTAATGGACAGGAGCGTCGTCAATGGTAGACAAAGTAACATCCAATGTCCCTTCGGCAGGATTCGGCTTGTATTCGGCCTGCACCTCAAACACATGCTTGGCATAATTGTATCCTTCCGCCTCATACCACTTAATCAACCGGGGAAGACGGGACAGGAAATCCGCATAATTTTTCTTGTCGGGACTTGTCCACTGCACTTCACACAAGGCGGCCCAGCGGGGCAATACCATATATTGCACATGAGGGAACGTAGCAATATATTCAGTCCACAGATTAGCCTGCACTCCTTTTATATACTTCTGTTCTTCCGGAGTAAGGGAAGCAGGCATCGGCTCATAGCTGTACACCCTCTCAATCGGCAGATAACCACCGATACCGAAAGGTTCGTTCTCTATATCCTTAGATTGGTAATAATCAAAATACAGGTAAGTGTTCGGCGTCATAATCACGTCATGTTTCTGCTTTGCAGCCTCAATGCCGCCCTTTTCGCCACGCCATGACATCACGGTAGCATTGGGCGCAAGCCCGCCTTCCAGAATTTCATCCCATCCGATAATCCGGCGTCCGTGCTCATTCAGGAACTTCTCGATATGGTTGATAACGAAACTCTGCAAACGTTCTTCCTTAGAATGGTGTTCGTCCGATTTCAGCCCCAACGCCTTGATACGTTCCTGGCATTTCGGACACTGTTCCCACCTGACTTTCGGGCATTCATCTCCCCCCACATGGATATATTCCGACGGGAAAACCTCAATCAGTTCACTATATACGTCTTCCAGGAATTTCAGAACCTGGTCGTTTCCGGCGCAAAGCACATCTTCAGACACGCCCCACTGCCTCCACACTTCGTACGGCCCGCCGCTGCATCCCAATTCCGGATAAGCGGCAAGAGCAGCCTGCATGTGTCCCGGAAGGTCGATTTCCGGAATAACGGTGATGTAACGTTCCGCAGCATAAGCCACCACCTCTTTCGCCTGTTCCTGGGTAATGAACCCTCCGTAAGGCTTGCCGTCATATTCTCCGGAATTACGTCCGATTACCGTCTCCCTCCTTTGAGAGCCGATTTCCGTCAGTTTCGGATACTTCTTGATTTCCAGACGCCATCCCTGGTCGTCCGTGATATGCCAATGCAGACGGTTCATGTTATGCAAAGCCAGCATGTCGATATAAGCCTTAACCTCATCCACAGTAAAAAAATGACGGCTGATATCGAAGTGAGCCCCACGATAACCGAAACGGGGAGCATCTTTAATTTCCACCGCAGGCAATGCAATGTTTTCGTCCGTCACAATCGGCAATGACTTGCGCAACGACTGGATGCCGTAAAACACTCCGGCTTCCGTAGGAGCCGTGATGGTAACCCCGTCGCCCGAAACGTTCAACTGATAGGATTCCGGATTTTCCGTCCCCCCTCCAAGCGACAATACGATTGCGTTTTTACCTTCCTTTCCGGCTTCGATTGCAAACTCTCTTCCGGTGGCCGTTTTCAGATACTCAGCCAGGAACTGCGCATTACGCAACATTTTCTCGTTTCCTTCCGGATAGAGGATTTTCACACTGCCCTTCAAGATAAAAGGTTTTCCCTGAACGGTTGCAATCTCTTGCGGCAAAGGGACAATCTGGTAATTAGCCTCCTGTTTCGCTGATTGGCAAGAAGCAAAAAGCCCTGCAATCGCCAGACACCCGGTTAATTTTAAAAGCTGTTTCATAAACTAAAAAATTAAGTGTTAAGTTACTAATAGATTATTTAATTATAGGTTTCACGAATATGCCTGATTTTCAACGGCAATTTTTCCCCTTTCCCGATATGGGGAGAGGTAATCGTAACCGTCTTGCGTTCTCCGGGCAACAAGTCGAAAAAGTTGTCGCTGAACCGGGCTCCCTGAACAGGGACCTCGATAAAGACATCTTTGGCAAGGCCGGCAGAAAACAAGGACAACTCACATTTGCCGTCGCTCTGTTTCAATTTACAAGTTATGGCAGTTTCGGGCAGCAGCAAATCTTTCGTCTTTTCGAAGAAATAGACGTTTTCCGCTACGGTACGTCCCGTTTTGTCCTTCAATGCCAGTTGCAGGAAGCAGCGCCGGCGTTCCTCCCCGGACAGCCAGGTGTCGGTTTTCACCCGGTAGACGCAGCAGGAAGTGTTTGCCGGAAGCGTCAGGGACTCCAGACGTACCGGTTTGCCTTGCCTTTTCCCGTTAAAGTCGAGTATCTTCATTTCCAATGTCATGCAGTCCGCCGTATCCAAAAGGTCAGATATCAGGTAAATACCGAGACTGTCATTCTGCTGGACAGGATTAATGAGAATAGGGGCAAAAGCCCGCTTCGCCTGATAATGCAAGGCTTTCCAGTTGCCGTAGTAGTCGATGCCCGACCAGGATACGACAGGCCAACTGTCATTCAACTGCCAATATAAAGTGCCCATGCAATACGGGCGGTTTCTGCGATGCGCCTCCAAACCGCGGCGTATCCCCTGCCCCTGCAAAACAAGCCCGATATAGACAAAATCCTCGAAGCGTTCCGGAACGATGTAGTCCCGTTCCATATACGTACGAATCAGAGCGTTGCCGATGCTGCTTTTCTGATGGGCGTTCATGACTTCCGATTCGAGCCGGTAGTCTTCGGGAGATGCGAATGCAGCGATGGTTTTCATCTCCGGAAAAGACTGGAAACCGAACTCGCTCATGAAACGGGGCAATTCCGTGTCCAATGATTCGAAAGGTTTCCGCCCGTACCAGACTCCCCAGTTATGGCTGTCGCCCGTCCCCCACGACTCAGGGCGCCCCCAGTTGGCGAAGTAAGGCGAGCTATGGATATAGAAACGCCCGGCATCCAGCTCCTCCACCTTGGCGGGAAGAAGCCGCCGGAAAAGTTTGTCGTAACCGCGGAGCATTTCCTGATAAACCTCCTGAGTGAATTTCTTTTCGAATCCCCAGTATTTAAGGGCTTCGAGAATTTCGTTGTTACCGCACCACATCGCCAGAGACGGATGGTTGCGCAGACGGCGGATGTTGTAGCATGCCTCCGCCTCCACCCTTTTCAAGAACGCGGTATCAGACGGATAAGAAGTACAGGCAAACATGAAATCCTGCCATATCAGGATTCCATTCTCGTCCGCCAAATCATAAAAACGGTCGTCTTCGTAAGTCCCGCCCCCCCATACACGGATAACGTTCATATTCGCCTCCCGGATATCCCTGAACAGAGTCCGGTAGCGTTCGGCGGTTACGTTAGTCAGCAAGGCGTCCTGCGGTATGTAGTTAGCTCCTTTGGCAAACATCGGGATGCCGTTTACCTCGAAATAGAAAGACTCCCCGTCTTTGTCTTTTTCATTTACCAGGCGAACGGTACGCAGGCCGATGCGGTGGGAACGCTCGGCAACGATATCGCCTTGAACGGCGATTCGGGCGGAAAAGTCGTATAAAGCCGCTTTCCCCCAGCCGTTCGGCATCCAGCGTACCGGCGAGAGGATTTCCACAGGGATACGGACACTGTTGATACCGGGTTGCAAGGTGACAGTCCGGCTGACGGCGGATTCCTGTTCTCCTTCAAACGAAACAGTGATTTTCACTTCCGCCTCCACCGATCGGGGAAGTATGTTGTTTATCTCCAACTCATTGGACAACTTTGCCACCCGGTCGGTCAGGGAGAGTTGCTTCACATGATAGTCGCTGATAGAGGCGGCATCATAAAAACGGAGGGTCACCGGTCGCCATATCCCGCTGGTTACCATGCGGATTCCCCAGTCCCAACCGTAGCTGTAAGGAGCTTTACGGGAGAACACGCTCAGATGTTTCTCGTGGTGGTCGTTATCGGCGGGGTAATTGAATCCGTTCGAAGCGTATTGAGGCAGCGTCTGCCGGATGGGTGAATGAAAATAGACGTGAAGGAGATTCTCTCCGAGACGAAGATGTTGTTTGACGGGAAGCGTATAACCCACGAACATATTGTCGGCTTTCAGCAGCAATGCCCCGTTGAGGTAAACGTCGGCATAAGTGTCAAGCCCCTCAAATATGAGCTGGGCATCGTCACGTTCCAATTGTCCGGCGGTGACTGTGAAAGCGGTCCTGTATTCCCAGTCTTCATTTTCCACCCACTGGATTTTCTGTTCGTTAGTACCGTAAAAAGGATTGGGAATGAGGTTATGATGAATAAGGTCCTGATGCACCGTACCGGGCACTTCGGCAGCGCGCCACAGCTCTGTGCCTGCTTGAGAAAACTCCCAACCTGTGTGCAAAGTCAAAACTTCCGAATTATCATTGCTTTGGGCATAGGCCAAGCTGCAACAGCAGAGTAGTCCGCACGCTATTTGAGCTTTTCTTCCGGTCAAATTAATCATCATAGTGGGGGTATTAGATATTAACGGTGTCAAAGATATTATTTTTCCTTTAGATTTCACAGATAATTTAACAAAATATATAGTACATCTGCCAATCGGTCAGGAATGAAGAAAATATAAAATGCCGGAATAATGGAAGAAAAAAACATCTGTTATCCGGAATACTGTGAAAAACACGGTAAAAAATCCCTTCTTTAATCTATTCAGGCTAAAGAAAGGATGCTTTGACAAAGCCGGTGTAACAGATACTTTTAGAAACCGGCATTATTCTTATGTTTTCGACTGTTTCTTCTTTAATTTTTTCTGAATATTGTCTTTTCCAACTTCTTCCTGAACGTTGTCTTTTCAACCTCTTACGAACGTTATCTTTTCAGCCCCTTACGAACGTTGTCTCTTTACTCTTCCCAACTATCGTTTTTTCTCCGACCGTCGTGTCTTTATTCGGCAAAGTCCCGTGTTTCAACCGTAATCTTTATAATTTCAGGAGTACGTACACCCGGTTTCAATTCTCCGTTTATATTGTAAAAAGTTTTATTCCACCCTGCCAATGCAGCTCCGGCACGAGCCGTTTGCGGGGTACGGGCAACCTCCTGCCAAATATTCCGATTAGCGTTATACACCAATATCCGGTCATTGAACTTATACCATTCCACAGGATGAAGGAGGTAATCCTTTTCAGGATGCCGGAGAGCCGCAAGGAAAATATCTTTGTTCACTCCGCCCGTGCAAAGAATCAGACTGTCATTCACAGCAACGGCCATTCCACCACCCAAAGACACAGTTTCCCCGTCATCTCCCGCCGGCGTAGCTACGGGAGTCCACTGCCGGGAAACGGACGAATAACAATAACCGTCGGTAGAAAGCGTAGCGGGTCTGCCATCTACGGAAGCCGCGAATCCTCCCCACAGGTAGATACGGGTTTCGTCACCCTTGCGTTGTCCGGCACAGACAGGTTGCACCCGTGCTGCTCCGGGAAATTCGGGAAGACTTTGCCAACCTGCCTCAAGATTGTCCAAATCAAGGCAAAGAAAAGAATTCGAAGGTTTTCCATTCCTGTTTCCACCTGTGATGAAAAGACGGTTACCAACCAGAGTCCCATACATATTATCCAATGCGTAAGGCAAATCAGGCAATGTCTCCAAGGCAACCTTGCCTTTCCTTTCGTCCCACCGGATTTTGTAAACGGCAGCCAGTGCACCCCGGCCATTCATACCGCCCGCACAGACAATACCGTCAGGACAAGATACGGAAACACCGTATGCGGCAGGCGAAGGAAGTTCGCCGACCTTGCGCCAGAACAACAGAGAATCGGGATTCATTTCCGCCGCATAGATACCCCGGTAATATTTCTTCTTTCCGCCTTCGCTGGCAGGTGTTCCGGGAAAGTTACAACCGCCTGCCACGAATAACTTCCCGTCCAAGGTCCCCGCATAACAGGCGGAAACGCCTGAACCGATACCTCTCTCCGACTCCGGGAAACCCTTCATCTTCTGCAACCGGACACCCCGGATGAAAGATTCCGGCGCTTCGGCCCTGAAAGTGGAAGCGGGCAGCCCGGCTTCATTTACCAGATTCGCCCTGGTGAAAGGCTGCCAGCCGTAGCGGACATAACGGGGACGCCTCACTCGGTTGCTATATACCTTAATACATGCAGACTCCGCCATTACCTCTGCCGTTGCCGGAAAATAAAGCCCCTCCGTCTCCGCCACTTCAAAAGTACGTATCGGAGAACCGTCCGAAGTTCCCAAACCTTCGGCATAATCAAAAGCGACATAAACGGCGCCGTCGCGAAAATCAGCCTGACGGAACAGCGGACCCGAAGGAATCACCTGAGACCTGTTGTAAGTCTTGTTCAATGCCCAGCGGGCCAGACGCTCTCCCACCGGTTTCTTATTTACCGGATGCACATTCAGCGAATCGCCGTGGTCGCTGGAAACAGCCATGCCCGTATGGGGAATCTCCCTCATCATCCTGCGCTGGCTATCACGGAACCAAGGCCATGAGGGACGGTCGATGCTCGATAGCTGCACATAATAGAACGGCAGAGACTCGTTATTCCAGTTTTTGCGCCAACTGCCGACGAGCAACTTGAAAAGTTTCTCATGGGCTTCATAGTTATGGGCATTCGATTCGCCCTGATACCATATCACCCCTTTAATAGGATATTGCTCCAGCGGGCGGATACCGGACTCGTACAAATAACAAGGCTCATAAGGATGGCGCTGCAATTTATCCGTCGCCTTCCTTATATTAAGGCCGGCCCGTCCGCGCACCCAATCCTGAATAAAATTATTCCTCTTCCAATCACGGAGAATAGTGGGAAAATGATACTCCAAAGAATTCCGGTCAATCCATGATTCCGTAGGCGAACCGCCCACAGCATTACAAATCAGGCCGACCGGCACTTGCAGGCTGTCTTGAAGCATCTTTCCGAAATAATACGCCACAGCAGAAAAAGAGGCGGCGGTTTCCGGACTGCACGTTTCCCATTTCGCGGCAGTGTAATATTGAAGATGATTCAAAGAATCGAGAACCGAACTTTCCCACTCCACCGGATATGTCATCCAACGCGCTTTCATATCGAACAGACGGATGCCGGGATTGCCCGAACGGGGAATATCCCGCCCGGCGGTGGAAGCGGCTTTCAACATAAATTCCATATTGGATTGCCCGGAACACAGCCAAACCTCACCTGCCAGCACATCATTGTACCGGAGCTTCCTTTTCCCGGTGCAGACAGTCAACGTATAGGGACCGCCGGCCTTCAAAGGCTGGAGAGTAACTTCCCATTTCCCGTCGAAAGCGGTTTCCACCGTCTGCCGTTGACCGGCTATGCCGACCGTTACCCTCTCCCCGGCGTCGGCCATTCCGCGGATAGTCAGCGGACAACCGTGCTGCAACACCATCTTATCCGTATAAAGTCCGGATAACCGCAGCCCGCCGTAATCGCCGGTTATTGCAGAATAAACAGTTTTTGCAAGCATCCCCGCACCTTCGGCATTGGGATGTATGCCATCCGTCAGGACGAAAGGATAAGGATAAAGCGGTTCGTGGAAATCTATCAACCGGACTCCGGCATAACGCGCCACCGTTTCAATGGCCTGTTGGATTTGGCCGTGCCAGTCGCGTGTACCGGATTCGAAACGGGGATGGCGGTCGGCAATCGGCGTCAGCCTCGCAATCAGAATCCTGCAATCCGGATTCACCTGCCGGAAAGAGTCTATCAGAGACAGGTAATCCTTTACGAAGAAATCGCGATAGCCCGGCCAGTCACGGGGGTCAGTGTCATTGATTCCCAAATGGATGACAACGATGTCACCAGCAAAATCGAGCGCCTTCCGATACTCCTCCTGTCCGATATACGGGCGATGCCCTTTATTCAGCAGAGTAGCCCCGGACTTCCCGAAATTCCCGACCTTATAACGTTCACCCAACAACTGCTGCAACTGCGCGGGATAAGCCTGCGTCGCACGGTCGGACAAGCCGGCGCCATACGTAATACTGTTTCCGACACATGCCACTTTCACCCGTTTTTGAGCGAATACCACCCCGCAAACGAACAAACAGAATAATAATATTATACTCTTTCTCATCATTTCTTTTCTACATAAGGCCTTATTATCTCCACCCATTTCAGATAGCCTGCCCCCAAAAGATGCAGGCCGTCATTCGTATAATCCTCATTCATCTTTCCGGTTTTCTTATCCGTAAAATGAGAGTACAAATCTATATAGGCAACTCCCTCCTTCTCCGCCAAAACCTCCAGCTTCCCGTTGATTTCAGGAATATCCCGCCAACGGGCAGTATGCCCCCGGAACATTTTATAACAGTCGGTCACCGGAAGGATGCTTTGCACATACAATTCCGTTTTCGGAGAATCCATCTTTATCTTCCGCACAATCATACCGATACGTGCAACGATAGTGTCGCACGGAGTTCCCCTGCTCACATCGTTAATACCAATCAGAAGGAATATCTTGGCGGGATTTCCTTTCAATATGGCATCCAACCGGTCATATACCCCCATACAGACATCTCCGCTGATTCCCCGGTTTTTCACGCGACTGTCATTGAAAAGTTCTCCCCATTCGGCTCCGTTCGTAATGCTGTTCCCTAAAAAAACAATGTCCCTGGAGGTAACGGGCAGTTGCTCGAACAACGTGGCGCGCTGATAATAAAATGTCGAATATTTGCGTTCCTGCGCACGGCAGACAAGAGGCAGTGACATCAGAACCATCAAAAGAAAAAGTTTTTTCATATCCGTTTTATTTCAAATTTCTTTCAGGAGAATAAACAAGCCCGTCTACAGCCTTCTGTCCGTCAAGAGTGACAAAAACCGCGGTGAACATCCATTTTACCAGCCGCACCTCAGGAGTGTTGAATTTTCCGACCGGCAATTTCAAGAAAACCTTGTTCCAACCCTTGTGCAGGTTCACCTCTATGGGCGGGCGCACCACGCAGTTCTCATTGCCCAAAGCTATTTCATAGCTCCTGGTCCGGTGAACGGCCGTCCAAACCGGAGGAAGTATTTCCCGGTCATTAATCCAGATGCGGCTTCCTTTATAGTCCCACTTACCCGGCAAAGGAGGAAGGTCCGCCTCCGAACGGCTGTAATTCTGAAATTCCGCCCACAGCCCCACGGTCTGTTCTTTAGGAGAATAAACATAAGTATAGGCATAAGCCGTATGGTTCTCTTTCGGTTCTTTATAGAATGCAGGCATCAATGTACCCCACACATGACGCAGGTAAATTCCTGCGCCAACGGCCGGACGGACCTGGTAAACCTTCCCTTCATAATCATAACTGTTTGGCAGGACTTCTCCCGTTCGCAGGGTTTCCTCCGGCGGAAAGGAACGCCCCAAATCACCGCCGTTGGGAAAGGCCTCTGTGATATTCCATCTCACGTCAGTCTGCCGGACGTATGCAAACGGATAGCCGGCAAACGTATGTTCCTTATGCCATAACAGGCGACGTTCAAAATCGGCAAACTCCAGAAACGGTTCCGACTGCCTGTCCGTAGGAAGCATCGTTCCCCGCTTGTCAAAATATTCGGTTCCCCCGCCTTTCCATGCCCGTTCCGCCATCGCCAGCATATTCGGATAAAAATTGTTCCCGGCAATCATTTCCCGTTCGGAACCCACCAGCCGGTCATTCCAAACCGCCATAATCGTCCCAGCAATCCCGTCACTCCCCTGCTCTTCATTACCAACCCGGCTATGATATAAAGCGATTATATCGCCGAACGTATCGAAATGATTCAGATAGTGAAAACGGGAGTCGATAGCGGGAATCCCTCCCTGCGCTTTCCCCCGGTAACTCCAAAGCTGAGTCATGTCAACCTCTCCCGGTTTATAATGCCATCCCGGGTTCCACGAAATCACCTTCTTGCCTTTGGAACGTATATAGGCAACCATTTCCGGCACAAACCGGGGATTCGTAAACTTCACCTCATCCGTTCCTATATGAAGATAAGGCACATCAAACGTTTCACAAACCTCATCCAGCAGAAGTTTCAAAATCTTCATTCCCTCCGGGCTCTGCATGTCATGGCGGAAAGCGCGGACAAACGCCGCACTATGCCCCGGCATATCTATCTCCGGGATAAGCATCACCTGATGCGCCTTGCAGAATGCGACCAGCTCTTTCGCTTCCTCCAAAGTATAATATTTGCCGGGCATCCGGAGCATATTCGCACTGTCATTGAGCATCGGAAAAACCTTACTTTCCAGGCGCCAAGCTTGATTCTCAGTCAGATGCCAATGAAAAACATTGATTTTAAATCCGGACAATACGGCTATTTCCCGTTTCAGTTCCTCCATTGAAACATAACTGCGCCCCACGTCCTGCATGAATCCGCGGATGCGGAAAGCCGGCCAATCGACAATGGCACAGCCCCGAACCTGCATTCCCGTCCTTTTCTTCTCCACCAGTTGCCTCAACGTCTGCATCGCCCAATAGATGCCACGAACCGTTACAGCCTCGATGACAATCCGCTTTCCGGTAACGTCCAGTTTATAGGCTTCCTCCTGATTCACCGGAACTTCGGGCAATGAGGCCGATAATCTTACCTCAACGGAACGGGCGGCTTCCGGTGAAACCGTTCCTTTCATTTCGAGGATAAAATCTTCCCATTCCCGTTGAAGTACAGGCGTGGAAAGCCTTACTTCGCCCCATCGAAAAGAGGTATTGAGAGAAACGTACTTTTGCGGCAAGGGGAGCAGGTGGTTTTCACCTGCCCGTACCGCTGAAATTGTGTATAAGTTAATAAAAAAACAAATGAATACTGTCAGTTTACCCGTCATGGCATATTCGGCATAAAGCCCTATTTTATAATATCCTTCAACTTGACAGCCTGAAAAGTCATATGAGCCACGCTGCTCTCGTACAGGATTCCTACAGTCTCCCTGTCAATCATGGATAAACAGGAATACCCCCATCCGTTATCCTCATCCAGCATCAGTTGATGTTCGGGCAACCACGTCATACCGCCATCCAAACTGGCTTTAATCGTTATGTGGTTGCGTCCTTTCACCGTATCCGGATTGGAAAACAAAAGAATATCCTTATTGAGCGCGTTATCTTTCGCTTTGACACTAATCAGGCTAGCCATACAAACCGGTTCACGCAAGGCTTTGCGGGAAGACGGATGTTCCGTCCATGTTTTTCCCAAATCTCTCGTGACGGAGACAGCACGGCTGCCTCCCCGGTTATCTCTCATATTAAGCATTAACACGCCCGGCTCCACCTCCGCCACCTGGGCTTCGGTCGTATTGGTACGGGCATAGTTATGTATCTTCCATGTCTTTCCGCGGTCCTTGCTATACATGATTCCCGCATTCGGGACACGGGTGGAATCGATAAACTGGATAGGAAACACCAGTGTGCCGTCCTGCATAGTGATGCCGCGGCCGGGACCCTGCAAAAGGAAATACCATGAAGAATCCTTCACCTGTTCCGTCACATTGACAGGTTCCGACCAAGTCTTGCCGTCATCCGTACTTTTGGACATCACTAACTGAGCCGTATGATTCATATCCATTCCCGGATGAGAGCTCCACCAGGCGCGTTGATTCCCCATGCCATGCGTCCATGCAGCCACGACCCACACCGTATTGGTTTTCGTATCCACAAGAATGGAAGGGTCGCCCACCCCGTTCTGTGCGGCAGGCAAGCCGCCCGTCTGTCCGAAAGCCAAAGGCAGACGCATCTTCTCCCATGTCTTTCCGCCATCTATGCTGCGGCTCAATCCCACGTCCACATGTTCCTGCAAATCGGCGCTGTTATTGTAACGCACATCATACACCCCCAGCAACGTCCCTTTATTTGTCGTAGCCAGACCCGGAATACGGAAAGCAGCCGAACCGTCGTCACCGGCATGGCGCACCCCCACCCCTACTCTATGGACTATATTTTCCGGACTAACAGTATGTACCGCCGCCTCTTTGCCGTCCAACCGGACGGAAACGATTTTTGCCGAGACCTTGCTCAATAAAGATGCATCCGGTTTCATTTGCAGGCTGACCCAAAAATAGTTAATACCCGGAAAAAGTTGTTGATTCGCGGCCAGCGCCACTTTCCTGCCGGGATTGTCTACCTGCGATTTGCGGATTGAATAAGACGGGTTGGCAGCCAATGTTTTTCCCGGAGCATGGCTGGATATATACGATACGGGAGCAAAGAAATTCTTTCCATAATTCTGCCTGGCTTCCGTGCCGCCGTAATATAGCTTAACGGACTGTATATCCGCCAGGTTCACATCTTCGCTAAAATTCAAAACCACGTTATCCATGCTACGGCTTTCCTTTGCATTCAAACGCAACATAAACAGCACATTGTCCTGACGTTCAATCAAAACAGGAATCTGGGTTTCACGTACAAAAACGGTGTCCGAAGCTACTGACTGCAATGTTACACAGAAACAGAAAATGAGGACAATCGGAGATAAAAGCAGTTTTCTTTTCATGGTATTACTAATTGTTTGGGCGCAAAGATATAAATTTATCATATCACCAACAAATAATTAAATAATTTATTATCTAACGGATACATAATAAAACGCAACTGGAGTTCGTATCATAAGAAGCGGCTTTCCGACCGCTTCCTACGATACCTGTCATCCGTTTATCCCTGAACAACCTTTATTCCTGTTTCTTATAAGTTTCGTAACCGGGCGTCTGATAAATCAGCGGGTCATTGCCCAGCAAAGTTATATCTACCGGCCACAGCACCTTGTGAGCCTCCGTCGCCTCATCCAACGTAGGCTGTTCCGTCCCGATACTTCCTTCCTTACAGAACACCAGCGGTTTGCCGCCTTTCGTCAAAGTCATACGGCGAAGGTCCCACCAGCGCTGCCCCTCCTGAACGAATTCTTTATCTTTCTCATGTAAAATAGCCAGTTCGTTCGTCGTGAAGTCAGCATTTTCGTATCCGTACATATCCTCATCCCACGCTTCTCCATAAGCGCGCTCACGGACCTTGTTGATGTAATACGCGACATCTCCTCCCTGCATATTCTCGATTTCGGCCAACATCAGATAGACCAATGGCAAACGGTAAATGATATAATCGCCGCAATAAATACGGACCCCTTGTGCATTTACGTAACCGATATTCTTGCACACATGCGTGCCGAACAAAGACAATGTTCCGTCAGGTTCCTTGTTATAAGAAGCCATGAAAGTCGCGTCCCTGCGTGTGTCCTCCAAATCATAACTGTTATAAAGCTCCTTTTTATATTCCAACTGTTGACTGCCTGTATTGCCGATATCCATCGCATCCAGGAAACTCTCCCCATTCGCCTTGTACCGGTCTTTAGTGCTACCCGTAAGCATGGAATAAGTGAAAATATTGTTCGAATTCGTAGCCTCCCCTTCCATATAGCGGACCGCAAAAATAACCTCCTTATTGCCTTTGTTGTTTTTAGCCTCAAATACATCCGCAAAGTTGTCCATCAATCCAAGCCCGTAGTCATTTAAAACATTCAGCAAATGAGCCTTCGCCACAGCCAGATTGTTTTCGTCCGCAACATCATTCCCCGTAGTCACTTTGGAAATCCAGAGATACACCTCACCCATCAGGCATTCCGTCGCTGCTTTCGACCAATACCCTTTTTTATTTCCCCGATTATTCGGGTCGAAGGAATTATTCTCCCCAAAACACTCCATCGACTTATCCAAATCTTTCTTTATCTGCGTCATTACCTCCTGGGGAGTGGCACGTCCCAAATAGAGCTGGTTAGGGTCAATCACACCTTCCACCACGTCTGCCGTCAGGCGCAAAGGCACTCCGCCGTAGGTGCGGTATAAGTCGAAATAGTAGAAAGCCCTCAAACCGTAAGCTTGTCCCAGATAATACTCCTTCTTCGCCTCATCCATGTAAGTGGCTTCCGTCACCCTGGCAATGAAGAGGTTTATATTTGTCAAACGCCCGAAAATATCTCCGAATTTAGAAACTCCGGTATGAGCCTCATCAAAATTCTGCAATTTAATATCCCCGTACAACATTCCCATGCCATCCGAGCTAGTCCCGGCCGCTATCAAGTTTCCTCCTCTGGCCTCCCCCCATAAAAAGGTATGTTGAAATGCCGCATCACGCAAATGTTTATGAATGCCGTCCATATACCCTATCACATGGGCTTCAGTCTTCCAGTAAGAACCGCTTCCATAGTAATCGACAGGAGCCAGATTCAGCTTGTCGGCGCAAGAAGAACAGACACCTCCCGTTATGACTGCGAACAGGCTGCAGAAAAATGTGTATTTTACTTTTTTCATAATTTCTTTCTTTTAAAGTTAGTTACTTAAAACGTTACATTCAATCCGAACAAAAGTGTTCTCGGCAAAGCGTATCCGGAACCGGCACTGGAAACTTCGGGAGTAGCCACATTGGCAGAAGTTATGTATCCCAAATTCTGTCCGGTGACAGAGACATCCACCTTCCGGCAGAAGATTTTCTTAGCCCACATTTCCGGCAACGAATAAGTCAGCGACAACTCGCGGACAGCCAGATAATTGCCCTTATAAGCAAACATCGTGGAATTACGGGCGTAATTGGCATTTGTCAGCAAATCGGCATAAGCAAAACGCGGATATTTCGCATTCACATTCTCTTCCGACCATGTGTCATATACGTCCGTGGTCGTATTATACGTACCCTGCGCACAAGCGAGGAAAACTTCCGGAGTAGTATGGTCGTAAATCCAGTAATCGAAAGCAAAGTCAAAACGCCCGTACAATTGGAAATTCTTCCAGCGCAACGTCGTGTTAAAGCCGCCTATCCAATGCGGAGTGGTATTGCCCGCCACCACCTGGTCATACTGGTCAATCATGTTGTCGCCATTGATATCTTTCCATTTCATATCGCCGGGCATGATAGGCAAAGCATTCTTCTGCTCGGCTTTAGTCAGTTTCTTCCATGCTTCGGGACCATACATTTTCTTACCGTAATAATTTCCCGATGTAATAACCAGGTCACCGGGGATTTCATCCCAACTGCGATAGATACCTTCTGACTGGTAAACCACCATCACACCCGGTTCCATACCTACCTGGGTCCCTCCGACCCAACGTTTCACGTATTCAATCTCCCCTTTCTCATTCGTGAAACTTTCTCCCGTATATATCTGCTGTCCTCCCTGCCGATTGCGTTCCAAACCGTTGTCCGGTAAAGAAATAACCTTATTCTTGTTGTACGCAATGTTACCGGACAAATTCCATGTCCAGTCTTTCGTGTTTATAATCTTCCCGGAAAATTCAATCTCCAACCCCCTGTTACGGAATTCCCCATTGTTATTTTTTATAGAAGAGAAACCCGTTGTCGAAGGCAAGCTGAAATTCGCATATTTATCCGAAGTCAAACGATTGTAAAAGGTAAAGTTGGTATTCAGGCGGTTGTCCAGGAAACTCAAATCCAGACCAACCTCGGCAGTCCGCGTTTTTTCCCATTTCAATCCCGGATTAGGCAACGAGCTTATCAAAAATCCCGTATTGCCATTGTAAGCCGCCGAAGTGTAAGACCCCTGCAACGTATAGGCGCCGATTCCCGTGGCATTACCGTTCACACCGTAACTGGCACGCAACTTTCCGAACGAAAGGAAAGGAACGGCGTCTTTCACAAACTGCTCCTGCCCGAATATCCATCCCGCAGATATTCCGGGGAAAAATCCCCAGCGATTATCGCCCAATAAAGAAGAATAACCGTCATGACGGAACACCGCCGAAAGCAAGTATCTCCCTTTGTAATCATAATTCACCCTGCCGAAATAGGAAAGAATGCGATACTGCTCATGCCAAGAATCGATGGAACGTTTCCCTTCATCCTTTACCGTCAAAGCCAAATCCGCGAAATCATCTGTCGGTGCACCCGAACCAGAAGCGGAGAATCCCCGTTTTTCATTGTCATAATACTCCATACCCAGCATCGCACTTACATTATGCTCCTTAGAGAACGTACGCGAATAATTCAACACCGCATTATAAGTCTGCGCAAAGTTACGTTCAAACTTGGCGGAAGTATTGCGGGAAGTCGTATAATGATTCGTCAACATATTATCCAAATAATCCTTCGTAAAGCTTTCATACAACCCTTCCGAATAATACCAATTGGCGGAAGCTTTCACATATAGCCCTTTCATGATATCAACCTGGAAAGACTGTATCATGGTAAACTTATCCGTTTGATTGAAACTCGTCCATTTTTCCGGCTGAAAAGACTGGTTGCCGTCCGCTACATTCGGACCGAGAGTTTTGTTGCCCTCCTCATCCTCAAAACGCGCAGTAGGAGGAGTAGACATAATACGTCCGAAATAATTGCTCTCACTCGTATTTGAACCGGGCATATTTTTCCAGTTCGCACGATTATAGTTAAAATTAGAAATGCTCGTCAGCCAATCAGTCACCTTATAACTCGCATTCAGGATAAAGCTGTAACGCTCATAATAGGTATTGATAGGCAAGCCTTCCTGGCGGTTATAGCCGACGCCTGCATAATAGGTCGCCCTATCCCCGCCCCCGGACATATTCACGTTATAATCCTGAGAAAAAGACGGGTTATTCAAGTTATAATCAGCGGGACTCATATCCTTATATATAATTGTCTGTGTCGGGTCCAAAGGGTCAATCATTTCTTTCCAACCGTGCTGTTGCACCAAATAAGCATTATCGGCAGTTTTACCCATAACATTCCATGCCGACTTGCCCAATTCGTTTCCTAACCCGAAAGGAGACGCACCTGTCAGATTGCTCAACGGGGCTATCGATACATACTCCCCGTCACTACAATAATACCCGGACTTTGAATAAGCCGTACGCAAAGTCCTGATATATTCCTCTCCGTTCAGGAATTCATAAGGGTTATTGACATAGTTCAATCCCATTTTTATTTTCAGGTTAATTTCCCGATGCCCCTTTTTACCGCTTTTCGTGGTGATAAGAATCACGCCGTTACTTGCACGGGCACCATAAAGGGCAGTCGCTCCCGCATCTTTCAGTACCTCCATGGATTCAATATCTTCAGGATTTATATCGCTCAAACCATCCCGGAGCTGACCATCGATAATAACCAACGGGGAACCGGTACCATTAAAATCCGTACCGCCACGAAGGACAATGGCAGGCGTAGCGCCCGGACTTCCCGACGACTGGGTTACTTTCAAACCCGCCACCGCACCGGAAAGAGCCTGGGCAGGATTGGAAAACAAGCCGACTTTTAAAGTTTCTTCATTTACCTTGGAAATGGAGTTAGTAACCTTTGTACGCAACTGCCTGCCACCATACCCCGTGACAACGACCTCCTCCAGCATTTCGGAGTTCTCCTTCATCCGGATTTTCAAAGAAGTCCTCCCCTTCAATTCAATAGTCTGCGTCTGAAATCCGATGTAGGAAATTTCGATTTTGGCATTCGGCCCGACCGTTAAGGTAAATCTGCCGTCAATGTCGGTGATGATACCATTCGTGGTACCTGCTTCAACAACACTTGCACCGATTACGGGTTCACCGGTTCCATCCGTCACCACACCGGTAACTGATTTTGTCTGTGCCAAAACTCCTATGGAACTGAATAGGCACAACATCAACAAAAGGATGTCTTTTTTCATTAGTATTACTTTTTAGTTTATAAATATGAGTTAATTAAAATATCTGCCTAAGTTCATGAAGAACTTATCCGATAGCAATACTACGCCACATCCTGCTAAATGAAGGATAAAAATACCGGTATCATTAAAAACAAACACTTCGAAATGATTTTTGCGCTACCCGATTCCATACGGCGGATTCCTGCCTGCATCTGACAGATAAACTACTTTTTTGTAAATTTCTGCCATATATAAATAATATTTTTATTAATTATTTTGTAATTACTAAATTATATACATATATTTGCAGCGGTTTATAATAAAAAAATAGATAAACCGAACAATGACTGACATGAAACGGAAAAACATTCATAAACTCATTCACTAAGTTCTTCATGAACTTAGGTGCGCTTCCATAAAACGCCTCCATATTATTAAAAAATACAATACTTACAGAAAAAACATCTCCGGGCCGATATCATGTCTATAAACTCCATAGTGAGAATCGCACGGACAAGCCAGTCACCGAAACAGTAACAAATAACACCGAAAAAACGGGTATCGGCTCAAACGCCGCATGAACCGGTATCACAAATAATAATACGAATACAAAGTTTGATGCAAAACTCATCTTAACAGTATCCGTAAAAACATAAAAAACTGCTGCAAGCATCCGGTACATCCAGCCGGCTCCGGTACAATGATGGGAAAATCTTATAACGGCATATAACTCCGTATTGAATCAGTCTAAAAAAACATCCATAGCAAAATGTTCTGTTTTTAAGATTCCAATGTAAAAAAGAGATTGCAAAAGAAAGCATCCGGAAGAATAAATGCATATTCAAAAGCATATATATTCATAATTATACCTTATATTGCATTTATTTCCCTGAAATATGCAGGCAACAGCGTTACCATCCGAATCGTTTCTTTTAATGAAACGTATCGTTCCTCGGTGTCGAACGGTTCATTCCATTAAAAGAAACCAGTTGCCGGTTTTAAAGGAAGCTGAATCCAGCCTCTGAAAGAAGAATCAGAGACCTGGTTCATCGTTTTTTATCAAACACTTCAAACAAACAATTTCATACGTAAAACAACCGATACCGTCCATTCATCCACAATAACCCCCGATTAGGCATACAAATACAATATTTGAAGCAAAACCAAACTCTTTCCGTTCATTCATCATTCAAAATGCACGAGTTTTTTCCGGCAATCACATACAGGTATCGAATAAACCCGAAAATTCAGAAACAGAATATACGTTTTTTAATGCCGGCCAATTTTTCAGATTGGTACAAATTGACGCCAATCTTATTTCAAAGCCGGAAATCTATAGAAGAACCCAACTATATACCTTAATGTACCCCAATATAGTTGGGTTCAAGAATATCAAAATTGAGTTTAATAAGGCGATATGCCGCTATTTCACAAGAAACAAAATAGCCTTATTGATTGAACTTAATGAAGATATAAAGAAGGACTATCAAAAATATGGTGGAGTAACCTCATCATGCTATGAAGATGAGTGATGGGCTTTGTCTCATTAGGACTTCTATTGAATATCGTGTAGATATAGAAACTCAAAAAGAAATAGCAGAAGCGCTAGGATTTGTTTATGTTATCTTTGTTGATGATAACACTCTGACTAATTCTCAAAATGAAGTAACCTTCATAGAAAGTCTTCGAGCCTTTCAAAAAGTGTTTGCAGAACTGGTCGCAGACATAAAAGAATAAATCATACGTGTCAAAAATTCTTAGAAACAAGTTTAAGAGATATTCTATGGACATTTTCCGGAAGCAAAAGCACAAGAATAGACGGATACAAGTAGAAATAATCTTATACCAACTGGAGACAAAGCTAAACTTGGAATAAAAGGTAATTAATACATACCACCTCTTATTATAAAATAGCTGCTCACCCGTTCAATAACTTGCCGCCCTGTTTTGCGAGGATGGTATCCCCCCGTTCCGTGAAACGGATGAACTTTACCATCATTTCCTTAAATACTTCTTTCTGAATAATCAAGATTTCCACTGTCGATACTGTTTTAATGTTGATACTCGGTTTTGTCTACAAAGTAAAGGTATCATGCATCGGACAATAGGTTAACATTTTCGTGAAAGCATTTGGCAATGAGTGGCGTTGTTGGAAATGCTGTAATTATTCGAAAATCAATCTTGCTTGATTGCGTCGGCCTATAAAATGATATAATTTATGCCAAAAGAAAAACAGCTTATACACTAAAATGTTAATACAACTATTACTCAAGTACTTATCAAATGAATTTTATCTTTATTTTATTATATGTCCATATTTGGCATATCTGATAATGCAACTTTGTGGCATAAATTAAAGGTATATGGAAAAGACATTGATTCAATTAATAAAAGCGGCTGCTTCAAAGTTGCATGACAGTAAATTGAAACGACTTGGTGGAAAGGAAATGACACTTGCTCTTGAAGGAGTGGTACAAGCATTGAACTTGGAGGGTAAAGAAGAAGCCATCATTTTTATAGTACTCTTTGACAAAAGTTGTGCGGGACGTAGTTGTGACCTTGAAGATATGGCTTCTTACTTCGGATGTTCCCAACTGGATATAATGGAATATGTGTCCGCTCTTAAATCGCTTGTAAAGAAAGGACTTGTCGTTCAGACTGACTTGAGCGAGTGTAGGTTGGCAAGGCAGAATTTCATGGTAAGCAATTATACCATCAGTTGCATCCTTGAAAATAAAAAGCCTGAGTTTCGTGAAGCACGTATCCTTGAAAAGGAGTTTGACAGATATGATTTCTGCAAATTGGTCAATGCCCAAATTCAAGATGGCAATGTCACGGCAGAGGCTCTTTTCCAGTTCATTGAACAAATAGAAAAGGAAAATATGACTATGCCTTTAGTAGAAGATTTAAAAATTGTGATAACAAATCTTCCGGCACGCGCTTTGTTTTATGAGGTATGCTATGATTTTTTTGACCGTGACGGTAATGGGCATTCTGATTTGGTTCGTACACTAAGTGACATGTATGAAGCATACGGTGCCCGATTCAGGGAAAGGAAAGCCTTGTTGGATGGAACTCATCCGTTGATTCAGGCAGATTTGGTGGAAATATCCGGGGATAAGGAGGATATTCTTTTGACAGTTGCCGGGCAGCAGCTTTTTCTCGGGGAAGACTTCGGGGCGTTTGGCAAGCAATACTCAGGTCTTAACCGGTATTCATTCGCACGCGAGGTTAAGGAATACATTCATAGCAAAGAGCATGATGCGGAGAATCCAAAAGCAAAGGAGCGTCTTTGTTCAAAGATATGCCAGATAGAGGATTCCAACCGTAATATTGCTTGCTTGCAGAAAGTAAAGGACATCTTGTCCGAAGAAGATTTCCGTGCGTTGTTTTACATCATTTGCGATGCCTGTGCCAATGGAGATGTAATAAGTATTTCGAAAGAGTTGAATGAACTGTATCCAGTCAAGGAACGTAATATCAACCTGAAACTCTTTAAAGATGAGATGCACAAAATGCAGCGGCTCGATCTTGTGGAAATGATGACTGAAACCTGCTTCTTCGGGGAATATACCGTACTCCGGCTGACGGATAAAGGAAAAGAACTGTATTTTGAGGAAGACGCCCAATTATTCATTGAAAAAGTGGATAAGAAGGAACTTATCGCATCAACGGACATCAAGGAAAAACGGTTGTTCTTTTCTGCGAAAGAACAGGAACAACTTAAACTTGTCGGAGATGTTTTACAGGAGCAAAACTATCAGTCGCTTGTACGGCGGCTTGAATCTAAAGGTCTTGCAAAAGGTCTTGCCATTCTATTGTATGGTGCACCGGGTACAGGGAAAACCGAATCGGTCATGCAATGGGCACGACAAAGCGGGCGTGATATCATCCATGTGGATATCAGTGCGGCAAAAAGCATGTGGTACGGTGAGAGCGAGAAGATAGTCAAGGACATTTTTACACGTTACAAGAGAATGTGCAAGCGTTCGTCCGTCAAACCGATACTTCTTTTCAACGAGGCGGACGCCATCTTCTCGAAGCGCCGTAACATGGACGGCGGGCGGAGTACAGACCAGACCGAAAATACCATACAGAACATTATACTGGAAGAAATGGAGAAGCTGGACGGCATATTGATAGCCACAACCAATCTTGCCGACAATCTTGACAAGGCTTTCGAGCGGCGTTTCCTTTTTAAAATACGTTTTGAACGTCCTACGGTGGAAATCAAGCGCAACATTTGGATGGATAAACTGCCCGGTTTGGCTGTGAACGATGCCACCTGTCTTGCCAATGACTATGATTTCAGCGGTGGTGAGATTGACAACATTGTCCGTAAAGCGACAATGATGGAAGTGATAGACGGAATATGCCCTTCGATTGATGCAATACATCGGCTTTGCAGGGAGGAAAGGATAACCAAGCCTTATGCCAAGATAGGTTTCGGCCGTTAAGTGGATGTAAACGCTTTCGTTTAAGCAAGCAGTGCCCAGTTAGTACTAACGGCAAAGTACTGTGATACTTTGTCGTTAGTATTCCGGAACTTTGCCGCGAGTACTGAATCCGCTTCGCCTCTAAAATGGAAGAGCCGTGTGTAAACGACAAAATAGTAACCAACATTTCTTCTGATTTGAATTAATTATTCTTAGATTTGTAATACCTATTTCCTTTTGATTGGATTTTAAAACAAACAGATATGGCAGCAAACAAATTTGGCAGGTATGTATGGCTGATAGATATTATCAGAAGTCATCCGCACATTACTTTTAAGGAAATAAGCGAGAAGTGGGAAGATTCCGGACTTGGAGACGGGAAACCGTTGCCGTGGCGGACTTTCATGCACCACAAAGAAGCCGTGGAGTCCATTTTCGATGTAATCATCGAGTGTGACAAACGAGATTACGGCTATTATATCAATGATGAAGAACTGCTGAAAGGGGAGGGGCTGCGTTCATGGCTGATTGATTCATACGCTACTTTGAACCAAGTGCAAGCCGATGCGCAACTGCGAAGAAGGATTTCTTTTGAGAAAATACCTTCCGGCAACGCTTACCTTCAGGTAATACTTCAAGCGATGCGTCAAAGCAAAACAATAGAGGTGACGCACCAAGGCTTTGGTCGTGAACACCCTGCAACTTTCGAGGTAGAGCCTTATCATCTGAAAGTAGTGAGCCGTCGATGGTATCTCATCGGGAGAACTCCTTATTATGATGAAGTAAGGACATACGCTTTGGATAGGATACAGGCTATCAATATTACGGGCACAAAGTTCAAATTGCCTCGTTCCTTTGACATCAACCGATATTTTGAAGGATGCGTGGGCATCATCGCCGACAAGGAATATGATATTGAACGGGTTGTAGTCAAGGCATACTGCTGGGCTATAAAATATCTCTCTACATTACCCATCCATGAAAGCCAAAAGGAGACTGCGCACGATGACGAATCTGTTACTTTGGAATTTCATGTACGTCCGACATACGACTTCTTCCAGGCCCTGCTCCAACAGGGAGACCAGATAGAGATTATCGAACCTCAGTGGGTAAAAGAAGAGATGTGCCGCATTGCAGAAAACATATTGTCTTACTATAAAGAAAAACAGGAATGATTTCTAATTTGAATTTTATAGCCATTGATTTTGAAACAGCCACTTCTAAAAAGGCATCCGTCTGCGAAGTAGGTATCTGTGTGGTAAGAAACGGGGAAGCGGAAGCAAGCGAAACCCGTTCATGGTTGGTGCGTCCAGAAGATAACCGTTACCAATATTGGAACATTCGGATTCATGGCATCCGCCCGGAAGATACGGAGGATACACCGGGTTTCTGTCAGGTCTGGGAGGAGATAGAGCATACCTACCTTAATGAGTTTGACACGCTTGTGGCGCACAACGTGCCGTTTGACAGAAGTTGCCTTATCGGTTCGGCAGAGTTGTACCGCATTCATCTGCCTGAACTGGAATGGGAATGTTCCTTGCAGACCGCACGACATATTTATTCTTTTGGCTGCAACTCTTTGGATTATCTGTGCGAGCAACTGGACATACCACAAGGCATGCATCATCGTGCCGGTGATGATGCGGGGATGTGCGCAAGGCTGTATTCGCGGGAAATTCATGATATGAATTAATATATTATAGCAATATGGAAAAAACAGTTCAAGCCTTACTCGAAAAAATAGGAGAGTTACAAAAAAGGCAAACATTCAAACAAATTGAGGTAAGTAAACGTGGTGAGAATTTTAATGTATTTAATGTACTTGGGCTTTGGAATGAAGAAGTACGTTTACATTCAGCAATGCTTGCCGAGTTGCTAAATCCGGATGGAAGTCATGGATGTAGCGATGCTTTCCTTGTTGCATTTGTGAAAGAAATATTAAAGAAAGATAAAGGAGTACCAGACGTTATAAGTAGCCTTGGTAAGGCTATCGTTACAACAGAATATAAGATAGACAAAATTAGTGATGATGGCATGAAAGGAGGGCGCATTGATATTTTGATAGAAATCCCCCAAGAAAGCGGTGTACCTTCTTTTATAATTGAAAATAAGATTTATGCTAACGACCAACCTAACCAGTTGTGCAGATATTACAATTTTGGCATTGACCGTTTCCATTCTTCCGATGATTTTATAATATTATACCTCACTCTTTATGGTAGTGAAGCTTCCTCAAACTCTATTGGAGAAAAATCTACATTTTCGTATATAAGGTTATCATATATGGATAATATCAAAAAATGGCTGAATCAATGTGCAGCCATAGCATATGACAAACCTAAAGTAAGAGAAACTATTATTCAATACAATCATCTTTTAACCCAAATAACAGCTTATAATATGGAAGATAACAACTCACTTGTGGAAGAAATTACATCTAACAATGATTATTTGAGAAATGCAATTTTAATTTGTTCATTGCGGAATGAAATAATTAAAAAAGCAATTATGGGACCTATCAAACAAGCTCTAGAAAATATTCAGAAAATAGCACAGGACAGAATTAATCCTCTGAAAGTCGAATTTAAACCTGATGACGATTTTGGAGAAAAAAGCGAGAAAATCGATTGGAGCTTTAGTTATGTCATAACGGATGGTAAACATACAGTTAATCTCAAATACATATTTGATAGATGGGGATTAAATGGCTTGTATTATGGTATATTAAAACAGGATACAAGTCGGGAAATTCCGTTAGAGCAACCTATTTTCAATAATCAAAATGAGATTTGGTCTTGGGGATGGGAATGGATGCCGTTTAAGTATCAGTCTTGGAATGGAGAAGATTTATATAATCTCATAGGCGAGCTAACCGGTAATGCGTTTGAATCTTCTGATTTTTATAAAATTATAGTAGATAGTATACAAAAAGCTTCAGAATTATTGAAAATGGATTCTGACAATTTGAATAAAGATGCAATATCTTGATTTATCTGATAAAGAAGACTTTGTTGTAGTTTGCGGTGACATTCATGGTGAGTTTGAAACGCTCGTATTCAATATCGTGCAGAAAAATATAGAAAATGCGATTGTCATTGTAGCCGGAGATTGTGGCTTCGGATTTAACAAACTGGCATATTATGACAACCTATATAAACGAAAGATGCACAGAAAGTTAGAAAAGCAAAACGTGTTATTGCTTATGGTGCGTGGCAATCACGATGATCCTTTGTTCTTCGACAAGGAACTCATTGATTACCCATATCTGAAAACCCTGCCGGATTATACCGTTGTACATACGAGAAGTCATAATATCTTGTGTGTAGGCGGTGCCGTATCCATTGACAGGCAATTGAGGCTTTCACAAATGGACTTTGACCGGATACTCGGTAAAAAACGGTTACCTTTGTATTGGAGGGACGAACCGTTCAGGTATAATGAGGAACAGTTGCGAATTCTTAATGATGAGGCTGTCAAAATAGATACTGTAATCACTCATTCCGCTCCGGATTTTTGTCCTCCGTTTATCAAAGGAGATACAGAACATTTCTGTGCCAACGATGATGAACTGGCCTCTGACTTGGATAAGGAGCGGAAAGATTTCACCCGGTTATATAATTGGTTAATGAAGCATAGGCATCCCCTTTCCAATTGGTTTTACGGACATTTTCATGCTTCTGCCGAAAGTTTTGATAAAACTGCCGGGACTAAATTTCGTCTGCTTAATATCCAAGAGTTGGCAATGTTGCGATAATCGTAGAAGGATGGAGTTGGAATAAACCTGCCTCCTTCTATATGATTATACAGAAGGGAAAATTGGTACCCAATTATAAATTTAATTCACTATAATAATTTTTAGTTATCATTTTACCCGTATTTTCATCCTTAAAAAACATCACAACTTGCGCCTCAGCTCTTTTCACGTTGCTTAAATTCATTTTATCAAAGTAATACGAAACCGATAATTGTCCTTTAGGCTTTAAAGTTTTAACTGACACTCTTTAGCCCCCTTCTGTATCAAATAAAGGAAACAATGTTTCAGATTTCTTTCCATTAACATTTTGTATAATTGTAATACGGCTTCCGCTTAACTCATTTAAACTACTTTGATTCATTATTACTACTTCTTTATCTGTATTATGAGTCAAATTAAGAATCAAAAGATTATTCTGCTTTATATACATCATGCTTATTTTCACATCTTGCCCTTGGCTTTTTACAGGAATCCCTAGCAACAGTAAACTGAATACCAGATACTTAATTATATTCATAAACTTATTTTTTACTGTTCATCGGCTATTCTCAACATTTCTTCATAATACCACTCCCAATAGGCCCTTTCATTCTCATAGAACACAGAAACATTTAGAAAATTCTCTCATTCATTTCTATGCGTCTCAATTTCATTCTTATAATATTCAGGAGAATTAAAATGGGTAACAGTAATAGACACCATGCCATTGAGAATTCATCAATCGTAGCAGGAGAGGAACCTGAAGCATAATATCACCTAAAATGGACAGGATTTTATCTTAGGTGTATGTGTTCATGTCCGCATAACCTTCTCGACCTTCTTTTTTAAAGCATTTTATACGCAAATCCACTATTCTTTTACAGTAACAGGAGTATCTAGCCGTGTGTTTTTGCCTTTTCTTAAACATTGTTTTAAAAGAAAAAACGCTGATTAAATAATCAGCGTTTTTATTCGAGAGCCGCTAGCCAGACTTGAACTGGCGACCTACGCGTTACGAATGCGTTGCTCTACCAACTGAGCTATAGCGGCATTTGCTTCTCGTTTACGGCGTGCAAAATTACAACTTTATTTGAAATAACAAAAAGAAAAGTACGTTTTTTTTGCTTTAGCATTCAAACATTCTGCTACGTGCCAACATGCAAGCCCCTACAATACCGGCCCTGTCCTTTAATTTGGAAGTCTGGATGACCGAATCCTTATTTACCAAATTGAGGGAATACTTACGTACGGCCGTCTTGATAGGCTGCGTGAGATAATCCCCCGTAACCGAAAGAGTCCCGCCGATAATCACCAGCTCCGGATTGAAGATATTGATAAGGCCGGCAATCTGCTTGCCCAGCTTCTGCCCTATCTCTTCAACAATTTCTATGCACAGCACATCCTCCTTTATCACGGCTGCAATAATCTCGTCCAAAGTCAACGGATTGCTCTTCATGTCAACCCTATCGGACAAGATAGAACTTTCACCGCTTTTAATACGCTCAACCAGGATACGGTGAAGAGCAGAGCCCGATGCCTCCGTTTCAAGACACCCCTTCTTCCCGCAGTGGCAAATAATTTCGTTATCAAAGACATTGGTATGCCCGAATTCTCCGGAAAAGCCGGATTTACCCGTGTACACCTTGCCGTCGATGATGATGCCGACGCCCAATCCCCAACTGACATTGACAAACAGGATGTCTTTCTCACCCTTCACACAGCCTTTCAAATATTCGCCGTAAGTCATGGCACGGGTATCATTGTCAATCGTCACCTGGCATCCGATACGTTCGGATAAAACCTCCGCCAGCGGACGCTCCTCAAAATTAAACTGGCTGAAACTATACCCCGATTCCGGATTCACCCTGCCGGATATATTAATGTTGATATTCAAAATCTTCTCGGCATCAATGCTGATATTCTTTATAAAAGAACGAATTATTTTACAAAGCGTTTCCAGCCCTTTAGGAGTATTCTCAAACTTATAGGGAATATTCATTTTCAGCTCCACCATATCCCCCTTAAAATTAATCAGCCCTATATTGACCGCAAACTGCTTGATATCAACCCCGATGAAATAACCGGATTCCGGGTTTAACCCATACAGGCTGGGATGACGCCCGCCACTGGTCTCCAGCTTGCCGTAATCGTTGATATACCCCTCCTCACACATTTCCGTGATGAATTTAGTAACGGTAGGCACGCTCAAGTCCATTTCCCTGGCTAAATCCGTAATCGTGGAACAGCCGTTATATATATAATGAGTAATAATCCTCTTCTTTTGAAGGGCATTTTTGGTTCCCAACTCCATTTCCTTAAGTAAGTGTTGTTTCATTGCTCTTATCCATTTTAAATTGAGTGTGACAAAGATAATAAACAATTCGTTAATTATAGCAGAAGAAAATAAAATTAATACGTATATTTGAAGCCACATAAAAATAATTTTGTTATTTGACCCTAAAAAAGAACCCATGATTGTATCTAACTTGACAAACAGCCGGCGAATTGAAAATTTGCATCCCTTATTCAAAACACTTTTCGACTACGTTAAAACACATGATTTGCTTCATGCGGAACCGGGACGCATTGAAATAGACGGAGATAATTTATTCATCAACAACGTATCTCCCGAATGTACAACCCGCGAAAAGCAGTTGCTTGAGCTTCACCGGGATTATATCGACGTGCATATCTTACTGGAAGGCAGGGAAACAATCGGATGGAAAGCCATTGAAGACTTGACTTCGGAAACAAAGCCTTATGAAAAAGAAGGAGACTGCGCGCTCTACTCGGACACGCCTACGGCTTTCGTGGATTTACTCCCCGGACAATTTGCAATCGTTTATCCCGAAGACCCGCATGCGCCGGCAATAGGGAAAGGAAGGATACGGAAACTGATAGCGAAAGTGAAATTATAAACAAATGACAGCAAGAGGCCGGATTCTGATACCCCAGCCCGTTAAAATCATAGAATCTCACTCAGGCTGACGAAGCTTAACGTATCCCTGAGTAAGTTTTCTATAAGCATGACAAGGTTCCGGAGCGACATCATGCTTTCCGGAATAAGCATTTACAGGATGCGCATATCCCATTCCGCCAATGTTACGGAAAAGGTTTGCCTCAAAATAGAAACGAAAAGCCGGACATCTTACGGATTGAGACCTTAAAAGGAAGATTGGAACTTAAAAAAAGATTGGAGAATCTTAAAAGGAAAAATCCCCCTGTCCCTGTCTGCCCGCATTGTAACGAATGAAAGTTAAAATAGAAAGGCTCTCACGGAGCAGTCCGGTAACCCAGCCGGATTCTTTTTTCCATAACCTGTAAGTAATAAGTTTCTCTATCTCGGAACAATTCCCCTTTTGCTCATATTTAATTATCCAAGCAATATATAAAAAAATATTTTATTAATTAGTTGCATGAATTTAAAATTCACAGTACATTTGCGGATATTTAGAATCCTAATCACATAAAAAACACGTTTTATGAAAAGCAAAAACATTTATCCCTGGGTAGTAGTAGGCTTGCTGTGGGTGGTCGCGCTGCTCAACTATATGGACCGCCAGATGCTCTCCACCATGCAAGAAGCCATGAAAGTCGATATTGCAGAACTGAACAAAGCGGAAGCGTTCGGTGCTCTCATGGCGGTCTTCCTGTGGATTTATGGTTTTATGAGCCCTGTCGCCGGCGTTATAGCAGACCGTGTCAGCCGGAAATGGCTCATTGTGGGAAGTCTTTTCGTATGGTCTGCAGTTACTTTCCTAATGGGATACACGCACAATTTCCACGAGCTTTACTGGCTGCGCGCCATCATGGGAATCAGCGAAGCGTTATACATCCCCTCGGCACTGTCGCTAATAGCGGACTGGCATGAAGGGAAATCCCGTTCCCTGGCAGTCGGCGTGCACATGACAGGCCTTTACGTAGGCCAGGCTATCGGCGGTTTCGGTGCTACGGCGGCGGCAGCCTTTTCCTGGCAGGCAACTTTCCACTGGTTCGGAATCGCAGGCATCGCATACGCTCTCGTACTGGTATTGTTCCTACGCGAAAACCGTATGCATACGGCAGAAGAAAAGAAAATAAACTCCGGAACAGACAAATCGTCTGTCCTTAAAGGACTGTCCCTTCTCTTTTCCAACTGGGCTTTCTGGGTGATTCTGTTTTATTTCGCAGCTCCCAGTCTTCCGGGATGGGCAACCAAAAACTGGCTCCCCACCCTGTTTGCCGACAGCCTGAATATCCCGATGGCAGAAGCCGGGCCCATCTCTACCATTACGATTGCTTTCTCATCCTTCATCGGCGTAATCCTGGGTGGCATCCTTTCAGACCGCTGGGTACAGAAAAATATCCGGGGACGTGTGTATGTAGGAGCCATCGGACTGGGAATGACTATCCCCGCCCTGTTGCTGCTGGGCTTCGGGCACAGTTTCGTCAGCGTAATCGGCGCGGGACTGTTGTTCGGCATCGGGTTCGGTATTTTCGATGCGAACAACATGCCTATCCTCTGCCAGTTCGTGTCCGCCAAACACCGTGCGACAGCTTACGGAATCATGAATATGACAGGCGTATTCGCAGGCGCCGCCGTAACCGAAGTGCTGGGGAAATGGACTGACGGAGGAAATTTGGGACAAGGGTTCGCCATGTTGAGCATAGTAGTGGCGGCGGCATTGTTGCTCCAGATTTATTTCTTACGCCCGAAGACCGACAATATGGTAGATTAAACGCATAACAATAAACTTAAAAAGATAGAATCATGGAACGAATTACAGGACTTATCGACGCACCATTTACCCCTTTCTACGAAAATGGTGAAGTGAATTTAGAACCTATCGAGGCATACGCCGCAATGTTGGTAAAGAACGGTCTCAAAGGCGTGTTCATCAACGGTTCTTCCGGCGAGGGCTATATGCTGACCGACGAAGAGCGCATGAAGCTTGCCGAACGTTGGGTGGCAGTCGCTCCCGAAGGTTTCAAGGTGATAGTTCACGTGGGCAGTTGCTGCGTAAAATCCAGCCGCATGCTAGCCGAACACGCGCAAAAGGCAGGAGCGTGGGGAATCGGTGCCATGGCGCCGCCGTTTCCGAAAATCGGACGAATCGAAGAGCTGGTCAAGTACATTGAAGAAATCGCCTGCGGGGCGCCGGAACTCCCTTTCTATTATTATCATATCCCCGCATTCAACGGAGCTTTCCTGCCAATGGTGAAACTGCTGGAAGCGGTGGACGGACGCATTCCCAATTTTGCCGGCATCAAATACACCTTTGAAAGCATATATGAATATAACCAATGCAGACTATACAAAAACGGCAAATACGACATGCTCCACGGACAGGACGAGACAATTCTTCCCTGCCTGGCAATGGGAGGGGCGCAAGGCGGAATCGGAGGGACGACCAATTACAACGGCCGCGAACTGACAGGTATCATCGAAGCCTGGAAAGCCGGCGATTTGGAATCGGCGCGTGAACGCCAGAATTTCTCACAGGAGGTAATCAATGTCATCTGTCGTTTCCGCGGCAATATCGTCGGCGGAAAACGTATCATGAAACTAATAGGACTCGATTTAGGCAAGAACCGCACCCCCTTCCAGAACCTGACGGACGAAGAAGAGGCGCAAATGAAAGCCGAACTGGAAGCCATTCATTTTTTCGAACGTTGCAACAAATTCTAAACCATACACTGATATGACGGATACAACAGCATATTTAACCGCATGGGCTGCATCGTACAAGAGTGACCTGATAAACGATATCATACCCTTTTGGATGAAGTACGGATTAGACCGCAAACACGGAGGAGTGTACACCTGCATAGACCGTGACGGGACTTTGATGGATACCACGAAGTCCGTCTGGTTTCAGGGACGCTTCGGCTTTATCGCCGCTTACGCATATAATAATGTAGAAAAGAATCCCGAATGGCTGGCCGCCTCCAAAAGCTGCATCGACTTTATAGAGAAACATTGCACCGACTCGGACGGACGCTTGTTTTTTGAAGTAACGGAAGACGGGCGCCCCTTACGCAAACGCCGCTACGTATTCTCGGAAGGATTCGCAGCCATCGCAATGGCGGAATACGCATTAGCCGCCAATGACAGGGAATATGCGGAAAAGGCGCTGGCTATATTCAAGCGCACCCAATATTTCCTGAATACTCCCGGACTCCTGGAACCCAAATATTTACCGGCAATGGAGGCCCGCGGACATTCCATCACGATGATTCTCATCAATACGGCCGCCCGTATCCGGCAGGTCATCAGCGATTCGGCGCTGGACAGGCAGATAGACGAGTCAATCGCCGCCTTACGCAAATATTTCATACATCCGGAATTCAAGGCTTTGCTGGAGACGGTAGGGCCGAACGGAGAGTTCATAGATACCTGCAACGGGCGTGTCATCAACCCCGGACATTGCATCGAAACCGCATGGTTCATCATGGAGGAGGCCAAATACCGCAACGGAGACAAAGAGCTCTTGCAGTTGGCGCTCCAAATCCTGGACTGGTCGTGGGAATGGGGATGGGACAAGGAATTCGGCGGAATCATTAATTTCCGCGACTGCTGCAACTTCCCGCCGCAGGATTACTCGCAGGACATGAAATTCTGGTGGCCGCAGACTGAAGCGATTATCGCCACTCTCTATGCTTATCAGGCAACAGGCGACAAAAAGTACCTGGAGATGCATCAGCAAATCAGCGAATGGACCTACGCGCACTTCCCGGACAAGGAATACGGCGAATGGTACGGATATTTACACCGTGACGGTTCGGTGGCGCAACCCGCCAAAGGCAATATCTTCAAAGGACCGTTCCACATTCCCCGCATGATGATTCGCAGTTACCTGCTTTGCCGGGAAATGACGGAATAAGCCCGGACACCTGCCGGTCAACGGCTTGAAAGCCCGCCCGTCTCACCGGACGATGAGTTTCAGGGGGTATCAAAATTCAATTTTAGAGGAAATGAACTTTTCATCTGAAACCTGGTACTCTTCATCTGAAACCCGACACTCTTCATCGGCAATAAAAAGGCCGTATCAACTCTATTTTTGAAGTGACCCCCAAAAGTTGGACACAAAACTTTTGGGGTGCATTTCATTTTGAGTAATGATACGGCTATTTTTATGTTTATCAGTTAGAATCTGTAACTGTTCCGAGTGTTCATCTTAGCTTCGACACACTCCCTTGTTGTTTATATACCGTCATTTATATCCCGCCCCTAAAAGATTTGCCGCCGGCATTACATAACTCTATTCGTCCGACAACTGTTGTCCTTCCGTTCCACAACTGTCGGACGAAAGAGAAACAGTTATGGAACGAAAGGTTGACAACTGTGGAACGAATCAAATGATTCATAGCGGACGGTAATATCCGGTAAGGGAAGGAATAAACTTTCAGTCAGTGCCGGCAACCGGCCGCCGGCGCTTATATGACAAGGTTCATTCTCCCGCCATCAAAAAATCTATTCTGAATAAATTATAAACCATTAAGCCAGATGGCAAATTATATGCTAACTTTACGGCATGAAAAAGAAATTCCAACTCGAAGTTCCGGGAGGAGCCGACAAGATTCTGCTTCATACCTGTTGCGCTCCCTGTTCGTCAGCCATTATCGAATGCCTGATGCAACACGGCATAACCCCCGTCATTTACTATTGCAATCCCAATATTTACCCATTGGAAGAATATCATATAAGAAAAGACGAATGCACGCGCTACGCACAATCTTTAGGATTGGAAATCATAGACGCCGACTATGACCACGAAGCCTGGCGATGCCAAATGGCAGGCATGGAACAGGAACCCGAAAGAGAAGGCCGTTGCCTGCGCTGCTTCAAGGCCCGCTTGCTGGAAACCGCCCGCTATGCACACGAACACGGCTTTTCCGTAATCACCACCACCCTTGCCTCCAGCCGTTGGAAAAGCCTGGAGCAGATAAATGAGGCAGGGCGATATGCCGCGGCACACTATCCCGACGTCACCTACTGGGAACAGAACTGGCGCAAAGGCGGGTTAAGCGAACGTCGCATCGCCATCATCAAAGAATACAATTTCTACAACCAGCAATATTGCGGTTGCGAATTCAGCATGAGAAAAAAAGAAGAGTAAAACGGTACACCGCTACCAGTACATAACAATCATACCGATGAGGTCCGGCACGCAATTCTTCTATTTTCTCTTTTATATTCCTATTTCCTAGACTGTTTAAGACAAAAGCAAACCCATGAATCGAAGTAAAAAAGGCAAAAAAAAGAAATTATCCTCCAAGAAACCGCGCTCCGGTTATAAATTAGGATGTATCATCGCCCTTATTGCGCTCATTCCCGTTTTCTACGGCATCTATCTGTATTGCCGGCAAACCGGCGGCATAAAAAAAGAGGAGCCAACAACAACCGTATCAGCCCCAGTCCCGTCCGGCAAAGAGCTGGACATCCCCGTATCGCTGACTCCACGGCAAGAGCAAATCATCCGCCACACCGGATATACCGTTTCTTACAACAAAGACCTGAAACTCCCCAACTGGGTCTCTTACGAACTGACCCGGGAAGAGACAAAAGGAAAAGTGAAAAGAAGCGACCGTTTCATTGCCGACCCGTTGGCGAAAGGCCCCATCGCCGCCAACACGGACTATGCGCGTTCCGGATACGACAAGGGACACATGGCGCCGGCAGCAGACATGAAATGGAGCCGGACAGCCATGAAAGAGTCATTCTATTTCAGCAATATGTGTCCGCAACATCCACAGTTGAACAGAAGAGGATGGAAAAAACTTGAAGAGAAAATCAGGAAATGGGCCGTAGCGGACAGCGCCATCATCATCGTATGTGGTCCCATACTGGAAAAACACCCTAAAACAATCGGGAAAAACAAGGTGGCGATACCCAGGCAATTTTTCAAAGTAGTCCTCTCCCCCTTTGCCAAGCCGATGCGCGCCATCGGTTTCCTGTTCGGCAACAAACAGTCGGTAGAGCCGCTTTCCACGTATGCAGTCACCGTAGACAGCATAGAACAGCTCACCGGCATGGACTTCTTCGCCCTTCTGCCCGATGAAATAGAAAATAAAATAGAAGCGGAAGCGAACTATTTCCAATGGCCGAATTAACCGAGGCGCCGTAGCTCTCCCGCAAACCGCACGGGAACCTCCGGCGTCCCTTCCTCCGTACCGGTACAGGAATGTAAAAGGAGAAAAACGCCGCGGAGGGAAAGATTCATCACGGAAAGAAATTCCTCCTATCCGAATTTCTTCCTATCTTTGGCACGGATAAAATGAATGTCTCAAAAATGAAAAAGAAAAAGATTTTATTATCAGTTCTGGGCGTCATGTTCTTTCTTTGCGCCGCCACGGGAGGAGTCATCTATTACTGCCTGTTCGCCCCGCAATTCCATCCGCCTAAAACCGTATATATATATGTAGACCGTGACGATACCGCCGATTCCATCTGCGACAAAGTGAAAAAGTCGGGACATGTCAACCGGTTTGCCGGATTCCGTTGGATGGCGAAGTACAAAGAACTCGGCAGGAACATACATACCGGACGCTACGCAATCCACCCGGACGACGACGTATATCATGTGTACAGCCGCCTTTCCAGAGGTTACCAGGAACCCATGAACCTCACGATTGGAAGTGTCAGGACGTTAGGAAACCTGGCGCGGAATGTGGGCAGGCAGCTCATGATAGATTCGGCAGAGATAGCCCGCCAACTGTTCGATTCCACCTTCCAGAAAAGAATGGGCTACAACCGCATGACTATTCCGTGCCTTTTCATCCCCGAAACTTACCAGGTGTATTGGGATATAAGCGCAGAGGATTTCTTCCGCCGCATGCAGACGGAACACAAGCGTTTCTGGAACAAAGAACGCCTTGCGCAAGCCGCCGCCATCGGAATGACTCCGGAAGAGGTGTGCACGCTTGCCTCCATCGTTGAAGAAGAGACCAACAACAACGAAGAAAAGCCGATGGTAGCCGGGCTGTATATCAACCGCCTGCACAAAGGCATGCCTTTACAGGCGGACCCGACCGTGAAGTTCGCCCTGCAGGATTTCGGCCTGCGCCGCATCACCAACGAGCACCTGAAAACCGAGTCGCCCTATAATACCTATATAAACGCCGGACTGCCGCCGGGCCCCATCCGCATCCCTACCAAAAAAGGGATAGACAGCGTACTGAACTATACCAGGCATCATTATATTTACATGTGCGCCAAAGAAGACTTCTCCGGCACTCATAATTTCGCCTCCAACTATGCCGACCACATGGCAAATGCAAGAAAATATTGGAAAGCGCTGAATGAAAGAAAGATTTTCAAGTAAATCTGTGATAAAATGAACCGAAAAAACTATCTTTGTCCGATAGATTAACAAACTGTGAGCAACACTAATAAAAGAAATATATGAGCAAGCAACTCTTACTTGGCGACGAAGCCATTGCACAAGCTGCACTGGATGCCGGACTCTCAGGCGTCTACGCCTATCCCGGCACTCCTTCAACAGAGATTACGGAATATATCCAGATGGCGCCCGTTACGGCGGAAAGGAATATACACAGCCGTTGGTGCACTAACGAGAAAACAGCTATGGAAGCCGCGTTAGGCATGTCCTTCGTCGGCAAACGGGCATTGGTCTGTATGAAACATGTAGGTATGAACGTAGCCGCCGACTGTTTCGTCAACTCCGCCATCACAGGTGTAAAAGGCGGGCTAATCGTGGTAGCGGCGGACGACCCCAGCATGCATTCCTCCCAAAATGAACAGGACAGCCGTTTTTACGGAGATTTCTCCCTCATCCCGATGTACGAGCCCAGCAACCAGCAGGAGGCATATGACATGGTATATAGCGGGTTCGAATTCTCGGAAAAGACGGGCGAGCCTATCCTGATGCGCATGGTGACCCGACTGGCGCATTCCCGTTCCGGTGTGGAACGCAAAGAGCAGAAACCGCAAAACGGCCTGTCTTTCAGCGACGACTCCCGCCAGTTCATCCTGTTGCCGGGAAACGCCCGCAAGCGTTACAAAGCGTTGCTCAACCGCCAGGAAGAGTTCATCAAAGCCTCCGAAGAATCGCCCTACAATAAATATACGGACGGGCCGAACAGGAAACTAGGAATCATCGCCTGCGGCATCGGCTACAACTACCTGATGGAAAACTATCCCGAAGGTTGCGAATATCCCGTACTCAAAATCGGGCAATACCCGTTGCCCAAGAAACAAATCCTGCAGATGGTCGAGTCATGCGAAGAAATCCTCGTCCTGGAAGACGGGCAGCCTTTTGTGGAAAAACAACTGAAAGGTTATCTGGGAATCGGGATTAAAATAAAAGGACGCCTGGACGGCACGCTGTCGCAAGACGGGGAGCTGAACCCGGATTCCGTAGCGCGCGCGGTAGGAAAAGAAAACCTGTCGGAGTTCAGCGTTCCCCCGGTTGTGGAGATGCGCCCGCCCGCACTTTGCGAAGGCTGCGGACACCGCGACATGTACACGACACTGACCGAAGTGCTCAAGGAAGAATATCCCTCTCACAAGGTATTCAGCGACATAGGATGTTACACATTGGGAGCCAACGCCCCGTTTAACGCCATCCATTCGTGCGTGGACATGGGGGCTTCCGTCACTATGGCGAAAGGCGCCGCCGACGGAGGGCTTTTCCCCGCCGTAGCCGTAATCGGCGACTCCACATTCACCCATTCCGGAATGACAGGCTTATTGGACTGCGTGAATGAGAACGCCAACGTAACCATTGTAATCTCCGACAACGAAACGACCGCAATGACCGGCGGGCAGGATTCTGCCGGAACAGGACGCCTGGAAGCTATCTGCACGGGCTTGGGAGTGGCTCCCGAACATATCCGCGTCGTTACCCCGCTGAAAAAGAATTACGAAGAAATGAAGCAAATCATACGCGAGGAAATCGAATACCGCGGCGTATCCGTCATTATTCCGCGCAGAGAATGTATTCAGACATTAGCACGTAAAAAAAGAAGCAAGTAGACCATGAAAAAAGACATTATATTATCAGGAGTAGGTGGGCAGGGTATCTTGTCCATCGCCACAGTAATCGGTAAAGCCGCTCTGAAAGAAGGGCTTTACATGAAGCAGGCAGAAGTGCACGGAATGAGCCAGCGCGGGGGAGACGTGCAGTCAAACCTCCGTATCAGTGACCGTCCCATCGCTTCGGACCTGATACCGTCCGGAAAATGCGACCTCATCATCTCACTGGAACCTATGGAAGGGCTGCGTTATCTCCCCTACCTCAGCCCGGAAGGCTGGCTGGTAACCAATGAGACCCCGTTTGTCAACATCCCCAACTATCCGGACAAGGAGAAAGTCATGGAAGAAATCGACAAGCTGCCCCACAAAATCGTGCTGAACGTTGACAAGGTAGCCAGAGAGACAGGTTCCGCACGGGTTGCGAACATCGTCCTGCTGGGAGCGACTATTCCATTTCTGGGAATCGACTATATGAAAGTACAGGACAGTATCCGTGAGATTTTCCAGAGAAAGGGAGAAGCGATAGTGGAAATGAACCTTAAAGCATTGGCCGCCGGCAAAGAAATAGCGGAAAAACGAATGCAATAATTATCATTTGTCATGAATACACAATATTGGGAAGAAGAAATAGAAACCATGAGCCGTGAGAAGTTGCAGGAGCTGCAGCTTCAACGACTCAAAAAAACAATCCATATAGCGGCGAACTCACCTTATTATAAAAAGGTGTTCAGCGAACACAACATCACCGCCGACAGCATACAGACTTTAGACGATATCCGCAAAATCCCCTTCACCACCAAAGCCGACATGCGGGCTAACTACCCCTTCGGGCTAGTGGCGGGCGACATGAAGAATGAAGGGGTGCGCATCCATTCCTCCAGCGGTACGACAGGAAACCCGACCGTCATCGTTCATTCGCAACATGACTTGGATTCCTGGGCAAACCTGGTGGCGCGCTGCCTGTACACCGTAGGTATCCGCAAGACCGACGTTTTCCAGAACAGCTCCGGATACGGCATGTTCACGGGCGGACTGGGATTCCAGTACGGCGCGGAACGGCTGGGCTGCCTGACAGTCCCCGCCGCAGCCGGCAACAGCAAACGCCAGATAAAGTTCATCAATGATTTCAAGACTACCGCCTTGCACGCTATCCCCAGCTATGCCATCCGCCTTGCGGAAGTTTTCCAAGAGGAAGGGCTCGACCCTAGGGGAACGACCCTCAAGACACTCGTTATCGGGGCCGAACCCCACACTGACGAGCAGCGGCGCAAGATAGAGCGGATGCTGGGCGTGAAAGCGTACAACAGCTTCGGAATGACGGAGATGAACGGCCCTGGCGTCGCTTTCGAATGCCTGGAGCAAAACGGGATGCATTTCTGGGAAGACTGTTACCTCGTGGAGATTATCGACCCCGAAACCTGTGAACCCGTTCCCGAAGGAGAAATCGGCGAGCTGGTGCTCACAACTCTCGACCGGGAGATGATGCCCCTAATCCGTTACCGTACCCGCGACTTGACCCGTATCCTTCCGGGAAAATGCCCGTGTGGCCGCACCCACCTCCGTATAGACCGTATCAAAGGACGTAGCGACGACATGTTCATCATCAAAGGTGTCAATATCTTCCCGATGCAGGTGGAGAAGATTCTGGTCCAGTTCCCCGAATTGGGCAGCAACTACCTGATTACTTTGGAGACTGCTAACAACCAGGACGAAATGATTGTCGAAGTGGAATTAAGCGATTTGTCTACAGACAACTACATCGAACTGGAGAAAATCCGCAAAGACATCACCCGTCAGTTAAAAGACGAAATCCTGGTGACGCCGAAAGTAAAACTGGTAAAAAAAGGTTCGCTCCCGCAAAGTGAAGGAAAAGCCGTCCGGGTAAAAGATTTAAGAGACAACAAATAGTTTTTTAAACACACGGATATTTTTTAATTATTCATTGTGCTGATATCCCGCAATTCGCTTCTTCATCATGCGGAGAGGGATATCAGCACATTGTCAAATCAACACACTGGTTATATATGCAACTGCTTAAACAAAGAATCTTGCAAGACGGAAAATGCTACGAAGGAGGTATCCTCAAGGTAGACAGTTTTATCAACCACCAAATGGACCCCGTTTTAATGAAATCAATCGGAGTCGAGTTTGTCCGCCGTTTTGCAGCCACCAACGTAAACAAAATCATGACGATTGAGGCAAGCGGCATCGCTCCTGCCATCATGACCGGTTATCTGATGGACTTGCCCGTGGTTTTCGCCAAGAAGAAATCGCCCAAGACCATACAGAACGCATTAAGCACCACCGTACACTCATTCACCAAAGACCGCGACTATGAAGTCGTCATCAGCGCGGATTTTCTCACTCCCGAAGACAACATTCTCTTTGTGGACGATTTCCTCGCATACGGAAATGCCGCGCTGGGTATCCTCGACCTTATCAAACAGTCCGGAGCCAACCTGGTGGGAATGGGGTTCATCATCGAGAAAGCCTTTCAAAACGGCCGAAAGGTATTGGAGGAACAGGGTGTCAGGGTAGAAAGCTTGGCTATCATTGAAGACTTGTCAAACTGTTGCATCAAAATCAAAGACAGGTAACTTTCATCCGGGGTTGAAATATTGTCCCTTACCCTTCGTCTTCTTTCCGTACTGCACCGCTTGTTGCGGACAAACATGGTAGCATGCCAGACAAGAGGTGCAATCGGTTCCCCAAACGGGCCTCTCCTGTTCCATCGTTATGTTGCCCATCGGACAGCTCTTCTCACAACGCCTGCAAGAAATACAGGCATCGGTCACATGAAAATGTTTAGGAGACATCTGGAAACGGTTGAATAAAGGATTGATAATCCTTGTCTTAATAAAAGGAAAACTCCCCTCATGGCAGGCAAACCTGCATTCCTTCCCGCTTATCCATCCATTGATTGTATCGAGAAGCGGAACGGTGTCCGCCAGTTTCTTCTTCTCCAGCTCCTTATCGTCCACATCAAAACCGGGAAGCAATACGTAGTTATTGGGCATGCACACGGAAAAGCCGGCATGGCATTGCCATCCTCTGCCTTTCAGCGCTTTTTCCAAAACTTGCCGGGTAAGTCCGGTATCATCCCCGCAGGAACAGACGAAGAACAAATATTGCCCTTGATAAGCCTTCAGAGATAACCGGCGGATAAAGTGCAGCACGATTTCAGGAGGAGCCCATGAATAAACGGGAAATACGAAACCTATCTTCTCGTCTTCACGCAAATGGAACTCGGTCGTTCCGTTTTTCAACGCATCGGGGATAAAGACCAGCTCTTCTTTCTGCCCTTTGGAAAGTTGATTTGCAATCCATCTGGAATTGCCTGTACCTGAGAAATAAAATATCATAGAAGAATATATAAAAAAGCCGTACCGACGATGTGATGAAACTCTGATAGAACAAGATTTGAGTGCCCGTCTCCTTTGTAATCCGCCGGCTAAAAAGCTATCCCGAAGGATGCGGCCCGCCATTGAAGACTGAAGCTTTCTCGGTATATCAGATTAATTTGAAGAGTTTCCCGATCCAGTCGATACGGCTAATATTTTAGTATCACAAATATAATAAGAATCCCAGAGAATAGCAAGAAAAAAAGAGATTTTGTTTACTGGCTAACATTTTTTATTCCCTTCATCCCCTTTTCATCTCCCATATCATTCGCTCCGTAAAAAAACAAAAGAATAGTCCGAAAAGTCAACTTCCCAATTTAAAAACCTATAATCTATGAGATTATAAAAGAACACCATTAATAAACCGCAAATCATCACTTCATCACTTTTCCCATTAGGAAATAAGAGCTATTTCAAGTCCCCTACTCTATTTTTGAATGTAAACTTATAAAAGAATACTATTGAATAAACTGCAAATCATTTTCCCTGTCAGGGGAACAAGAATTATTTCAAATCTTCCACTCTCAAAATGCAAGCCCATAAAAAAATATCATCTATAAAACAAAAACTATTATTTCCTCCCTGTCAAAGAACAAGGATTATTTCAAATCTTTCCCTCTCAAAATACAAACCTATAAAAGAATATCATTTATTAAAAACAGAAACTATTATTTCCTTCCCAGTCAAAATAAAGACTATTTCAAATCCCCTACTCTTAAAAATACAAATAACCGAGCAGGAGGAAAACAAAGAAAGCCTGCACTCCCTCATACCATTCAGATTCCGTCCTATCTCTTTGAGGCCAGTCATTAGCACAAGTTTTCTACATTCGTCCTTTCATAAGGTAACTTTCAGGTACTATCGTTTAATTATTAGAGTCTTTCATGGAACATACCGAGAACTACACTACTATGACTTCGGCTGACTTCTCACGGCAAGCTTTACTCCACACATTTCGTAAAAAAATAGCCCGCACGTCTATGAGACCTCTTCGGATAAGGGCATTATCTTTCCATCTCATACCTGCTTCATTTACACCAACCGTTCCGAATAGCTATAGTTCAGTTTGTTGTGCAACCTTACCCACGGTCAAATGCCTTATATGAAGTTTCTGTCTGTCAGGCCAGATGTTTGCCATCGGCTTTTTTCAGATTCCAACTCACGATGAACACCTTTGCCATTGGCAGTGTGATTCCCGCTATTAGGGCTCACTAGGGACTTGCACCCGTTAGATAATATTCATACCGAGCATACGCAAAAGGGGCTGTCCGATTTTTCGGACAGCCCCTTCGTAAGTCATAAATTGTTGATAGTTAAGCAGCTTTTGCCTTAGCTACTACAGCTTTGAAAGCTTCCGGGTGATTCATCGCTAAATCAGCCAAAACCTTACGGTTTATCTCGATACCGGCTTTGTGCAAACCGCCCATCAATTTGGAATAAGACATTCCTTCAAGACGTGCAGCAGCGTTGATACGTTGTATCCAAAGAGCGCGGAAGTTTCTTTTCTTATTTCTACGGTCACGGAACGCGTAAGTCAAACCCTTTTCCCAAGTGTTTTTAGCTACGGTCCATACATTCTTTCTTGCACCAAAGTAACCTCTGGTTAATTTCAAAATTTTCTTTCTTCTTGCTTTTGAAGCAACATGATTTACTGATCTTGGCATAGTTTTACTTTTTTTGAATGTTAGCGCCGCTACTTCACGCAGCGAACTTCAGGCTAATGCATTCGGTTAATACTTTAATAATACTTTTACGCTTTTGATTACTTCATTGCTAAGAGTTCCTTAACCTGGCTTACATTTGTTGTATCAACAGTTGTAGAGTAGCACAGATTTCTTTTTCTCTTCTTAGTTTTCTTAGTCAAAATGTGACTGTGAAAAGCGTGCTTTCTTTTGATTTTACCTGTTCCGGTAAGGGTAAACCTTTTTTTAGAACCGGAGTTAGTCTTCATCTTTGGCATCTTACTTGTTTTTAAATTATTAAATATATAATGGCAACGCACTATACCTGCGCGTTACGCATCCTTTCTTATTCTTCACCCATTTCCGGCTTCTCTGCTTTTTGTGCAGGAGCAGCAGGTTTCGGTGCTCCGGCTGTTGCAGGCTTTTTAGAAGCTTCTTTCTTTTTCGGAGAAAGCTGAATAGTCATGCGCTTACCTTCCAGTATCGGCATTTGATCTACTTTAGCGTAGTCTTCCAGATCATTTGCAAAACGAAGCAAAAGCACTTCACCTTGCTCCTTGAAAAGGATGGAGCGACCTTTAAAGAATACATAAGCCTTCACCTTATCGCCATCTTCCAAAAATCCTTTAGCATGCTTCAACTTAAAGTTGTAATCATGGTCGTCTGTCTGGGGTCCGAAACGGATTTCCTTCACATTAACCTTAACCTGCTTCGCTTTCTGTTCCTTCTGACGTTTCTTTAATTGATAAAGAAATTTAGAATAATCAATAATACGACAAACAGGGGGTTGAGCATTAGGAGAAATTTCCACTAAATCCAATTCTTTTTCTTCAGCCATTTTCAGAGCCTGAAAGATTGGATATACTTTCGGTTCAATATCATCGCTTACTATGCGAACTTCCTTGGCACGAATCTGTTCATTGATTCTGTATTGCCCTTTTAGAGTGTCATTCTTCATTAAAAACGTTTACTTCCTAGTTTGATCTTTTTATTGTTATACTAAATATTTTATTCTGAAACGGCTGCAAAGTTACCATTTATTTATCATATTCTGAACTTCTTCGTTCAAAATTTTAGCAAATTCTTCAAATTTCATAGTACCTTTATCACCCTCTCCCTGCCTGCGAACAGAAACCTCATTGTTTTCAGCCTCTTTCTCGCCGACAATCAACATATAAGGGATACGTTTCATTTCATTATCGCGAATCTTGCGGCCTATCTTTTCGTTACGGTCATCCACAATCGCGCGAATCTCATGCGTTTTCAAGTACATTTTCACTTGTTCGGCATAGTCGTTAAACTTCTCGCTGATTGGCAGGACCACTACCTGTTCCGGCGTCAGCCACAACGGGAACTTCCCGGCCGTATGTTCAATCAACACGGCGACAAAACGTTCCATAGAGCCGAACGGAGCACGGTGAATCATCACCGGACGGTGTTTCTGGTTGTCAGAACCCATATACTCCAGTTCAAAACGTTCCGGCAAGTTATAGTCTACCTGAATAGTTCCCAACTGCCAGCGGCGGCCGATTGCGTCTTTCACCATAAAGTCCAGCTTAGGACCGTAGAAAGCCGCTTCTCCGTACTCAATCTTCGCGGGTAATCCTTTTTCCTCGCAAGCCTCGATAATCGCCTGCTCCGCCCTTTCCCAATTCTCGTCGCTGCCGATATACTTTTCGCGGTTCACCTTGTCACGCAATGATATCTGAGCCTCGAAATTCTGGAAATTCATGGAACGGAACACGATAGAAATGATATCCATCACACGCAGGAATTCATCCTTCACCTGGTCCGGACGGCAGAAGATATGCGCATCATCCTGGGTGAAGCTGCGGACACGGGTCAGCCCGTGCAACTCGCCGCTCTGCTCATAACGGCAAACCGTACCGAATTCAGCGATACGCAACGGCAAATCCTTATACGAGCGCGGGAAATTCTTATAAATCTCACAGTGGTGAGGGCAGTTCATCGGTTTCAGGAAATATTCCTCTCCCTCTTCCGGTGTATGAATCGGCTGGAACGCATCCTTTCCGTATTTCGCATAGTGGCCTGAAGTCACATACAACAGCTTATTGCCAATCGGCGGCGTAATCACTTCCTGATAGTCATAACGGGTCTGGATACGGCGCAAGAACTCCTGCAGGCGCAAACGCAATGCCGTACCTTTCGGAAGCCACATCGGAAGCCCTTTTCCCACCGTCTCGGAAAACATGAACAATTGCATCTCCTTGCCGATTTTACGGTGGTCGCGTTTCTTAGCCTCTTCCAGCAATGCCAGATACTCATCCAGCATTTTCTTTTTAGGGAACGTGATGCCGTAAATACGGGTCAGCATCTTCCGGTCTTCATGTCCCCGCCAATATGCACCCGCCACGGTTGTCAGCTTTATGGCCTTAATCGGGGCGGTAGTCATCAAATGAGGACCGCGGCAAAGGTCGGTAAACGCTCCCTGGGTATAAGTCGTGATATGCCCGTCTTCCAGTTCGGAAATCAACTCGCATTTATATGTTTCTCCGCGGTCGCCGAACATTTTCAAAGCGTCCGCCTTGGATATGCTCTTTCTGACAACCGCCTCCTTCTTTGCAGACAGCTCCATCATCTTGGCCTCGATAACCGGAAGGTCGCTTTCCTTAATCACGGCTTCCCCCGGGTCCACATCATAATAGAATCCATTCTCGATGGCCGGCCCGATACCGAACTGGATGCCCGGATAAAGCTCCTGCAATGCTTCAGCCAACAAGTGGGCGCTTGTATGCCAAAACGCATGTTTACCTTCCTCGTCATCCCACTTGTAAAGTACAAAATCCGCATCTTTATCAATAGGACGTCCCAAATCATAAATCTCACCGTTCACACCGCATGCCAATACTTCCTGTGCCAAACGCGAACTGATACTTTCAGCAATTTGCAAACCGTTCACTCCTTCGTTATACTCACGGACGGAGCCGTCGGGAAATGTTATCTTTATCATAATATGATGATGTTATATTTTCACAATTTGAACGCAAAAGTAATTAAATCTTTTGAGTTTCCTATTTTTTATCAAAAAAATGTTATTCCGTTTGTTCCGTAAAACGCTTGATTACATTATAAGCGGAAACAATGCCCAGCTCTCCCGCCTTGCTCAAATCCGAAATGCCCAGCTTATTATTACCCAGGAAAATATGTGTCAATCCCCGGTTGAAGTAAGCATCCGCGAAATCTGGATTCAATTCGATAGCCTTATCATAACCGACAATCGCCGACCGGTAGTCTTTCAGCATCGCAGACACGTTGGCGCGGTTGTAATACGCATACACGAAATCCGGCGCCAGCTCAATCACCTTGTCCAAATCCTTTATCACCACTTCATAATCCACAGCGGTTATCTCCTTGCGCGCATTGTCACCCGGCATGTCCGTCCCCGTATTCTGTTCGGCCTTTTGATATTCCAGTTGCTTGCAGCGGATAAGCGCACGCATGAAATACGCCGGGAAGAAGTTTCCGTCCAGCAATATCGTCTGCGTCAAATCGGAAACCGCACTTGAAAAGTCCTGCACCAGGTAAAAATCAATCGCGCGGGCAAAACGCCTCGAAGCGTCCTTCTCATCATCCACAATAGCCGACGTATGCGTATCAATCAAGGCAAAATGGAATTTCACCTGTTCCTCCGTCAACGGTGCTTCCATATTCGTGATACGAAGCCGTTTGGGGAGTACTCCCGAACGGTTCAAGTCTTCAATATACTTATGGAAATTCACCGACCGTTTCACATCGCTTATCTTCTCATAATAAGTCAGGGCGTACATCGGTTCCAGCTTTATGTTCACATTCTTATCCTGCACACGTCCGCGATAATCGCTCGTGTAACGCTGTTCCGCCTCGGAATCGTCCGCAATCACTATCCTGCGGTAATTATTCATGTTCTTGTCGGACTTCTTACGGGTCTTGTTCCCCTCATCTTCTTCAGCTTCCTGATTCTTATTCTGCGCCACGTCTTTATCCTTCACCCCGTTTTGCTTATCCAACTGTGCTTTCAGCAGCTTGAACTCATCCTGCTCGGCACCCTTGCGGTCTCCGATTTTCTTCCGCGCCTCGGCACGCTGGTAGTATCCCGCCAGGAAATTCGGATATTCCTCAATCACCGTCGAATAATCCTGTATGGCACCACGGTAATCTCCCGTCTGCGCGCGGAGCAAGCCCCGGTTAAAGATTGCCATCATATTATCCGGCTCCATCCGGATTACAAAATCAAAGTCCTCGATGGCGCGGTTATCGTCTCCCACTCTCGCCCGCAGCAGACCCCGGTTATAATGCCCGATGAAATTATTCGGGTCGATATCCAACGCCAAATCATAGTCGCTCATAGCCCCCCTCAGGTTGTTCTGATGGAATCGAGCCAACGCACGGTTGATATAATTTCCTGCATTCCTCGCACTCAGATGGATGGCGCGGTCAAGGTCGGATTCCGCTTCCGCATATTTCTCCTGCTGCAACCTGACGATAGCCCTTGCCGCCCATGCGTCCGCATCGTACTTATCCAGCTCGAGAGCCTTATTGAAATCATTCAACGCAGCAACCGTATCTTTTTGTTGCAGAAAAACCTCCCCCCGCATCAGATAAGCGCGGGTATAGCGCGGCGAAACCCTCAGCAGGTTTTCCAAGTCCTTCTTAGCGGAATCATAATCTTTTTTCTGAATGTGGGATAGCGTCAGGTTATGCCATAAAGTAATGTTCTCAGGGTCATAATGCAACGCTTTCTGATAGTCCTCAATAGCGCCGTCAAACTTATTCTGCCGGATTCTTGCCAAGCCCCGGACCTGATATGCGCCCACCACGAACGGATTGCGTTGAATGGCAGCGTCACAATCCGTCTCGGCTCCCTGGAAATCTTCCAGGTTCAGCTTGGCCAACGCCCTGAAAAAATAAGGTTCATACAGGTAAGGTTTAGCATTAATCACCTGGTTGAAGTACTGGATAGACAGTACGTAGTCCTCAAAATAAAGAGCGTTCCGGGCAATAGTCATCACCCGGTCCGTATTAATCTGAGCATATACCAGCGTAGGGAACAGTATTAAAACTGTTAATATTTTTTTTATCATTGACATCTTATACTTGTAAACGAAGCAAAAATAACGCTTTTCGTTTACTTAACAGGGATATAAACGTTTTTTATCTTTATTTCACCTGTTTCATCTTATACGAGCTACGCGCTTTTCCTTTTAACATCGCGTTCAATTTTCCTTTTATCATCTGCCTGCGAAGCGAAGAGAGATGGTCGATAAACATCTTCCCCTCCAGATGGTCGAACTCATGCTGCATCACGCGGGCCAGATATCCTTCCACAACCTCGTCATGCTCCACAAAATTCTCGTCCATATATTTCACGCGAATCTTGCTGCCTCTTTTCACAGTCTCATGAAGACCGGGAAGGCTCAGACACCCTTCTTCCATGCTCACTTCCTCACCTCCCACTTCCAGTATGTGGGGATTGATGTACGCCTTATTGAAATCCTTGAATTCGGGATATTCTTCCGAAAGCGGGTCTAACGTGATAGTTACCACGCGGATGGGCAAACCGATTTGCGGGGCGGCAAGCCCTACTCCGTCCGCATGCACCATCGTCTCGAACATGTTCGCAATCAATTCTTTCAGATTCGGATAATCCGGAGTGATATCCTCCGCTACTTTTCTCAGCACAGGCTGGCCATATACGTAAATAGGTAAAATCATACTTTATATTCCACTAAAAAAATTAAGTTACTCTATGTCTTTTATTAAAAACGTTTACTCTCCAAATAGGTCTGCAAAATAATAGTGGCGCTTATCTCGTCAACCAAAGCCTTATTCTGCCGGTCTTTCTTTTTCAACCCGGCTTCCAGCATCGTGCGGTGTGCAAGCACGGATGTGAAACGTTCGTCCACATATTCGACCGGAAGTTCCGGGAAACGTTTTTTCAGCGAACGGACGAAAGGCTCGATATGTCTCATATTTTCCGACACCTCGTTGTTCATCTGCCTGGGTAGACCGACGATGACCCGTTCTACCGGTTCCTTCGCCATATAACCACTGATAAAGTCCAGAAGCTCATGCGTAGGCACTGTCGTCAGGCCGTTCGCAATCAACTGCATCGTATCGCTGACGGCTATCCCCGTGCGCTTTCTTCCGTAATCTATTGCCACTATTCTGCTCATGGGGCACAAAAATACAAAAAAGACGTTTCCCATGAAAGGAAACGTCTTTTTTATTCCAATTATTTAGATGTGTATTATTCTTCCACAATAGCTACACGGCTTAACTTGGCATCGTCATAGAACATATTGCCCACACCGCCTTTATAGTCTACCTTCAACTGGGAAGCAGGAACACCGAATTCGTTAACCAATACGTCACGGACAGCTTCTGCCCTCTTCTTACTTAACTTCATGTTATATTCGGCGGAACCGGTTCCTTTATCCGCATATCCCGTTACGGTGTAAACCTTGCCGGAGTTCTCCTTGATAGCTTTAGCCATAGTCTCGATGTTCATGTATTCCTTCTTGGCAATGTTGCTCTTGCCGATGTTGAACACAACCACCAGGCGCGGAACAGAGGCAACGACCTCTTTCTTCACGATAACTTCCGGTTTCTTGTTACGGGCGTCAACCAAGTCGCGTTTCAGGGATTCGTTCTCGCCCTTCAAAGCATTTACCCGGTCTCTCATCTCGTTCAACTGGCTTTCCGGAACCATCGGTACGGTAGGAACAGCATCCCAACCGCGTTTCTTGAACTTGTAGGTCACTCCCACGGTCAGACCCGCCATAGCTTCCTTAGAAGAGCCGCCGAATGCGTCTTTCATCAAAAGCCCCCGCAATTCAACATTCAAATCCAAAGCGGGAGAAAGACGGAAACGGTTAATCAAACCTGCGTTGATACCCAGGTTCTGCTGGTTCGGCTTAGACCATGAAACCACTGCACCGGCTCCCACGTAAGGAATGAACGAATACAGGCGTTCTTCGTCATAACCGCCAATCATATTGGATAGATTGAACAGGACATCACCATGAAAATTGGCGAGATTCCATTTCTGCTTGTAATAGCCGTTAGAATATTGCCCTCCTTTTACAAATACGTCATCCGCATAAGGAGTCGCGCCTTTGGCTTGAAGCCCGTTGTAAGCGAGGCGTAATCCGATACCCGGAGTGAACCACTTGCCTACAGCGATATCGAGCGCCGGAGCCAGACGTTTGCCGAAACTGGCCTTGCCGTCATTGTCGCCCATATACATTTGTGCACCAATGCCGCCACTAATGAACCAATTAGCGCCAAAGAGGTTTGTTTCCACTCTATAGCTCTTTGCCGCATTTTCTTTCTCTTGAGCGGGCAGACACACAGAGGCCGCCGCCAATAAAATAAACAATAAACCCTTTTTCATCTCAATTTATTTTAGTAAATAATTATATTTCCGTTTGCCTTGCATTGACATCTGCGTTTCTCCTGACGCCACATACTTGACAAAGAGACAATAAGCAACCACCCTTTCTATAAAATTAATGCAAATATAGATATTTAATATAACACAAACAAAAAAACACGTAAAAAATCATTCCCATACATTTTTTTATGAAACGGGAAAGACCGGGCCGGAAGCTGTATATATAAAAACGCCCCGCCAGACTCCTCTTCCGGGTGATGGCGGGGCGCTTCTCTTGCCGATGCAATCATGCGGCTAATAAACCAGCTTCACGTTATCAACCCACAGCGAGTTGCCCGGAGAACCGACATAAGCCCCTCCGTGGCTAGACGTAAACTGTATGTATATATGTGTCGGCACATCGTCCTCATTTCCCCATGCCACTTCATGGATGGGTACGCTTTCCCCCTTGCTGTTTACCGTATAATTTTCGGTCACCTGCAACCGCATCATGTGCGCCTTGTATTCGGGACGGCCTGTAATATCCCCGTACATAATCTCATACGAGACATTATTCTTCCAGTCGGTAGAATGGTAATAATAAGTCACCATTGTCCCGATACGTTTCGCGAAAACATTGCCTTCGGCGTCTTCCCACCGTTTCTGCAGAAAAAGGATTGCCGCCGGATAATCCTTGCCGGGAACGTCGGTGATTCTGCTGAATCCCGTAGCCCGGATGCGGTTCTGCCTGTCAGACATCTTCACTTTATAATCGAACTGAAGAGCGACCGGCTTTTTGGTAAACGGCACACCGCACTGCAACATCTTCTGCGGATTCTTGGTTCCTTTAATCGGTTCATGCACCGAACCGGTGAAAATAGAGCCCGCCGCCAGTACCGTAATATTCACCAGTCCCAGCACCTTCACGCTCTCCATGCGCGTATCCAGCCGCGCGCAATAGCCGTCGCCCCTCTTTTCGGGAAAAACGGAAGTATTCGTCTTGGTGATGCCCGCCACTTTCGCCATCACATTCGAAGTCCCCCACGGCGACCCTCCCATGTTCTTATAAACCTGGTCGCCTTTAATTACAGCCGTAGGAGCAATCTCATACACATTCTTCGTGTTCCCCCCGATAATTCCCGATTCCTTTATCTGGCGGTCCACCCACTGGTCCATGTCTCCAAAAGGAAACATTTCCACTTTATGCTGCGCCGTCACAGACAAAGAAGAAACAAATGCCGCAAAACCTGTCATCAACAGGCGATGAACAATCTTCCGAACCATTAATACCTTTCCTTTCTTTTATAAATTATAATTCCATTGTTTCAGGGCAAATCCCCAATTTTCCTCCACCAGCCGGATGGTGCGGTCGTCATATTTATACTTATTCTTTTTATATCCCTTCTTACCACCGACATACTTCTCGATATCTCCGCATGCCTCCGCAAATCCGGGGATGGACAACGACCTGTAAATATCCTCCGTCATTCCCATCGCATCTGCCTCGAAATCCTCGAACTTCACTTCTTTCAGGTTCCCTTCCGGAATGAATTTCTTGTCCGACTCATACTTGTGGTAGAGCTTCGCATAAATAGAAAGGATATTTTCCTCCAATTGTTCATTGCTGATATCCTGAAGTTTCAACGGCTGAATCGTATTTGTAAAAAAACTGCGCGTAGACTCGAACACGGTGTACGGATTGCGCATCAGATAAATGAACTTGGCGTTCGGGAACATCTTCACCAACTCCTTCACCCGTCCCGTATGCGGCGGATTTTTGCTGAGGAACTGCGTGCCGTGCGTATTCCACAAAGATATCTTGATTAATTTGGTAAACACCTCCTCGAACACTTTCAGCTCCTCATCCGTAATATCGTCAAACAGCAAATACTTGTCAGCATATTCCTGTTGGTATTTCGGAAGAAACCAGAAATTATAATACGTATAAGGCATCATGTTCGCCAAAGCGAACTCCTCTTCCTGCGGAAGGTCTACCGCCAGTTCCATATTGTCCGTCGGACGCTTATCCGGCATCAGCCAGCTCATGTTCTTCTTGAAAAAGGGCTGCCCCCACATCATCAGGTGAGGAAACACAGTCTGGTAAGTCGTGTTGTAGCCGAAATGCTTGTCGCAAGAGAAAACGTTGTGCACAAACGTCGTCCCGCTTCTCCAGTGTCCCAGAATAAATACCGGGTCATGTTCCAGCGGCCGGTCTGCCAGCAATTTCCCGTAACGTTTGTCCTGCAGGGAAGCCAACGGTGAAAGCAAGCGACACACGGCTTTCGTCAACCGGTACTTGCCCTTATAAGCCGCATCAATCTCACGACCGGAAGTGATAGCCCGGAAGGTCTTCCAGTCGGCGCCGACCAATGTATTAATCGGAAGCTTGTTAAATTCGAGTAATCCCACTTTTCTTGATTTATGAATTATGATTTACGTTATCATTTAACCACCTTGACCGCGATTCCCTGACGTTCCAGCTCCTTCACGGCTTTCTCGACCGCCCCGTAATGTTCCGGAGCAATCCCCAGTTTCGGCAAGTCCAATACCGGAATATCGTCCGCATCATTCATATCCTTCATCTCCACCCGGCCGATAATCATACCCACAGCCGAAGTATTGTTGGTAATCGGGTCAATCAGGATAAACGAGCCGCAAGATTTGTTTTTCTTGTAAGAATCGAAGAACAATTCTTTTGCTGTCGTCAGCACCACACGGGCGATTTGATTCAACTGCAAAGGCAGAGTCTCTCCCGTCAACCGCCCGTTTTCCAAGGAAAGGTGTTCCATCGTGTTCACATCCACCTTATACTTAATCGCATCGATACGGGTCCGGCTCAGGTTGGTGGTCTGTTTGATGAAGAATGATTTATTAACATCCATCGGTTCTTCGTCCATCCATACCATCATCGCCTCAAAATTGCGGTCAACCGTCGGCAGGTTGTCCGGATGTACCAGCATCTCGCCACGGGAAACGTCGATTTCATCTTCCAGCGTCAACGTAACGGACTGCGGCGGAAAAGCATATTCCAGCTCCCCGTCATACGTCACGATGCTCTTCACCTTGGAAGTCTTTCCCGAAGGAAGCGCCATCACCGTATCCCCCTTACGGACAATCCCTGAAGCCACTTTCCCGCAGAAGCCTCTGAAATCCAGGTTCGGGCGCAACACATACTGCACCGGGAAACGGAAATCTTCGAAATTATGGTCGTTGTCAATGTGCACGGTCTCAAGGAAATCCAGCAGAGAAGGCCCTTCATACCACAAAGTACGTTCCGACTTCTCCACCACATTATCCCCGTCCAACGCCGAAAGCGGGATACAATTCACATCGGGGATTCCCAACGGAGACACAAACCGTTTATAATCCGCCACAATCTCATTAAAGCGTTCTTCCGAGAAATCTACCAAATCCATCTTGTTGACTGCCAACACGACATGCTTAATCCCCAGCAAAGAAACCAGGAACGTATGGCGGCGGGTCTGGGTAATCACTCCCGTACGGGCGTCTACCAGTATAATCGCCAGGTTCGCCGTAGAACCGCCGGTAATCATATTGCGCGTATATTGCTCATGTCCCGGAGTGTCCGCAATAATAAATTTACGGCCGTTAGTAGAAAAATAGCGGTAAGCCACATCAATCGTAATCCCCTGCTCACGCTCGGCCTTCAAGCCGTCAAGCAACAAGGCGTAGTCGATATGTTCACCCGCGTTGCCCACACGCTTGCTGTCGCGTTCCAACGCATCCAACTGGTCTTCATACAATTTCTTGCTGTCGAACAGCAAACGCCCAATCAACGTAGATTTCCCGTCATCTACCGAACCGGCGGTCAACAGCCTTAACAAGTCTTTCTGTTCATCCTTATCCAGAAATGCCTTTATATCCAATTTATTATCCATTGCCAACTAATTAAAAGTATCCTTCACGTTTCTTCTGTTCCATGCTCGCGTCCTGGTCGAAATCAATCACACGGGTCGTACGTTCGCTCTTGGTGGTAGTCATCATCTCCTCCACAATCTCCTCAATCGTAGAAGCGTTGCTTTCCACGGCCCCGGTCAGCGGCCAGCAGCCCAACGTGCGGAAACGCACCGTCTTCATTTCAATCTGGTCACGGTATTTCTCCGGCAAACGGTCGTCGTCCGCCATAATCAGGTTGCCGTCTATCCGTACCACCGGACGCTCCTTCGCATAATACAACGGGACAATCGGGATATTCTCCAGACGGATGTACTGCCAGATATCCAACTCCGTCCAATTGCTCAACGGAAACACCCGGATGCTCTCTCCCTTATGCACACGGGCGTTATAAATGTCCCACAGTTCCGGACGCTGGTTCTTCGGATCCCACTGGTGGAACTTGTCCCGGAAAGAAAAGATACGCTCTTTCGCACGCGATTTTTCCTCGTCACGGCGAGCGCCGCCGAATGCAGCGTCAAACTTATATTTATCCAGCGCATGAAGCAACGCCTGTGTTTTCATCAAATCCGTATGCACCTTGCTCCCGTGCGTAAAAGGACCCACCCCGGCACGGAACGCTTCCATGTTACTTTCCACGATTAGGTTCCAGCCGTATTTCTCGGCATATTCGTCACGGAACTGAATCATCTCCTTAAATTTCCATTTCGAATCGATATGCATTAATGGAAACGGCACTTTACCCGGATAAAACGCTTTTTCAGCCAAGCGCACCATCACTGAAGAATCTTTTCCGATACTGTAAAGCATCACCGGATTTTCAAACTCCGCCGCCACCTCGCGGATAATGTGAATAGACTCTGCTTCGAGTTCTTTCAAGTGGCTTAATTTATACTCTTCCATTATTTTTGAAATTACGAATCACAGATTACGAACCTGCGCGGCAAACTGTCTGCCGGCACTGAATCCCTCATTCTTCATTTTATACTCTTTACTTTGGGCAAAACGAGCTCCAGCAAACGGTTCACCGACTCTTCCAGGCTTATCCTGGAAGTATCCAGCGCCAGCGCCGGGTGTTCAGGCACCTCAAACGGCGCGGAAATGCCGGTAAAATTCGGTATTTCCCCTTTCCGTGCTTTGGCGTAAAGCCCTTTCACGTCGCGCTTCTCACATTCTTCCAGCGGAGTACTCACGAAAATTTCCAGGAAATCTTCCTTTCCGATAATATCCGCCGCCATCTCCCTGATATCGTTGTTCGGACTGATAAACGCGGCAATCGTAATGATGCCGCTGTCCAGGAACAGCTTGGAAACCTCCGCGATGCGCCGGATATTCTCCACCCGGTCGGCTTCCGAAAATCCCAGATTGTTATTGATGCCGCTGCGGATATTATCGCCGTCCAGAATGCGGCAAAGAAATCCCCGCTTATGAAGTTCACGCTCCAGCGCAATGGCAATCGTGCTCTTTCCCGAACCGCTCAAGCCGGTAAACCAAATCATGACACTGTGCTGTCCTAAAAGTTCTTCTTTATCTCGCCGCGTCATCATACGGTCAAAGATAGGATATATATGATTATTTTCTTCCATTTACAAATCCATTTATTAAAAGTTCCAGATTATCGGGACCAGAATGATAGAAATCAAAAAGGTTATAATATTGAGAGGCAAACCGATACGCACGAAATCCGTAAATTTGTAGTTACCGATACCTTGCACAATCAGATTCGTCTGATAGCCGATAGGTGTAGAAAAACTGGCGGAGGCAGCCATGCAAATCACGACAAAGAAAGGAGTCGGACTTACTCCCAACTGTGTGGAGATGGACAACGCCAAAGGAAAAGCCAGGGCTGCTGCCGCATTATTCGTAACCAGTTCTGTAAACAGGTTCGTGATGACAAACAACATGGCAAGCAGGACGTGGGGCCCGTAATCGTCACTCAAGCCGATGATAAACCCGGCAACGCAGTCCGCCACCCCGGAATTTACCATTGCCTTACTGATGGCGAACGCACAGGCGATAGTTATCAAGATGTCCCAGGAAATGTATTTCGTATATTTCCGGGCGGGGAAAAGGTTGGTCCACGCCATTATAATCGTAGTGATGGAAACAAAGAAAAACATGTCCAGCTTTATATCCGGAAACAGTTCCCTGACAACCGGAAGCTCTCCCACCGTCGCGCCCACAATCATCAATACCAGAAGTATCAATGCCAGCCAGCGCTTTTTCTTTCCGGTGGTATCGGGGTCATTCCCGTTAGTCAACAGCACGAATACGGAAGACTCTCCCCATGTGGGAATAAATGTGTCGTCCGCCATCACTACCAGCGTATCCCCTTCCCGAAGCACCACATCGTTCAGGTTTGTCACGTACCGTTGTCCGCTGCGTGTCTTTATCTCTTTCACCTCCGCACCGTAATGACGCTGGAAGTTAAAATCGCTCAATTTCTTGTTTATGCCGGGAAAACGGGCTCCCAGCACCGCTTCCACCCGATGCAGCTTCTCCCCTTCTTCCATCTCTTCGTCCGGCACGGTAGTATCAGGACGCGCATCCGGCAAAAGGCGCTTCGAAAAAAGAAAAAGGTAGATGATGCCGGCTATGGCTATAAAAATCCCGACCTTTCCGAGCTCAAACATGGAGAAACCCTCATATCCGGCTTCCAGCACCATTCCGTGCACTACCAGATTGGTCGAAGTACCTATCAACGTACAAATACCACCCAGAATAGTCACATAGGAAAGAGGAATCAGGAATTTAGTCGCCGGAAGGTTCACCGACTTCGCCCAATGTTTGATAATCGGGGCAAAGATTACCACGACGGGGGTATTATTCAGAAAAGCGGAAATGAAGGCGACCGAAGGCAATATGCGCAATTGCGCCTTGAACACTGTCGTTTTTCCCTGCGGGAGTAGTTTTTTTATCACTTGCGCCAATGTCCCGGACTGACGAATCCCTTCACTTACCAAGAAAAGCAGGGCGACGGTAATCATGCCTTTATTGCTGAACCCCTCAAGCATCTCTTTCGGCGTCAGGATGCCGGCGCACAGAAACAATACCACTACCGTGAACAGCACCATGCCCGGACGCATTTTATCAGCGACCAGGGCAGCCACCATTCCGAATAAAACCAACAATACGAATACAATCTCAAATGTCATACAAACATCCATTAGTGTTTTCTTTCGGATTCAACGATAAACCAGGGATTCAGCAAGTCTTCCTTGTTATACCGCAAAGGCTCATCCGTCCCGGCCTGGTACACTTCCATTCCGGCGGCGCGGGCTATGGCATGTCCGGCAGCCGTATCCCACTCCATCGTCGGAGCGAAACGCGGATAGACATCCGCACTTCCTTCCGCAACCAAACAAATTTTAATGGAACTCCCGCTCGAAACCAGCTCGACATTATCGTGTTCTTTTTTCAAAGCCGAGATATACGCTTCCGTCTCCGGCGACAGATGCGAACGGGAAGCGACAATTACAAAACACCCGCGGTTCCCCGTCAAAGGCATCCGTTCCGACCTCCCGATTAGATGTGCCAACGTCCTGTCTTCCTCTTCCAATTCCGTTATGCCGGAACACTTATAGGCTCCCATACCTTCCGCTGCAAAATAAAGCTCTCTCTTCACAGGTACATAAATCACCCCCAATACAGGTTTTGAACCGCGTACCAGGGCGATGTTTACGGTAAACTCCCCATTGCGTTTGATAAATTCCTTCGTTCCGTCCAGAGGGTCTACAATCCACAATACTTCCCATTTACGGCGGACTTCATAATCCTGCGACTTTCCTTCTTCACTAAGAACCGGGAAAGGAGTATCATTCAAGACAGCGACAATCGTTTCGTGCGCTTTCCGGTCAGCTATCGTCAGAGGAGAATTATCAGCCTTTCTCTCTATCCCGAAATCCGATGCCGGGTCATTATAAATAGAAAGTATTTTTTCACCTGCCTTCAATGCCGCGTCAATAGCATTTGTTACATATTTCTGTTCCATTTAATTCCTTAATTAATACCTCATTGATATAAAGGCTATAATTCTTCTAACTTAAGAGTTGACAAAAGTAAAAACTTTATTCCCTATAAAAGTTTCCTCGCAAACATTTATAACTTCTTTTAGTAGAATAATAAAAATATCTAAATAGGCGAACACCTCCACCGTACAATAAAAAAGCGGTAACTTCCCAGTTACCGCCTTCTTATCCGGAAAAAACGTTTGTTCTTTCCCATATAATATATTACCAAAAAGAAATCAATATACGCGATAGAGCAGCCATGCGCCCTGGAAATCCGAACGGTTCGGATATTTAGCCTTGAAAGCGTCACGCGCCTCGGCAGCGGCAGCCTTATCCGTAAACGAGCTGACTATCACACGATACATCGCCTTCTCTGCATTAAACGCGATAGTAGCCTGGTAACCCTGGGCGTCCAGCCATTCCTTCAATCCGTCCGCATTCGCCTTTACACCGAAACTGCCTGCCACCACGCTATAATCTTTCAATCCGTCATTACCGGAAACGACCGTAACCTTTTCCTCACGAATACCGGATGTATCTGCCACCTTGGGCGCTTCCGTCACGGGAGCCGTAACCACGGGAGGCGCAACCACCGGAGTCACTTCCACAGGAGCTTCCACCTGAGGTTCCGCCAGTTCTTGTTGTTTTGCTTTCTCATAAGCTTTCTTATAGGCGCTTTCGCTGGATTTACAAGATGCAAATGCAAGCATCAAGCAAACTCCCATTCCTAATACAACCAATTTTCTCATATTCCTATACTCTGTTTTAATTAATAATTCACGTTCTTGCCTGTCAGCATTCTGTTTCGGGCAACAAAATAATAGAATTTTTATCATCCGGCAAAGAAATCCGGTGAAAAAACACATTAAACAGTCCTAATACCCGTTATGTTCCGGTTGTTCACCATAGAAATGACAAAAGTACGTTTAAAGCGTCATTGACCGGCTCCGAAAGGCAGTTAAATAAGATTAAACCGCAAAAGAAAAAAAGAATCATAAAACTGCATACTTTTTTCGGTATTGCCGAACAACCTTTCAAGAAAAATGTTATATTTGTTGTATCATATTTAAACATTATATATTATGAAAGGATTGAATGTATTAGCAGCTTTTTTGGGTGGTGCGGCCGTAGGCGCAGCCCTTGGTATTTTATTTGCTCCTGAAAAGGGAGAGGATACCCGTCATAAAATCGCCGAGATTCTCCGTAAAAAAGGAATCAAGCTAAACCGCAGTGAAATGGAAAATCTCGTTGACGAGATTGCAGCCGAGATGAAAGGCGAAATAGCAGAGTAAGTGATTAAAAGGATTTTAAAACAGAGCGGCCATGTTTGCAGACGATAAGAGCATTGAAAATTTCCAGCAGTTATTTTTCGAGTTCAAAAAATATCTGGAACTTCAAAAAGAATACACCAAATTGGAATTAACGGAAAAGCTGACTATCTTGTTTTCAACGTTAATCATGATATTAGTACTTATTATCTTAGGCATGGTGGCCCTGTTTTACCTGCTTTTCGCTTTAGCCTATATCCTGGAGCCATTGGTAGGCGGGCTCATGGCGAGCTTTGCCATTATAGCCGGCATTAACGTCCTACTCATAGCCCTTGTCATTATTTTCCGCAAGCAGCTCATCATTTCGCCGATGGTGAACTTCCTCGCCAATTTATTTTTAACCGATTCAAACAAATAAATTATGAGTACGCAAACACCGCAGAAATTCACATTGGAGGAGATAGCTCAACGCAAAAAGAAACTTTTGAATGAAATACGGGCTCAAAAGAAGGCGATGGCAATGACTACCCGTGAGATATTCGCCCCGCTTGCTCCTGCCACCAATAAGGCGGACGCCCTCATGCGTTCATTCAATACCGGTATGGCTATATTCGACGGGGTGATGATGGGAATCAAGGTGATGCGGAAAGTGCGTGCGTATTTCAGAAGCCTGAGGTAGCCTTTTCTTTATTTTTCAGGTATTCCGACAGATATTCCAGGTACAAAAGTACAGTAAGTACACTACTCCGATATTCCACACACGTGCGCGCGAATAATTAAGGTGGAACCATCCGGTAAATAAAAAAAGGAATATATTTTCCCGGATATACATAAAAAGATGGTTCCCAAAACTAATCCACTGCAACTCTTCTTTTGAAAACATACGCTTATACTGTGCCATTTAATATTGTCAATATAAATGTCTTCCAACAGAAATTGGAAGCGGGAAATCTCTGAAATATAAACTTTAAAAGGAAAAATCCTCCTATTCTTGCCTCATATCCTGATGAATGAAGGCTAAAATAGGGGGATTTTATGTTATAGCTTATCAATCCTAAATAAAGTTGTCCCGTTCTTCTGTTTTGAGGTGGCAGTGGTAAAGCGCCCCACAATACATGCAAAATCCCATTATTATCTTTCAATCTCCTCTTTGGATAATCCCGTAGTTTGTGAAATTATACCGCAGTTACTCCTAATTTTTTTAGATTATCCTCTTAACAGCTTTCACTTTCAAGAAGTCTCTGGATAATAGTCCTCTCGCCCAATAACGTAGTAAGTACTCCTTCAAGTACGCCAAAGTTTACCTTGCTACAGAGCAGCCTCTTTATCTCCCTGTCAAAACGGATTATATAATTATTGCTATTATTCATCTTCCGCTTCATTTATTGATTCACATAAAGGCAAGCAAACTGATTCAGGTCAGCAAAGGAAAAGATTTTAGGGTACACAAAATTCCTTAAACAGAATATATCCTAAACAGAAAATTACGCGCGTGTATGTGTGTGTAAGGAAGCCCTGAAAAAGTGTACCTATTGTACTCTTTAAACCAACATAGTGCTATACATGAGGTAAAACTTAGCTTTAGAGGGCGTAAAGCTGTGCTTTAGGAACTGTAAACCGCTGCTTTTGGTTCCCCCCAGTATTCGCAAACAGGGGAGATATGCCATGCCTATGCGGTTAACCGCCCACTTACGGATAAACTCCCATTGCCGGCCGTATTCCATTCCTTGAACCACGGTGCGTACCACACCTCTTTACAACTTGCCCGTCTTCCTCAAATAATAAGATATATCCGATAACACTTCCGGAAACCTGACGGTAAGTTCATGCAACAATTGGCGTTCCAACTCAAATTTAGCCCAAAGATGTTCTTCCGCCCATTTCTTATAAAACCAGAAATGAGTGAAAGGCATTCTGTCATCCAGCCTGTTGAATGCCCAACTGCCATATTGAGGGTCGTCCGATATAAACTTGAAAGACTTGGGAGACCATACTGCATCCAGGAAAGGACGGCAGGTATATCCATATTGCCCGGAAAGCAGAACAGGCAGCCTTTGTTCCATATATAAGACTTCCGGAGTCGCATGTAACCCGAATACAGACTTCACCCTGTTACCACACATATACCTGAAAGCTTCACTCACGAAAACCTTGCAGAAATCCATATTATTAAACACCGTAATGCACATATTCGTCGCCAGCGTCTCCTCACCCGCCGATTCCGGAAATACATAGCCGTCGGGTTTTGACAGGACGGCGATATCCGGATAAGAGGTATCCCCCATATCAATTGTTTCCCAATGGGCGAATTGCCAGTCCACTTCGGGACGTATGTCAAGTTTTTTCCAAATAATTAAGTCGGTATCGATACAAGCAAACGGTTCACGTTGTTTCTCATAAGCCATAAATTTTGCCGCGGACCAAAAGATTTGCGGATTGATTTCCCGCCCTGCGGAATCATCTCGGAGTATCTCGACCTCATCCCAGCAAGACAAAAGCCGCGCCTGCCTGAGTTGGATGTAAACCGGTTCGTCACAATACAACTTTATGCTCCCATTCGTTTTCCTCCACTGCAGAGCGGAGAGAATCATCATACATAATGCATAATCGGAAAATATCTTGCCGGGAACATAAGCTTTATACACGCCGCTGACATTACGTCCTAATTGGACAGGCTTCGAGAAAAAACAATGAATGCCAAGCATACGAAACAGGATTAGCGTTTGTTCAAATATTCACGTAACAAATCCAGGACACTTTTCACAGCCCCGCCACGCACCATACCCGTCCGCAATCCCGCCTCCAGCGAATGATATGTGAAATTCACCAGTCCGTTCATCAGGTTTCCGGCATCTTTCCCGTCCATATTTTCCAAAAGACATTCACCACACCTGTCCACGTCACATAAATAGTACATCGCATTCAACAAAGTATACAGAAACTCGTGCTGCATCTTATCCCTCCCGTCCGTAAGCCGACTGTATCTTTCCAGATACTCTTCTGCTTCAACCACTCTGCCGCTTGCCAAATACACCGCAACCGAATGTGTATAATAAAATTCCTTATCGCCGTCTATATATATCGCTTTTTCAAGCAACCGGGAAATCTCTTCCCAGGATATGAAATCGTTCACCCTTTCCAACTGGTAAACATAAGACAACGCTAAATAAAAGAGGTATATCGATTCTTTCTCTTCGCTTTTCTCACACGCCTGTTTTAAATACTTACTAGACAAGTCATATCGTTCAGTAATAAAGTACGCCCTGCCTAAATCATAGAAATAATATGTTTTTGCTTCTTTATTGTTTCTAATCGAACGTATCAGTTCCTTTTCCGCCTCCTTGAGTTTTCCCCATTCGATATAAATAACTCCTAAATAATAATGAAAACCGTAATCATCTGTCAAATGATATGTATCCATTTTACCGAACAATATATGATATTTTTTTTCCGCTCGTTTAAAACACTCATCCGCCATAGAGAAATTTCCCGACTCTTTATAGGAAAGCCCTTCGCAATAATAAGTGACCGCCAGTTCATGGTAATAATACCACATCTCGGTATTTATACTAATAATATTATTCAATATTTTTTTTGAACGGGAGAATTCCTTTTTCTTCCGATAAGTAATGGCAATCCACATCAATATATCTGTATTCCGCTTGTCCCATTGAAGCGCCAGAGCAAAAGACGACAATACTTTTTCAAAAGCGCTGTTATCATTGAAATTACCTTCCGGAATGGCAGACAAGTAAATGCGCCCCAGTAAACAACTGTATTTGGAAAGCGTTTTTTGGGAAGAGAGACATGTCTCGTCTATAATTCGCAGTTCATCCTCCGAAGAGCCCACCCCTGGCAGGCTTGATTTATCCTTTAGAATCTCTATGGCTTTCTCCACATACTTTCCGGCAAATTCGAACTCTTCCAAATAAAAATAGGCTTCACCCAAGTAATAATAATACTCATGCCGTACACCATTGTATAAAATAGGGACAACTCTGTTAAGTTTGTCACAAGCACTTTTGTAATCACCGCGATTCATATCTACGCGAGCGGACGCATAAATAAAATAGGGACGCTCCCTGCCTTCACCTTCGTACTTCCGGCAAATCATATCGACCTCTTTATAACGATATTCGGACAATAAATTTTCCACACGGCTTTCATCCTGGAGCACCTGCATTTCCTCCAGGTTGACGGACATCTTACGTTTATGTTCTTCCCTGTCGGCATCCATCGCCGCTGAATGTTTCTCCCAGTTCTCCTTTATCCTTCTCTCAAACTCTTCTTTGTCTTTCTCAAGACGCTTTAACTCATCCTGCACTTTCATCAACCCCAGGAAACTGAAAATAACGAATACGATGGTAATGACACTCAATATCAAGGTGATGGAAGAAGAGAAATCATTAAAACGCACCTTTATCAGTTCCAGTTCAGCATGTAACGATTCCTTACAATACACCAAATCCGCATGCGTGTCCGGAGAGTCTGCAACATTTTCCAGTTTTTCCATCAAGCGTGACTCGATACCGGACATGCGTTTCACCGTATCTTCACCAATACTGCACTGACGGTACAGAAAGAAAAATATGATAACGACAATAAAGACAAAGAATACCAAAGAAAGCCAGTTCGTTATCAAAGACGAAGAAATGCCGGCATTCCTCCTCGGTTCGTTTTTCTCTTTCATTTTTACTTTCCTCCGGTCAAACTCCCATTCCGCCATCTACGCACATGACCTCTCCCGTGGTCCATTCCGACTGTTCACTGGCAAGGAAGACAATGGCTTTAGCTACATTGGAAGAAGAGCCGAACCATTTCAGAGGCTGTACCCCCAAATAATGATTTAGCCCGTTCAACTTCCGGTAAGCTTCATAGCTTCCTTCTCCAACGCCTTCGACAGGATTCAGTATCCCCGGACAGACGCAATTCACACGAATATTATATTCTCCGTATTCAGCAGACAGCATACGGGTCAGATGCGCCACGGCAGACTTCACTGCGCCATAAACGGCGCATTTCGTATCCGACATGGGACGGAGCCCTAGAACGGAACCGACGTTCACAATGGAACCGAAACGTTGGTTAAGCATAAAGGGAAGGATTGTCTTGCCAGACACGAAAACAGTAAACAAATTGGACATTACTAACCGGTAAAAGTCCTCCGCCTCCATTTCAACAAAAGGTTTCGATATGAACTCGCCAGCCACATTGACAAGGATATCCACTCTCCCGATTTCCCGGATACGGGGTTCAAGGGAGTCTTCCGATTCATGGAGGTTGCAAAGGTCTGTCTCCACGATTTCATACCGAATCTGCTCTCTGATATCCGCCTTACTTTCTATCCGTTCTCTCATCTTTTCCCGACTCCTGCTCACCAAAATGAAATAGCAGTCGGGATATACATTCAGAAATTCTCTGATTACGGCCATGCCTATCCCCGAAGTCGCACCGGTTATCACTATTATTTTACTTTTACTATCCATATCTATCAATCGATTTTCATATTAATCCAAGAATACCGTTTATCAGTCTGTTATATTCCCTGCCCGCTTCAACAACCCCGTATGGAACCGCATGTAACGGCGCTATTTCCCGCTCCTGCAAACTACGGTACATTTTCTCTACACTTTTAAAAAGGTCATATCCATCATAAGGATTGGCTTTTACCACTCTGCCATAAGTGTCCGGTATCAATTCACTTACGCCACAAAATCTTGACAACACAACGGGAACACCCATCTGCACGGCATCATAGGCCACTATATTAAAAGGGTCATACAAGCTGGGAACCACTAGACTGTCACACTGCCCGCAAATGAAGGAAATATACTCTGCCCTGTCACGTTTCCACCCAATTAACCTGATAGCTCCCCGGTCAAGCAAAGCCTTAAACTTGGCTGCATTGTCCGGAGACAGGAAGAGCCGGTCAAAATTTTCCATGTAGAAGTAATCCGACAAGACAACCAGCTCCATCCCATATTGAGTATGACAATGGAAGAAACAGTCTATCAACTGTTCTATCCCTTTTCTATACTCCCACCTTCCGGCATATAACAAACGGAACCTTGAGAAAGAGACTTTCGTTATATCCCATGTGCATTCCAATCCCTGCATAGGCGCAGATACCGGATAGATGACAGACGAACGGCGGATTATATCCGGGAAAAAACGGGATGCGTACTCCCTGTCCATCTCCGAGTCAAAGATCAGGCAGTCGGCCATGCCCATCATCTCGCGCTGTAACCGATGGAAATGGTCAAACCCTATCCATTTGTTCTGGGCGTTAGCTATCAGCTCCTGCTGTAAAATGGAATGGACACAATAGATGACTTTAATGCTGGGTCTCATGCTTCTGGCATATTTCACACTATCGCCCCACACGAACATTTCGCAAATGAGCAGGTCAAAACCAGACAAGGCTTCCCCTGCAAACAAGATATCCTTTGAATCCATCTCGTGTATAAAAACGCGGGATTGCGGAAAACGGATATGGAAGTCTGCCTGTATTTCAATCAAAGAACATGAGCTGCAGTCATTTATCGACGTCGTATATAAATGGATGGAGGAAACGGAATCATTCTCCAAAATAGCATTGATGACTGTAAACAAATGATAGTTTATGGAGAAGCTCCTTCCGCCCAACAAGTCAGCCGTCAGGCAGGCTATCGACATTTTATTTTTCATAGTACTGTCTGCCGGAAAAGTTATATTTCTCATAAAAACTGCAACACCGAGTACAAAACGGGAAGGAACCGTAAGATATCAACTTGTCCCTGAAAGCGTTGTTCTTGTCACCATTCCAAATTTCCCAAAACGACTGTTCTTTTATATTACCCAGTACCATGCCGGAGCAGTTGGAGACGTCTCCGTTAGGGCAGATGGTGGGAATACGCCACGGCTTGAGGCAGACGTTGTCTTTCCCGCATAGGAAATGCCTCCGGTCGGAATAATAATTTTCTATGTCGGACGAGTCAAAATCCGGAAAAAAAGAGATGTTCATCTCTCCGGACTGCTTTTTTACCATGCAGGAGAGAAGTTTTACTTTCTTCAAATAGACTTCGTCATACTTATAGGGGGTATTGGGCTGCAATACCAAAGTAAAATCTTCATTTAGATTCTTTCTCCAGAACTGGTTAGTCATGTCACGTAAAGCAACGGAAGAGAATTGCATGTGTTGAAGCGACAACGAGGAAATGGGGTATTGGGATAAAAAGTGAATCAACTCCTCTATTCCGTCAATATTATCGGGAGTCATCACGCAATTAACTCCTACATTCTTGAAATATGCCGGGTTATTCCGAGAGAGGATATCGAAAAAATGCGCTATTTTCTGAAAGCTACGAGGACAATTTTTAATATCGTCGTGCACCTTTCCGACACCGCTCATGCTGACTGTCAGCTTCACGTCCGCGGCAATCAGCTTGTCAACATACTTCTCCAGAAAAAAGCCATTGGTTACCACCTCTGCCGAGCAATGCCGCCGGCAAAGCAAGTCCAACAGGGAACCGAAGCCTTCAAACAGCAAAGGCTCTCCGCCGAATAAAAGGAATGTAGGTTTTATCCACGCCAGTTCTTCTATAATATTTACCACGTCTGTAAGTTCCAGTTCCTTTTTCTCCATGGCTGTATTCTGTAACGTACACATATTACAACGCATGTTGCAACGGTCTGTCAAACACAGGATTATTTTCCTAGGAATTGCAAAAGAAGACCTCGCCGAATAAAAATCTACAATACTTTTGTATGCGACTGATTTGTCGGACAAAGGGTTTATCGGAATAGCCATCAGTTATCTGTTTTCATTTAGAGTTTTAACGTCCGAATCTGACGTATGGTATTGGGGAAGGTTATGGGTGTTTACAGGATTCCGGTATGTAAGTTTCCTGTTTTATTTGAATGTTTTTATTTTACAATGGCCTCTTTTATGCAACTTGCGATATAACGCACATCCTCGTCTGTCACATACGGGCCGGCTGGCAAACACATGCCTACCTTGAAGACTGCTTCCGAAACTCCGTTCACATAGCCCGGAGTATGTTTATACACGGGTTGTTTATGCATCGGCTTCCATACGGGACGTGCCTCTATTTTCTTTGAGAGCATAAACATGCGGAGCGCTTCCACATTATCATTAGGCTGGCAGTCGGTAGTCGGACAATCTACAGCATGAATCATACCTGCCGCACCGCCTACGGCTGTCTTGACTATCTCTTTGTAGGCATTTTCCTGACCCGTTATGCGGAGCGAAGGGGCAAGTGTTATTGTACTAAGCCAGAAATTGGAGTCATACTCTCCTGTCGCCGGCTGTTTATGGACAGTTATACCTGGCACATCTGCCAACAGTTCCTCATAAAGCGCCTGCACATGTTTGTGATGCGCTATATGTGTGTCTACTACTGTCATCTGCCCGCGGCCGATACCTGCACAAATATTTGACATGCGGTAATTATAGCCTATTTCCTCATGCTGGTAATAGGGATAAGCTTCACGTGCCTGCGTAGCATACCACATGATCTTGTTTTTCAGCTCTGCATTCCCGCATATCAACGCACCACCGCCGGAAGTGGTTATCATCTTATTACCATTGAAACTCAATACACCGAACTTACCGAAAGTTCCCAGAACGCGACCGTTAAATTTCGAACCGAAACCCTCAGCGGCATCTTCAATAACCGGTATATCGTAACGGTCGGCGATTTCCATGATTCGTGTACAATTGTAAGGCATGCCATACAGGGCGACAGGAACAATCGCCTTCGGCTTCTTTCCCGTTTTTACAATACGGTCCTTGATGGCTTCTTCCAGCAAATCTGGGTCCATATTCCAGGTGTCGAGTTCCGAATCTATGAATACCGGTGTCGCACCGAGATAGGTTATCGGATGTGAAGAAGCACAAAACGTGAAGCTCTGCACCAATACCTCGTCTCCCGGACCTACGCCGCAAGCCAACAACGCCAGATGGACCGCTGCCGTTCCCGCAGAAAGCGCTACTACTTCATTCTTCCCGCCTGCAAATTTTTTCAAAGCTTCTTCAAAAGCGTTTACATTGGGTCCCAAAGGAACCACCCAGTTGGTATCAAATGCTTCTTTTACATATTTTTGTTCAATACCCTCTTCCGACATGTGCGCCAGGCAGAGGTAGATTGTTTTTCTTTCTTCCATTGTGATATATCTTTGTGATTTAATTTACATCGTAAATTTTTAGAATATTCAACTTATAATTAAGATATCAGTTGCCCATTAATTATCCTCTTATATTCTTATACAAAAACAATTCAGTCCAATTATATGGTTTAGAATCTATTGTCTGACGAATAACAACTGCAATCATTCTTACCACATAAGATGCTATAATAACTGCAATCATTACAATTAGAATTGAAAGGAAATAAAAAATTTAACATATCTGTAAACATGTATTTTTGTATCAAATATGATTCTAGACACAATTGGCTACAAATAAATACTATGTTTCCACTAATTACGTTAGCATATATCTTAGAAAAAATATTTGCAGTACAACACAGATAAACATATTTCGTAAAGAACAATAATGGGATAATTGTAATTAAACTCCACTTAGTTTGATTAAACAAGTAGAAACACGCATAATACAATCCAGCAAACACAAATATAAGAGGGACATAATACCATTGAAAAGAATAACTTTTTGCTTTATATCCCATCATAGCTCCCAATAGCATAAATACTAAAAATATAGAATATCTTACCCCTCCCATTTCCACTGGAGATATCTGACAATCATAGACAAACACAAATATTAACAAAGTTACTATTATCGTTAAGACAAACAAAATAACACCAGTTTGCATTACATTTCTTACTTTTCTTAAAGGGTAAAGTAGAACATAGTAAACCAATATACATCCTACAAACCAATATTCCTTAGCCAATATGACATCTACAAATGATGAACTATCAGAGAAACACAAAGCTCCTAACAGCGCAACTGCAATAACTGTAGGATATATACGAGCAATTCTTCGCTTATACCAATCGAAAAAATTTGAGCCACTACCAAATAATAGGGCAAAACCTGAAACGAAGAAAAAGAGTGAATCTCCCAAAGCGCCACCTGTTGCCAAAAATTGATACTTGGGATAACATATATCCATATGAGAATTAAGTACCAAAAATACTGCCATAAACTTAACAACGTCTATAGCGCAATTTCTCTCTTTCTTAGCGATTTTAACACCCATCATTTCATAACGTATTCACCTACTTGTAAATCAGAATGTTCTTCAACGTAAACAGGTATGGCATCAACATCACGTAACCATAAGTTATTTTTTGGAAACTGCATCTCTATTTCAGGAGTCAGTTCATTACTTCGCCCCATTGCTGTTAACAAATGATATTCTGCAAGATTAAATCCTGCATTAGCAAGTAAATTATTGTAAGCCACGTAACGGATATTAATTTCTGTAACTTTAGCAATCCCATCGGTGTCTGCCTTCATATCAACAACTACTACACCATGCATTACACTTTTGGTAGCTTTACAAACATGATCGATGGCCTCTAAAGCCCGCAGCTTAATATGTTCGTCATTCAAAAATCGTCCCTTACTTGTATTGCCAGTAATACCAGAAACCGCTACTTTAGCCATAATATATTCCAAACGTTCTGCAATAGCAAGTTTTAACAACTTACCATGTTCAAAAAGACAGAGCACACCATAGTTTCCACCAGGACAAAATTCTGAAATTTGAAAGTTGTCAATGCCCGTATTAATCATTACCCATGCACGCAATTCTGTGATGTTGTTCGCTTTAAACGAACCTTTACCAGATGCCGTACCAGCTGAAGCATCACGTACCCACATCGGAAATTCCAAAGGTAATTTGTAGTTATCGTCAAAAGCATCCTTCCGACTTAAATCAACACTAGCAGGAACAAGCCCCGTTCCTTCTAACAGATTAAATAATTTACGTTTACTGATAGCCAACTCACAAAAATTTGCAGGAGGAGTTATATGAGGTATATCAAACGGATATTTAGCCCAATATAAAACCTCAACTTCAGGAAGAACCATAACAGCATCAGGTTTTTCATGATTTAAAATATCTAAAATAACTTTACGGTACATGGGATTATTCACTTCTGGCACTTTATATAAACGGTCAAAATCTTTTGAGTATACTCCATAAAGAATTGAACACAAATCCCAACCGATAAAAGTTGCATTCTTAAATTTCTCGCTCATTTTCAACGAACGAAGTACATTCCTTGCGGAGACAGCGCAAGCACCTGTAATTACAATTTTCATATTTATTGATTATATATTTTAATGATTCTTTCTTCTCCGTTCCACATCAAGATAGTTTTCTTTCTTGTCGGCCACAACCCCTTCACGTTTAAACACTTTATAGATTGTAAGTAAAACGATTTTTATATCAAATCTTAAACTAATATGTTCTACGTAATATACATCACATTCTAATTTATCATCCCAAGTAATATTATTGCGTCCGTTAACTTGTGCCCATCCGCTTATTCCCGGACGTACAGTATGACGTAAACGCTCACGTTCTGTATAATAAGGAAGATATTTTACTAATAAAGGACGTGGCCCAATCAAAGCCATATCTCCTTTCAGCACATTAATTAACTGTGGAAGTTCATCTAAACTAGTAGCGCGTATAAATCTTCCGACCGTTGTCAACCGTTCACGGTCTGGTAACAAATTACCTTCGGCATCACGTTCATCTGTCATACTTTTGAATTTAATTACCTTGAAAATCTTTGCATTTTTTCCAGGACGTTCTTGATAGAAAAATGCACCGGCACCCTTATTTGCTAAATGTAACCAAATTGTTATTATAGCTAAAAAAGGCCAAATACATAATAGAACAACAAATACAATTGTAAAATCAATCAGTCTCTTAAAGAAATATTTATACATCATTTACATTTTTATGTGTTTAACAATTGCGTTATAAGTATGTTGAATCGTATAATTATTCAAATAGAACTGATATCCCTTTTCTCCCATAGCCTTAATGTTAGAAGTTAACATTTTATTTATAGTTTCCGTAAAAAACTCTACATTATTGCTAGGACACCAAAATCCATATCCATTTTTCTCAGCGATACTGCCCGTATCACAATTGGGATCTGTGGCTGCAATGACAGGTTGTTTATTCATCAAGTATGACAGTAAACGAGAAGGATAATTAGGAATAGTAAAACGATAATCCAAAAATATCAAACCCACATCACATGCATTTGCTAGTAAGTCATACTCTTCTTTAGGCAGCCTTTTGAATAATGACACATTTAATGGTTTCGTATTGATTACCCAATTATTAATTATTTCATAGTCAGTACCGTTACCCACAATAACAAAATGACAGTCTTGTCGGTTTCTGTTGGCTTCTAAACAGTCTACTAAAAAAGGGATACCTTGAGGTTTTCCAAGATTACCACCATATATCAAAACGGGTTTGTCTAACGGAAGCTTATACTTTTCTCTTATCTTACATCTCATTTCATTACTAATAGAGATTTCAGATTTTTCATCAAAGCTATTAGGGGCTATCTCTACTATACTAGCACTTATTTCAGGATTATGTGCCAACACATACTTTACATTAGCAGGACTCATACATCCTATATAATTAGAAAGAGCATACAGTTTACGTTCCTTGTTGCGAAAAGACTTATAAAGAATCCCTTTCAAACCACTTTTAGTAAGCATTCCTAAATCTATCGCATTCTGAGGAAAAATATCCTTCAATAACAAATATGTAACCGCATTAGGATTCTTCTTCTTCGCACATTCTATAACTCTCGTATAAGTAATTGGTGGAGTAGAATATAATATCAAATCAAACTTAACATCACTCAAATAATTCTTTAAAGCTACATTAAATTGGTATTCCATTAATATCTGTCCAATACCCTTCTCTATTACATTTGTTTTCGTAACATTTAATGTTTTAACTCCTAAAAGATGTACTCCTGCCTCTTGTGATAAATCTGTTTTTCTTCCTGTCCGTCTTTCAAAAGGGGCAATGATATAAATTTGATGTCCCTCATTCCTGAATTTACGAACCAAATCTGTATAAATGCCACTAGCAGAAATATCCAACATTTGTGATGACATTGTTAGAAAGAGGATATTCATATTTTCTGTTTTAATAAATCATTATATAACTTTAGATATTCCATAAAGCACCTTTCTTTATCGTATTTCTCACGTGCTAATTTGATACAGGAGGCATAATAATATGACTTACCATTTTCTTTAATCTGTAGAATCTTAGCGTATGCATCCTTATAATCGTGATTCTTGGCAACAAAACCTGTTTGGGGAGTTATCAAAAACGGAGGCGCTGTATTATCATATACTACTGCAGGAGTACCACAAGCATATCCTTCTACAATGGTAAGTCCAAAAGTCTCTGCTGATGAAAAACTTGTAATGACATTTGCTCTTGAATAGAGCATTGCTAGTTCCTGCTGATTGTTAGTGCGCTTGACACTAATGATGTTTTTAGGTAATTCTGATATCACTTCATCAGGTATCCCCACAAGAACTATCACTTCATTTGGCTGTAATATCTTACTCAACGCCTTGTAATCATCAAGCCCTTTACTAGCACTTCTCCACTGAGAACTAACCCCCATAATGACAAACTTGTCTTTTATCCGGTCCAAAATGGCTAATGATTTCAATAAATTTGAAGCATCTGACGGTTGAAAAATTTTGGTATCTATACCATTCGGGATGATACGGATATCCTTATCTTTAAGAAATGATTGTCTTATATGGACACCCACCCATTCTGAAACTGCAGTAATAACCATATTCTTACAACCTCCGATATACTTACGTTTTAATTTATAATTACGCTTTGAACAATCTATAAGATTACGCCTTTGAGGACAATTATAACAACCAGTTTGCCAACGCAGACAGTTCACCCCCACAAAATGAGCGCAACCACCCGTAATTGCCCAAAAATCATGAAAAGTATATACAATCTTAATATTTGTCTGATTTAAATACTTGAACAAAATACGATAATTCAAATAATGATCATGGATATTATGAAGATGAATGATATCCGGTTTAATCTCATTTATTTTTCTTACCAAACGTTTTGTTGCCAACCGTGAAGCCAATCCCTCATTATCAAACAGACGATTCTCCATATAGTGTTCATACACTTCCCATTTATTATCTACACGATAGATTTCTGATTGAGAAAGGTTGTTATTACGCCCATAAGCAACATATGTTTTCCACCCTTTTGACTGAGCAATTTTATTACATTCTTCTGCTATACGACCTGTACTTCCCCAATTGGCTGTCACGTTTATTTGTAAAAGTTTCGGCATGATTGTTTTTAAGCTATACTACAAGGTCCTTGTATAATACTTATCTTTTGACCATTCAGAAAACTATTTATTAATTTCAATAAGTTCATAGCAGCACACTCTGGGCTCCACACGTATTGCATAGTAAACACACCTGCTTCTGCGAACCGATAAAGTTCTTCAGGATGATCCATCAGATATATCACTTTGTCTGTTAACGATTCAATAGCACAAGATTTAAATATGAGTCCATTTTTCCTATCTGCCACCAAATAAGGTACACAACCAATTTCGTCACTTCCTACAAGGCAGCAACCATTACTCATAGCCTCATTTGCCACAGCTCCCCAACCTTCATTATTGTCCGAAGTAAAAAGAAAGATATCATGCGTACGCATCGCTTGAATAACCTGTTCATTAGGCACACTTCCTTTAAAAGAAACTACATCCTCAACAAAGAGATTTCTTGCTAATTTTTTTATATTCTCAAATTCAATGCCATCACCATACATATCAAGTGTAAATTTATATCCTTTTGCCATAAGTTTTGCCGCTAAAAGGACAGGCAATTCAGGGTGTTTCCATTTCAGGAATCTTGCACACCACATCAATGAGATACTTTTTGAAGATGAAACATCTTGCTTTGAGAGTCGGAAAGTGAAATCCTTATCTACATTGGTAAAATATCCCCACTTATAACATTTCTCCTTATACATGCCAAGAAAATTCATATCCTGCCTCGCAAATGCACTACAACATAACTTATAAATTGTTTTATTCTTCCATCCGCCAATATGATAAGCAAGAAACATTTTTAATATACGAGGAGATACTAAATTAATCACCCCTTTCTTTAACCATCTCTCACCCATATCAAAAGAAAGTAACCCTAACTTCATACGGATTTTCTGGAATGGTAATGATTCATATCCACTAAACACACACACCTCTGCTATCCTTACCAATTGCATAGCTTTATCATAATTATCTGTTGACTTCCATGCTTGAATCAAATAGGGACGCATAGAGAAATCTTCTGTGGCTCCTTTATTCTGATTACATTTGGTTAACTCTACAAAAATATAATCCTTACCAAGAATTCGGTAGAACTCATCAGCTACACAAACTTGATGATGATTGAGTATAATTGAATAGAAAACTAATCTCATGGAATTATTACTTTCTACTAATTTTCATGTAATCTAAAATTTTGTCAGTCTGAACATTCCAATTACGATTCTGCAACATAAACTCTCTCGCTTTTATTCCATTTTTATACAAGTCGGACTTTTCTCTGGTTGCGACATTATGCAGAAGTTTGGCAAGCTCGACTGTTGTCCAATCTCTAAGTATGGACACATACTGTCCATAATCTCTTTCAGTATGTGCAACTGGAGTTGATATAACATGTCTTCCCGTAGCAAGGCACTCAAGCAGTTTACTTGGGAAATGATAATCAACCTCTTCTTCTAATCTAAGATTAAACAAAACATCCGCTTGTTCATATACTTTAAAGAGCTTATCGAGCGTAAGCATTCCTAAATATTGTATTCTGCTGTCAACTTTCGCAGCTTTTTTTATAAGGGGAACATCTATACCTTTGCCCGCAAATTGTACAATTATACCTAAATCCGGGTTTTGTTTTAATGTTTCCAATATCAATCTAGTACCATTCTGATCCCATAGCATTCCAGCACATACACAAACAAGTCTTTGGTTCGTACTTTCTCTTAACGGGAAGAGCATTTTTGCTACATACTGGTTAATACCACCATCAACCAATAGAAAATCTTTTCCTGGAGCATAGTCTTTAGCAATATTTTCATTAATCACAATTCTTCCATTTAATTTAGGAATATACATAAATGCCTGCTTCTCAGCCATCTTATATCCCAGCATAGTCAATTTACTTAGTCCTAATCTTTTGGGAGGCATACCCAAATCATAGAGAATAGCATATAATTCGCTATGGGTATCTTGGCATGCTTCGTAAATATCTTCTACAGATGGATGATATGTGTTATATATTAGTACTTTACGTTCCTCATTTACATGACGTCTTGCCCATTTCTTAATATAAATCTTACTTTGAACTGCCCAAAATTTAGATTTAACAATTTTAAGATTCAATGTTGATAAGAACTGTAATTTTGCTCCATTATCTAATGTATCTCTTTGTGATTTAATCCAAAATTTTCCGTTGGGATACGAAGGCATACAAGGAGTACATAAAAACTCCACATTATTACCCAACACATCATAAAGATGATTAGCAATACCAAGAAGTACATTGTTACCAGACCTATTAAGCGCCTTTGTGTGATATTCTGGCCTGTCCGGACACAAAGGAGAGATGAAAAGTACAGCCATAAATCTATAATATTTTAGTACCAATCCAATTATTTAGAATATCCTTTATAAATTTGAATACGATTAAAACCACAATTAGCATAACATAACGCATAACTGTACCATATACCGTATATTCTTTCAAAACAAGAATGATTATCTGTGACAAACCAAGAATCATCATAGTTTCTTGACCCACATTTTGAAAAACTTTTGCTATATACTTAGTTTTCATACATATCAATGAAGACACAGAAAACACCATCGCTGTGCCACAAACGGCTCCTATGGTCAATAAAAATACAGGGGTAATAGAATTAAAAGCGATGTCAAGCCTAAAAAAATGAGAAACAATGAAAGTTACCCCAAAACCAACTATTATTACTCTTAAAGTATATTTCTCTATATAACTGGATAAATATTTTGAATAATAACCTATAATCACCAATGCTGTTGCATAAGGCACGCTACTCAAAGTCCATGGAAAGTACATTTTATAGTAACTCAACAATCCTCCTAACAATGCCAATAAAATACCACATCCTACAACAAATCGATTACTACCCGATCCAATAATCAACCTTGATACAATCAAGGATATAAAAAGTACTGGGATAAACCATAGTGCAAACCCTTCCCAACCGTTATATAACCAATGCAACAAATAAGATATTCCCCCTCTGGAAAGAAAACAGCATTTTACACACAATACAATCAAAGAATAGCCAATAAACGGCAATAACAAATTCTTGCTCTTGTTATAAAGAAAGTCTCCTGGAGTTGTTTTGTTCCAATTGGTTAACCATCCAGAGGCAATAAAGAATAAAGGCATATAAAATGCCCATATAAAATCAGATATACATTTAGGTATTGTTGTATGTCCCACCACCATCAGAATTATAGCTATCCCTTTTGCCACATCCATCCATTCCAAACGTCTACAAATTACCATATTATTTCCGTTCAGATTCTTTCTGCTACCCATTTTATACCTTTTTTTACAACTTCTGCAGGATTACCTGCAAGAATTAAGTTAGAATCTGAAAAATGTTTGGTAACAATGGCACCAGTAGCAACAATCGAATCATTGGCTATTATTGCACCCTTCAAAACAGTCGTATTGTTACCGAACCATACTCTGTCACCAATTATAATAGATTTTGCAGGATTTATACGTTCACCTGTCTTTGCGTCAAGTATACTATGACTATCACCCGTTCTGAAAATTACATTTGTTGAAAACAAACAATTATCTCCAAGAATTATACGCTTACCTTCTGTTTCCGCTAAATGAGTACGCCCAAGTATCTTATTTGAATTTCCCAACATTATACTACCACCATCATCTTCAATCCAAAACTCACAATTAATAACAGAATTATTATCTCCAAGTTTAACAGTATTATTATTACCGTTTATTATAATAACACATCCTACAAGATGATTATTCTTTCCAAATTGTATGGTATTTCCTGTTCCATTTATTATTATTCTTGTTTTTTTTAAATAATTAACATAAATATAAATTTTGTTCCCCCGCCCTCTCTTTATAGTATTTCTTCCAAACATAGTAAACAAAAAAGACAATAATTTTGTGAGAAAATTATCATGAGCTATTATGTATCTTTTTAATTTATTCTTCATATTTCCAAATTAGAGTATGCTAAAAATCGTCTTATATTCTGCCCATGAATAAGGGGCTGGTTGAAATACTTTTAGAGCTGTCCATATAGTAAATATCCACATTGCTAATAAATATATTTTTTTATATCTATAAGGAACCTTTTGATATAATATAGAAATTGATATGAAAGAAAATAGACTAATATACATTGAGATTCGATATAACTGTGGAACAAAATGGATAGAAATATTCAACATTAAAGAAAGAAATGCCAATAATATAGCACATTTCTCTTGTTTTGATAAATTCTTAATCGAAAGAACATAAGAAAAAAATAATACCTGAAATCCAATATTCAACATAGCCAAATATGTAAATCCTGCAGATGTATCGCTTTTGTCTAGGTCCAAATATTCATATGTTTCAGTTTTTTCAATATAATGGTTCAACACTAATGGCAAATATCTTTCACCCAATATTATAAATGCTAAAAATAGCATAATAGAAACCATCATACATTTTTTTGTTCCATGAGGTATTAAGCCTATAAATGGTATTATTAACAAAAATACAGCACTAGAATGTAAAGTGGAACATATCAAAATTACTCCATAGTACAAAAAATATTTTTTTGAATATAAAGCACTTATGTTACCAATATTATCATGCAATAAAAACTTATAGGCAATCATAAAGATACTTGCAACAACAAACTGTCTTTGAGCAGAACATAATACAGCAACAGATGGTGAAACACAATATCCAATGAGAACTATTGGAAGTAATTTCTTGTCTATATTAAAACAGTCTATTAAACAAAATACTCCATACGCAAAAACAGATGAACAGATAAAGACAAAAGTAAAAAAACCCATAGGAGAAAATAATCTGTTCAACAAATACCATCCATATTCGTAATGGCTATAATCAGAATCATAAATATAATTTGCATTTGCAAACTCCTCAAAAGCATTATAATAGTGCATATAATCTGGCATATAATCATAACGCAATCCGCAATAGATTGCCAAGATTACACATGACCATTTCAATGCACTATTTTTTCCTCCGAAAGTGATTACTGCAATTAATATATAAAATATGATTGTGTATATCATTTATTTACATCCTTTAATAACATCACTATAAATTTCATATTGAGTTGAAACAATATTTATTTTATCACATCGTTCTTGCGAATATCTAATAGATGATACCGATAAATAAGTGGATAATTCAACAGAACTTAATACTGAAGTTATCCGATTTGCACATGTAATATAGTCTTCTTTAGGAAAATATAAAATATTCTCATTATCTATACCCAAATTTGCCATACCTCCCACAAAAGATGCTACAGTTGGTGTTCCTATATACATAGCTTCTGCAACCACTAAACTATACGATTCTATAGACGAAGGGTTGACCAAAAGAGATGCATTCTGATATTCATGAATTAATGCAGCAGTTTCTAAGTTTCCTAGAAAAACAATATTTTTAGAAAGTTTATACTTCTCAATATACCCAAACAATAACTTAGCATATCCCCCAGTTCTTAGACCAGTTTGTATAGTTCCTGCTAAACGTAATTGTACTTCTGGATAATATTTTTTTACTATATATAAAGCTTTAAGTAGCACATGGAGCCCTTTCAAAGGTGTTACCATAGTAGCTGTAGAAAAGATAGTACAATTGTTACTATATTTCCATTTCTCAGCCTTATAAAATTCAGGCCTTAGCACTATATTTGTATGAAAGATTTTGCTATTGGGATTGAGAGCTTTAATATATCCTTCCACCCATTTTGACTGTACAGAAACATACTTCAATTTCTGGATTACATCAAATTCATTTCTACAACGCTTCTTATAAATATGTCGGTTCATAAGCAATGAGGAAGCAGGTCTTATAAATTCTTTCAATCCAAAACATTTTAATATCTCTCTTATAGTCAATCCACCATAAAAATTATCATAGACAGAAAATACAACGCCCTGCATATCAACAATAAGAGGTATGCCAATATCTTCAAAAGGAAACAAACTCCATTTTGATTCTGTACCCCATACATGAATAATATCTGGCTGAAACTCCGTTATTTTATCTTTGACAAACTTAATAAGGCTATTATCAACGACCGATTTGTTAACCTTTATCTGTCGTATCCTCCCATTAAATTTCTGCGACACACTATCTGTATGTGACATTGAAATATTCATAATCTCAATGTTATGATAATATTCACATAAAGCATTAGCCATCGCCATTACCCATGTTCCACTACCTGACATAGTATCAACTGCAATGTCAACATTACTAAACCAAATTGCTTTCATAGATTCAGATTAAACTTCAAAAAATTTTCCCCAACCTTCCTGTATTCAAACATAAATTGATCTACTGTCAACCAATCTATACCATATTCGAAAGTCTTGGTGATATGTTCAACCGTATTCTCCGAAATACGGTTACTTAAATCTAACCTAGAAAGCAAAGTTGTAAATCTATCATTCATTCCCATCGCCTTTCCTGATTCTAACAAAACAACAAATGGTACATGAAACAACAAAGCCATTATCATGCCATGATATGAATTTGTAATAAAATGGGATGAAGATGCTATAGATTCTAGCCACTTCTCCATACTAATATCATCAGAGTTATATTCCGCATATACTATAGGCTCATTATTTACAGGTTGATATCCTGTAACAACTTTACGGTCATGAAGCATATAAACATATGTCTGTTTTTTATTAATAATCTTTAGACTTAATTTTTCAAACATTTTGGAACCAAGAAGGACCGTTGGATCTGGTACAACCTGATATTCTTTCATGAAATGCAATTGCCCCAATATATCTATACCTGTGGACTCACGCACACCTATTTTATCAAAAGATTGTATCCATTTTTCTGCAAATGTCAATGCATCTGATGGATAGGTTATACAACCAAAACTAACAGCATATCCAATCTTCTTAGGATGTGTAGCATAGTTCAAAAAATATGTAGAGGTGATTCCTTTTTCACCATATAATACATATGCGGGATTCAAAACCTGATCACTACCGCTTATTAATATATCATAGTCATTAGCGCTCTGTACAAGTTCCTCTTGGGTATAAAAACGAGGTGTCAGATTTAAATATTTCATCCTAAACTGCTTTAGAGCACACTCTTTTTTAATATCCAAAAGTTCCTTTCTGAAATTAAAACAAAAATGCAAGAAGGAGCGTAAAGTTCGAAATCTTCTTTTTATTGTATTATCATACTTTTTAGGCTGGTAATTAATAATATCGACAGCATATCCTTTTTTCTCTAAATATGTTTGCAAAGCATACGACTGAAGAACTGCACCATAATTCGTAGCCCAATGGAAGGTTAATATACCTATTCTCATACTATTTATGTAATAATCGATTTAGTATTCTTTTGTATAATGAATAGGGATTTTGTTTTTGTGAAAATAACACCTTAATCCCATGTTTTAAATATAACCTCCAAAACCTAACTCTTTGAGCAGGTTCGTCTGTACTTTTATATATACATGAGTTGTAAATCTTACAAAGCTCATAATCTACACTTTCATATCTAAATGGTATGCTTTTTATCGCTAATTCTCCTTTTTTTGTATTCAAGCAGACAAGACTCGTCCCTTTATCATCATCCATTTGAGGAACAAAATATTCAACTCCCCAAAAATCTGCAAGAGTAATATCACTCAAGGCTTTTCCATTTTTTGACGGACATCGAAAACATGAAGGGCGCAAGGTAAGATTGCGAGTAAAAGCCATCATATATTTATTCTTCGATGCCTTCTCCGAGGTAATAATATTTTGTCCTTCACCTAAAATGGTAAAAGAGTAGTCTCTCCAACCAGTATTTTTATCTTTTAAACATATATCGTCAATTGACATATTTGAAACTACAGTGGAAAGATATTCTCTCCAAATTTTAGGACTTGGAACACCATGACAAACGACATCAATAGTCAACAGGTTATCATATTCTTTATGAAGAAATAGTTTTAACCCTGTAATCTGACAAGATGTTCCGGAAAAGAGCACTTTACGACCTATTTTCAGAAACTCGCGTACTTGTTTATAGGTTTCCCCGATTCTACTTTGAATATACTTGGACCCCCGAAAACAATCTAGTTTTTCTTTAGTCTCAACATAATCATGAATCACTTCCCAATTCTTATCAAAACGAGCACCGAAAACAACACCTCCATCATCTATTATATCTTCAGCAATCATTGTAAAAATACCTCCAGAAGAACTCTTCATCCGGATTTCTTCATTCGGATTGATAGCTGCATAGACCTTAAAAGGTTCACGAAATTCCCCTTGATTAAGTACAGGACACACTTTTTCGCAAAAAGTACAATCTATACAGAAATCTCTATTAATGAAAGGATAACGAAATCCTTGTTCATCTTCGTCGAAAGATATACACTGTTTTGGACATACTTGTACACATGCTGAACATCCACAGCAGTCATATTTGTCTACGATCTGAATCATAAGCCAAGATATACTACCACCAAAGCAAAGATTATAAATATATGAACTAAAAAGATATATCTATGTATTTTTTAAATGTAAATACTGTAATATCTTGTGTGTAACAAAAGCTTTTTCACCTTTTGTCAAACCAAACAAATAGGACGATAAAAGAACAATTATCCCGGAGCTCACAATCTTTATGACTGAATTGATATCTGTTTCTGACATTACTATTTTTAACGAATAAGAGATTATCAACGATATTAGTAAGACCATACAACAAGGAATTATTACACGAACTATATATTCTCGTATAGACATACGTATTAGAGGTCTAACTATAAATAAACGTGCTATAAATGCAGCTACTCCAAAACATAAATGTACGATAAAAACTGCAAGAGGTGCTCCCCCTAGTTTAAGAACTAAATATGCTGTTGGTACAATTAATATCAAGATTAAACCAACGGCAAATTGATATATCCTCACGTGTCCAGTAGCTGCAGACGCAATCATAAAAGGGTTCGAAACCGCATCTATAGTGCAAATAGCCAACATAAGGATGACAAAAGAACATGTATAGTCGGGGACATTTACCAGCCATATTGATAGTATAAAATCAATTTCCATAGAGATAGGAAGTATCATACAAAGCAGAAGCATGAAAGTAAATTTAGCACATCTGAAAATAAGAATATGCATTGTATTGATATCTCCTGTTGCATAGTTTTTTGTTATCTGCGGATTTAACGCCATTTGAAAATTGATAGAAAATTGCTGGACAGCACTTTGTACTTGAACAGCAATACCACGTGCTGCATTCACAGCAGGACCGAAAAAGATATTCAATAAAATATTAATACCTTGCCCAAACAATGTCGCTGCAAGTCCTCCCCACAAATTCCAACCTGAAAATGCAAGGATTTCCTTGATAAGTGACTTTTCAAAAGACCAAGTAAAATGAGCTTCAATAAAATGTTTTTTGCAATACCACGTATAAATACTACGTATCCCTAATTGTATTATAAGAAGAAGAACTGCATATAAAATTAATTTATCTATACCACCTAAAGGTAAAACAAACACAATTACTAATTTCAAAAATGCCTCAATTATAGATATGTATGCAAATGCAGACATTCGTTCATGTGCTATAATATCTGCATTATATGGAAAACTCATTATCATTATCAACGCTGATACAACAGAACACTGATAAACTATCATAGCAGCAATTGACCTGTCTGGCGGTATAACCAACTTCTCTAAAACAAACCACAAACCTACCGTTTCTGCAAGTACAAAAACAAGTAGGGCAATCATCGCATGCGTAATTAAAGTCGTTGAAAATATTTTTTTAAGTTCATATTCATCTCCTTTCCCTAAAGCAAATGTAATATATCTTTGAGTACATCCACCCATCGCTCCATTGAGAAATGCAAACATTCCAATAAAACCACCAACAACATTATAAACACCGTAGTCTTCTATACCCAAAGTACTAAGAACAACACGACTTGTGTATAACGACACTGCCATCAACAGTATCATTCTAAAATACAACAAAATGGTATTCTTAGCTATTCTCTGATTATTGGCAGACACTTTATTTTTTAATTCGGACATTAATTAAGTATTTAAAATAGAAAAACAGAATGCCTTCCAAGGAATACAGAGTATTCAATACAATATAAGACTGATAGGAAATTCGAACCACAATTTTCCGATTCAACTTGTCCTACCAGCTTCTTACTATATATTATTGTACAAAATTACCAATACCAGCAAGTTCTTTCTGAATATACTCAAGACTAGCAATTTTTTCCTTTGTCTCCTGTAAATTTAGACGATAGGTATTATCTGAGTTAAATTCTTCGATTTCAGCGTGCTTGGTATCACCTTCCTTGAAAAATTTATCGTAATTTAAACCACGGTTATCAGCAGGTACACGGTAAAAATTACCCATATCTTCGGCTTTTGCGCATTCCTCTTTAGTAAGAAGGGTTTCATATATTTTTTCTCCATGTCGAATGCCAATAACTTTAATATCTTCTTTCTTCCCTCCAAAAAGTTCACAAACAGCCTCCGCTTGAGTCTGGATAGTACATGCAGGAGCCTTCTGAACAAGGATATCACCGTTTTGTCCATGTTCAAATGCAAAAAGAACAAGATCTATAGCTTCTTCGAGAGACATGATAAAACGAGTCATCTTTGGTTCGGTGAGTGTTATAGGGTTACCATTACGAATTTGATCAATCCAAAGTGGAATTACTGAACCACGACTACACATCACATTCCCATAACGAGTACAACAAATCTTCGTATTACCACTATAACGAGACTTAGCTACCGCAACCTTTTCTTCTACAGCCTTTGTTATTCCCATCGCATTAATTGGATAAGCAGCTTTATCTGTAGAAAGACAAATAACTGCACCTACACCAGCTTCAATCGCCGCAGTAAGGACATTGTCCGTACCAATGACATTTGTCTTAACTGCTTCCATTGGGAAAAATTCACATGATGGTACCTGCTTCAATGCTGCAGCATGAAAAATATAGTCAACACCTGGCATGGCATTCTTGCACGACTGTAAATTACGAACATCACCAATAAAAAACTTAATCTTATGCGCAACATCGGGATACTTAACTTGATACTCGTGACGCATATCATCCTGTTTCTTCTCGTCACGTGAGAAAATACGAATTTCGGCAATGTCAGTACGGAGGAAACGGTTCAATACAGCATTACCAAATGAACCAGTACCACCAGTAATCATCAAAGTTTTACCTGCGAAAATACTCATTATTCTATACTATTTAAAATGTTACACTTATCTTTTAGAATTTTCTCCAAACCATCTTATTCACAATGCTAACATAACTCTGAATAATTTTCACTACTTTAGTAGATACGTTCTCGTCTATGTAGTCAGGGACAGGAATTCCATGTTGACCATCCTTCCAGAGTTCTACTGCTGTGTCTACAGCCTGAAGGAGTGATTTCTCATCAATGCCTGCAATAATAAAGTCTGCTTTGTCAATTGCTTCAGGACGTTCTGTTGACGTACGTATGCATACGGCAGGAAAAGGATGACCTACACTCGTGAAGAAACTACTTTCCTCAGGAAGCGTACCTGAATCAGAGACTACTGCAAAAGCATTCATCTGAAGACAATTGTAATCATGAAAACCCAACGGTTCGTGTTGAATAACACGTTTGTCAAGTTCGAAACCGCTTGCAGAAAGACGGTTACGAGAACGCGGATGACATGAATAAAGGATTGGCATATTATATTTCTCAGCCATTTTGTTGATTGCATTGAAAAGAGACATAAAATTCTTTTCTGTATCAATATTTTCCTCACGGTGGGCAGAGAGAAGAATATATTTCCTTTTCTCAAGACCAAGACGCTGATGAATATCGCTTGCTTCAATCTCTGAAAGATTGTTGTGGAGTACCTCTGCCATTGGAGAACCGGTAACATAGGTGCGTTCCTTCGGCAAACCACAATCAGCTAGGTAACGACGCGCATGTTCTGAATAGGCCATATTCACATCGGAGATAATATCTACAATCCGGCGGTTCGTCTCCTCAGGCAAACATTCGTCTTTACAACGATTCCCTGCCTCCATGTGGAAGATAGGAATATGCAGGCGTTTTGCTCCTATAACGGAAAGACATGAATTTGTATCACCAAGTACCAATACCGCATCCGGTTTAGTCTGAACAAAGAGTTTATATGAACAGTTGATAATATTACCACAAGTTGCGCCAAGGTCATCACCCACAGCATCCATATAGACCTCCGGTTCTGCGAGCTTTAAATCTTTGAAGAAAATGCCATTAAGGTTGTAGTCATAATTCTGTCCCGTATGAGCCAAGATTACATCAAAATATTTACGGCATTTACTGATAACTGCTGCAAGGCGAATAATCTCAGGACGTGTACCTACAACAATAATTAGCTTGAGCTTACCATTGTCTTTAAATTTTACATCTGAATAATCAAACCGAGAAGTCTTTTCCATTATATAATTGATTTATTTTTGTACAGGATCAAAATAGGTGTCAGGTTTATTGGGATCAAAGATTTCGTTACAATACATTACCGTAACTAAATCCTGGGTATCACTTAAATTGATAATATTGTGAGTGTAACCAGGCAACATATGAACTGCTTGAATCTTCTCACCACTCACTTCAAAATTTAATATTTCCGTATCAGGTGTACCTTCCTTACGAAGTTGAATAAGTCCATGACCTGCAACAACTATAAATAATTCCCACTTTGTATTATGCCAATGCTGACCTTTGGTAATTCCTGGCTTGGATATGTTAATTGATATTTGACCGCAATTCAAAGTATGGACTAGTTCAGTGAATGACCCACGTTGGTCTACATTCATTTTAAGATCATAAGCAATTTTTTCTTTAGGCAGATAACTGAGATAAGTACTATAGAGCTTCTTTGCAAAACTATTTGCAGGAATCTCAGGAATCATCAGAGTTTTGGGTTGTTCCGCAAAACGATAGATAAGGTCAACGATTTCACCGAGAGTAGCTTTATGAGTTGTCGGCACATAACAATAGCGACCGTCTTTTACCGGTACAACTTCCATCCCTTCATATTCACACTTATGGCTATTACCTTTCAGAGCCTCTACCATTTCATCAACAAGGTCATCTATATAAAGAAGTTCCAGCTCTACAGAACGATCGTTAATCTGAATAGGAAAATCATTGGCTATATTGTTGCAGAAAGTTGCTATAGCAGAATTATAGTTAGGTTTACACCATTTACCAAAAAGATTTGGAAAACGATAAACTAATACGGGGGCCCCTGTTTCTTTCCCATATTCAAACATCAATTCTTCACCAGCTTTTTTACTCTTGCCATAATCGGATGTACCAAAACGTCCTGCAAGAGTTGCTTGGATGGAAGAACTAATCATGACAGGGCAGTTATTTTTATATCTTTTAAGGGTATCAAGCAATGTATTAGCAAACCCAAAATTACCTTGCATAAATTCTTCCGTATTCTGCGGGCGGTTGACTCCTGCAAGATTGAAAACAAAATCTGCTTCCCTACAAAATTTTTCTAACTCCTCCGAGGTTGAGTCTATATCGTATTCAAAAACTTCATCGATAATAAAATTACCGAAGTTTTTTGCTTTGCCCTCCTTAATGTTATTAAGTTGGATACAAAGATTTTTCCCTACAAATCCCTTTGCTCCCGTGACAAGAATCTTCATTGAATTTTATTTTTTGATTATATTTAAATTAGTTTCTTATTGCCCTTTCTGCCCATAGCCATAACCGTAACCATAGCCATAGTGTTTCCCATAACCATAGTATTTACCGTATTTACCGTAACCGTAGTAATAACCGTATTTCC
>NZ_CAUCSQ010000008.1 GCF_958445495.1 uncultured Bacteroides sp. | reverse complement strand
CACGAACGATTGACACACAGCTTGCATTGTTCTGAATTCATCGAACTCACGTTAATTATACGTGCCAGGAGGGGGACTACATCAAAACATGCACAGTGCCTTCTCCCAAGCTGGACGAGACGGACTTGGAGAGGGAGAAAAGGATGCTGAAAATCTGACGTTCTTTGCCGGGTGCATCCCGATACGGGCTTTTTTTCAAACAGGCTATGGCAAGGAGTTTAACCGCATAAATGCCGTAAGAGGGAGTTACACTCAAACCGGCAATGGGGCGGTTTCGCTTGCTGTTTACGGATGAGACAGGGTAATCTTCCCGTTCCAATTTTCAGGTTGGAATGATTCGGGGTTGGAACGAGGGGGATTTTTCTTTGTAAAGGGGTTCTTTAAGAATGTTCATAAAACAAGGATGAACTGTCATAGAAAGAAAAGCCGAATACGGTTAATTGATAACTAGCATTGAAAGGGGTGTCAAAATTCAATTTTAGAGGAAATGAACTTTTCATTTGAAACCCGGCACTCTCCATCGGAAACTCGACACTCTTCATCGGAAACCCGACATTCTTCATCAGAAACCCGACACTCTTCATCAGAAACCCGACACTCTTCATCAGAAACCCGACACTCTTCATTTGAAACCTGGCACTCTTCATCGGAAATAAAAAAGGCCGTATCAACTCTGTTTTTGAGTGATGATACGGCCATTTTTTATGTTTATCAGTCAGATTCTGTAACTGTTCCGAGTGTTCATCTTAGTTTCGACACACTCCCTTCAACCAATTTCAAGGTACGCCATTTACCGTACCAGATTTCCTTTAAGAAGAAGTTTTCCTTTTTGGGAAGGTTTCCTTTAAAGTCTCCAAGGGTTTCTTTAAAGTTGTTTCTTCCGGTCCGGGAGGTTTCCGACTGTAGGAGGTCTCTATTTACAGGATTCCCTGTTCTTACAACCTGTTTCGAAATTGCCTCCGTCAGGCGTCACGCAAGGTATCTTAACCACCTACTTGTCTGCTCTTCTTTTTTCGGCAGCGGTTCTCTTTCAACCGCTAAAAGAAGAATCTTAATATATCATTAAAATTCGCCCAAATCAACAGAATGAAGAGCAGAATCATACCGGTCATCTGGGCATATTCCATAAACTTGTCACTCGGCTTGCGACGGGCTATCATCTCATAGAACAGGAAAAGCACGTGTCCGCCGTCCAATGCCGGAATGGGCAGGATATTCATGAAGGCAAGGATGATGGAGAGGAAGGCTGTCATGTACCAGAACTGATGCCAGTCCCACGTAGCGGGGAAGATACTGCCAATCGTGCCGAAACCGCCCAGTTGTTTCGCTCCTTCTTTAGAGAAGAGGTATTTCATGTTTCCCACGTAGCCTTTCAGGGTGTTGACGCCAAGGGAGACACCTGCCGGAAAGGATTCGAAGAAACTGTACTGTTTCTTAACCATCGGCAACAACCGTTCTGTAACCAACGTGGCGGTCACTCCCATGAGGTAGGCCGAATCGACTCTGAGGCTCACTGTATCCGTCACGCCGCCACGCACGTAAGTCAAGTTTATCAGGCGGGAATCGATGCTGTCTTTGAGAAGGGCGGCTTCGTTTTTCTTACGTTCGGCCATCGCTTCTTTAAAATCGGAGAAGGATATGGACTTGCCGTCCAGAGCGATGATGCTGTCTCCGGGCTGTATGCCTGCTTTCGCGGCGGGTGAGTTCACCATCACGCTATCTACCACATAGGGGAAACGGAAAGAGGCGAAACGGACGCTGTCAACCAACAGGCGTTGCATCAAATCATCGGGGATGTAGACGGAGGCTTTCACGCCGTCACGGAGCACGCTGACTTCACGCGCATCGACAATCCGGTTCAGCATATCGCCGTCATAGCGTTCGAAGGGAACGCCGTCGGCGGAAAGCAATATGTCTCCGTCTTTGAAACCGACGGATTTGGCTGTTTCGTTAAAGTCCATGCCGAAAGGGGTTTCCTGCACTTTTACGTATTGGTCGCCCCAGGCGAAAAGAATCATCGAGTAGATGAACAATGCCAACAGGAAATTGAACAGGACTCCACCCACCATTATCAACAGGCGTTGCCATGCCGGTTTGGAACGGAACTCCCACGGTTGTTCGGGTTGTTTCATCTGTTCGGTATCCATCGACTCGTCAATCATACCGGATATTTTTACATAACCGCCCAAAGGCAACCAGCCTACCGCATATTCGGTTTCGCTTTTCTTGGGCTTGAACTTGAACAGAGTGAACCAAGGGTCGAAGAATAAGCAGAATTTTTCTACACGCACCTTGAATAACCGGGCAAAAAGGAAATGCCCGCCTTCGTGAATGATGACGAGCAAAGAAAGGCTCATTATCAATTGCAGGGCACGAATCAAAAATGTTTCCATGTTTATTAATTACGTATTACTAAATTACAAATATTCAATTAAAATGATGGCCGGGGAACCCGGACGCAAACCGGACGACGGACGGACGGCATTCAGGCTGAATCCGGATGGGACCTGGACTGAACCCGGATGGTGTCCGAGCCGGGAACGGTGTTTTTTCCATAACCGCCGTTTTTTTTACCGGGAGACCAGCTCCGAAGCGATTTTCCGCGCTTCCCGGTCTGTCGCCACATAATCTTCATAAGTGGGATTCGACACGAAAGAGGCACGTTCCATCGTTTTCTCTATCACATCGCTCATACCTAGAAAGCTGATGTTGTCTTCCAGGAAAGAGGAGACGACTACTTCGTTGGCGGCATTCACGATGCACGGCATATTTCCTCCACGGTACATGGCTTCATAGGCCAGGGCCAGGTTACGGAAACGTTTCGTATCCGGCTGTTCGAACGTCAGGCTTGCACATCTGGCAAAATCGAGCCTGTCAAAAGAGGAACTGATACGGTCGGGATAGGAGAATGCATACTGGATGGGCAGGCGCATATCCGGCATGCCTAACTGGGCTTTCACCGCACCGTCTTCAAACTGCACCATCGAATGGATTATCGACTGCGGATGGACAACGACTTCGATTTGACCGGGCTGGACGCCGAACAGCCACTTGGCTTCAATGACTTCAAAGCCTTTGTTCATCATGGTGGCTGAATCAACGGTTATCTTGGCTCCCATCTTCCAGTTCGGATGTTTCAGGGCTTGTGCCTTTGTCACGGTTTTCAACTGTTCCAGCGTATATGTGCGGAACGGTCCTCCCGAAGCTGTGAGTATCAGTTTCTCAACCGGATTCCCGACTTCTCCCGTCAGACACTGGAAAAGGGCGGAGTGTTCGGAATCTACCGGCAGAATCGGGGCGCGATATTGCAACGCCAACTGATTTATCAGCTCTCCGGCCACGACCAGCGTTTCTTTATTAGCCAGTGCAATGGCTTTCCCCGCACGAATCGCATTGATGGTAGGTTTCAGCCCGGCATAGCCGACCATCGCCGTCAGCACCATATCGATAGCGCCCATTTCCACAATCTGGCAAATGGCCTCTGTGCCCGCATAGACTTTAACGGGCTGCTCTTTCAACGCTTCTTTCAGCTCACCGTATTTGTCTTCATTGGCTATCACGACTATCTCCGGCTGGAATTTCTTAGCCTGGGCTATCAACAAGTCGACCCGGTTGTTGGCTGTCAAAGCGTACGGTTCGTACAATTCCGGATGTTCTTCTATGACTTGCAACGCCTGGGTTCCGATTGAACCGGTAGAACCCAGGATGGCTATCCGTTTTTTCTTTTTGTCAGTTTCTATATTCATTTTTATTTATATCCTCTCTTTCCTGCTTGCCGTTCATTCAAAATACAATGTATTTTTCCGGATTGACCGGATGGCCTTTGTACCAAAGTTCAAAATGCAAATGCGGTCCCGTACTGAGTGTTCCGCTATTTCCGACTAAAGCGATTGCTTCTCCTCCTTTCACACGGTCGCCTTCTTTCTTCAACAGGGAACTGCAATGCTTATAAATCGATACCAGGTCTTGGTTATGCTGGATTCCTATCAAATAGCCTGTCTCGGCCGTATAGGTGCTTAAAATGACGGTTCCGTCCATCGTTGCCAGCACGCTTTCATTGGGATTGGCCGCGATGTCTGTCCCGTAATGCTTTTCTTCCGCATTGAAATGTTCTGAAAGCATTCCGCGTGCAGGACGGTACAGTATCAGCCCGTTGACCTCCGGCCGGGAGGTTATGGTCGTCAGATTGTACTTTTCGTTTTCTTCGTACTGGCGGCGGAATTCTTCTTCGCGTTTTGTCCGTTCCATCAGGGTATCTTCACGGGCTGCGGTCAGGGAATCAAGTGTCTGTACGCTGTCTATCGCTACTTTCCCGCTAAAAATATCCTGTATATTCATGATGTACAGATTCTGCCTGTCGAGTACTTGCTGCAAAGAGTCTACCCGCAGGGCGTTGTCTACAATTTGCGTACGGACTTCGCTGTTCATATATCCCGGAAGGTAGTTCCGAAGGGGGGTGAAAGCGATGATGCAGGCTGCTATCAGGAAAAGAACCGCCAAAACACAAAGCAGCACCGAAAGACCGTTCAACTTAGACACACGAAGCCCTACAATCTCTTCAAGCGTATTTTCGTTGACAATCGTTACTTTATACTTGAACTTGAAGTTCTTCCAAAAGGCTCTGCTTCGTTTTTTCTTTGGCATCTCAGGTTATTTACTGATTACAAATTCCTGTTTATTATATTTCACTCTTCTTCCAGATTCAACAATCCTTCGGGAAGCTTCACTGTGATGACTTTCCGTTTCCTGTCTATCCCCCGTATGAATTCTTCCCGGGCGGGAACGAGTATTTCTCCGTCTTCTCCCTGAACGACGAAAAGGGTATTCACCGTAGTGGTGTCTACGTCTGTTATTTCTCCCAGCATCCCGTAATGAATCTCTTCCATCAGGAAGCCGGTAAAGAAGTTCCAGGACAGTTCGCCTCCGTCTGCTTCTTCCGCATATTTCACCGGGAAGTAGACTTCTACATTGGTGAACATCCGCGCACGTTCGGCCGTATCTATTCCTTCAAGCTTCACCAAAGCGGTGGAATCGGAACGGAAACGGTATTCTTCTATGAAAAAGGGGACGAATATGCCGTCGAGCAGGCACACCAGGTAGTCGCAATCCGCCCGGTCGAAAATATCGTCCGTAAAGGTGAACTGCAATTCTCCGTGAATGCCGTGGGGCTTATTGAACAATCCTATTTTATATACTTCTTCTTTTTTTATCATATCCGGGTGATTCTGGCTCCAATGGCATTCAAACGTCCTTCAATATTCTGGTATCCGCGGTCTATCTGCTCGATATTGCTAATCGTGCTGGTTCCTTCCGCACTCATGGCGGCAATCAGAAGGGCGATGCCCGCACGGATATCCGGCGAGGTGAGACGCGCCCCGCGTAACGTAAATCCGTGATTATGCCCGATGACTACGGCACGGTGGGGGTCGCAGAGGATGATCTGTGCGCCCATATCTATCAGCTTGTCTACGAAGAACAGGCGGCTTTCGAACATTTTCTGATGAATCAGCACGCTTCCTTTCGCCTGGGTGGCTACAACGAGCATCACGCTCAACAGGTCGGGAGTCAGCCCCGGCCAGGGCGCATCGGCTATCGTCATGATAGAGCCGTCGATAAAGGATTCAATCTCGTACATTTCTTGTGCCGGGACATAGATATCGTCTCCTCTTTGTTCGAGTTTTATGCCCAGACGGCGGAAACTTTCAGGGATAATGCCGAGGTTTCCGTAGGAGACGTTCTTTATGGTTATTTCACTTTTAGTCATCGCCGCCATCCCTATAAAGCTGCCGACTTCAATCATGTCCGGCAATACGGTGTGGCGTGTACCGTGAAGTTCTTCCACTCCTTCGATGGTCAGCAAATTGGATGCAATGCCGCTAATCTTCGCTCCCATCCGGTTAAGCATGTGGCAGAGTTGCTGCAAATAAGGCTCGCAAGCGGCATTATAGATGGTGGTCGTGCCTTTGGCAAGCACGGCGGCCATCACGATATTCGCCGTTCCGGTGACGGACGCTTCATCCAGCAGCATATAGTTGCCTTGAAGCCTGCCGGCCGTTATTTCATATATCTCCCGCTCTTCATCGTAACGGAAGTCCGCACCCAGATTCTGGATTCCCAGGAAATGGGTGTCTAAACGGCGGCGGCCGATTTTGTCGCCTCCCGGCTTGGATATCAGGGCTTTTCCGAAACGTGCCACCATCGGCCCGATTAGCATCACGGAACCGCGGAGGCTGGAGCATTTTTTAAGGAATTCATCGCTTTCCAGGTAATCCAGGTCGATATGTCCTGCCTTGAATGTATATGTGTCAATGCTTTTCTTCGCAACCGTCACCCCCATCTCCCGCATCAACTGAATCAGGTTGTTGACATCCAGAATGTCGGGTATGTTGTCTACCGTCACTTCCTCTGCAGTCAGCAACGTGGCACAGATTATCTGCAAAACCTCGTTTTTAGCGCCTTGCGGATAAATCTCTCCGCTAAGCCGGTGTCCTCCTTCGATTACAAATGAAGCCATATCTTTTGAATTTTGAATTACGGACTATGAATCATGAATGAAGGTTATGCCATTCAACTGCATTCAAATCAAAATTCATAACCGGTAACCGATAATTAATTACGGTAATTTCTCCGCTGGTTGTTCTGACGGTTGTTATTATAGTTCATCTTCGGACGATAGTTCTGATTGAGGCGTTCCGCCATGAGCCGGACAATGTCATCCGTCATCTGGAGTTTTCCGTCAGAAAGCTCATAAAGGTCTTCGGCTATTTTTTTATCGTCTACCGTATCCTTATTCCATGCCATATAGTCTTTCTTCATGTGATTGCAAATCAGGGCAACCAGATTGCGCTTTTCATTTCCTTCCGGGAATTCAATGGCTTTCTTGATGAGGACTTCCAGCGTACGTCCGTAATGGCGGTAGCGCATGCGGGCGACATTGTAGGGTATGGGCTCCGGACGGGTCACCAGATTGTCTTTGCGGATGATTTCATAAGGATAGTCAATATCCAATTCAAAACCGGACATGATAGCCAGGTGGTCCCAAAGTTTGTGCTTGAAATCGGGCACATCGCGCAAGTGGGGAAACATGTTTCCCATAATGTTGATAATCGTATTGGCACAACGTTGGCGTTCCGCACGGTCTTGGATGGTCAACGCATAATCTACCATGTTCTGGATGCTGCGCCCGTATTCGGGAAGCGGCATTCTCTTTTGTTGGGTATTGTATTGCATTTATTGAATTTATGATTTATTGATTGATTTTATTCCATGATTTTTATCGAGGCTACTGATTCCCTATTTAACCGATATCATCTTCCCGGTGTGCCGATAAGTTTTTTTTCGGCATAGAGGCGACAAATTCTTTCAAATAGAAAGGCTCGAAATAGGCTATGTCTTTATACTCTTCCCTTGCAACCGCTTTTTCCGCCAGCGGGAACATCATCTTTGCCAACGGATGGATGTCGTCAATGAAACGGGCATTGGGATGGAGTATCTTCTCACGGCATTTGGCGGCTCCGTTTCCAAAGAAATAGACCGGCCCCCGGTCCAGATATTCCCGATAGGAATTCTCATCTACGATATCCGCAGCGACGGGACGTTGCACATTCAGGGCGCGGTCGTAAACAGCCGCATATACTTCCATACGGCGGGCGTCAATCATCGGGCAAAGCAGGGCTTCTTCCGGCAAGTCGTGATACAACAGCACGGGAACGCTCAAGACTTCAAGCGTCGGAATGCCGATTAAGGGGATGTTGCGCCCGTAACAAACGCCTTTAGCCATCGAAACGCCTATTCTGAGCCCGGTATAGGAACCCGGACCGCAACTGACCGCAACGGCATCCAACGGTATGGCATGGCTGTCGACAAACGACAACGCTTCATCTACAAATACTCCTAAAGATACGGCATGGGAAGGACCTTGCAAATCCTCTTTCACAAAAATGGTCTGTCCGTCCTGACTAGCCGCTACCGAGCAAACAGATGTAGAGGTTTCAATATTTAGTACACACGACATAAAAATCAGCTTATTAAATTGTCGCAAATTTACATGATTATTTCCAATTCTTAAAATATTCGTGTACTTTTGCACAAAACTTTAAGGTTATGATACAGTCTATGACAGGATATGGCAAAGCTACAGCCGAACTTCCTGATAAAAAAATAAATGTAGAAATCAAATCGCTCAACAGCAAGGCTATGGATTTATCCACCCGCATTGCTCCGGCTTACCGCGAAAAAGAAATCGAAATCCGTAACGAGATTTCTAAAATCCTGGAACGCGGCAAGGTGGATTTCAGCCTGTGGATAGAAAAGAAAGAGGGGGCGGAAAACGCAACTCCTATCAACCAGGCATTGGTGGAGGGATATTACAAGCAGATAAAAGCCATTTCGGAAAATCTCGGCATTCCCGTACCTGCAGACTGGTTCCAGACATTGCTCCGCCTGCCGGACGTGATGACAAAAACGGAAATACAGGAGTTGTCGGAGGAAGAATGGGAGGTGGTGCATACCGCCGTATTGGAAGCGATTAACCATCTGGTGGATTTCCGCAGACAGGAAGGCGCGGCGCTGGAAAAGAAGTTTCGCGAGAAGATAGCCAATATCGCGCAATTGCTTGAGAAAGTTGCGCCCTACGAAAAAGAACGTGTGGAAAAGGTGAAAGAACGCATCACGGACGCACTGGAAAAGACCCTGAACACGGATTATGACAAAAACCGCTTGGAACAGGAGTTGATTTACTATATCGAAAAGCTGGACGTCAACGAGGAGAAACAGCGTTTGGGCAATCATCTGAATTATTTTATCAGTACTTTGGAGGGCGGTTGCGGACAAGGCAAGAAACTCGGATTCATCGCTCAGGAAATGGGACGGGAAATCAATACGTTAGGCAGCAAGTCCAATCATGCCGAAATGCAGAAAATCGTTGTCCAGATGAAAGATGAACTGGAACAAATCAAGGAACAAGTGCTGAATGTAATGTAAGTATTCTATAGTAACCGTCAATTGTCAACGAATAAAATGGGTGGTAAGTTAATCATTTTTTCCGCTCCTTCGGGTTCCGGAAAATCAACTATTATCAATTACCTGCTGACGCAGAACATGAATCTGGCATTTTCCGTCTCCGCCACAAGCCGTCCGCCACGCGGAACGGAAAGACACGGAGTCGAATATTTCTTTCTCACTCCGGAGGAGTTCCGCCGGCGTATTGAGAACAATGAGTTCCTGGAATACGAGGAGGTGTACAAAGACCGTTATTACGGGACACTGAAAGCGGAAGTGGAGAAACAACTGGAAAAAGGACAGAATGTGATATTCGATGTGGATGTAGTGGGCGGATGCAACATCAAGAAGTTCTACGGCGACCGTGCTTTATCCGTATTTATCCAGCCGCCTTCGGTGGATGAGTTGCGCTGCCGGTTGGAGAACCGCGGAACAGATGCGCCGGAAGTAATCGAGAGCCGTATCGCCAAAGCGGAATATGAGTTGGGATTTGCTCCGCAATTCGACTGTATCATCGTGAATGACGATTTGGAAAAGGCTAAGGCGGAAGCATCGGAAGTTATCAGGGAGTTTCTGGGGAAATAGCCGGTTGTGCGGTTTCCCTGTCGCATTTCTCCTGAAAACGGGAACGGGAAAGGTTTTGTTTATTCTATCCATAAAGGGATAGCTTTACCGTGTACCTGATTGCCGGTTGTCTCCTTACTAAATTTAAACTAATCAATAAGAAATCCTACGATGAATAAATTAAAGACCGGTATTTTCAGCGGTTCATTCAACCCCATCCACATCGGGCATCTGGCCCTGGCGAATTATCTCTGCGAATATGAAGGGCTGGACGAGCTTTGGTTTATGGTGACCCCCCGGAATCCTCTGAAAGTGCGTACCGGATTGTGGGATGAGGAATTACGCTTGAAGTTAGTGCAGCTTGCCACGGAAGATTATCCTCATTTCCGGGCGTCGGATTTCGAATTCCATCTTCCCCGGCCTTCATACAGCGTACATACATTGGAAAAGCTGCGTAAGGCTTATCCCGAACGGGAATTTTATTTTATCATAGGCTCGGACAACTGGTTGAATTTCGACCGTTGGTATAAATCGGACTGTATTATCAGAGATAACCGGATTCTTATTTATCCTCGTCCCGGATTTCCCATAGGAGCGAAAGAAGAGAGCTTGTTGCCGGAACATGTACGGTTTGTCCGCTCTCCGGTGTTCGATATCAGTTCTACATTCATCAGGAAAGCTCTGGAAAAGGGAAAAGACCTCCGTTATTTCCTGCATCCCAAAGTCTGGGAATACATAAACGCTATTTCAAACGATGGAGAGTAATCATTATTATCTCCGCTGGCGCACCCATTCGGACGGGCAGTTGTGATGTACCGATGCCATTGGTTATAATTATCGGGATTTTGGCCGTGTTATAGGAAAGCCCGGTTATGAAACGGTTGCCGTAACGGGAGTTCCGGACCGGGGTAATGCCGAAAATACGTACTTGTCCCCCATGGGTATGGCCCGCCAAAGCCAGGTCTGTATTGGCTACGGAGACGTCTTCTATATAATCCGGGGTATGTACCAGCAGAATCACGAAGTCTTCGGCAGACAGCGCCAGTGTGGGGGATACTCCGTTACGGGTCAAATCGAAAGGATTACGTACTCCGGCGATAATTATCTGCTGCCCGTCTTTGCGAAGCGTATCTACTTCGTGTTCCAATACGCGCATTCCGTAATGTTCCATCGTACGGACGATTTCATCATGACACCGCTCATAATCGTTATTTCCCATCACTCCGTAAATGCCCATCGGAGTTTTTACACGGGAAAGTGCCGAGAACAAGGGGTCTACATATTCACAACCTTCCTGATAATCGCCGCCCATTAATAATACGTCTGCTTTCCGGTCAATCAGCAGGCGGACCAAATCGTTCAGGCCTTTTTCTTTCAACAGGCTTTTATAATGCAAATCGGAAATGAAAGCAATGCGGAATCCCTCGAAGGCTTCGGGAACATCCCGATGGGTAAAACTATATTCTACGATGCGGTCTACCCCTGTATAGGCAGATGGCACTTTCGAGATTGAAGATGTTATCTTCGTCCCGCGAAGTACCCGGTTGGAAGGCTCGCATGCAGCAGGCAGTTGCGTTTTTACCGGTTTTTCTTTCTTTTTCGAGGTATCCAGCTCTTTCAACTGTGAATAGTCCGGAGCAAACAAACCGGCTGAGGCACGGGCGGTATCCGGATAAATCGAATCGGTATTCAGGAGTGGCGACGGCAACGTGACGACTAGATTTCTTTTGGATTTGCAAGAAACAAGTGAAAATAGCGTCATTAGGATTATCGGATAAATTATTCTCTTCATCTTCTCTTAGTTTGAAGTATTACGGGAGCGCAAAGATACGAAAAATCATGTATCTTTGTCCGTCAAAACTCTTTATAATATATTAAATCATGGAAGAAGTAAAGCGTAATTCTCTGGAAGCATGGATATTAGCAGCACGTCCCAAGACTCTTACGGGGGCGGTCACTCCCGTTTTAATAGGTACTTCACTGGCTGCTGTGGACGGGTGCTTCGAATGGGTTCCCGCACTGGTCTGCTGTCTGTTCGCAGGCTTGATGCAGATTGCCGCCAACTTCATCAATGACCTTTTCGATTTTCTGAAAGGGACAGACCGGGAAGACCGGCTAGGCCCCAAACGTGCTTGCGCGCAAGGATGGATTTCTCCGGGGGCAATGAAAACCGGAATTATCATCACCGTCTCGCTTGCCTGCCTCATCGGTTGCACGCTGTTGTTCTATGCCGGATGGGAACTGATTATCGTAGGGGTGCTTTGCGTCATATTCGCTTTTCTCTATACTACCGGCCCTTACCCTTTGTCTTATAACGGCTGGGGGGATGTCTTAGTCATTGTGTTTTTCGGTTTTGTCCCGGTGGGCGGAACTTATTATGTACAGGCACTGGCATGGACGGACAGTGTCACGGCGGCTTCTTTAATCTGCGGATTGCTTATCGACACATTATTGGTCGTCAATAATTACCGGGACCGTGAGGCGGACGCACGAAGCGGGAAAAAGACTGTCATCGTACGGTTCGGAGAGAAGTTCGGACGTTATCTTTACCTGTCGTTAGGAGTGGCGGCTTCTTTACTTTGCCTGTATTTCTTATCGGAAGGATATGTTTATGCCGCGCTCCTCCCCCAACTTTATCTGATTCCTCATGTTCTCACCTGGAGAAAAATGGTGAGAATACGCAGCGGCAAAAAACTAAACAGCATACTGGGCGAGACCTCGCGCAATATGCTGTTTATGGGAATTCTTTTATCAATTGGGTTTCTGCTTCATTTCCCGTACATCTTCTCGTAGTATCCCTGGTAATCTCCGCTAGTCACTTCTTCTACCCATGACTGGTTATTCAGATACCACTCAATCGTTTTCACGATGCCTGTCTCGAATTTGGTCTCGGGATACCAACCTAACTCCGCCGTGATTTTAGCCGGGTCAATCGCATAACGTTGGTCATGTCCCAGACGGTCCTTGACGAAGGTTATCAAATCGTCATTTATCCAGTCGACAGAGATTTCCCCGCCTTCGCCTTTCACTTTCTTTTTCAATACCTGGCGGTAGTTAGGATTTTCCGTCATCAGCCGGCGGATGGTTGCGATGGTGAGTTTCACAATCTCCAGGTTGGTCTTTTCATTATGCCCGCCCACATTATAGACTTCTCCTTCTTTTCCTTTACGCACTACGAGGTCGATGGCTTTACAATGGTCTTCTACGTAAAGCCAGTCGCGCACATTGCTCCCGTCGCCATAGACGGGCAGGTGTTTACCTTCAAGGATATTCTTGATAATCAACGGAATCAGCTTCTCCGGGAAATGATAGGGCCCGTAATTGTTTGAACAGCGGGTAATCGTCACCGGCATCTTATAAGTATCATGATAGGCCATCACTACCATATCCGCACTGGTCTTGGATGCGCTATACGGGCTGTGCGGACAGAGCGGCGTCGTCTCCGTGAAATATCCTTCCGCTCCTAAAGAGCCGTACACCTCGTCGGTAGAGACCTGATGAAAACGCACTCCTTTCCTCCAGGTAGGATAGCCTTGCTCGTCTTTCCCCATCACCCATGCACGACGGGCACAATCCAACAAGTTTTGCGTACCGAGAATATTGGTAATCAGAAAAAGCTGGGGATTATCTATACTACGGTCTACATGGCTTTCGGCTGCGAAATTCACCACATAGTCAAAACGGTACTCCGCAAACAAACTATCCACTATTTCACGGCTACAGATATCACCTTTGATAAAGAAACAACGTTCGTTGTCGATATCTTTGGCTATTGTGCCTAAATTTCCCGCATAGGTCAAAGCGTCCAGAATCACAACTTTTATGTCATTGTGTTTCGCCAGGATGTATTTGATATAGTTTGCACCGATAAATCCTGCGGCACCGGTCACCAGATAAGTTTTCATATTATTCTTATTATATTGATTTTAGGATTGTTTCGCCAATTCAACGAGGTATCTGCCGTATTCCGTCTTTTCAAGCCGCTGTCCGAGTAAAAGCAACTGTCCGGTCGGAATCCAACCCTGCCGCCAGGCAATCTCTTCGATACAACTGACATAAAAGCCCTGCCGGTTCTGAATGGTAGCTACGAAATTGGACGCTTCCAGAAGGCTGTCGCAATTTCCGGTATCCAACCATGCGAACCCGCGGCCGAAAAGCTCGACTTTCAATGTTCCTTCTTCCAGGTAGAGGCGGTTCAGGTCTGTTATTTCATATTCTCCACGGGCGGAAGGACGCAGGGAGGCCGCCTTTTCCGTTACGGTTGCATCATAGAAATACAGGCCCGGAACAGCATAATGGCTTTTCGGAACTGCCGGTTTTTCTTCCAAGGAAATGACTTTGCCTGTTTCGTCAAACTCCACGACTCCATAAGCACGGGGGTCCTTTACGTAATAGCCAAAGATACAGGCTCCTTTTTCCGTACCGGCAGCCCTGCGAAGCATCGCGGAAAACCTCTGGCCGTAAAACAGATTGTCTCCCAGAATCAGGCAGCCCGGTTCGCCATTTAAGAAACCTGCCCCCAAGACAAAGGCTTGGGCCAGGCCGTTGGGCCGTTCCTGAACTTGATAAGAAAAAGACATGCCTAATTCCTCACCCGTCCCCAGCAAGTCACGAAACATCGGCAAATCGCGTGGAGTCGATATAATCAGGACTTCGCGTATTCCAGCCAACATCAATGTAGACAACGGATAATATATCATCGGTTTGTCATACACAGGCATTATTTGTTTGGAAATCGCTTTAGAAAGCGGATAAAGGCGAGTAGCACTTCCTCCGGCCAGAATAATTCCTTTCATTGTTCGTCTGAGTTATTCGTTAACTGGGTACAAAGGTGGGAAAGAATTCCGAAATGACAAAAATAATGTGCCAATATTTCAATCCGCCAATTCGATAACCTCCAGCTCTTTAAATGTCCCCTCGTCAACTGTGAACCTCACTAATGTCCGTACTTTATGGAATCCGGACATCCCCGCAGCTCCCGGATTGATATGCAGCATGCCCAGCGTCTTGTCATATTTTACCTTTAATATATGGGAGTGTCCGCTGATAAACAGTTTGGGCGGATGCACCATCAGAGTGCCGATGACAGAGGAATCGTATTTCCCCGGATAACCTCCGATATGTTTCATCAGGACTTCCGCCCCATCTACCGTAAAACGGTTTACCAACGGGAATAATTTCCGGATTTCCTGGCCGTCAATATTGCCGTAGACAGCCCGGAACGGACGAAATGCAGCTAACTTTTCCGCTACTTCAAGCGAACCGATGTCTCCCGCATGCCAGATTTCATCACATGATTCAAAATACTCCAGATACTTCTCGTCCCAATAAGAATGAGTATCCGACAATAATCCAATTCTTGTCATAAATTTCTTTGTTTAATCCTGCAAAGATACTATATTTGGAAAAATCTTAAAGCACATGGAAAACAAATATAGTTATTTCAAACGAGATATCAGTTGGCTCTCATTCAATTACCGCGTACTGCTGGAGGCAATGGATGAGCGCTTGCCGCTTTACGAACGCATTAATTTCATTTCCATCTATTCTTCCAACCTGGAAGAATTTTACAAGATACGGGTAGCCGACCATAAGGCTATCGCATCAGGCGCTACGGAAAGCGATGAAGAAACCGTACAATCGGCACGCGAACTGGTGGAAGAAATCAACCGGGAGGTCACACGGCAACTGGACGACCGCGTCCGAATCTACGAACAGCTAATATTACCCGCATTGCGCAAAAACCATATCGTCTTTTATCAGGACAGCCACGTGGAACCGTTCCATCAACAATTTATCAAGGATTTTTTCCGGGAAGAAATCTTCCCTTATCTGCAACCTGTGCCTGTTTCCAAAGACAAAATCGTCTCTTTCCTGCGGGACAACCGTCTTTATCTCGCCATACGGGTTTACTTGAAAAGAGAAGAGGCTAAAGAGAAATATGCCAAAGGGGAATGTCCGGACACCGCCCGGCAACCTTATTACTTCGTCATGAAACAGCCTTACACCAAGGTTCCCCGTTTTATCGAGCTTCCGCCTCACGACAAGAATTATTATCTGATGTTTACCGAAGACATCATCAAGGCGAATCTTACTCTCATTTTTCCCGGATATGACGTTGACTCTTGCTACAGTATCAAAATCTCACGCGATGCGGATATCCTCATTGACGATACGGCCAGCAGCGCCGACCTGGTAGCCCAACTGAAGAAGAAGGTGAAAAAGCGCAAGATAGGCGATGTATGCCGTTTTGTCTATGACCGTGCCATGCCGCAGGATTTCCTCGATTTCTTAATCGACGCTTTCCACATACAGCGCGACGAGCTTGTGCCCGGAGACAAGCACCTGAACCTGGAGGACTTGCGGCATCTCCCGAATCCGAACAAGTCAGTCCACGGCTCCGAGAAACCGAAACCGATGAAACTGACCGTACTCGATGAGAAAGAGTCTATTTTCAACTATGTCGCCCAAAAGGACTTGCTGTTATATTATCCTTATCACTCTTTCGAACATTTCATCCATTTTCTCTACGAAGCCGTGCACAATCCCGAAACACGGGAGATTATGGTGACCCAATATCGCGTAGCGGAGAATTCTGCCGTTATCAACACATTGATAGCCGCCGCGCAAAACGGCAAGAAGGTGACTGTATTCGTCGAACTGAAAGCCCGGTTCGATGAAGAAAACAATTTGGCTACCGCCGAAATGATGCAAGCTGCCGGTATCAAAATCATATATAGTATTCCCGGCTTGAAAGTGCATGCCAAAGTGGCTCTTGTCCGCCGCCGCGGCCTCAACGGTAAGAAGATACCCAACTATGCCTATATCAGTACCGGTAACTTTAATGAGAAAACGGCGACTCTTTATGCTGACTGCGGTCTTTTCACGTGCCGTAAAGAAATCGTAAACGACCTTTATAACCTTTTCCGTACCTTGCAAGGCAAAGAGAATCTCCAATTCACCACTCTCCTTGTCGCCCGTTTTAATCTTATCCCTGAATTAAACCGCCTCATCGACCGTGAAATAGAGCTTGCCGACCAGGGTAAGACCGCCCGTATCATCCTTAAAATGAACGCTCTCCAGGACCCGATAATGATTAACCGCCTCTATGAGGCGTCCGAACACGGGGTCCGGATTGACCTTATCATCCGGGGCATCTGTTGCCTGATTCCCGGACAACCATACAGCCGCAACATCCGTATTACCCGTATCGTAGACAGTTTTCTGGAGCATGCGCGTGTCTGGTATTTCAACAACGACGGACATCCTAAGGTATTTATGGGTTCTCCCGACTGGATGCGCCGTAATCTTTACCGGCGCATAGAGGCTGTCACCCCGATTCTCGATTCCGAACTGCGTACCGGCCTGATTGAAATGTTGAATATCCAACTGTCTGACAATCAAAAGGCATGTTGGGTAGACGGCCGATTACAGAATGTATTCAAGAAAAGAAGTCCCGGAACACCCGGCGTCCGGGCGCAATATGCTTTCTATGACTGGTTAAGTAAAAAGAATACCTGAATGGGATTGTAACATAAATGTAACATGTATGACATTTCCCTGCAACCTTAAACTCCGTCCTTTGCAGGTGGAAATAACATACACAACTTTATGGAGACAATTTATTTATGTATTATCATCTTCCTTTTCGTACTTGCCATATTCGACCTTATCGTCGGAGTAAGTAACGATGCTGTCAACTTTCTTAACTCGGCCGTAGGAGCCAAAGCCGCTTCATTTAAAACAATCCTGTTTATTGCCGGGGTAGGAATCTTTATCGGAGCTTCGCTCTCTAACGGCATGATGGACATTGCCCGGCACGGCATTTACCAACCCGAACATTTCTACTTTGCCGAAATCATGTGTATCCTGCTGGCCGTCATGCTCACGGATGTAGTCTTGCTGGATGTGTTCAACTCTATGGGAATGCCTACCTCTACCACGGTTTCTCTGGTTTTTGAATTGTTGGGAGGTACTTTCGCACTCTCGCTCATAAAGGTACACAATAGCGACACGCTCGGATTGGGCGACCTGATAAATACCGATAAAGCTCTTTCGGTCATTATGGCGATTTTCGTATCCGTAGCAATCGCTTTTTTCTTCGGAATGCTCGTTCAATGGCTGGCACGTGTGATATTTACTTTCAACTACACAAAAAAGATAAAATACAGCATTGCGCTTTTCGGAGGAATAGCCGCTACCTCTATCATTTATTTCATGCTTATCAAAGGACTGAAAGACAGTTCTTTCATGACTCCTGAGAACAAACATTGGATACAGGAAAACACGTGGACGCTCATCGGCGTTTCTTTTGTATTCTTTACCATCTTAATGCAGATACTCCACTGGTTGAAAATCAATGTTTTCAAAGTCGTGGTGTTGATGGGAACTTTCGCCCTCGCTCTCGCCTTTGCCGGCAATGACCTCGTTAACTTCATCGGTGTCCCTCTTGCCGGTTTCTCTTCTTTTATGGATTTTACGGCTAACGGAAACGGGAATCCGGAAAGTTTCCTGATGACTTCCCTGCTCGGTCCTGCCAAAACTCCCTGGTATTTCCTGATAGGTGCGGGCATGATTATGGTTTACGCACTCTGCACTTCTAAAAAAGCACATGCTGTTATCAAAACTTCCGTTGACCTTTCGCGCCAGGATGAAGGAGAGGAGAATTTCGGAAGTACTCCTATAGCCCGTACATTGGTCCGTTTCAGCATGACACTGGCAAACGGAATATCGCAAATCACTCCTGAAAGCACCAAAAAATGGATAAACACCCGTTTCCGGAAAGATGAGGCGATTATTGCCGACGGAGCGGCCTTTGACCTTGTCCGGGCTTCCGTAAATCTGGTATTGGCAGGCCTTCTCATCGCTTTGGGAACTTCCTTGAAACTTCCTCTGTCAACGACTTATGTCACTTTCATGGTAGCAATGGGAAGTTCATTGGCCGACCGTGCATGGGGACGCGATTCTGCCGTTTACCGCATCACAGGCGTACTAAGCGTTATCGGCGGCTGGTTTATCACTGCCGGAGCAGCTTTTACTATCTGTTTCTTTGTAACCATGGTATTACATTACGGAGGCAACATTTCTATCATCGTACTGATAGCCCTGGCTGTATTTATCCTGATACGCAGCCAAGTAATGTACAAAAAACGTAAAGCGAAAGAACAGGGCAACGAAACCCTGAAACAGTTGATGCAGACATCGGACAGTGAGGAAGCCCTGCAATTAATGCGCAAGCACACCCGCGAGGAACTTGGCAAGGTACTCGAATATGCAGAAACCAACTTTGAGCTGACCGTCAACTCGTTTATCCATGAAAACCTGAGAGGATTACGCCGCGCGATGGGAGCTACCAAGTTTGAAAAACAACTTATCAAACAGATGAAACGTACGGGAACCGTAGCCATGTGCCGTCTCGACAATAACACTGTTCTCGAAAAAGGGCTCTATTATTACCAGGGCAACGATTTCGCCAGTGAACTGGTTTACTGTATTTCCCGACTTTGCGAACCGTGCCTGGAGCATATCGATAACAATTTCAATCCGTTAGACGCTATCCAAAAAGGTGAATTCGGTGATGTAGCCGAAGATATCACTTATCTGATTCAACAATGCCGTAAAAAAATAGAGAACAACGATTATGACAACATGGAGGAGGATATTCACCGTGCAAACGAACTTAACGGGCAACTTTCATTGCTTAAACGCAAAGAATTGCAACGCATTCAAAGCCAGTCCGGAAGTATCCGTGTCAGCATGGTCTATCTGACAATGGTTCAGGAAGCGCAAAATGTGGTGACTTATACGATTAACCTCATGAAAGTCAGCCGTAAGTTCCAGATAGAAGCGGAAATGCCATAAAAAACGGGAGGGAATTACATCGTCTCTTCCGGTCACTAAAAGTTTATCTTGCACATCGCGGTATTTTTCATTGTTTTACTGAAAAAATCCGGCAGTGTGCAAGATATATTATATAAAATACAATGACTGATTGCAGAAGTTTGCCTCTTCAAGGCTACAGGAAGAAATAAATTCACTTACTCATATTGCAATTCCCATCGGGAAGGCTTTATTTACAGACTTAAAATGGACGGATTTTAAATTGCCGATACGTCGCTCGCATCCGTCATCCGCCACTCATTTCCCCGATGTCCCTGTCACCATTTCAAATCAGGTAAATACTTGCTTAACGTGGTACGAAGGATGTTTAATGTAATCGGCTTCACCAACACTTCGGTAGCACCCGCGTTCATCGCGTTTTCCCTGTCCGAACTGAAAGCATAGGCAGTCTGCATGATAATAGGAATCTCCTTATTCGTTTCACGGATAATTTTCGTAGCTTCCAACCCATTCATTACCGGCATCTTAATATCCATCAGCATGGCACTGGCATGCTCCTGGTGCTGCAGGAACAACTGTATCATTTCCTCACCGTTCCTCGCCCATTCTATGTCACATTTTTTACCTATTATGGCCTTGATTAATTTGAAGTTGCTGTCATCATCTTCCGCTACCAAAATGAGTGGTCTGAATTCATTTACCTGTCCATTTTCCATGTTGCTTGTATATTGTTATTTTATTTGTATTTCCGAGCCGGTCTCTCTTTTCAGCGCGCAAGTTATAAAAAAGATTCATATATTTCGCTATCTTTGCAGGGCAAATTGCAATTTATAAAGAATAATATGATTTCTGTAGACGGACTGGCCGTAGAGTTTGGCGGCACTACTTTATTCAGTGATATTTCCTTTGTTATTAACGAGAAAGACCGTATCGCCTTGATGGGGAAAAACGGAGCAGGTAAAAGTACGCTTCTTAAAATCCTCGCGGGTGTCCGGCAACCGACCCGTGGCAAGGTTTCGACTCCCAAAGACTGTGTGGTGGCTTATCTGCCGCAACATCTTATGACGGAAGACAAACGGACCGTGTTTGAGGAAACGGCCCAGGCGTTCGCACACCTGCATGAAATGGAGGCGCGGATAGAACGGTTAAACAAAGAACTCGAAATACGGACAGACTACGAGAGCGATAGCTACATGGCTCTGATTGAAGAGGTTTCCGCACTAAGCGAGAAATTCTATTCTATCGATGCCACCAACTACGAAGAGGATGTGGAGAAAACGCTCCTCGGCCTCGGTTTCACCCGAACGGATTTCAACCGCCCGACCAATGAATTCAGCGGCGGATGGCGAATGCGTATCGAGCTTGCGAAATTACTGTTGCAAAAACCGGATGTCCTTTTACTCGACGAACCGACCAACCACCTTGATATCGAATCTATCCAATGGCTGGAAGAGTTTCTGATTAATAACGGAAAAGCGGTTATCGTCATCAGCCATGACCGCAAATTCGTAGATAACATCACGACACGCACCATTGAAGTGACGATGGGACGTATTTATGACTATAAGGTAAATTACTCCCAATACCTGACACTGCGTAAAGAACGGCGCGAACAACAACAAAAGGCTTATGACGAACAGCAGAAATTCATCGCTGAAACCAAAGAGTTCATCGAACGTTTCAAAGGGACGTATTCGAAAACGCTGCAAGTGCAAAGCCGTGTGAAAATGCTGGAAAAACTGGAAATCCTGGAAGTGGACGAAGAAGACACGTCTGCCCTGCGACTGAAGTTTCCGCCTTCTCCCCGTTCGGGAAGTTACCCGGTAATCATGGAAGGAGTCGGCAAGGCATACGGCGACCATGTAGTATTCCGTAACGCCAACTTAACCGTAGCACGCGGTGATAAAGTCGCTTTTGTCGGCAAGAACGGCGAAGGCAAGTCTACGCTTGTAAAATGTATCATGAAAGAAATCGAACATGAGGGAACGCTCACGCTCGGTCACAATGTACAAATCGGTTATTTCGCCCAGAACCAGGCTTCTTTACTGGATGAGAACCTAACGGTTTTCCAAACAATCGATGATGTAGCCAAAGGAGAAATCCGGAATAAAATCCGTGACTTGCTGGGGGCTTTCATGTTCGGCGGTCCGGAAGAGTCGATGAAAAAGGTTAAAGTGCTTTCCGGAGGAGAACGGACCCGGCTGGCAATGATTAAGTTGTTACTGGAACCGGTCAATCTTCTGATTCTGGACGAACCGACAAACCACCTCGACATGAAAACCAAGGATATCCTGAAACAGGCGTTACTTGAATTTGACGGAACATTGATTGTCGTTTCCCACGACCGCGACTTTCTCGACGGCCTGGTTTCAAAGGTCTATGAATTCGGCAACCGGAAAGTAAAAGAGCATCTTTGCGGAATTTACGAATTTTTGGAAAAAAAGAAAATGGATTCATTGCAAGAACTGGAAAAGAAATAATAAATAATAAAAAGACATTAGCGGTATCCAATCGGAAAGAAAGTATTTGTATATTTGTAACCTCATTTATAACAGGTGGTTAGAAGAAGATGAAAGAGAACAAACGGACTATAGTGACTTTACTGTTTTTTATCAACATCATCATGTTGATAGTGTCCGTTGTCCCTCATCATCATCATCCTAACGGCATGATTTGCCTGAAACAGGATTTACCCGTAGAACAGCAATGCCCCAAACCGAACCATCATCCGGGAAGCGATTCGTGCTGCAGCAGCGAATGCATGACACGCTTTCATTCCCCCACTCCCTCTTTTCATACGGACAGCGGGCCGGATTACATCCTTATCGCCACTCTGTTCACGGACGGCATTATCGAACACTTGCTCAAACCGCAAGAGAAACGGGTCAAAAACTATTATGTCTACCGAGATTCCCTGCACGGTACCGATATTTCCCGTGACGCCTTCCTCCGCGCCCCTCCCTACTCTGTTTTCGCATAAGGTCGATGTGAATGCAAATCGGTTGCATCCGCATTATCCTATCTTTGTAACGCAAAAACAGTAAAAACCAGTAGGAAAATTATAATTTATGAGAAAACTTATCATTATAGGGGCTCTGGGGTTATTCACCCTGGGTTCCTGCAATAACAAAAACACGCAAGGTCATGAAAGCCATGACGAGAGTACCGTCACACACAACCACGATGGACACGACCACGAAACGGAAGGACACGTTCACGAGGCAGAGGGTCCCGAACATTCTCACGCATACAACCAGGCTGCCGGAACGGAAACACATAGCGATGAAATCATTCTCCCGAAAGCGAAAGCTGAAGCTGCCGGCGTAAAGGCAGACATAGTAGAACCGGCGCCGTTCCGGCAAGTAATCAAGACCAGCGGACAGGTATTAGCCGCACAGGGGGACGAATCCGTCGCCGTAGCCACAGTGGCCGGTGTCGTTTCTTTCCGCGGCAAGGTGACAGAAGGAATGAGCGTAGGGCAAGGCACTCCGCTAATAACGATTTCTTCACATAACATTGCAGACGGCGACCCGGTACAACGCGCCCGCATCGCCTACGAGGTGTCAAAGAAGGAATACGAACGTATGAAGAAACTTGTAAAAAACAAGATTGTATCCGATAAGGATTTCGCACAAGCCGAACAAAATTATGAAAATGCCCGCATCAGTTACGAAGCCCTTGCAAAGAACCATTCGGCAATCGGACAGAACATTATGGCTCCGATTAGCGGATACATTAAAAATATCCTGGTGAAAGAAGGGGATTACGTAACAATCGGGCAGCCCTTAGTCAGCGTAACGCAAAACCGCCGGCTTTTTCTCCGTGCCGAAGTGTCGGAAAAATATTACCCGTATCTCCATAACATCAATTCCGCCAATTTCCGTACCCCTTACGACAACAAGGTGTATGAATTAAAATCGCTCAACGGCAAACTTCTCTCTTTCGGAAAATCGTCGGGAGACAATTCTTTCTATGTACCCGTGACTTTTGAGTTCGACAACAAAGGTGATATCATCGCCGGCTCTTTTGTGGAAATATATCTGCTTTCCTCTCAACAGGAGAATGTCCTTTCCCTTCCCCGTACGGCTTTAACGGAAGAGCAGGGAGTTTATTTCGTATATCTGCAGCTCGACGAGGAAGGATATAAGAAACAGGAAGTTACGTTAGGAGCCGACAACGGACGGAGCGTACAAATCCTGAGTGGCATAAAAACAGGTGACCGGGTTGTTACCGAAGGGGCCTACCAGGTACGTCTGGCAAGTGCCGGCAATGCCATTCCCGCACACAGCCACGAACATTAATAAATTGTCCGGAGATTGTACGGACCGAGATTCTGACAGTAACCGGAAATTCATCACTCATAATCCATAGATAAAAATGCTTAATAAAATTATACATTACTCCCTGCACAACCGGTTGGTTGTACTCTGTGCGGCTTTTCTCCTGCTCATTGCCGGAACTTATACCGCCATGCACACGGAAGTAGACGTATTTCCCGACCTGAACGCCCCTACGGTAGTCATCATGACTGAGGCCAACGGAATGGCCGCCGAAGAAGTGGAACAGCTTGTCAGCTTTCCTGTAGAAACCGCCGTTAACGGGGCTACCGGAGTACGTCGCGTCCGCTCTTCTTCGACCAATGGTTTTTCCGTCGTATGGGTCGAATTTGACTGGGGGACGGATATTTACCTTGCCCGCCAGATTGTCAGCGAAAAACTGGCGGTGGTCGGTGAATCGCTTCCCGTCAATGTAGGCAAGCCGACACTGGGCCCCCAATCTTCCATTTTAGGCGAGATGCTGATTGTCGGGCTGACTGCCGATTCCACCTCCATGCTTGACCTCCGTACAATTGCCGACTGGACAATTCGCCCGCGCCTGTTGTCTACAGGAGGGGTAGCGCAGGTGGCCGTACTAGGCGGAGACATCAAAGAATACCAGATTCAGTTGGACCCCGAACGGATGCGCCACTACGGTGTTTCAATGAGTGAAGTAATGGCAGTTACCCAAGACATGAACCTGAATGCGAATGGCGGGGTACTCTATGAGTTCGGAAATGAATATATCGTACGCGGGGTACTCTCTACCCCGAAAGTAGAGGAACTCGGCAAAGCCGTCATAAAAACGGTAAACGCCTTTCCCGTAAAACTGGAGGACATCGCCGATGTAAAAATCGGCCCGAAAGCTCCGAAACTGGGAACTGCTTCCGAACGAGGCAAACCTGCCGTACTGCTGACCGTAACCAAACAGCCGGCTACAAGCACATTGGAACTGACAAGCAAACTGGAAGCTTCCTTAAAAGACCTCCAGAAAAACCTGCCGGCAGACGTAAAAGTATCGACAGATATTTTCCGCCAGAGCCGCTTTATCGAGAGTTCTATCGGAAACGTAAAGAAATCTCTCCTCGAAGGAGGAATCTTTGTCGTAATCGTACTTTTCCTATTCTTGGCGAATGTGCGTACCACGCTCATTTCATTAGTTACATTGCCGCTTTCACTGCTCGTTTCCATACTCACATTGCATTACATGGGATTAACCATCAACACGATGAGTCTCGGAGGTATGGCAATAGCCATCGGTTCATTAGTGGATGACGCAATTGTCGACGTGGAAAATGTGTACAAACGCCTGAGAGAGAACCGGCTGAAAACGGAGGCCGAACGGCTCAGTACGCTGGAAGTCGTATTCAACGCTTCCAAAGAAGTCCGCATGCCTATCCTCAATTCGACGCTAATCATCGTTGTCAGCTTCGTACCTCTGTTCTTTTTGAGCGGGATGGAAGGGCGCATGCTCGTCCCTCTGGGCATCGCTTTCATTGTAGCTCTATTTGCTTCAACGGTAGTTGCCCTGACGCTCACCCCGGTATTATGTTCTTATCTACTGGGGAGCAACAGAACCGATAAGGAACTGAAAGAAGCGTTTCTGGCACGCTGGATGAAAGGTATCTATAAAAAGGCGCTTATATGGGTATTAGCCCACAAACGAGTGACTCTGGGAAGCACGGTTGCACTCTTTGTAATTGCTCTCGGCGTATTTTTCACGCTCGGACGCAGTTTCCTGCCTTCTTTCAACGAGGGTTCATTCACGATAAACATCAGCTCGCTTCCGGGTATTTCTTTGGAAGAGAGCAACCAAATGGGACACCGTGCCGAAGAATTGTTATTAACGATTCCTGAAATCCAAACGGTAGCCCGTAAGACAGGACGCGCCGAATTGGACGAACATGCTCTCGGTGTAAATGTTTCGGAAATAGAGGCTCCTTTCGAACTAAAAGAACGCTCACGCAACGAACTGGTTGCCGAAGTACGTGAGAAACTCGGCACAATCACCGGAGCCAACATCGAAATCGGACAACCGATCAGTCACCGAATCGATGCCATGCTTTCCGGGACAAAAGCGAACATCGCTATCAAACTATTCGGAGACGACCTGAATAAAATGTTCTCACTCGGCAATGAGATAAAAGAAGTAATCAATGACATTCCCGGCATTGCCGATTTAAATGTGGAACAACAAATCGAACGCCCGCAATTAAAAATCCAGCCTAAGCGGGAAATGTTGGCTAAGTTCGGCATCACCTTACCGGAATTTTCGGAGTATATAAATGTAGCTCTGGCGGGAAAAGTCATTTCACAAGTGTACGAACAGGGAAAGAGTTTCGACCTTATCATCAAGGTAAAAGACGATGCGCGCGACGAAATAGAGAAAATCCGTAATCTGATGATAGATACCGACAACGGGCGTAAAGTTCCGCTTAACTATGTAGCAGAGGTGATTTCGGCGATGGGACCGAACACTATCAACCGTGAAAATGTAAAACGGAAAATAGTAATCTCCGCCAATGTAGCCGACCGTGACCTCCGCAGTGTCGTCAACGATATTCAAAAACAAATCGACGCATCAATACGTCTTCCCGAAGGTTACCATATCGAATACGGAGGGCAGTTTGAGAGCGAACAGGCCGCCAGCCGGACATTGGCGCTGACTTCATTCATCAGCATTGTCATCATCTTCCTGTTGCTTTACCATGAATTCCGCAGCGTAAAAGAGTCGGGGGTCATTCTATTGAACCTGCCGCTTGCACTAATCGGAGGCGTGTTCGCATTGGTTATCACGACTGGAGAAATCAGCATTCCCGCCATTATCGGTTTCATTTCTTTATTCGGCATCGCAACAAGAAACGGTATGTTGCTCATCAGCCATTACAACCATTTACAACAAGAAGAAGGAGTGGGACTGTATGACAGTGTTATCCAGGGGTCTCTCGACCGTCTGAATCCAATCCTGATGACCGCATTGTCTTCCGCACTGGCGCTAATCCCGCTGGCTATAGGAGGCGATTTGCCAGGCAATGAGATACAGAGCCCGATGGCTAAGGTCATTTTAGGAGGATTATTGACATCCACTTTCCTGAACGGTTTTATTATCCCGATTGTTTACCTGATGATGCACAACCAGAAAAAGCCGGAATTAGCACCGACTCATAGTGAAAGACAGTAAAATAAAAAACAAGTATGAAACAAATGATTATTATATGTTCTGTAATGAGCGCTGTACTCCTTATATCGGCCAATAAAGTACAAGCCCAAAACAACATAGAACAAGTATTAAAAAACATAGAGATAAATAATAAAGAATTACAGGCAAATGCGCAACTGGTGACTTCACAGAAACTAGAGGCAAAAACGGAAAATAATTTGCCCGACCCGACTCTGTCTTACGCTCACCTTTGGGGAGCGGAAGACAAGAGTGAAACAATAGGGGAACTTGTCATCTCACAAAGTTTTGACTTTCCCAGCCTGTATGTGACACGTAACAAATTAAGCCGCCTGAAAGCCAACGCTTACAACAGCCAGGCCGACGTGCTCCGTCAGAATAAGTTACTGCAGGCAAAAGAAGTTTGCCTGGATATTATCATGTTGCGCCAACAAAAACGGATTTTGGAAGAACGTCTTCATAATGCGGAGATTCTGGCGGAGATGTACGCCAAACGGCTCCAAACCGGAGATGCGAATGCACTTGAGACTAATAAGATAAACCTGGAACTGCTGAATGTCCGTACAGAGGCTTCACTGAATGAGACAACACTCCGTAACAAAATGCAGGAACTGAATGCGTTGAACGGAAACATACCCGTAGTTTTTGAAGAGGACCAGTATCCTCCGGTTCCTTTCCCGTCCGACTATCAAATATTGAAATCGGAAGTATTGTCTGCCGACCGCACTTTAATGGCTCTGAATGACGAAAGCCTTGTTGCCCGTAAACAAATCACGGTAAACAAGTCGCAATGGCTGCCTAAACTAGAGCTGGGCTACCGCCGCAATACCGAGACGGGAGCCCCCTTTAACGGAATAGTGGTAGGCTTTTCTTTCCCTATTTTCGAGAATCGGAATAAAGTGAAAATAGCAAAGACACAAGCGCTGAATATCGACCTGCAAAAAGACAATGCCGCATTACAGGCCGAATCCGAATTGTCACAGCTCTATCGCGAAGCTAAGACATTGTACGGGTCAATGGAACAATATAAAAAAACATTCCAGTCACAACAAGACCTCGCATTGTTGAAACAAGCTTTGACCGGAGGACAAATCAGCATGATTGAGTATTTTGTCGAAGTATCCGTAATCTATCAAAGCCACCAGAATTACCTGCAACTGGAAAACCAGTACCAGAAGGCGATGGCACGGATTTACAAAAATAAATTATGAAAGAAAAGACTGGGATTATTCTGGAGAGTATATTATTTCTGCCGTAAATATCAAATATGAAATCTAAACTTTTCCGTTTGTTCGCTCTGTCTTGCATTCTTAGTTTATCAAACGCCTGCAAAGATGATGACGTCAATCCGCTCCGTTTTTACGAAGACGGATACGAAGTGCCTATGGGAGGAAAACGTTATCTCGGATTAGAAAGCGGGAATGGGGATTATTCATTGGAAATCAATGATATCCGTATTGCAAGTGCCGGAACTGAAAGCGGGTGGACCGGAGTGCCTGCCGGACGCCAGATTTACGTATGCGGCATTCTCAACGGATGAAGGAGAAACCGGAACCGGTAAACAAGTCAGGTTCGCACTCACTTATCTGGAGATGCCTGCCGGCACACTTCCGTAATCAAATTTGATAATATACGTATCTCTTCCGGCAAGTACCCACTACGGATACGCCAATCTTGCGGATAAAGATTATTGGCACGGTTACCGATATTCTTTACAAACCCAAGAGGAATATGCTGATAAGTAAGCAAAACATAACCACGAGGGGCTGTTACTGACAAAGTAACGGCCTCTTTTCGCAAATAAGCGACAGCTTGTTCATAATTTACTTCCTCAACAGCGAAAGCATCTTGTTTCAAAAGCGAAGTACTCATAGCCAAAGCATGGGAAGGAACCAAGTCTTTCCCTTTCACCTTACCGATGGCAGTGCCTGCCATTATCACTTTTAAATTCTGTTTCAGAATAGCCAGTTCGTCTACGTACTGCTGCGGAAAAGCATATATTTCAGCCCCTTCCGTTACCGACAAAGCATATTTTCCGACAACTGTCTCATTCAACCAGCTTTTAGCGGCCACGATATTCTCTTTTAAAAAAGGAAGTGCTTCCTCCCGTTTATTCTTTTTCTTCGAGAATCTGTTTTTCGGAAAAGAACAGGCGGTAGTTTCCAGCTCTCCGTCTTCCTCTGCAGGTTTCCTGAATGCTGCCAGGAAAAAACCTTCCCCCCTGGTTTTATGAGGGAAGAAATGATATACCGGACCCAGCCTCTCCGAAAGCAAATTTCCCGTAATATTCCATTCGTCACAAACATCCACAGCCAACAACTCCGCACCATATTCCTGTTGAATCCAACGTACATTCTCCTCATCCTCTTTCGTATTATAAGTGCACGTACTATAAACCAGAATTCCTCCAGGTTTCAAACTTGTCCAGACATCCGCAACAATCCGTCTCTGGCGCTGCCAACAGATTTCAACATTCTCCACACTCCACTCCTCAATAGCCGTCGAATCTTTACGGAACATCCCTTCTCCCGAACAAGGTACATCTAACAGAACTATGTCAAAAAACGAAGATAACGCTGAAAAACCGGAAGGCTCGTTATTCGTGACAATAACATCCGGATGTCCCCATTTCGTCAGATTTTCCACAAGAACCTGCGAACGATTCCGGACAACTTCATTAGCGACCAACAAACTTCCGTCAGGGAGCAGATTACGGGCGTGAGTAGATTTTCCCCCCGGTGCGGCACATAAGTCAAGCATTATCACCGGCTTTGTAACATACCGGCGGAATACTTGCTCTATAAACATAGAAGAAGCCTCTTGCACATAATAACAGCCTGCGTGAAATAAAGGGTCGAATGTAAAAGTCAGGCGCTCATTCAAATAATATCCTTCGGAAGCCCAAGGAACCCGGTTCGACAAACAACTGCCAACAGACAATCGGGGACAAGCTACGCCGCTCTGCCGAACAGCGGAAAATATCCTGTCGTCCATCCTCCATTTCCTGTTATTCAAACGTATGCTTACGGGAGGTTCCTGCCGTAAAGCAGAAGCCAGTTTCTCAAATTCCTCGTCACCCAATAAAGAACGGGTATAATCGATAAAAGAAGCGGGTAGATTCATTTTCTATCTATTAATTCCTGCAAATATCAAAAATATTTCGTCTCTTTGCAACTTTCCATATTATTAAGTACGTCTAACAGGTAAAGAAACAACTTAAAATTACTGATATGAAACAAATTTTAATCGCTTTACTGTTTGTATTTACAGCCTCTTCTCCGGCAAGTGCCCAACCTCAGACAAATGCTGCACGCGATTCCATACGAAAAACGGAGATAAACGCAAACGAGAAAAAAAGTGCCAAGACAGACAAGATTGACGTAACAGCCGCCACGGTGGAACCGGATACAACGGTCTCCGGTTCTACGAACAAAGACACGAGCCACGGACAAGGAAGCACTAGCATCGGCCTCCATGCGGATGACAATGATTTCCCATTCGACAACCTGGGAAACAGCACGCTACTCCCTATCATCACCATTATTGCCGTTTTCGGGCTTCCGGTATTTATCATATTCATTATTTTTTTCTTCCGATATAAGAATCGGCAAGCCCGTTACCGCCTAATCGAACAGGCACTTGCCACAGGGCAACCGTTGCCTGAAGAACTCCTCCGCGAAAACAAGCCCACCGACCAACGCTCTCGAGGAATCAAAAACACCTTTACCGGCATCGGACTTTTCATATTCCTTTGGGCCATCACAGAAGAATTTGAAATAGCCTCCATCGGACTGCTCGTCATGTTTATGGGAATCGGACAATGGTTGATAGGCTACATGCAACATAAAAATGAACAGACTCCTGTCTCGCAAAATCATACCCGATACGGCAATGATAAAGATGGCTCAACCGAAACAAGAACAGAAAACCGTTCCGGTATCATCTCTCCGGACACAAAAGCAGGAGAAACCAATGAAGAAAAGAATGAAGAGAACCGATGAAACAATTCAGTGATATATCGCTAGTCGCACAGGTCGTCGTGTTCAAAAATACCAAGGCCTTCGATTCATTAATAAAGAAATACCAGTCGTCCGTCCGACGTTTTTTTCTGAACCTGACCTGTGGAGACAATGAATTGAGTGATGATTTGGCACAAGATACATTTATCAAAGCCTACACAAACATAGCCTCATTCAGGAATCTATCCAGTTTTTCAACATGGTTGTACCGGATTGCCTACAATATTTTTTATGATTATATTCGCAACCGAAAAGAGACGTCTGCTTTGGATACTAGAGAAATAGATACGGCCAACTGCATTGAACAAGAAAATGTCGGGCAAAAAATAGATATCTACCAATCACTCAAAATATTAAAAGAAGCGGAACGGACCTGTATCACCTTGTTTTACATGGAAGATGTGAGCATTGACAAAATAGCCGGGATTATGGGAATACCGGCAGGAACGGTAAAAAGCCACTTGTCACGCGGAAAAGAGAAACTAGCAATATATTTAAAACAAAACGGTTATGACAAAAACAGACAATGATAAACTTCTGCAGAATTTCTTTGCAGAAAACAAACAAGAAATAGCTGATAACGGATTCAGCCATCGCGTAATGCATCATTTACCCAATCGGAGCAATCGATTGATATATATCTGGAATTCTTTCATAACAGCCATAGGAATCGTACTTTTCTGTAGATTAGGAGGATTTGAGGCTGTATGGAAAACAATCTGGGAAGTCTTTGTCAACATGATTAATCATGGAACAACCCATCCCGACCCGCAATCACTCATCATTGCAGGCATAGTATTAATGTTCATGGCAACCAAAAAGATAGCCTCATTAGCATAAGCCATATAAAAAATCTTCCTGCCGACAAGAATCCGGTTAAAAACAGGCCGGCCTTTGTGAACTAAAACAAAAGTCTTAATAAATCCTTATAAACTCTCATGACTATTAAACAATAATAAATCTATCCTTTACAGCAAGTAAGCCCAGATACAGAAATTGTATCTTTGAAGCCCTGTAAACTAAAATAGAGAGAAGAGTTTTGAAACTATATATATTCATTTTATTCCTGTTTCTGCCTTTACTGCATGTCCAGGCAAGTGTCATTGACAGTTTGATGACACACCCCAGAGATTCTATCGGACTCACAAGCGACTCCCTTGTACTTCGTTTTCTAAAGGAATCGGATATTCCCATTTCCGACAATAATAAAGTAAAACTCCTAAAAAGCGGACGGGAGAAATTCATAGACTTATTCGAAGCTATCCGGCAAGCCAAACATCACGTACATCTGGAATATTTCAATTTCCGAAACGACTCTATCGCCAACTCCCTGTTTGCACTCCTGGCCGAAAAAGTAAAAGAAGGCGTCGAAGTACGGGCTATGTTTGACGCCTTCGGAAACTGGTCGAATAACAAACCGCTTAAAAAGAAACATCTCAAGAAAATCCGTGAGCAAGGCATTGAAATCGTCAAGTTCGACCCGTTCACTTTCCCTTACATCAACCATGCCGCACACCGCGATCACCGGAAAATAGCCGTCATCGACGGTGAAGTAGCTTATACGGGAGGAATGAACATCGCCGATTATTACATCAACGGACTTCCTAAAATAGGAACATGGCGTGACATGCACATGCGTATAGAAGGCGATGCGGTCAATGAGCTTCAAAAAATCTTCCTTACAATTTGGAATAAAGAGACTAAACAGGATATCGGTGGAAAAAGTTATTTTCCAGACCATAAAGCAAAAAGCGACAGTGCGAATACTGTAATCGCCATTGTTGACCGTACCCCCAAACAAAACAGCCGTATGTTAAGCCATGCTTATGCAATGTCTATATATTCCGCACAAAAAAACGTGCATATCGTCAATCCTTACTTCGTACCCACTTCTTCAATCACCAAAGCCCTGAAACGTACAATCGACCGCGGTGTGGATGTGAGAATTATGGTGTCTTCCGCCTCAGATATCCCATTCACTCCCGACGCCGCACTTTATAAACTTCATAAACTGATGAAAAGAGGCGCCACCGTTTATATGTATAACGGAGGATTTCACCACTCCAAAATTATGATGGTTGACGATTTGTTCTGTACGGTCGGAACCGCCAATTTAAACAGCCGCAGTTTACGGTATGACTATGAAACAAATGCTTTTATCTTTGATAAAAATACAACGGCAGAATTGAATGCCATGTTCCATGACGATATTGGACACTGTACTCAGTTAACGCCGGAATTTTGGAAAAAGCGTTCTCCCTGGAAGAAGTTCGTCGGTTGGTTTGCTAATTTATTCACCCCATTTTTGTAATTTTGCACAAAGAATCATCTTTTACCCTATGGATTAATCAGATACATAGATTATTTAATTGTGCAGGAAAAAATAGAAACGCAGAATTAGTACCAATCTTCAATCTGTACAATCTTAAAATGCTATTTTTAAGTAAATTATTCAATTATGAAACAATATCTGGATTTGCTCGACCGCGTATTGACTGAAGGCACAAAAAAAAATGACCGCACAGGTACCGGGACCATCAGCGTTTTCGGCCATCAGATGCGCTTTAATCTTGATGATGGATTTCCTTGTTTAACAACCAAGAAATTACATTTAAAATCAATCATATATGAACTACTCTGGTTTTTGCAAGGAGATACCAATGTAAAATACCTGCAAGACCACGGAGTCCGTATCTGGAATGAATGGGCGGATGCCAACGGAGACCTTGGGCACATTTACGGTTATCAATGGAGGTCATGGCCTGATTACAACGGTGGATTCATCGACCAAATCAGTGAGGCGGTAGAAACTATCAAACATAATCCGGATTCACGCCGTATCATTGTAAGTGCCTGGAATGTTGCGGATTTAAACAACATGAACCTTCCTCCCTGTCATGCTTTTTTCCAATTTTATGTAGCGGACGGACGGTTAAGCCTGCAACTTTATCAACGCAGCGCCGACATTTTTCTCGGCGTCCCTTTCAACATCGCTTCATATTCCCTATTGTTGCAAATGATGGCTCAAGTTACAGGATTAAAAGCCGGCGACTTTGTCCACACTTTCGGTGACGCCCATATCTATCAGAACCATTTGGAACAAGTCAGGCTGCAACTGACACGCGAACCGCGGCCGTTGCCGCAAATGAAAATCAATCCGGATATTAAAAACATCTTCGACTTCAAATTCGAGGATTTTGAACTGGTGAATTATAATCCGCATCCACACATTGCAGGGGTAGTAGCTGTATAAGCGGCTCTCTCCTCTCCTTTTAAAGGATGACAGGCGAGAATTTCCATATTCTTTGAATATAGAAACTCCGAATACGACAAGTATTATTAACAATAAAACAAATTCTTAAAAACGGCATCAAAATAAAAACCGCCGCATGGTTTGTCTCATAGATGGCAAACATTGCACAGGCCGATAAAACAATCGCCGGTTTCGATGTGTTTTTTAGAAAAAAGCATAAAAACCATGATATCAATCATAGCTGCAATAGACCGCCGCATGGCTATCGGATTCAATAACAAACTCCTTTTCTGGTTACCCAATGATTTGAAACGTTTTAAAACACTGACAACCGGAAACACAATCATCATGGGAAGAAAAACCTTTGAATCACTTCCAAAAGGCGCATTACCCAACCGCAGGAATATAGTACTCTCTTCCAATCCGGACACCATATGCCCGGAAGCGGAAGTTTTCTCCTCACTCGAAACAGCCCTTCAAAACTGTAAAGAAGACGAACAAGTATATATTATCGGCGGTGCAAGCGTTTATCGGCAGGCACTTCCTTTGGCAGACGAACTCTGCCTGACGGAAATTGACGACACAGCACCCGAAGCGGATGCTTTTTTCCCGGAAATATCCCCTACCGTATGGCATGAAAAAAGCAGAGAGACTCATCCCGCAGATGAGAAACATCCCTGCCCCTATGCTTTTGTGAATTACGTAAAAGGATAAATGTCCTTGCAATACGTGCCGTCTTACAGACGGCTTTTATGCAATCAATCCTCTTCTTCCACATCAACCATGATTGGCATCTGCCGTTTAATGGCTTCATGGAAGGAGATTAACGTTTCTGTACGTGCCAGCCCCAATGGTTGCAACTTATCATGGATAATGCTCAGCAAATGATGATTGTTCTTGGCATAAATCTTAATAAACATATCATACTTTCCGGTGGTAAAATGGCATTCCACAACTTCCGGAATTGCTTCTAAAGCTTTTGTTACCGAATCGAAAGATTCGGGATCTTTCAGATATATACCAATATAAGCACAAGTCTCATAGCCGATTTTCTCTGGATCGATGACATATTCCGAACCTTTTAATATACCAAGGTTAGTCAACTTCTGAATACGCTGATGAATCGCGGCTCCGGAAACATTGCAAGCCCTCGCCACTTCCAAAAAAGGAATACGGGCATTTCCGGCAATTAATTTCAGAATTTGTTCATCCAAAGCGTCTAATTGATGATGTCCCATTTTTGAATCAAATTGTTTTAATCTATGAATCTTTTATGCAAAGTTAGCGATTTTCCGGCAACAAATACTATAGTTTATTACTTTTATTTGCAAGAAGTGGATAAGTCAATAATAGTTTGTACCTTTGCAAAAAACATAAATATGCTACTTATATGAAACAATTTTATTGTACAATACTTTTTTTGTTTATAACTTTAGGAAGTTATTCGCAGAATTTTGCAGAGTTTTTTCAAGACAAAACATTACGGGTTGACTACATTTTCACCGGAGATGCCAAACAGCAAGCCATCTATCTGGATGAGCTGTCCCAACTTCCCTCCTGGGCGGGACGACGCCATCATTTATCCGAACTTCCCCTAGCCGGTAACGGCCAGATTATCGTAAAAGATAAAGCGACCGGCCAATGCATCTACAAGACATCTTTCTCTTCTCTGTTCCACGAATGGTTGTCTACGGATGAAGCCCAGGTCACTGCAAAAGGGTTTGAAAATACTTTTCTCCTTCCTTTTCCCAAAAAGGCTGTGGAAATAGAAATCACATTATATTCCCCGCGTAGGGAAATAATGGCGAGCTACAAACACACGGTGACCCCTGATGATATTTTAATCCATAAACGCGGCACTTCACACGTGACCCCACATCGCTACATGCATCAAAGCGGCAACGAAAAAGATTGCATTGATGTCGCCATCCTTGCCGAAGGATATACAGAAAAAGAAATGGATCTATTTTATCAAGATGCACGGCAGGCTTGCGAAAGTTTGTTCTCGCATGAACCCTTCCGGTCAATGAAACAGAAATTCAACATCGTAGCGGTAGCCAGCCCGTCCATAGACAGCGGCGTAAGCGTTCCACGTGAGAACCTGTGGAAACAAACTGCCGTCCATTCACATTTCGACACTTTCTATTCAGAGCGATACCTGACTACCAGCCGGGTAAAATCCATTCATAACGCATTAGCGGGTATTCCTTATGAGCACATTATTATTCTTGCCAACACCCATGTTTACGGCGGCGGGGGAATTTATAACTCATATACTCTGACTACCGCCCACCACCCGATGTTCAAACCGGTCGTTGTCCATGAATTCGGGCATAGTTTCGCCGGACTGGCCGACGAATATTTTTATGAAAACGACACAATGACCGATACCTATCCGCTGGATGTGGAACCCTGGGAGCAAAACATCTCCACACGAGTCGATTTCGCCTCAAAATGGCAGGATATGCTTGTTCCGAATACTCCGATACCCACCCCGACAGAACAAAGAGAAAAATATCCGATAGGCGTATATGAAGGAGGAGGATATTCATTCAAGGGTGTCTACCGTGCAACGTACAACTGCCGCATGAAAACAAACGAGTATCCGGAATTCTGCCCGATATGCCAACGCGCCATTCGTCGAATCATCGAATTCTATGTACCGTAAATAAAGGATTATCGAAAACAAATTTATTGTCAAACTCAAAAACCAGGCCTTATGATTAGACTTCAGCCAATCCATACATCGGATGTATCGCATTATAAATTCATGGAAGACCTCCTCATAAACTCTTTCCCGCCGGAAGAATACCGACAGTTGGAAGAGCTGCGCGAATATACAGACCGGACAGATAATTTTCACAACAATATTATTTTCGACGACCATCTTCCTGTCGGTTTTATCACATATTGGGATTTTGAGAACTTTTATTATGTAGAACATTTCGCTACCGATCCGGCTCTGCGCAATGGCGGATACGGAAAACGGACATTAGAGTTTCTGTGCAAAGAACTAACACTTCCTATCGTATTGGAAGTGGAACGTCCGATAGAAGAAATGGCGCAACGCCGTATCAACTTTTATCAACGCCAAGGATTTACCTTATGGGAAAAAGACTACCATCAACCTCCTTACAAGCCGGGAGACGATTTCCTTCCGATGTATCTAATGGTACATGGCAGCCTAGACCCGGAGAAAGATTATGAAGATATCAGACATAAACTTCATACTGTTGTTTATGGAGTTAAGGAATAAAAAGTATCTATCCATAATCTTTTTCTCTCCTGTAAGAGGAACAAAGCCTATTCCAATACAATAAAGTTTTAATTTATAACAAGGAGGTTGTCGCAAAATAGAAAAATGGGGCAACCGCACTTACAAAGTTATAATACAAAAATCTCCCCTATTTTCGCTTCAATTCATCAGAATGCAAAGCAAGAACAGGGGAGATTTTTTCCTTTTAAAGTTTCAATCCATAGGATTCTCAACCGTCAATTTCCATTCTGAGGCAACCTCTTCTTCCTCACTTGACTTCAAATAACAGAAATAGCATAAAAGCCAATCACCATGAAAGCAATTCTCCATGATAAAAGAAATCCTTTACTTTACTCTGGGGTCTGGAAAAAATAAAAAAGAAGGCATTCAAATTCAGTTTGAATGCCTTCTTTCTTTTTATATTTCAAATTAACTAATTATTCACCACGTTTAGTAGCAGAATAGTTAATCTTCAAAGCATAAGACTTTCTAAGAGCATTTTTTACGTCAGTAACAATACCCATTTTTGTCTTCTGGTCCACTTTCAGAGACACAGTCATCTTAGCGGCGTCACCTTCACTCATACTAGCGCGTTCCTGGAAGATGAAGTCTTGCACTTCACCAACTTCAGCATAACTGTCATTAAGCTGAATACGGCTTTCAGTACCCATTTTCGCACGATATTCCTGAGTAGGTTCACCTATATAAATGAATGTCACCAATGATTTCTTCTCCAGTTTTTCGAGTTCAGTACCTTGCGGAAGTGTAAACTGCACCTTTAATGTTACCTCACGCATTGTTGTTACAATCATAAAGAAGAACAACAAAGTAAAGATAAGGTCAGGCAACGAAGAAGTATTCAATGCCGGCATTTCACGTTTACCAGTCTTATTAAATTTTCCCATTATTACTTCCTTTTTTCTCCGTATTTTTTAGGTTCTGCCTCAGAAATTCGTTGCGGATAGATTTCACGAACCGCCTTCTGCTGCGCGTCATTCAGTTCCGCATAATCCACTCCGAACTTTTCTTTAGCCAACTCGTCTCTCAATTCATTGTATGCAGCCACCAATTCGTTCTGCACACTGATATATGCCTGATAAGAAGATCCACGGTCATTCTGTAAAGAGATTACATGCTTATCATTAACAAGAGTAGTACCGAAGAATTCCACATTTTTCTGTGTTTTTTCCGGCATATTCTCTGCATTATTGATATTGGCAATAAATTCTTTGGCTTTTTGTCTCAACTGATCGACACCGATATAATCATTTCCGCACATCAAGGCATCATCTTTATTCAGATAAACCTGCAAGATATTACGTTCTTTAATCTTATCGGTATTCTCGTTCTTTTCATCTTCGGGAGGTGGAGGCAAAAGTCTTGCCAAACCACGGTCCGTATCCATTGATGTCGTAATCAAAAAGAAGATCAGCAACAAGAAAGCGATATCCGCCGTAGAACTTGAGTTAATATCAGGAACTTTTCTTTTTCCTTTTGCCATTTTAAATACTTATTTAATTGGTATTTCCAATTGATTACGATAATTTTTTCTTTATACCACTTACAATAATTGCAACGATAGTTACAAACAACAGGATGTAAATAGAATAAAGGAACATATCAGTCAGTTTCAGCCAGAAAGGAACGTTGTCCGTACCGTCATAACCCGGAATATTCATCGGTGTACCATCACCCATAGCCCAAGCTACAACTAAAACAACAACCAAAAGAACCAAACCGAGCAACGATTTAATCGCATTTGCCGGATTATCTTTCAAAGCTGCGCCAAATTGGAATACAGCAGCAATCACAGTGGCCGCAATAGCAATGCCAAACAAAGCATACATCAAATAGAGTAAGGCGTCTGTTTGAGCAGGCTGCCACATTTCGGGATCTATACCCGGAATCACCGCATCGCCTGTAGCGTCTCCTCCCAAAAAGAAGATGCCCAATACGATCAAGATGACAGCAAACATCGCATACAATGCGTAGTACGATGCCTTATATGTTAACTTACTCATTTCGAATTATTTTTTGTATTTCAAATCATATTTGATTACCATGTCAAGCAAAGAGATGGAAGAGTCTTCCATTTCACTGGTAAGAGCTTCAATCTTAGAAAGGACATAGTTATAGAACACCTGAAGAATCAAAGCAACAATCAAACCGAAGATAGTTGTAATCAAGGCAACTTTCATACCGCCTGCAACAACTGTCGGAGAGATATCACCTACCTGTTGGATTTTATCGAACGCCTGCACCATACCGATTACAGTACCCAAGAATCCGAGTGACGGAGCCATCGCGATAAACAAAGTAATCCATGAACATCCTTTTTCAAGATAACCGGCCTGTACACCACCGTAAGATACAACGGATTTCTCAACTACATCGATACCCTGGTCGATTCTCATCAAACCCTGATAATAGATAGAAGCGACGGGACCTCTGGTATTACGGGCAATGTCCTTTGCAGCTTCCACATCACCTTTTTCCAAAGCAGCTTCGATAGATGCAATGAATTTTTTCGTGTTAATTTCAGCTAAACTCAAATAGATGATACGTTCGATACAGAAAGCCAAACCGATCACCAAAGCGATTGCTACCAAACTCATGAAAGATGCAGTACCTTCGATGAATTTAACTTTAATCTCTTTGTGGATACCGCCCTCTTCTGCAGCAGGAGCAGCAGCCGTAGTAGCTTCAGCAGCAGGAGCAGCTTGTTGTTCAGTTTGTTCTGCCGCAGGAGCATCTTGAGCCTGAGCAAGTTGAGTTGAGCCAAATGTCAAGGCCCCAATCACAGCAACAATTGCAAATAACTTTTTCATTGTGTGTCTAATTTTTAAGATTAATTAATTGATTATTATTATTGTATTTACTTCTCATCTCTCTTTCATTTCTGCGGAGAGACGGGGATTCGAACCCCGGATACACTTTTGGCGTATACACGCTTTCCAGGCGTGCCTCTTCAACCACTCGAGCATCTCTCCCAATGTGTTTTCCGCTTTTTCTGCTACAAATGTATCCTTTTTTTTCTTTTCTTGAAGCATTATCCGTTTTTTATCTTGAATAAATACTGCAAATTAATATAATTTAAAACCTTGCACGCCTTTATTTGCGGATTACAAACACTTTTAGCGCATTTTCAGCAGTAACCTGCGCTATATATGCCGGATTCATCTGATAAATTTCCGCAACTTTATGAAGCGTATCCCTCACATTGGCGCTCTCATTCCTCTTTCCGCGATTCGGGACAGGAGTCAGATAAGGCGAATCGGTCTCAAGCACAATGCGTTCCAAAGGCACTGCCGGCAATACCTCCGGCAAAGACGACTTCTTAAACGTAACCACCCCGTTAATACCTAACATAAAACCGTCAAACTCCAACAATCTTGCCGCTTCCTCCGCTGTCCCCGTGAAACTGTGAAAAATTCCGGTCAACGAAGTATTCTTATAAGGTTCCATCACCTTATATATATATTCGAACGCTTCTCTCGAATGAATGACAACCGGCAATCCATATTCAAGCGCCCATTCTATCTGTTTCTCAAAAACCAGCAGTTGCTCATTCAGAAAAGTCTTATCCCAATAAAGGTCAAGTCCGATCTCCCCGATAGCAACAAAATTATTCGGAACCGACAGGCGTTCATGTACAATCGCCAGTTCATGCTCATACGTTCCATTGACCGAAGTCGGATGCAAACCAATCATCGGATAACAGAAATCAGGATAATCCGCACAGGCTGCCAACATGGGCTCAATCGTCGTGCTGTCGATATTAGGCATGAAAATATGAGAAACCCCCGCTTTCCTCGCACGTTCGATTACTTGAGACAAATCCCCCGAAAATTCCTCTAAAAAAAGATGAGAATGAGTATCTATCAACATGTTATTTCGTTTTCTTCTTTAGCTTTCTCATTGGAACGGTAATAATAAATCAACCCATAAGCACGACACTTTTCCAACCGAGCCTCATTAGGAGTGATATCCTGAAACTTAGCTTCCACCTGATTCCAGATATCCAGTATCAGCTTATCGGCCTGTTCACGCATGGAAGCCAATTCGTCCAGACTGCGGTTAGTCAATGCCTGGAAGTTTTTTTGCCGTTCATAACTGTCCAGAAATATATCATAATGCACTTTCACGCGCGCAATAGTCGGATTATAGATAGGTATGCCGCCTTGTGCCGTCCTCCGCTGTTCCCCTTCGATTATTTTCTTCCCCCATTCAACCAATGCAGCCTCACTCAACAAATCCGGAACCACATTCGCTTCAGGCAATCCATACATTTCTTTATGCACCATTTTAATCTCATCCCGCAACACAGCCAAGTTAAGCACCTGGATAAAATGGGAAATGTACAGACGGGCCGTCTTCACGTTCGCCTGATGCTTACGACTGGACCGTGACTGGTTTTCATAACATTGCATATAATAAATCTGTGCAGCTTCAAACCTTTGCAGGAAATTACGCGCTTCAAACAACGTTTTCAATGAAATAGCCAATTCACGCACATTATACAATTCCCCCTTTTCGACCGCTGCTTTCAGCGCCCGAACCCTGGCTTGGTCTGTATTTGGAAGTCGTCTGTACGGCATATGTTTTTAAGAACCTAGAGAACTATATTTCACGATACATCAACAGTTTCACCAAATTCTTAAGTTCTTTCTTTCTATCTTCAGCTACGGCGACAGCCTCAAGGCTCTCCATAGCAAGCGTGTAATACTCACGCATTTTATTTTCACAGACAGTACGGATATTCAATTGATTATACAGTCCGGTTACCGCTTCTATCTTCTCTGCAGGTTGATAAGTTTCCGCACTCATCCAACGTTCCAGCTCTTCCCGTTGTTTCTCGTCCGCACGACTCCGCGCTTTGATAAGCATGTATGTTTTTTTATTGCAAAGAATGTCACCGCCGAGTTTCTTCCCGAACACTTCCGGGTTTCCGTACACATCCAACAAGTCGTCCTGCAATTGGAACGCCACTCCGATTTGCATTCCGAAATTATAAAGATTATCGGCATCCTTGTCAGACGCCCCTGCCAAAACAGCTCCTATTTTAAGACTGCCGGCAAGCAACACAGCCGTTTTAAGGCGAATCATCTCGATATATTCATCTTCGGTAACATCTCCACGGGATTCAAACTCCATATCCAACTGTTGCCCTTCACAGATTTCCAACATTGTCTGCGTAAACAGGTCCATCACTTCCTTCAAATATCCTGCGGGAACGGACTCCATCAGCCGGAATGCCAGAATCAGCATCGCGTCACCCGATAAAACAGCGGTATTATCGTTCCAGACTTTATGTACAGTCGGTTTTCCCCGACGCATATCGGAACGGTCCATCAAATCATCATGCAACAACGTATGATTGTGATAAACTTCAATTGCGGCGGCAGGGTCATAAATGGACGTAATATCCTCACGATACAAATTATACGCCATCAGCATCAGCACGGGCCGTATCCGCTTGCCCCCCAATGAAAGAATATACTCAATCGGTTTATAAAGTCCTTCCGGTGTCCGGGTAAACTGAATTTCAGAAATATGATTATTAATTTTATCGAGCAGTTGAGAAGCTGTAAACATGATGAATAAAAAATTAATGAATAAAAAGAGGCTGCTTTTGGCAGCCTCTTAGTTATAATGTACACAAATTACTGCAATCTGAACATTACAGGAACCGTAAATTTAACACGTACGGGTTTTCCGCGCTGCATACCCGGTTTCCACTTCGGCATGGTATTTATCACACGAAGGGCTTCCTTATCCAGATAGGGGTCAACGCTACGTACAACTTTCGCATCCACGATACTACCGTCCTTGTTAACGACGAACTGTACGATTACACGTCCTTGCGTTCCGTTTTCCTGTGCAATAGTCGGATATTTAATATTCTTAGCCAAATACTGCATCAAAGCAGCTTGTCCGCCGGGGAAATCAGGCATATTCTCTACCACTTCGAAGATAGTCTGTTCTTCCGGTTCTTCTTCAACAACCTGCACCGGCACATATTTTACTTCTACCGGAGCTACATTATCCTCATTGATAATAGTTGTCGTTTCATCAATTTCGGCTTTATCATCGACAATCTCCAGCAATTCGGCTACTTTAGGAGCTTCCGGCGGTGGCGGAGCTTGTTGTTCAGGGGTCTCGGTAATAGGAATGATTTCCTCTTCAAACACAACATCGGCTACAGCCTGGCTTGTATCGATTTTCACATCACGCTGAGTCCATTCGAACGCCACGAACATGAAAGCCAATACCACCACGTAACCGACGAGCAACCATGTAGACTTTCTGCCTTCAAGGTCTGCTTTGGGTGATTTTTTAACTTCCATAAATTTAATTAATATAATGATTAATAAAAAAGTGTCTTCCTCTTATGTCGTTGGGCAAATATAGCACATTTTCAGATAACCCTCCGTTTCTTTCCTTCTTTTTATCCGGCTTTTTAACTTTTTTAATTCTTTCATACTTATCTCACAGCATTTTATGGAGAAACTCATGGCTGATTTTCAAAATAAGCGTATCTTTGGCAGCAAATCAAATGAACCGGACATGAAAAAGATAATAATAGCAATCGACGGCTTTTCCTCCTGCGGGAAAAGCACAATGGCAAAAGATTTAGCCCGCGAAGTAGGATATATATACATTGACAGCGGGGCAATGTATCGTGCAGTCACCTTATACAGCATGGAGAACGGAATTTTTACCGGTGACGGCATCGACACGGAAAAACTGGAAAAAAACATAAAGAATATCCATATCTCTTTCCATTTAAATCAGGAAGGACGTCCCGAAACATACCTCAACGGGGTTAATGTGGAAAACAAAATCCGTTCAATGGCCGTATCATCCAAAGTGAGCCCCATCAGTGCATTGGATTTCGTACGCGAGGAAATGGTAGCGCAACAACAGGCGATGGGAGCGGACAAAGGAATCGTGATGGACGGACGGGATATCGGAACCACCGTGTTTCCGAACGCCGAATTGAAAATATTCGTAACCGCCACACAGGAAATACGCGCTCAACGCCGTTATGACGAACTGAAAGCAAAAGGCCAGGAAGCCAGCTTTGATGAAATCCTGGAGAATGTAAAACAACGGGATTATATCGACCAAAATCGTACCGTAAGCCCGTTGCGCAAGGCTGACGACGCCTTGTTACTGGATAATACGGACTTAACCGTCGAACAACAGAAAAAATGGCTTCTTGAACAATACCGCAAGACAGTCGGGTCATATAAGCAATAAACAAGAAAAATCCCAGAACTAAAAACTTTGCCGCCGGGATTCTCAAAAACCGGATATGCAGATTCAATATAAATCATGATCAAAGTAGAAATAGACGAAGGTTCAGGCTTCTGCTTTGGCGTAGTAACCGCCATCCACAAGGCAGAAGAGGAACTGGCAAAAGGAGAGACGCTTTATTGCCTGGGCGACATTGTGCATAACAGCCGGGAAGTGGACAGATTGAAAGAAATGGGGTTAATCACTATCAACCGGGATGAATTCAAAAAGTTGCGGAATGCCAAAGTATTACTCCGGGCACACGGAGAACCGCCGGAGACTTATATGATTGCCCGTGAAAACAACATCGAAATCATCGATGCGACCTGTCCGGTAGTCCTCAGACTGCAAAAACGCATCAAACAGGAATATCTGGAGAAAGAACATCCGGAAAAACAAATCGTCATATACGGCAAAAACGGCCATGCGGAAGTATTAGGTCTCGTAGGACAGACAGACGGGAAAGCAATAGTCATTGAAAAGGCGGAAGAAGCGAAAAAACTGGATTTAAGCAAAAACATCCGTCTTTTTTCACAGACAACAAAATCTTTGGATGAATTCCAAGAAATTGTAGAATATATCAGACAGCATATCTCGCCGGCTGCGACTTTCGAATATTATGACACCATTTGTCGCCAAGTCGCCAACCGTATGCCCAAACTCAGAGAATTTGCGGCATCACATGATTTGATATTCTTTGTAAGCGGAAAGAAAAGTTCAAATGGAAAGATGCTGTTTGAAGAGTGCCTGAAAGTAAATGCCAACTCCCATCTGATAGACAACGAAGAAGAAATCGACCCCTCTTTAATCCGAAACGTGACATCCGTCGGAGTATGCGGGGCAACTTCAACCCCCAAATGGCTGATGGAAAAAATATACAAGCACATTCAATCATTGATATCTTGATTTCAAAAAGCGGCAATGCGCCAATATTCTTATAACCTTTTCGTTATGTAAAGAATAAAAAGAAAGTAAAAGGGAACAAATTGAGCATTTTTAATGTTTTCTTCACACGAAAAAAAACTTCTGAAACTCCGCTTTCAACTTTTTATTGTACATTTGCCGCGTCAAACTAATATTTAAATTATGGGAACAGTTAAGTGTATCGGTATTTTGACTTCCGGCGGCGATGCTCCGGGAATGAATGCAGCCATTCGTGCGGTAACACGGGCGGCTATTTACAACGGATTGCAAGTTAAAGGTATATACAGAGGATATAAAGGCCTGGTCACAGGCGAAATCAAAGAGTTTAAGAGCCAGAACGTAAGCAACATTATCCAATTGGGCGGAACTATCCTTAAAACAGCCCGTTGCAAGGAGTTCACAACTCCGGAAGGCCGTCAATTAGCCTACGACAATATGAAAAGGGAAGGCATCGACGCTTTGGTAGTCATCGGCGGAGACGGTTCTTTGACAGGCGCCCGCATTTTCGCGCAGGAATTTGACGTTCCGTGCATCGGACTTCCGGGAACGATTGACAATGACCTCTACGGAACAGATACTACCATCGGATATGATACGGCATTGAATACCATTCTGGATGCGGTAGACAAGATTCGCGACACAGCCACCTCGCACGAACGCCTGTTCTTTGTCGAAGTGATGGGACGCGATGCCGGTTTCCTCGCCCTGAACGGCGCAATCGCATCAGGAGCGGAAGCCGCCATTATTCCGGAATTCAGCACGGAAGTAGACCAACTGGAAGAATTTATTAAAAACGGATTCCGCAAATCCAAAAACAGCAGTATCGTATTGGTGGCGGAAAGCGAATTGACAGGAGGCGCCATGCACTATGCGGAACGTGTTAAAAACGAATATCCGCAATACGACGTGCGAGTGACTATTTTAGGACATTTACAACGCGGCGGCAGCCCCACGGCCCATGACCGTATCCTGGCAAGCCGTTTGGGAGCGGCAGCCATCGATGCCATCATGGAAGACCAACGTAATGTCATGATTGGAATCGAACACGATGAAATCGTTTACGTACCGTTCAGCAAGGCAATCAAAAATGACAAACCCATCAAAAGAGACCTTGTCAACGTATTAAAAGAACTTTCAATCTAGCCGGCTGCAAACTTTTCCGTCATCCATATCAAATAACAAGATAGAAAGAAAAAGCGGTCTCAAAACAAATGGTAAGAATCGAAAACCCAACAGATTGAAACCTCTTGAAAGATATTCCCTCGTTTTTCCTCATACCGTCTACGGATAGAGGCTGAAACGAGGGAATTTACTAGGGGGATATTCAAAGAATTCCGCACTTTTGAAATCCGATAAGTAGAAATATCCGGAAAATTCCCTCTTTTTGAAACAGGACGAAGAACCGGTTTACCCTTCCACAGTCATCTGCCCTTCAATGCCAATTGCCGTTGACCGCATTCAGTTCTCCCGTCACGGTTCATTTTTATTTTTTCTCCATTTCCGGAGGAGGAATACCCAAATCCCTCTCCAGCCACTCTCCTCACCCGGCATCCGTTTTTAAAGATGGCATAAAAATCAAGCCAGCCATTGTGCCAGAGAACGTTCCGTTATTTCCCACAACAATTCCTTTTGTACATGGTTAACGTACTTGCCGGACAAATTCTTCCGACGGTTATTTGCATATAATTGTCCCGTCACGCCGGCTTCCTTTTCATCCAGCAACAAACCGATTGCCGTAGAAGCCCCCTTTCCCGGTTTACGGATGAAAGGCCGGAAAAAAATATCCGTCAACGGATCAAACCACTTATGCATAGTAATAATATCGGTGGAAACAATTCCGGGGTCGGCGGCATTGACCGTGATTCCTTTTTCACGAAGCTGTTCGGAAAGCTCCAGAGTAAACAATAATAAAGCCAGTTTCGTATTGCTGTAAATAGGAATCCTCCAAAAACTTCCAGTCTTTCCCTTATGGAAAAAATCAGGAAAATCAAGACGTCCGATTGCATAAGTACACGAAACCATATTCACAATGCGCGTGCCCCGTACCATAGCAGGAATCAGTTTCCGCGTAAGCAGGTAAGGTCCTACATAATTCACGCTCACCGTCCGTTCAAAGCCGTCAACGGTAACGGAAAATCCGGTCTCCATCGTTCCGGCATTGTTCATCAACAAAGAAACGGAAAGCCTACGTTCCAGAATCTCATCGGCAAAAGAAACGACAGACCGCATGGAAGAAAGGTCGATAGCCCTTACCTCCAGATTCGGATTACCGGTTTCATTAACCAAACGCTGCCGTATAACTTCCGCCTTCCGGGGATTGTAACAAGCCATTATAACATGATAACCGGCTGTAGCTACGGCACGTGTAATTTCCGTTCCCATCCCTCCGTCAGCACCTGTAATAATTGCCCACTTCACCTCATTCATTGTTTTCCAGTTTTTCAATCTCCTTTTGCAAACAAGGAGGCAGTTTCTCATTCAAACGCTTGTGGCAAGCCATTTCTATGGTATACATACGTCCGATGCAATAATTACTGTGGCCGCAATTGCAACGGGCACACCCTTCTTTTGCCATCCGATTAACAAATCCCGGCTCATTAAGCAAGGCGCGCGCCATTTGCACGGCGTCAAAACCGGCATTTAAAACCTCATCTATCTTCTCACGGGAAACAAGGCCGCCCACATAAACCAACGGAGCATCCGGAAACGCCTTACGAAATTTCAATGCGTCTTCCAGAAAATACACCTCTTTGAAAGGAACCGCCGGAATCATCCACTTTCCAAACATGCGGACCCCATATTTCAGCCACCAACAATCCATATAATATGCCATCGAACGAATAGGCATCGCCCCTCTCATCACATACATCGGCGCACGGCTGACAAAGCCCCCGCTCAACACCAAGCCGTGTACCCCCCACTCCAGCAAACGTCCTGCCACCTGTAATGTCTCTTCCAGCTCCATTCCTCCCTTGAAACCGTCACGCATATTCATTTTCACGAAAACCGCCATATCTCCGCCCGCCGCTTTCATCACCTCCCCCATTACCAAATCCATAAAGCGCATCCGGTTTTCCAATCCCCCTCCGTATTCATCTTTCCTACGGTTGGTGTAAGGAGAGAGGAACTGACTAATCAGATATCCGTGTCCGGCATGAACCTCAACGGCGTCAAAACCCGCCTCCCTTGCCAGATTGACAGCAGTTCCGTAGGCCCGCGCCATTTCGGGCAACTCTTCCTTTCTCATCCCGCGCACCCATGTCGGAGAATACAAATTAAAACCGGAAGAAGCGGATACGGGAGTCACCCCGCAAATGTTTTTGTGAGACATATTCCCGCAATGCCCTATCTGTATGCTTGCCGCTGCTCCCTCATGATGTATGGCCTCCGTCACCCTGCGCAATCCGGGAATGACCGAAGGACGCAACCACAACTGACGGTTAAAAGAAAGGCCGCTTCGCGTCACGGCAGCATAAGCCACAGTCGTCATGCCGACCCCGCCCGCAGCTACCGAACGATGGTAATCCAACAACATTTGTGAAGGAGCGTTTCCCGGACACATGCTTTCAAAAGCCGCCGAACGGATGGTACGGTTTCGAATAGTCAAAGGCCCGAAAGTAACCGGAGTAAATAATACAGATTCCATAGCAACACAGATTTTTCGTACACAAAAGGAAATTACTAATAAACAAAAGGAAATATCCGCTTCCGCTTTCCAACCTCATCGCCGAATTCCTCACGATAACGAAGCCAAATCGCGTCAGCGCGAGGAACAAGGTTGGCAACCGTCCACCACAGGAACACAAGTCCGGAAAGCGAACAAGTCAATATAGCCCATCCTGCCCATTCCACTACCTCCCCGAAATAATTGGCGGAAGTAACATAACGGAACATCCCCTTCCGGGGCAGATAATGCCGGGTATCTCCAGGTTTCCGCAGATGCCGGATGATATAATCCGAATGCCAGTTCACCGACATTCCGGTAAAAAAGAACAAAGTACCCACTATAAACCACGGCGATACAAACCAATCGGAACAATACATTTCTTCCGGCGCAAGATAAAATATCCACTGTCCCTGCATATACCCATTCAACAAATTGAAAAGAATCCCCATAAACATAATTGCCAGAGGCATCTCCCCTTTTCCCCTCAACAACAAAGGAAAGACAAAGGAACGTTGAAAATAATGAATCTGGAAAAATATAAAAAATGTCAATACAACAGGATTAAAACAACGTTCCGAGTGCGCCCACATCCAGCACATGACCAAAAACACAGGAGCCTCCATCCATATCCATGCCAGTTTGTTCGAGATAGCCGCTCCCCATGAAGCAGTACGAAAAATACCATATCCGGCTTTCACAAAGTAAAGGGCAATAAAAACAATTAACGCAACCAGGCTCATTACGCCCAGAAACAAATGAAAAGCAGCCACACTCATATCCATATACTTTTGTCATATGCAAAAGTAACAAAAAATGAGAATAACTGCCCCACAAAACTCCTTAAATAAAAACTCTATGATTCCAAACAGTTTTGTGTCATCCCCGGACATATATCCGGACATCAGCGAAACCTATACCGGGGGAATTATCCATTCCGTAAAAGAGACTATACGTATCAGCGTTTCTTAATCGGAGTATAAACCAACTCTTCAAGCACGTTTTTATATGCCGGACGTATAATGCGTTTGCCGTCAAAGTTTAATTCTTCATTACGGTGGGCACACCACCCGACAATACGCGCCATTGCAAACAAAGGAGTGAAAATCTCCTGCGGCAACCCAATCATTTCATATACAAATCCCGAATAAAAATCAATGTTGCTCGATACGGTCTTTCCGTTATTCTTAATACGCCCGAAAGTATCAATAGCCCTCTCCTCCAGCAACTCCAGGAATGCGAACTCATGTTCCTTCCCTTTTTCACGTGCCAAATCACGTGCCAGTTCCTTCAACAGAAGCGCCCGCGGGTCGGAAATCGTATAAACGGCATGCCCTATGCCATAAATCAGTCCGGTTTTATTATACACCTCCTTATTCAGCATACGAGTGAAGTACGTATCGATTTCGTCCACATTTGTCCAGTCCTTGATATTCTTCTGCAAATGATGGAACATATCGGCAACCTGAATGTTAGCGCCCCCGTGAAGCGGCCCTTTCAAAGAGCCGATGCCTGCGGCAATCGCCGAATAAGTATCCGTTCCGGTAGAAGAGGTGACACGGACCGTAAAAGTCGAGTTATTACCGCCGCCGTGCTCCGCCTGCAAGATTAACAGAAGGTCAAGAGTACGCGCATCCAGTTCGGTATAGTCCTTTTTCAACATATATAAGAAATTCTCGGCAATGGAAAGATTCTCCTGCGGATGGCGGATATGCAGCGAACGTCCGAAAGTGGCATGGCGAAGCATATTATAGGCATAAGCGATAATTGTGGGAAACTTCGAAATAAGATCGATACTCTGCCGCATCAGATTATCGCGTGAGGTATCGTCCGCATTCGGGTCAAAACGATACATCTCAAGCACGCTGCGCGCGAGAATATTCATGATATTATTTCCTTCCAACTCAATAATATTCATTTTTGTCTTCTGTTCCAATGCCATATTGTCATTAATCAATTCGCAGAATGAAGCCAGTTCCTCCTTATCCGGCAACCGGCCGGACAACAACAAATAAGCCACCTCCTCAAAACCGAAACGTTTCTCCTTAATAATAGCATGGGAAATATCTTCCACATCATAACCGCGATAAAACAACTTTCCCGGAATAGGTTTCAATCCACCTCCCGGAATACGTTCATAACCCACCACGTTGCCAATCTTCGTCAGACCCACCAGCACGCCCGTACCGTCCTCATTACGCAGCCCTCGTTTCACGTCGAACTTGGGGAACAATTCATTATTAATCCGGGTAGCCTCCTTCATTTCCTCGGAAAGCTTGTAAATCAGATACTCTTTCTTCATATTCATCTGTATTTAGTCTTTTTCTTATTTTTCAATCCTTTCCACTATCTCACGAGTGAAAGCAGTAGTAGACAAGGAAATACCGTCCGGCATGAAACGCGCCAAATCATGAGTGGCACGCCCTTCCAAGAAACTCTGTTCAAGCGCCTTCTCAATAAGAGCCGCCGCCTCCGTCCAGCCCAGATACTCAAGCATCATCACAGCCGAAAGGAGGATGGAACAAGGATTCACCACATCCTTGCCCGCTATATCGGGAGCAGTTCCGTGTGTCGCCTCAAAAATGGCATGCCCGGTCTTGTAATTGATATTCGCTCCCGGAGCGATGCCTATGCCCCCCACCATCGCCGCCAGTTGGTCGGAAACATAATCCCCGTTCAGGTTCAGAGTCGCTATTACCGAATACTCTTCGGGAACCAGCAGTGTATTCTGTAAAAAAGCATCCGCAATGCAATCCTTTACCGACAACCTGCCATCCGCCAAAGCATCACCGAACTCACGTTGCGCCAGTTCATACCCCCACTTTTTAAACCCACCTTCGGTAAACTTCATAATATTTCCCTTATGTACCAAAGTGACGGAAGGCAGATGATGCTCAAGCGCATACTGGCATGCAGCACGCACAAGACGTTCCGTCCCCTCACGGGAAACAGGCTTCACGCCAAAAGAAGACGTCGCAGGAAAACGCACCTTTTCCACTTTCATTTCATCTTTCAGGAATTTATAAAACTTCTCGGCCTCCGGGCTACCCGCCTCCCACTCGATACCCGCATAAATATCCTCCGTATTTTCACGAAACACGCACATATTCACCTTCTCAGGAGCCTTCACCGGCGACTGTATCCCCTGATACCAGCGGACAGGCCGAAGGCAGACATACAAATCAAGCGTCTGCCGCAAAGCCACGTTCAACGAACGGATTCCGCCGCCGACCGGTGTCGTCAACGGTCCCTTAATACCTACCAGGCATTCCTGAAACGCCTGCATGGTTTTATCCGGAAGCCATGAACCGGTCTCATTGAAAGCCCGTTCTCCCGCCAATACCTCTTTCCACTCAATACGGCGTCCGCCCCCGTAAGCTTTCCGGACCGCCGCATCCACCACATCTTGCATGGAAGGAGTTATTTCGGCTCCTACCCCGTCCCCTGTAATATAAGGAATGACAGGCATGTCAGGTACCAGTAGCGTACCGTCATTTCGCATAGTTACTTTATTCATATTCCGTCTTTGTTTTAAATTATCTTGCATTCAGGGCAGAACCGGCACGAAACCAGCCAATCTGCTGCTCATTGTATGTATGCCTCACTTCGAAACTCTCCCTTGTCCCGTCTTCATGGTGAAGAACAACCTTCAAGTTACGTCCCGGAGCAAAGTCCGCCAGACCGATGACGGAAAGCACATCATGTTCTTTAATCTTATCATAATCGGCCTTATCGGCAAAAGTAACGGCAAGCATTCCCTGTTTCTTCAAATTCGTCTCATGGATACGGGCAAAACTCTTCGCCAGAATGACACGTACATTCAAGAACCTCGGTTCCATAGCCGCATGTTCACGGCTAGAACCTTCCCCGTAATTTTCTTCGGCCACAACAATGGAAAAAATACCCTCCGCCTTATACATCTTCGCCGTACCGGAAACCGTTCCGTAAGTATTTGTAGAACGGTTCCAGACCTTATTCGTTTCGCCATTGAAAGCATTGACAGCCCCCATCAGCATATTATCCGAGATATTTTCCAGATGTCCGCGGAAACGGAGCCACGGCCCCGCCATAGAAATATGGTCCGTCGTACACTTGCCCTGCGCTTTTATCAGCAAAGGCATATTAAGAAGGTCCGTTCCGTCCCAGGCGGGAAAAGGAGCCAGAAGTTGCAAACGTTGCGAATCCGGTTTCACCCTGATTTCCCTCTTCACCCCGTCAGGAGCGACATATCCCTCATTTTCCGAAGCAAACCCCTTCATCGGAAGCTCGTCTCCGACAGGTTCGGACAACTTCACTTTTTCACCGTTGTGATTGACTAACCTGTCCTTCAACGGGTTAAAGCACAAATCACCGGCTATCGTCAATGCCATAGTCAGTTCGGGAGACGCAACAAAAGCATAAGTATTCGGATTACCGTCCGCCCGTTTGGCAAAATTGCGGTTGAAAGAAGTGACGATGGAATTTTTCCGCGTCAAATCGTCCGTACGGCGTTTCCACTGTCCGATGCAAGGACCGCAGGCATTCGCCATAATCGTTGCGCCAATCCGTTCGAAAGCCTCAATCATTCCATCCCTTTCGGCAGTAGCGCGGATTTGCTCGGACCCCGGATTCACTATCAGCGGAGAAGCGACGCTCAAATTCTTTTCCGCCACCTGTTTCGCCAGAGAAGCGGCGCGGCTCAAGTCCTGATAAGAAGAATTGGTACATGAACCGATTAATCCGACCTCCATCCTGCGAGGATAGCCGTTTACCAATACCTTCTCCGCAAACTCGGAAATCGGAGTAGCGGCATCCGGCGTAAAAGGCCCGTTTATATAAGGTTCCAATTCCGACAAATCAATCTCAATCACCCGGTCGTAATACTTTGAAGGTTCGTCCGTCACCGCTTCGTCAGCGCGCAAGTCGGCATCTACGGCTTCTGCCAAGTCAACGACACGCTCCCTTCCGGTAGCCCTCAAATAAGTTGCCATCCGCCCGTCAAACGGGAAAAGCGAAGCAGTGGCCCCCACTTCAGCCCCCATATTGCAAACCGTAGCCTTTCCGGTAGCGGAAAGCGACTCGGTCCCCGGACCGAAATACTCGATAATCGCATTCGTCCCACCCTTTACAGTCAGGATACCCGCAAGTTTCAGAATCACATCCTTCGGAGAAGTCCAGCCGCTAAGCTTGCCGGTCAGGCGGACCCCGATGATTTTCGGCATTTTCAATTCCCATTCCATGCCTGTCATCACATCCACGGCATCGGCTCCGCCCACACCGATAGCCACCATGCCCAAACCGCCGGCATTCGGAGTATGGGAATCCGTTCCTACCATCATGCCGCCGGGGAAAGCATAATTCTCGAGCACCACCTGGTGAATGATACCGGCTCCCGGCTTCCAGAAACCGATACCGTAACGGGAAGACACGTCACGAAGAAAATCATACACCTCCTCATTCACCGCCTTTGCAGTGAGAATATCCTCTTTCGCGCCCTTGTAAGCCTGTATCAAGTGGTCGCAATGCACTGTCGAAGGCACAGCCGCCTTTTCCTTGCCGGCATTCATAAATTGAAGCAAAGCCATCTGGGCAGTCGCATCCTGCATAGCCACACGGTCAGGACGGAAATTCACATAATCCTCACCCCTTTTGTAATCCTTCAAATCAGCCGCATCATACAGATGCGCATACAAAATTTTCTCGGTCAAAGTCAGGGGACGTTCCAGAATGCCCCTCACAGATTCCACTTTCCCTTTGTAAGCTTTATAGAAAGCCTCAAGCATCGTCATATCATACACCATATCACTTCTCATTTTTAGTCTATCTATTAGATTAACGAACAGTGTTCGAGTTATGTTTAACAAAATGAAATATATTTTCTCCACAGAAAGAAGATTTGCTACCTTTGCATCCATGATGAATAATAACTCGAAAAGTCCGATTTCCGCTCTCCAGCACCAGCAACTCCTGTTGCGGATGGAGTACGAATACGAGAAAGAGGAGTTCAAACGGCAAACCGAAATCATGGGAGTCGCCCGCAAAGTCAGACGGGGGCTTTGCTGGTATCCCGTCTCCCTCGGCCGAAGTTACTACAATTCTTTAAATCAGTTTGTAATAGATATTACACGGACGGAAAATAAAGAGATAGAACACGCATTTGAATTCGGCCGTCCGGTCTGTTTTTTCCGCCAGTCTTTCGACGGGGAAGTAAAATATATGAATTTCATTGCCACCGTCAGCTATGCAGATGAAGAAAGAATGGCAGTGGTGCTTCCCGGAGCAGGAGCGATAACGGAATTGCAGACAGACGAAGCATTGGGAGTACAGCTCTATTTCGACGAAACATCCTACCGGGCGATGTTCGAAGCACTGGAAGACGTCGTCCGTGCTAAAGGAAACCGCCTCTCGGAATTGCGCGACATCCTTTTGGGAACCCAAAAGCCCGGTTTCCGGGAATTGTATCCCGTCCGGTTTCCGTGGTTAAACAGCACACAGGAAGCAGCCGTCAATAAAGTACTGTGCACACGCGACGTATCCGTTGTCCACGGCCCTCCGGGAACAGGAAAAACAACCACGCTCGTCGAAGCGATTTACGAAACATTACGCCGGGAACCGCAAGTACTCGTCTGTGCGCAAAGCAACACAGCCGTAGACTGGATAAGTGAAAAACTGGCAGACCGGGGCGTCCCCGTCCTACGCATCGGCAACCCGACGCGGGTGAACGATAAAATGCTATCATTCACCTACGAGCGCCGGTTCGAGAATCATCCGGCCTATCCGGAACTCTGGGGGATACGCAAGTCCATCCGTGAGACAGCCGGCCGGGTACGCAAGGGAAACTATTCCGAACGGGAAAGCATGCGCAACCGCATCAGCCGTCTCCGCGACCGCGCCACAGAACTGGAAATACAAATCAACGCCGACCTTTTCGACAGCGCCCGGATAATCGCCTCCACTCTGGTCAGCAGCAATCACCGCCTGCTCGCCGGCCGGCACTTTTCCACCTTATTCATAGACGAAGCCGCCCAAGCGCTCGAAGCCGCCTGCTGGATTGCAATCCGCAAGGCCGACCGGGTAATCTTTGCCGGCGACCACTGCCAGCTCCCTCCTACCGTGAAATGCATCGAAGCCGCCCGAAACGGACTGGACCACACCCTGATGGAAAAAGTAACGCAACAGAAACCCTCTGCCGTGTCACTGCTCAAAGTACAATACCGGATGCACGAATCCATCATGCGTTTCCCTTCCGAATGGTTCTATCACGGAGAATTGGAAGCCGCACCGGAAATACGTTACCGGGGCATCCTCGATTTCGACACCCCGATGAACTGGATAGATACCTCCGGAATGAACTTCCACGAAGAATTTGTAGGAGAAAGTTTCGGACGAATCAACAAACGGGAAGCCAACCTGCTGCTCCGGGAACTGGAGACCTATATCAATCGAATCGGCAAAGCAAGGATACTGGACGAAAACATTGATTTCGGACTGATTTCACCCTACAAAGCGCAAGTGCAGTACCTGAGAAACAAAATCAGGGAGAACAGTTTTCTCCGGCCCCTCCGGAGCCTCATCACAGTCAATACGGTAGACGGTTTCCAAGGCCAGGAACGGGACGTAATCTTTATCAGCCTTGTCCGGGCAAACGAAAACGGGCAAATAGGCTTCCTGAATGATTTGAGACGGATGAACGTAGCCATCACCCGGGCACGGATGAAACTGGTAATCTTCGGAGACGCGGCTACACTTACCAAACATCCTTTCTACAAAAGGCTCATGGCATTTATAAAAAAAGAGGATTACCTATAATCCTCTTTTCCCAAAATCTCTTTTCTCACGAAACAAGACTCTTTTTAACACAAACAAAACAAACAATTTTTCCATTTCATATCCCTTTTCCATCTCACCGTGCCGGAAACATTCCCAGTTCCGGAACACAGCCCGATAAAAAAACGCCGGCCGTTTCCTCACTCCGTCAGAATAAATCCTCCAAAGCCCAAAAACAAGCCGTTAATGACGGGAAAGTACGAATCACATTTTGTCCTTATTTCGATGCCGCCTGTATAAATACCCTGCGGCAACTTTTCCACATCATGCTACAAAGATAGCAACAAACTTGTATTTTCCTACTTAATTAATCCGAATATATGAAAAAAGCGGAAAGAAATATTCCTTCCGCTTCTATGCCTGAGTAATAATAAAGGCAACCGGTTAGTTATTTTCGGGACGCAGCTTGCGTACCGTAACAGCAGTCTGCCACATTTCACTCTCGCGCAACTGACGAAGTTCTTCATTCAGTTTCTCGCGATAATCAGGTTGTGAGTTGCTGTCAATGGAAATCTGCGCCTCATTGCCGGTTTTAACGCTGTTGTACAACTTTTCAACTACCGGTTTGATAGCATCGTGGAACGGGCCCATCCAATCAAGAGCACCACGCTGGGCAGTAGTGGAACAATTAGCATACATCCAGTCCATACCGTTCTTGGCAAACAACGGCATCAATGACTGAGTCAGCTCTTCCACCGTCTCGTTGAACGCCTCGGAAGGAGAATGGCCGTTTTCACGCAACACCTCATACTGAGCCAGCAACAACCCCTGGATTGCACCCATCAACGAACCGCGTTCGCCGGTCAAGTCCGAAGTAGCCTCACGCTGGAAAGTCGTTTCAAACAAATAGCCCGAACCGATACCGATACCCAGCGCTATCGTCCTGTCCATAGCCTTTCCCGTAGCATCCTGATAGATAGCGTAAGAAGAATTCAATCCGCGTCCTTCGAGGAACATGGTACGCAAAGAAGTGCCCGAACCTTTGGGAGCGACCATAATCACATCGATATCGGCAGGAGGAACCACTCCCGTACGGTCATTCCACGTAATAGCAAAACCATGGGAGAAATAAAGAGCCTTTCCCGCAGTCAGATACGGTTTGATAGTAGGCCATACGGACATTACCGCAGCGTCAGACAACAGGCACATGACAATCGTGCCTTTCTGGCAAGCTTCCTCAATGCCAAACAAAGTCTCACCCGGAACCCATCCGTCCGCTACCGCTTTATCGTAAGTTTTTCCCTGACGCTGGCCGACAATCACATTGAAACCGTTATCACGCAAGTTCAATGCCTGTCCGGGACCCTGCACACCATAACCGATTACGGCGATTGTCTCATCTTTCAATACTTCACGAGCCTTTTCCAAAGGAAATTCATCACGGATTACTACATTCTCAATAGTACCGCCAAAATTCAACTGTGCCATTTTCTTTTTTGTTTTTTAGTTTCGGCAGCTTACGCCGCCCGTTATTAATTTATGTTATCTTCTTCAATCACTCATTCGAATATCACTTTCGAGCGGCAGACAACCTCGCTGCCGTTCTTTTTCACTTCTATGTGGAACTCATTCCCGTCCGCCTCATCACAGAAAAAAGAAAGCTCGTCCCCAAAATAACTTTCAGCCACATACGCCATTTCAAAACGCCGGATTCGTTTCGTCCTGTACACATCAATCGGAAACAAATCAAGGATATGCTCGATATAACGGATGCTGTTCACATGGCCGTTAATATCTATATCGCTGTATTTCGCCGTCAAGCCGGCTACAGGCCGTCCGCCCGTCACTTTAATGCGGGAAGGCTTTTCTATGGGACAAGGTTCGTCACACACATAATCCGCAATGCTCCCCCCATGCAATGCGAGCAAATCCGCCGGCTTGCGAGTCTTGAGGTTAATCATCGCCCATACGGAACGCGCATAGCCAATCTTCCTGCCGTCCTTGTCGAGAATAGCGAAGTTACGGTCTGTAAACAGGCGGTAGACATTCTCCACCCACGTCTGAATCGAAAAATCCTCATACTGGTAAGGCATCTCGTCCAGTTCGACCGCCAAGCGCGAAAGCACCCACGTATAATTATCCTCATTCAGCGTCGCGATGCCGAAACCACGGTCACTCGCATGAAAACCCGCACAGTTCAGCAAGTGGTTTCCCAGCACCCCCATAGTGAGACGTCCGTTAAAATCCACATGGAACGGTTCCGCCACGAACTTATAAACCCCTATTTTATTTCCTTCACCCATTATTCCTGTTGTTTTTTGCTTTCATTATATCTCGCTTCCCGTCCGTCCAGAAACTCGTTCACCCGTTCAAAACAACTGGTCGTAATCGCCACACGTCCCGAACGGACAAACTGCAAAACACAATTCAATGCCCGAAGTTCACCGTAAAGCGAAGTTATGTCTTCGCTCATGCCGTTTTTCTCCACAATCGAGAACACCGGATTCACCTCCACGATACGCGCATTATACTTACGAATCAATTTAGACGCTTCCGGATTCTCCTGGAATGCAGGAGTAGACACCTTGTACAAGGCGATTTCGTGGAAATAGATTTCATCCTCCGTAAAATAATGCGCCTGAATCACATCAATCTTCTTCTCTATCTGCCTGACCACCTTCTCGATGGTATCCTTATCCGTCCAGGCGGTAATGGTATATTTATGCACGCCTTTAATGGAAGAGGCGGAAACATTCAGGCTTTCGATATTTATCTGTCGGCGGGTAAACACGGCTGTCACTTGGTTCAGCAATCCGGCAATGTTTTCGGAATGAACGATAATAGTATATAATGTCTTCATCAATCTTGAATTTTGAACTTTGAATCTCGAACCTGGATGCGACCGGCAACGTCGCCTCAATCCAAGACCCAAAACAGATAGTTAATAATCATTTCAGCACTCCAGCAGCATCTGGTTGACCGAACCGCCCGGAGGAGTCATCGGCAGGACATTACCTTCTTCCACCACGCACGCCTCCAACAGGAACGGGCCGTCCGTAGCCAGCATCTCATGAATCGCCTCTTTCAGCTCCTCACGCGAGCAAACGCGCCTGGAAGGAATATCATAAGCGGAAGCAATCTTCATATAGTCCGGATTCAGCATCGGAGTAAACGAATAACGGCGGTTGAAAAACATCGCCTGCCATTGGCGCACATTTCCCAGGAAGTTGTTGTTCAGGCAGATGATTTTAACCGGAGCCCGCCGTTCCATGACAGTGCCCAGCTCCTGAATATTCATCTGCAGCCCGCCGTCTCCCATAAACACGCATACGGTACGTTCCGGAGCGCCGAAAGTAGCCCCGATAGCCGCGGGAAGGCCGAATCCCATAGTCCCCAATCCGCCGGAAGTAATGATACTCCGTTCTTTGGTATATTTAAAATAACGCGCGGAAATCATCTGGTTTTGCCCGACATCCGTCACCAGCACAGCCTCGTGGCGGGTAGCCTCACTCACGGCACGCGCAACCTCCCCCATAGTCAGCGAATCCGTAACAGGATAAAGTTCCGGGCGAATCACCTTTTCCTCTTCCACCTTCTCATATTCCCTGAAACTGTCATTCCACTGCGTATGCTTGTTCTCCTTCAACAGCCGGGTCACGGCGGCCAGCGTATCCTTGCAATCCCCTAAAACAGCCACATCCACCTTTACATTCTTATTTATTTCCGCCGGGTCAATATCGAAATGGATGACCTTCGCCTGCTTGGCATAAGTAGCCAGATTACCGGTCACACGGTCGTCAAAACGCATGCCGACAGCAACCAATACATCACATTTGTTGGTATTGATGTTCGGTCCCAGATTACCGTGCATTCCCAACATGCCTTTATTCAAGGGATGTTCGGTAGGCAAAGCGGAAAGTCCGAGCAAAGTGCATCCGGCAGGCATATCCGCCTTTTCGATAAAGGCACGCAGCTCGTTCTGGGCATTTCCCAGCTCCACGCCCTGTCCCACCAATACCAGCGGACGTTCGGCATTGTTAATCAGTTCGGCAGCCATTTTCACAGCCTCTTCGTCCGTATCGGGAACCGGAACATAACTACGGACAAAATCCAGTTTCGTAGGTTCGTATTTCGTTTTCTCGACTTGCGCATTCTTGGCAAAGTCCAGCACCACAGGACCGGGACGACCGCTACTGGCGATATAAAACGCACGCGCCACCGCCCATGCGACATCCTCCGCGCGGCGAATCTGATAACTCCATTTGGAGATAGGCTGCGTTATGCCCACCAAATCCACCTCCTGAAAAGCATCCGTACCGAGAAAACCCGTTCCCACCTGCCCGGCAATCACAACGATAGGCGTACTGTCAATCATGGCATCGGCAATGCCGGTAATGGTATTGGTCGCTCCGGGACCACTCGTCACCAGACATACGCCTACCTGCCCCGATACGCGGGCAAACCCCTGCGCCGCATGGGCAGCCCCCTGTTCGTGACGGACCAGAATATGGTTCAATGTACTTTGATGGTCGTACAAAGCATCAAATACCGGCATGATAGAACCGCCCGGATAACCGAAAATAGTAGTTACCCCCTGATGTTCCAGCGAACGCATCAACGCCTCCGCACCTGTTATTAAATCTTTACTCATCTATTCTGATTTACTGTTTGACGATTTTATTATTCGAAGACAATGCGGCAAACCGCCGCCCGTCAATCGATTATTCTCACTGCCCCCTTATCGGCGGAGCTCACCATACTGGCGTAAGCCTTCAAACTCTTCGATACGCAACGGTCACGAGTGACGGGAGCCATCGGACGGGCGGCCAGTTCTTCATCCGTCAACCGCACGTTAATCGTCCGGGCGGGAATGTCGATTTCAATGATATCCCCGTCCACAATCTTGCCGATATTGCCTCCGGCAGCCGCTTCGGGAGAAATATGCCCGATACTCAGCCCGGAAGTCCCGCCGCTGAAACGCCCGTCGGTAATCAAAGCGCATTCCTTCCCCAAATGGCGGGATTTGATATAAGAGGTAGGATAAAGCATCTCCTGCATGCCGGGACCGCCCTTCGGGCCTTCGTGCGTAATGACAACCACGTCGCCGCTGACAACCCGGCCGCCCAGAATACCCTCGCACGCCGCTTCCTGCGAATCGAACACCTTAGCGGGACCGGTGAACCTCCAGATACTTTCATCCACACCCGCCGTTTTCACCACGCAACCGTCCTGCGCAATGTTGCCTTTCAATACGGCAAGCCCGCCGTCCTTGCTGTAAGCATGTTCCAAATCACGGATACACCCGTCCGTACGGTTCGTATCCAATTCCTTATAATAGGCAGCCTGCGAGCCGAGTACGAGATTAAACTTATTTCCGGCGGCGCTCGAATATTTCCGGATAGCCTCCTCACATACGCCCGGAGCGGTAATCGAATAGTTGCCGATGGCCTCCGCCAGGGTCATTCCGTCTACACGGCGGACGGAAGTATCGACCAGGCCGCCTTTCGCCAATTCGTCCATGATAGCGATAATGCCGCCGGCACGGTTCACATCCTGAATGTGATATTTCTGCGTATTCGGGGCAACCTTGCAAAGACAGGGAGTTTTGCGCGACAGCATGTCTATGTCGTCCATCTTAAAATCCACCCCCGCTTCATGCGCCACCGCCAATAAATGCAGGACCGTATTGGTGGAGCCTCCCATCGCTATGTCCAGAGTCATGGCATTCAGAAACGCCTGACGGGTGGCAATGCTGCGGGGAAGCACGCTTTCATCCCCTTCCTCATAATACAGCCTCGCATTCTCCACGATTAGCCTGGCGGCATCCTTGAAAAGCTGCGTACGGTTTTCGTGCGTAGCCACAATCGTCCCGTTGCCCGGAAGAGCCAGTCCGATAGCCTCGTTCAGGCAGTTCATGGAATTAGCGGTAAACATGCCGGAACAGCACCCGCACGTAGGACATGCATTCTGTTCGATATCGGCCACCTCCCGGTCGCTTACGCTTTCGTCCGCCGACTGAATCATCGCGTCGATTAAGTCCAGATGCCGTCCGTTCCATTCTCCCGCCTCCATCGGGCCTCCCGACACGAACACGGCAGGTATGTTCAGGCGCATGGCCGCCATCAACATGCCCGGAGTGATTTTGTCGCAATTACTGATACACACCATAGCATCCGCCTTGTGCGCATTCACCATATACTCCACGCTGTCCGCTATGATATCGCGCGAGGGAAGCGAATAAAGCATCCCGTCATGCCCCATCGCTATACCGTCATCAATCGCTATCGTGTTGAATTCCGCAGCGAAACATCCCAGCTTCTCAATCTCCGCCTTCACCAGTTGTCCGATTTCGTGCAGATGCACATGTCCCGGCACAAACTGCGTGAACGAGTTAACGATTGCAATGACAGGTTTTCCCATCTGACTCTTCTTCATGCCGTTGGCCGCCCACAATGCACGGGCTCCCGCCATCCTACGGCCTTGCGTACTAAACGAACTGCGTAACTGCTTTTTCATTTCAATCCATCTTTTAATTAAAGAGCCTCCCTCACACAAGTGAGAAAGGCTCCAAATTCTATCTTTTACGGTACGAACACATACATAAAACCTTTCTCACGCTCTTGATGGGACCACCACGACGCGAATAATATGCAAGACTGCCAGGTTAATAGATGTATGTAACATATTCATTTTTCCTTATGCTTTATTTTCGTGCTGCAAAGGTAAGGGCTTTTTTATTATCTCCAAACAAATCGAAGAAAAAAATCACATAAAAGCGAATAATTGTAAGAAAACAGCGGCATTATTTCTCTATTTTATCACTTAACGGTTGAATTTACAACGATTGTCTAACCCTATCCCCCGCCTTCCCCTCCTGACAAAAGCACTTAATAATCTGAAATTTACCTTCCCCATACCCAAGGACAAGCAAATAATTCGTATCTTTGCCGGCCTATATTCCAGGAATTTATTAATCAGAAATAAAAAAATCAGATGAAAACAGCAGAAAACAAGTACATTACCGTTGCATACAAACTATACACAATGGAAGACGGAGAAAAAGAACTGTTCGAAGAAGCCAAGGCGGAACACCCTTTCCAGTTCATTTCAGGCCTGGGTACGACCCTTGAAGATTTTGAAAACCAGCTAACCCCTCTTTCCAAAGGCGACAAATTCGATTTCACGATTCCGGCGGACAAAGCATACGGAGAATATGACGAACAACACGTCATAGACCTTCCCAAACATATTTTCGAGATTGACGGCAAATTCGACAGCGAACATATAAAAGAAGGAAACATCGTTCCTTTGCAGACCAACGAAGGACAACGGGTGAATGCCAGCGTGGTAGAGATAAAGCCGGATGTGGTAGTAGTAGACCTCAACCATCCGTTAGCGGGCGCCGACCTGATATTCGAAGGCGAAGTCATTGAAAACCGCCCCGCCACCAATGAAGAGATTCAAGAGCTGATAAAGCTGATGAGCGGCGAAGGATGCGGTTGCGGATGCGGAAGCTGCGGCGAAGGTTGCGGCGACCACGAATGCGGCGACAACTGCGGATGCGAAGGCGGACATTGCCACTAAGCCGGAAAATTAGAAGACTGTATCCGGAACCGGTTCCGGATACAGCCTCCTAATCCTCCCCCGCCTTCATCAATCAACATTTATGAGTCATTATATCCAATACCATTTTATCCGTCTCATTCATCGCTTGCGACCCTATCCTGGTAAGATTGCGGATACTCTGGTCCACATCCTCGTCGATAATTCCCTCCACAGAAGTCACACAGCGGTTTTCCATCGCCATCATAGCCGATAATACGGCAGTAGACACCCCGGTCGTCACTTTCAGCGCGCAACTCGGTTTCGCCCCGTCACAAATCATGCCCGTCAGGTTGGCAATCATATTCTGAACAGCGAAAGCGACCTGGTTGTAATTACCTCCCATTAACCACGTAATTCCGCAACTGGAACCGGTGGCGGCTACCACACAGCCGCATAAAGCGGAAAGACGTCCCAGACTCTGCTTGATATAAATCACGGTGAGATGGCTCAACATCAAGGCGCGGACAAGCTCCTCCTCAGTCTTGCCGTTTTCCTCGGCAAAGACCACCACGGGAAGCGTGGCGGATATGCCCTGGTTCCCGCTGCCGGAATTGCTCATGACAGGAATCATCGCCCCAGCCATACGCGCGTCGCAAGCAGCCGAAGTATAAGAAAGGATGTGGGAGAACACACTGTCCCCCATAATCTTGTGCTCATACGTACCGCGGAGCATTTTACCCAACGCATGCCCGTAATCGCCTTGAAACGCCTGCTCGGCGGCAGCCTTATTCAAACGGGCGGTATCAAGGATAAAACGGATTTCCTCCAGAGGAGCCTCCAGCGCAAAGTCATACACCTTCCGAAGACTCAGTTCGGGAAACGCCTCTTCCTCCTCCTCATCGGCAGCCCGCTGTTTGTCAAGCAGCACACGGCCGTCCGACGCCAGATAAACAAAAGAAGTATGTCCGCCGGCAATCACAGCCTTCGCCGTCTTCCCGCCGGCATGGCAAACCACCTCGATGTACAACTTTTCCGCAATGCCCTCTTTCAGAGAAATGCAGATTCGTTTTTCGGCAATAAACCGCTTCCCCTGTTCCACGGTTTCCGGAGTGCAATCTTTCAGTACCTCCAACCGGTAATCGGACTTGCCGCCCAACGCCCCCAGCGCGACAGCAATGGGAAGCCCCACCATGCCTGTTCCGGGAATGCCCACTCCCATCGCATTTTTCAGTATGTTGGCACTCAACAGTACTTCTACTCTTTCCGGCCTCATTCCCAATGTCTCCGCTGCCTTGGCTACACAAAGAGCCACAGCGATAGGTTCCGTACATCCGATGGCAGGAATCACTTCCCTTTTAACCAGCTTTATAATTTGCTGTCTTTCAGATTCATTCATGCGTTCTTAAAGTTTACAGTTACAAAAATAGAAAATTCTTTTCTACCGGACACCCTATTCCGAACAAATTAAATTCCATATTGTTATTAATCTTCCCGAAAACCGAACTTTAACAGAAAGAATCAGTAGAAAAATGAAAGCAAAACACGTAATCGCCTGTTTACTGCCGGCACTCGTTTCATCTTCCTGCATCCGCAAAGAAGCCCCCAATGCGGAAGCGGACATACTAAGCTGCAGCCTTCCCGACGTGGAAATGACTACCAGCCCCATCATCAACAACAATTCGGTGACACTATTCGTCGGTCCGGGCACGGACGTTTCCACCCTCGAACCGGAATTTACACTCACCCCGGGAGCCACAATCGACCCGGCAAGCGGAACAGTGCGCAATTTCGAATCCCCGCAAGGATATACCGTCACGGCAGCCGACGGCATCTGGAAGAAAAACTACCGAGTATCCGTCATCGACACGGAACTCGCCACCGACTACAGCTTTGAAGACACGCTCGGCGGAAAGAAGTACTACATATTCGTGGAACGCGAAAAAGGGAAAGTCACGATGGAATGGGCGAGCGGAAACGCCGGTTACGCCATGACCGGAGTAGCCAAGACGGCAGACGACTACCCCACTTTCCAGGCAACGGAAGGAAAAGCCGGCAAATGCCTGTCGCTAGTCACGCGCAGCACCGGGTTCTTCGGCAGCCTGGTAGGAATGCCCATCGCCGCCGGAAACCTGTTCATCGGCTCTTTCGATGTAAACAACGCCATGAGCAAACCGCTGGAAGCCACCAAGTTCGGGCTCCCGTTCCGCCATGTCCCCACGTTCCTTGCAGGATACTACAAATACAAGGCGGGAGACAAATTCACGGAAGGAGGCAAAAACGTTGAAGGGAAACGCGACATATGCGACATCTATGCCATCATGTACGAAACAAGCGAATCCGTCCCCACCCTCGACGGGACGAATACCTTCACCAGCCCCAGCCTGGTCTCCGTCGCCCGCATAGACAATGCCGGAGAAACGGACGAATGGACCTACTTCAAACTCCCGTTCGTCACGCTCCCCGGCAGATACATCGACAAGGAAAAGCTGAAAAAAGGGAAATACAACCTGTCCATCGTATTCACTTCAAGCCTGGAAGGCGCCTATTTCAACGGCGCGGTCGGAAGCACCCTGCTGATTGACGAAGCAGAACTCGTTTACCATCCGGAAAACTAAGCCCCTCCGGGCTCTTCCGCCCGAAGGACGGCACTACATACGAATAAACCCATTTTTATGAAAACAACAAGATTCAACCGTTTTTCTTTCATCTTCTGCCTGTCGGTATGCATAGGGACAGCCCTGCCCGGCTACTCCCAGGTTGACAGGAACGAGACACTCGTCCGTTCCGCCCTCCGCGGACTGGAATACGAGATAAAAGCAGGATTCAACATCGGCGGCACGGCACCGCTGCCCCTGCCTGTGGAAATCCGTTCGGTAGACGGCTACAATCCCACCCTGGCTATCAGTATCGGAGGAGAAATAACCAAATGGTTCGCCGTCCGGGACAAATTGGGCGTCACCGTCGGGCTGCGGCTCGAAAACAAGGCGATGACTACCAAAGCCACCGTAAAGAACTACGGCATGGAAATTCTGGGACAAGGAGGCGAACGGGTCAGCGGCATGTGGACAGGAGGCGTAAAGACCAAAGTACACACCGCGGGGCTCACCGTCCCCCTGACAGCCGCCTACAAAATAAGCGGCCGCTGGCACATAAAAGCCGGCCCTTACTTTTCGTACCTGCTTTCGAAAGAATTTTCGGGCCATGTGTACGAAGGATACCTGCGTGAGGACAACCCTACCGGCCCCAAAGCGGAATTCACGGACGGCAAAATAGCCACCTACGATTTCTCAGGCGATTTAAGGCGCTTCCAGTGGGGGCTGCAGGCGGGAGCGGAATGGCGCGCGTTCAAACACCTCAACATATACGCAGACCTTACCTGGGGACTGAACGATATCTTTAAAAAAGATTTCCGCACAATCAGTTTCTCCATGTACCCCATATACCTGAACATCGGTTTCGGGTACGTATTTTGAAAGCGAGGCAAATCATTCCCTTTTTCGAAGATATTTCAAGAACCCGAGCTTCTTATCAAAAAGTTTGTTATATTTGCAATGATATAATTTTAAAAAAGCCACAACTATGTTTAATTCATTTGGCAACATTTTTCGACTGACAAGTTTCGGTGAGTCTCACGGGAAAGGAGTCGGGGGAGTTATCGACGGATTTCCTTCCGGAATCACGATTGACGAAGAATTTGTACAGCAAGAGCTCAATCGCCGCCGTCCCGGCCAATCCATCCTCACCACAGCACGCAAAGAGCCTGATAAAGTAGAATTCCTCTCCGGCATCTTCGAAGGAAAATCCACCGGATGCCCCATCGGGTTTATCGTATGGAACGAGAACCAGCATTCCGATGACTATAACAACCTGAAAAACGTGTACCGCCCCTCACATGCGGATTACACTTACACCGTGAAATACGGAATCCGCGACCACCGCGGCGGCGGACGTTCATCGGCGCGCGAGACGATTTCCCGCGTCGTGGCGGGCGCACTGGCAAAGCTCGCCCTCCGCCAACTGGGTATCAGCATCACCGCTTATACCTCGCAAGTAGGCCCCATCAAGTTGGAGGGAAGCTATTCCGACTACAACCTCGACCTGATAGAGACCAATGACGTGCGTTGCCCCGACCCGGAGAAGGCAAAAGAAATGGCAGACCTTATATATAAGGTGAAAGGAGAAGGCGACACCATCGGCGGCACGCTGACCTGCGTCATCAAAGGATGCCCCATCGGACTGGGACAACCGGTTTTCGGCAAGCTGCACGCAGCGCTGGGCAACGCGATGCTAAGCATCAACGCCGCCAAAGCGTTTGAATACGGCGAAGGATTCAAAGGACTGAAAATGAAAGGTTCCGAACAAAACGACGTCTTTTACAATAACAACGGGCGGATTGAAACGCATACCAACCATTCCGGCGGCATCCAGGGAGGCATAAGCAACGGACAGGACATCTATTTCCGCGTCGTGTTCAAGCCGATAGCCACCCTGCTGATGGAACAGGAAACCGTGAACATCAACGGAATAGACACGACCCTGAAAGCCCGCGGCCGCCATGACGCATGCGTGCTCCCCCGTGCCGTGCCCATCGTCGAAGCGATGGCCGCCATGACGATACTCGACTATTACCTGCTGGACAAGACAACGCAACTCTGACACCATCACCTAACACGCTAATTTGCCTATATGAACGAAATTCAGAAATACATCGCAGCGAACGAATCCCGAATCATGGAAGACCTGTTCAGCCTGATTCGTATCCCCAGCATCAGCGCCCTGCCCGAACATCACGACGACATGCTGGCCTGCGCCGAACGATGGGCGCAACTGCTTCTCGAAGCGGGAGCAGACGAAGCGTTGGTAATGCCCTCCAAAGGGAATCCGATTGTCTTCGCCCAGAAGACGGTCTCCCCGGACGCCAAGACCGTACTGGTTTACGCCCACTATGACGTGATGCCCGCCGAACCGCTGGAACTCTGGAAAAGCCGGCCGTTCGAACCGGAAATACGTGACGGACGCATCTGGGCGCGCGGGGCGGACGACGACAAAGGGCAGTCTTTCATCCAAGTGAAGGCTTTCGAATACCTTCTTAAAAACGGGCTGTTGAAGAACAACGTGAAATTCATCATCGAAGGAGAAGAAGAAATCGGCTCCCCCAGCCTGGAAGCCTTCTGCGAAGAGCATAAAGAACTCCTGAAAGCGGACGTCATCCTCGTTTCGGACACAAGCATGCTGGGGGCGGAACTGCCTTCGTTGACTACAGGCCTGCGCGGGCTTGCCTATTGGGAAATAGAAGTGACGGGACCGAACCGCGACCTGCATTCCGGCCACTTCGGCGGTGCGGTAGCCAATCCGCTCAACGTGCTCTGCCAGATTATCGGCAAGGTGACAGATGCGGACGGACGCATCACCGTGCCCGGCTTCTACGACGATGTGGAAGAAGTGCCGCAAGCCGAACGGGACATGATTGCCCGCATACCTTTCGACGAACAGAAGTACAAAGAGGCAATCGGCGTGAAAGAAGTGTCCGGGGAAAAGGGATACAGCACGCTGGAACGCAACAGTTGCCGCCCGTCTTTCGACGTATGCGGGATATGGGGCGGATATACGGGAGAAGGTTCGAAAACCGTCCTTCCTTCAAAAGCCTGCGCCAAAGTATCCTGCCGGCTGGTTCCGCACCAGGAACATCATAAGATATCCCGACAGTTTGCCGACTACATCCTCAGCATTGCCCCCGATACGGTGCAAGTGAAAGTCACCCCGATGCACGGAGGACAGGGGTATGTCTGCCCCATCTCCCTTCCCGCCTACCAGGCAGCCGAGAAAGGATTTGAAATTGCCTTCGGGAAGAAGCCCCTGGCTGTAAGACGGGGCGGCAGCATTCCCATCATCTCCACTTTCGAACAAGTATTGGGCATCAAGACCGTCCTGATGGGATTCGGACTGGAATCGGACGCCATCCACTCACCCAACGAGAACTTCTCACTGGACATTTTCCGGAAAGGCATAGAAGCCGTGGCAGAATTCCATCAGGAATATGCCAGACGGCAAGACGGGGAAAAAAGGACATAAGCCGCAAGCGAAAGGAACGCCAGCACTCATTTTTAGAGAAAGCGGGCTTTTAATCCGGAACTTGACAGCCTCTGACGGCTATAAAAAGAGCTGCATCAAACTCTGTTTCCGAGTTATGATGCAGTTCTTTTTATGTTTGCATATCCCATCCGTAACTATCCTGCATACTCATCCCAGCTTCGCCCCTCTTTGTCTCAAAGACGGCCCAAGCTACATGGCCGGAGTCTGGAACAAGAAGGTAAACGGCTTGCTGTCTTTCAAGTCTTTCACCGCATCCCCCGCATAGATTTCCCCTTTTGTCAAAGACAGCTTCTTTATCCCCGCCTTCGGGCTGAAATCAATCTTTTTCAAATCCAGCCAGAACAAATTCGGCGTCAGGGTAGACTCAAAATAATACACCTTATTTTTCTGGTCGGAGACGGAACGCCAGCGGGTAGAGGAAATATAAGGTTTCTCCGGCGTATTGATACCGAACGGAACGGACACATTGCGCATCACGCTCAATACTCCGGGAACGGCGATTTTCGCGTCGGCAGTCTGCGGAATGGCATGGATATAGAAAGAGGCGCGTACAAAACGGTCGCTCGCACGGTTCGTTCCCGGCAACATCTGCAACCCGCCAATCTCCTTCCAGTAATCATTGATAGCCAACTGGTAGTCATAGCGCGGGGAATTCGTCATCACCCGGTAGTCCTTCCCTTCATGAATGCTCAATTTCCCGTCCAGATATTCCAGGACAGCCGTATTCCCCGTCTCATCGGTAATAGCCAAATGCAAGGTAGATTCGGGGCCTCCGTTCGGCATGCGGGGAGCGTCAATCCGGAAAGTCTCCTTCTCCAGCTCCTCCACCGCCTCATGCACCGTGGCGAAATTGTCGAGCACATACTGGGTCCAAATACTGATTCCCATCGCCGGACGGGTATCGCCGGGAAGAGAGTAAACGGATTCGGGAAGGAAAAGCAGGCTCGCGACCAGCCCTTTTTCATTCATTCCGTCACAAGTCCCTATGTCATACCCGGTTGCGATTACACTCCCGTATTTGGAAGTCCAGTTTACCGTTTTTTCCTTATTATGCCCCACACGCCGGATACCGCGCGGAAATACATAAATGTTTGACATGATATCTTCTTTCCAGTCCATCGTACGGCCGGTCACCACCATTTGGTCCGGACCGATGTAGACGGCACGTGTACACGCTTCCGCAGGCTGCATGCCTCCCAAGGAGACGGCAGCCAGCAACAATGCGAATCCGGTCAGTTTCTTCTTCATATTCTTCTAATTTTTAAACAGTTAATATTCCCATGTATCCGGAATAACAAACGGCAGGCGTTATTGCTTGGAAAAGAGAAGAATTTTAATGAAAATAAGGAATTTGCCCGGATGCTTTCCCGACGGCTTTCCGCTCTCCCAAGTTAAAAAAACTTGCAGTCCGGATGAAATATCATCCGCTGTTTGCCATTCAACCGGCTTTTCGTTATTTTTGTAAATAGAAGTATAACACTAAACTAAAGGAGGGCGATGTATATGGCACAAAAGATTAACACTCCACGGTTCCCGATTCACGCGGGCCTGTTCTTCCTGCTGATTCTTATTCCTCTGTCACTCCCGGCACAAGAAAAGAAAGACAGCATCCGCATCCTCCGCGACAGCATATCGATCCGGCCGGAAAGCATGCCGTTCCATTCTTCCGTACCCGGCATATCTTCTTTCCGAAAGACGGACATAGCCCCCTTATATCCGTCCGGGCAACTGCACCTTCCGCTAAATTTCCTGCGGAAAGGGGAAATCCGCCTTCCTTACCAAACCAACCCTTCTCCCCGTTTCAAAGGAGATTACAGTACCGGCGGCATATTGAAACAGTTTTCCCACGGGGCGTTGTTCGGCTCCGGACAACAGACAAGCGTACCGGGCATCGGACGTTTCAACAACGCCTCACTGGGTTACCGACATATTTTCAATGACAAATTCGAACTGCAACTTCAGGCCTATGCCATGAAGATAAACATGACGCATAGTACCGGACAGGCTTTCAGCACTTCCGGCGCATTGCTTTACCATGCTTCCGACCGTGTAGCTTTCAAGGCCTTCGGTTCATACGGCATCGGGAATTCTTACGGAATGAATACCCACAATTACGGCGCGACGATATCCGTCGATATGTCCGACCGTTTCAATATGGAAATGGGAGTGCAGCGGTATTACGATGCCATGAGAGGACGGTGGGAAACGGTTCCTGTCGTAATCCCTTCTTACCGTTTCAACAAATTCACGCTGGGGCTGGACGTCGGCGGAATCCTGTATGAGATTCTTCGCAACGCCGTTTTCGATAAGCGCGACAGCGGCGGCAGCGGCCCGACAATCGCACCGCCCCGTTTTTCCATTCCCATACGGCCGAGATAAAATGTCAGGGGGAAGGGACGCATCCTGTCCCGGTTGACGGCACGTCTTCCTGCATGTACAGGCAAGAAGCGGTCAAAATCAAGGAGTTCAGAACACAGTTCAGAGGAGTAAAGGACAGGGCTTTCTTTCTATTCAGGCTAACAAATATTTATGCTTAATCTATGAATCCCTCAGGTTTTTACGTTGACCCGTCAAAACCCGGTAAAAACCATTGTTTCATATTCAACGTTGTTTCAAACCGGAACAGTCAATCCGGCGAAGCATAACTAACAGGTAATCAGCATTATCCGGTGCATTACAGGGTTTTATTCAGCAATCAAATAAGGGGAACGGAAGTTTCAACGGCGAGAAACTATAGTTTCAACAGTTAGAAACTGTAGTTCCATAAGCAAGAAACTGTAGTTCCATAAGCAAGAAACTGTAGTTTCCTTTTAAACGAAACTAAAGTTTCAAGCGCATGAAACTATTGTTTCAAGCTATTGAAACTCCAGTTCCAAACGTACGGAACCAAACGGGAAACATGTACATCGACTTTATTTAAACAACGATTTATTTCCTTGCCGGATTGTATAATACAATCCCGTCACAAGGAAATAAATCGAAAAGTAGAGAAAAAAGGATAAACAGCGGTACTCAACCGCTCAACAGCGACTTAAATGCAATATGCTATTCACCGCATTCTTTCGTCACTGTCATTCTTTTGCCATCATCATTCTTTCGGGCCATATACATAAATCTCTTCTATTTCAGTTGCGCCCAGATTGGAATCAACAGTGCCGATATATTTGATATAGCGGGCTGTCGAAGGAACCAGCAGATTGAAATACAACCGTTCCTGCTGTTCTTGAAGCTCGTCAATCGTTCCCAATGACTCCCATTGCGTCTTATCCGAAGAAACCTGAATCTCCATCTTAACCGGAGAATAATAGACATAAACCCACGAGGAATAACTGAATTCATCGTGAGACAGCCATTGGATACCTGTAATAGCCTGTTCTTTCTGCATATCCATCACAATCTCGAATTGTGAGCCTTCACTTTCAACATAGGATACATAAGTGTACACGGCATTATCGACCAAATCCGTCCCGTTACCGGAAAAACCGTCACCCAGCTCTACGCTCCAGCCGTCACGTTCCAGCCTTTCCCAGTTAGATAAAGCTCCGGTAGCCAGCTCTAAGGAATGAGTGACCTTTCTTACTTCGACGGCTATTTCGCCTGCTTCCGGAGACAAGCTTACAAGTTCCGATGCTTCAATCACCGGTTTCAGGACAAGGTTAAACGTCTCTTCCTCCGGATTCGCGAGCAGAAAATCATTTGAGATGCCCCAGGTTATATCCCCGCTTTCCACCTCACCGGCAGGGATAGTGATATCCGCAGACGGGGAGAAGGTTACATTTCCCATAAATTCGTCGGCAACTCCTTCCATATCGAAATGCACTTTCAAATCATTCTTTGCCGGCCTGTCCAACACCATCTTAAATGTATAGGAAAGGGCATCCCCGCCTACAATCGCCCCGTCTTTATAAAGCCGGGTGAACGAAACGGAATTTCCCTTTTCACCGGCTAACGAACAAACGGTATTGTATGAGATTTTATTCACAACCGCCTTTCCTTCGCTCTGCATGTTTCCGACAACTCTCAAGCCTAGTTCATAGACTTGCGGTTTCAATTCTTCAGCCACAAAGCTGTAATCGTCGTTTTTGATGCCGACTTCGACTTCGGCCGAAACAAATCCCGCCGGAATGGTAACCTCTCTCGTGCTTATCTCGACTTTATCTTCAGGTATGTTCACCATCAACGGCTCTATCTGCAAAGTCACGTCTTCCGTAGCGGGCGTTGCCAGGCTCACCGTCCATGTACGTCTCAAAGGCGAGCTCAGGACCAGTTGTCCCGCTTCGTCGTATGTCGCTTCAATTTTTATTTCCGAAGAGTTGCCCGAATCTCCCGATGTGGTAACGGAGACGGAGCTTCCCGGATAAGTCGTCAAATTCAACTCTTCTTCTTCCGCACAACCGATTAGGAGGCTCAAACCTCCCAACAAGGCCAATGCCGGCATAAAACTGGATTTCAAGTATTTTTTCATGTATTGAGTATTTAAATGGTAAATCGGATTAAGGATGCGCCGGCATTTACCGGCACACCCTTATTGTTTTATTTATAAATCATCCGGATAATTATACTGGGTCGGGTCCTGATGCTTATAGAAAATCGTCGGCTGTTTCAATGCCGCACCGTACAGGACTTCCGGACCTCCATTAAAACGATAGAAGATACTGGAGTATTTTTCCGGACTGGGGGCAAAGCCCATAAACCATCCGTATCCGCTGTTCATCAGGCTTTGGGCTCTGGAACCGGTCAACGAACCGCCGCTGCCAAGGTTCAATTCCATAGCCATGCCTGCACATTTTTCATAACCCATATTTCCTATAGGGGAGGCAGACCCTCCGTAGTTAGGCACAACCACGTCAATCCATTCGTCGGCATCCACGCCGTCTACGGAAGCGACTCCATACATATAACCATAGTCAAACACCGTCACCCATTTATCGGGCATCGCTTTTTTCGTTTCATAACACAAACGGGCGGCCGCTTTCGTGCTTTTCTGCGTCAACGCCGGGTTGCTCAAATCCGGAGAGGTCGAGTATTCGTCGTCATAGTTGACACCGTCCAAATTATAGGCTTTGCAATACTGGGCTACCTCGCGTGCGAAATCTTTAGCTCCCTGGTCGGAAAGCTGTGCCAGACCTGTCATGTCGTGATTGCCCAACAATCCCAGCAAGACTTTAACGCCTCTCTTGCGCAACGGCTGGAGATAGGTTTCGTTATTGTCCAGCAAGAATTGTACTTGCGGATTACATTTTACGTAAGGACGTCCGGCGTCACTGTCGTAATTGATGTTCGCGGCAAAAAGTACGACGGCATCCCACAGAAGTTTCCCGTTCTCCAGCTCAAAGGAGAGTGTATTCAACGGATTCACTCCGTTCACTTCGAAGAAGAGGAAACCTTTCACCGCATCTTCTCCTTTACAGGCATCGGAAGCGTTACGCATGTCTTTCACCAGATATACGCAATGTCTCGCCTTTTCGTCTTCTATCGTCAAATCAGCGCTCGGCTCGGTTATCCCCACGGGAACGGCATAGGTCTTACCTTCCAGGACTTGGGTTCCGCCTTCGTCTTCGCTTTTGATTGTCAGGCCGACTTCACCGGTCTTGGCGGCTGCGTCAAAGGTGAAGATTCCGTCATTGTCGAACGAAACGAGCTCTTGCGGGTAAAGTTCAAAATCCGTCTCATGCTCTTCATTGTATTTTTTCAAATAATCCGCATCGATAACGGCTTTTGCCGACGTGCCCCCGTCCGGCGATTTAGTCAGGCCTATTTTCACGGAAGTCGTATAAGTTTTACTATACAACTCTACGACCGGCGACGACAGGTTTGACTTCACATCACGCAAGTATGCGTTGTTATAATAGACTTTATCATAAGCTCCTTCGTCAATGGGTTTACCTACTTCCAAATCATCGGCGCAGGAAGCAAATAACCCTAACCCGCCTGCCAGCATGGCAACCGCCAGCCAATCGGATTTAAAGTATTTCATATTCATATCTGATTTTCTTAACTTGGTTAGACTATTAATTATCCTTCTCCGGCAATTCTACATTTACCCATTCCGGAACGGCGGAACCTGTTATGTCATTCCCGTTGCCCGAATGGTCGTGGATAACATTGCCTGTTCCTTCATTAAATTTCCAATATGCGATTAACCCGTCTGTTGCGGGGTCTACGTAATACATGCCCGATGCGATTTCTTCTGCTGTCCGCTGTTTTTTCCAGACACGCAACTCTGAAATTTCGCCCGGCAGCCAACGAGTGGCGTCATAGGAATAACCGATGTAGCATCCGCTGCTGAGCGAGAAGGAACCGGACGCTCCTTTATCCGAGGCCACTACCGCGCCGTTCTGGTAATAGATGCGTTCGCCCGAAGTGGCGTCATAAACCACCGCTATGTGCACCCATTCGTTAGTCGGCAGTCCGGGTGCGGCATTGGGAGACGGGAAGTTTCCGCCCGGAGCGACCAACTGCAACTGGTTCCGGGGCCGGTCGGCATCTCCGATACGAATCAGGAAAGTGCCTTCTATCCCGAATACCGAACTTAACGCATTCTCGCGTCCGTCCACCCAGTCGCTGGCGCGGAGCAACGCTTCGACCGTCACCGTAGAGAGGCCGTACACATTGCTCTTCCAATTGATTGGGAAGTACATCTTGCGTATGTTGGCCACGACATTGATAAGGGCGGCTCCTTTAAATACATAGTAGACTGTCCGCTTGCTTTCCAGGACGGAAATATTGCCCGCATCCGTTATAGTCACCGGCAATACGTAGCGTCTCGAATCGTCAAGCTCGTTGGTATTCTTGAAATTAACGACCACATTGTCGCTGCTGATATCTCCCGCCTTGATGGTTACCGTCTTCTGCGGTATCTCATAGTATTTGTCGGCTAGGGCGACGGCGTCATCTTTGTAAATAAGATTATAGGTAGCGGCCAACTGCGGAGCGGCGTCGAAGTTGATTTGAATGTCTTCTCCTATCGGCGCAGCTATTCTGTAGGATATCTCACGAGAGGCTTCCACCACATCCGCTTTTATCAACAAATCGCTGCAGACGCTTTCTGAACTGACGTACAACTTATTGTCATAGTGATGCTCATTGTCAATATCGTCCGACTTACAACCGCTCACTATGATAGCTGCAAATAAGGAAAGCGTAACGCTATATTTAAACAGTTTCATATTTATCTTTCTTTTTAATTATTGGGGTTCATGATTTGAATTGCAGTACGAATATGCTCATAAACAAGGGTATTGTCAAAGTAGTCGTTATGGGCATTCAGAATAAAGATTCCCTTACGGACAAAGTCTGCCGAGGATTCTACCGCCCATTGGGCCGCTCCCAACGTGGCCAGTTGCTTATTGCCGGCATCGTCGGTCACATTCCAGTAGCCATAGACCATTTCTTTGTCTTCCGGCCGGGGTGTTTCCACACAGGCTACAAAACGGTCTGACGGAACTGGATTTTGCGCATTTTCCTGTCCTGCCACGGCGTCCAGCCCCGCTTGCACCGCCAGATAGGCTTTCACGCTCAAATCGCCGGAACCGGTAGAAAGGGAGGTTTTCAGGATGATGTAGTCGCACTTGCCCAACAAGTACATATTATCGGACACCAGATATTGCGCGTTGCCGTAGAATACCAGGCTCTTACCGCCATGCGCCTCTTTCCATGCCGACACCAAATCGAAGAAATTTTTCTGGCGGGCGCTGTATTCCGCCAGCTCATCTTCCGGCAGGCTGACTAAGGAGCGTCCGGTGTAGTCGATGATAACTCCGTCATAGTTGTATTTATCACACAACGCCAGCATGTTCTGCGTGCGTTCCGCCAGATAGGCCAACGCCTGTTCTTCCGTCAGCGACGGGTCTTCTTTCTGCTTGGCGTTCCACTCGGTCTCAAAGCTCGCATAATCGATACTATAAACGACTTTAGTGCCTTTTTCCCTTACTTCTGCAATCTCTTCCTGGATTTCCCGGTTCAGATTGTCCGGAGTGTTTAAAGAGATATAATCGATGCTGTCGGGAAGAACCGTTAAATGTTCGGAACGATTTGAAGGATAGTCTGCCGGATTGTTAAAAGAGACGAACATGACTTTATGTTCTCCGGCTTTATAGTTCCTCAAATCTTCCATATAGGCTTTATAGAGTTCCGGATTCTGCTCTTCCAGCGAAGGAGAATGGAGGTCGAGGCTCTCCGGTTCGGTCCAGTCATTGCATGAGGAGAAGGTTATTGCCACTGACGCGGACAATAAAGCAACCATTCCGCATTTAATAATGTTTTTCATATATATATTCTGTTTCATATTCATATTACTTTCTTGCCCACCATAAATCTGTTGCCATATTATCAAGTCCTTTCAAATAGTTGTCAATGGCGTATTGCACATTGTCCCCATTGCTGACAAACTCATCCAACGGATAGGGCATGCGACGCGCGCCTTTCTTTGAATCGACAATGCCGCCACTCTTGTTTCCGGAATCTGTAGCAGGAATCAGGACGGGGTATCCCGTACGGCGATAGTCTGCCCATGCTTCATTCCCCAACTGCCAGTTGGCAATCCATTTCTGGACGATGATGCGTTCTTGCTTTCTCTCTTTCGAATCGCCTTCTTCCCATTTCACCGTAACTGTGGACAGGGCTTCGCCATAGGTATTGTTTCCATTGGGGTCTGTGTACAATTCGGGCGTTTTCTCTGCGTCGTCCATATATTCTTCCGCTCCTTCTACGCCCCACTGTTCGAAGGAGAGGCTGATGCCTTGTTTATAGAAGGTTTCTGCAGTGCCTCCCATATTGAAATTGTAGATTGCCTGGCCTTCGGCGCGAAGGAAGGCTACTTCCGAGGCGTTCATCCAATACAGGGGAGAGGTGGGAAGGATATTCACTCCGGAGTATTTATGTCCTACGGTCTTCAAATCGGGAATCACGATGCCGCGTCTCATACCGACATAGTCGTATCCTGTCCACTCTGACTTAACGAAATATTTCTCACGCCGGGGGTCTTCATAGCCGTTCATATAGCAGATGATGTCTGCGGCGGCATGTGTATCGCCTCCTGTGGCGCAGGCGGTCCCGTCATGTTCGGATGCTTGCACCTGGTTGTAGCGGGTGGCTACATAAATGGGATTCTGCGTGGTCCCGAAATAGTTCCATGCGGCATTGTCGGCATTGTCTTCTATAACGCCTCCATACTGCGGATCGACGGCGCTTTCCGCCATCTCTTTGGCTTTCTCCGGACTGACATTGGCTATCCGGATTGCCAGACGTAATTTCAGGGAATTGGCAAACTTAATCCATTTCTTCACATTGCCGCTATATACATAGTCGGCGGTAGACACCAACGCCGCATTTTCATTTTCCGTCAACACCCGGATGGCGTCGTTCAGCTCTTCGAAGAACTTATCGTACACTTGCTCTTCCGAGTCATACGGGGTGGTTATGGAACCGTCCTGGCCGATTTGCGAATAGGGTATCGGGCCGTAGGTATCCGTTACGCGATGCATCGCCGCGACTTTGATAATCAGCGCTATCGCATAAGGAACCGGGTCATTCGTATTTTCGGAGACAATCTTTACCTGGTTCAGATTGGAATACAGGGTGGGGATTATCTTGTCGCTTTTCAAAAATACATTGGTCCAGTCGTCGGTCGCGTTAAAATTGGATATCGTGTTGGTGAACGCTCCTGAGGTGGCATAATAACCTCCCATAGGACCGCCTAACAGGCAGTCGGTGAATTGCGCCGTATTCACGTCCGGCGAAATGACGCAACCTGCCAGATTATTCATCGCTGACCCCAACGCATATCCATCGGCCGACAAGTCTCCCGGTTCATAAGGATTGGAATTGATGTTCAAATAGTCGGCCGTACATGAAGTAAAAGCCAATGCCAATGAACCTATGAATATTTTATTTATTATATTTTTCATACCTATTGTTCTTTTAGAATTTAAAGTTTACGCTAAAGCCGATATTACGCAACGAGGGCATCATGAAGTAGTCAATTCCCTGATAGAAATTGTCTGTCGAAGCCACGGTCTCCGGGTCAAACGGAGCTTTGTTATAAATCATCCACAGGTTGCGTCCGACTAACGAGACTTTGATGTCGCAGATGTCACGCAACATTTTTCTTGGGAATGTGTAACTGATGGAGGCTTCCTGCAGACGGACGTTGGTGGCGGAATAGGTGTAATATTGCGGAACGGATGTTCCTCCTCCTATCGCATTGAACCATACTTCGGGATTGACACGGTCGTTTCCGTTTACCGTGACATATCCTAAATCACGGGCGTCGGCCGATGCTTCCGAAACGCCGTAGTAGTCCAGCATCGCCTGGGTACGGGAGAATACGACGCCTCCCAAACGGGCGGATACGAGGAAACCTACATTGAAGTTTTTCCAGCTAAAGTCGTTGCGCCATGCCAGATTTCCTTTAGGCAGCACGCTTCCCAACTTGATGTAGTTATTGGGGTCTTTTATCGTTTCTGTGGTGACATTGCCGTTACGGTCGATGTATATATCTCCGTTGCTGTCTCTTCTCACGTCAATCAACGAGTAGATATCGCCCATGCTGCCTCCTTCTCTCAACAGGAAACGGGTGTTTCCCAAACCGCCCATATTCAGGCTGGAAATAGAGAATTTCTCGCCGGTTATGGGATTTACCGCATTGTCTGCCAAGGAGAGGATTTTATTCTGGTTGGTGGAGAAGGTTACTCCCGTATCCCAGGTGAATCCTTTCCAGGTATTCTTGTATCCCAAAGACAACTCGATACCCTGGTTCCGGACCGAACCGCTTTGGATATAGAGCGCGGACCACCCTGATACGGGCAACTGGGGATTGAATGTCTGGTTCATGGTCTTGGCGTTGTAATAAGTAACGTCCAGATTGAAGTTTTTAAAGAAACGCATGGTCAGACCGACTTCGAAGGACTGGGTACGTTCCGGCTTCAAATTATATAAGGGATATTGTGTCGTATTGCTGAACTGGCCGGAGCTTGTATTCCACGTATAGCGCGGATTGGCGATGTAACGCTCGAAAGCGGTACCCACGGAGGCGAACGAACCTCTGACTTTCATGTATGACAAGTAGTCTTTATTCACGTTCGGCATCAGTTCTGTCAATATGACGGAGGCCCCGACCGAAGGATAGAAGAAGCTTTTACTCTTGGAGTTGGGTCCTGCCAACTGGGAAGGCCAATCGTTACGGCCGGTCAATGTGAGGTAGTATGTGCTCTTGTAACCGATTTCCGCGGAAGCGAATATGGACTGTGTCTGCTCGCGCCATCCTTCCTGCAGACGTTGTGTCTTGCTTGCACTCAGGTTTTGGATGACGAAATAGTTGGTCAGTCCCACTTGTTCGGAACCGAAGGTCTCCGAACCGTCTGCAATGGGGCCGCGTACTTTCATGGCGTCGGAACGCATATCGGAGATAGAGGCACCGATATTGGCCTGCAGGGACCAGTCTTCACCGAAATTCTTGTTGATGTTAACCAGGAAATCCGCATACAATTGCTTGTCCGACGTTTTTGTCACGCCATACAGGCCGCGGTCGGAAAGTTCTGTCAACTGGGTGTTGGTGGAGGCGTAGAATTTTTCCGTATAGCTGTTGTTGGAATGGTCTAACCGTACGCGCCCGGAAACGCTCAACCAGTCTAATATCTGATAATTCAGGCTTGCGTTCATCATGTAGCGGTCTTTCCCGTTTTCACGCAAATTGCGATAGTTGATCCAATATGGATTCTGCATTGTCATACCGCCGTCGCCTATCGGCCAGTATTGGGTATATATCTTACGGGCAACATCATAACGTTCGTACATGCGGATATCTTCCCAGTCATTGCCTCTGGGGAACAGATAGGCTCCTACCAAGGGGTTGTTGTATGTTCCCTGGTTAACCATATTGCGGTCGTTCTGACGGATATAGCTGGCGCCTATGTCAAAGGTCATTTTATCGTCAAGAAGGTGGGTCGTATTGCGTACCGTAAAGTTGTAACGTTCATATTTATTGTTCGGAGTTATTCCTTTGGAGTTTACGGCAGCGGCGGATGCATAGGTCTGGTTTTTATCTGTTCCCGTCGAGATGGACACATTTTCCGTACCGATGATACCGGTCTGGAAATAATCGTCTCTCGGATTGTAGCCATAATAATTCGCAACGGTCAGATGGTCGCCCCAGCTATACAGAGAACTGCCGTCCTGGATAGCGCTACCCGTGCCGTACCGGGTCTGGAAACGGGGCATCACAAACGGGGTCGTAAATTCGGTATTGGAATTTACGGTTATGCTCAAACGGCCTTCTTTTCCTTTTTTAGTCGTTATAATGATGGCGCCATTGGCTGCGTCCGAACCGTAAAGGGCTGCGGCTGCCGCACCTGTCAAGACTGACATGGATTCAATGTCTTCCGGATTGATATCTGCAATAGGTTCGGTAGCTCCTTGTGAGTTAAACTCTGTTCCTCCTCCATTGCTGCCGCTGTTGAACATCGGCACTCCGTCAATGACATACAGCGCATTGGAAGACTGCATGATGGATTTCGTTCCGCGCATCACTACTTTAGAGATACCTCCGACACCGGAAGAGGAGGCATTTATATTCACTCCCGCCACTTTACCGCTGAGTGAATTCACGAAGTTTACGTCTTTATTCGATGTGATTGCATCGGTATTAATCTGCTGGACATTATAAGACAATGCTTTTTCCGCCCGTTTGATTCCTAAGGCTGTCACAACGACTTCTTCCAGCTCTTCCGTATCTTGCTTCATCACGATTTGGTAGAAGCTTTTTCCCGAAACCGGTATTTGCTGGGTCATGTATCCTATATAGGATATTTTCAACACTGAATTCTCCGGGGCTTTCACCGAGAAGTTTCCGTCAAAATCGGATATCGTACCGGTCGTGCCGCCTTCTACCGAGACATTTACCCCGATTAAAGGCTCGCCTGTCTCATCCACGATTTTTCCCTTTATCTCTTTTATCGCCTGTGAGGCCGGCTGTTTGATTTCCACAATTACAATATACTTACCTTGAATCTGATAAGTAAAACCTGTACCTTTCAGAATGGTATCGAGAGCCGTACCTAACGCCACGCTCTTCAAGTCCAGATTAATCGAGGATTTTCCTGTTAATTGCGAATCACTGTAATTGATAGACATCCCGGATTGTCTCTCTACATCTTTCAATGCTTCAATAACAGTAATACTTTCTTTTTGAATGGTTATTTTTACATTGTTTTGGGCAAAAGCAAAAGCCTGCAAGAGCAGCAAAGCAATTAATAATGAGATATTTTTGCCTTTTGCCAATTTATCTGCTATTTTTTTGTACTTTTGTAGCATTTCTTTAGTATTAGTTAATTGGTCATTTTTTCTTTCTCTCAAAAATAGAATAGCATCAATAAGTGCTAATATTAAAGGATATTGATTTCATATCCGGGAAGAAGGGCCAATTCTTCCTGGGTATTTTTTTTCATGGATTCTTTATTTAATAGGTTCTACAATCGTTTATTTCTTCAATTTATCTGTTATTATTTATATAGCATTTATTTCCTCGTATCGTATATTTTATATCTCCCGCCACCCGGGTGATTATTTCCATTACTTCTTTCAAACTTGCCTGTTTGGGGAAACGGAAGCTATAGGTGTTCCCGTTCAGGCTATGCAGGCTATAGATGAACGAATAGGGGTATTTCCGTTCAAGCCCGGTAAATATGTCTTCCAGATGCATATTTCTGAAAACCAGTTCACCCCGTTGCCAGAAGGTTACGTCCGCGATGTCCGGATGTCTCAAGGAATGCTGGTGGGTGTATTTATTGTACACGAATTGTTCTTTAGGCTGCAAAACGACGTTTGACGTCAGATTGTTAAATTCAATTTTTACGCTGCCTGAAAGCAGGGTCGTAACCAATTCGCTATTTTCCGGATAAGCATTTACATTGAATTCCGTACCTAAAGCGGTTACCTGCAACTCTTTCGCTTTTACGATAAAAGGATGGTCTTTGTCCGGCTTCACCTGAAAATTAGCTTCACCGATTAGATAGACACTCCGCGTATCGCCTTCGAATTTTTCCGGATATAACAAAACGCTTTGGGAATTCAACATTACGCGGGTTCCGTCGGGCAGAGTCAACTGCTTCATCTCCGCTGTCGGGATGTAACATTCGACCAAGTCTTTAGAAGGGGTATCTTTTAAGGATATCATATAAAAAGAAGTTACGGATACAGCCAACAGGCAAGCCGCAGCTACCTGCCAAATCCGCAATTGCAGCCGTTGGGTCGAAAAAGGAACCGACATTCCCGTATTCCGTTGCATCCGCTGCATGGAACGTTTCATTCCGCGAGGCGCTTTTTGCTTTCCCGCCTCTTCCCACAGAGCATGAAGAGCCAACTCTTTTTCACGGGTATATTTTTCGTCCGTCAACCATTGGCGGAATTCTTTTTGTACGGAAACCGGATAGTCATTCCTGCCAAATAATTTTATAATCTGATTAATATAATTCTTCATTGCTCTTCGTCTTTTAACCTTACGTATTAAAGACAACTGAGGAAGAAAAACTACTTATAAAGAAATCCGTAAAAAACAAAAAAAAGAAGTATTTTTTTTAATTCTATTAAGGCTTGATAAATCTGATGTTCAACCGTACGGACTGAAATATTAAACTTGGCTGCTATTTCTTTATTGCTCAGTCCTTCGAAACGGCTCAATTCAAAAATAGCACGGCGCCGCTCGGGCATTCTTTCCAGGACCAGCCGGACAATCATCTGCATTTCTTTATAATATATATCATCTAATTGCTCGCTTTCTACAATCTCACAAAGAAGTTTCTGGTCAATCACGTTTTCCTGATATTCCTGCTCGATACGCTGATGTTTGAATATGTTAAGAATCAGATTTTTAGTCATCATAAAAATATAACCGTCCGGTTTTTGAACATCTCTCCAGACTTCCGGTTGCATCCAAAGCTTACAGAAGACTTCCTGTGCCACGTCTTCCGCATCGCATTCGGATTTAAGTAACATCTGAGCAAAATTCTTCACTCTCGGGAAATTAACCGTAAAGAAATGCTGAAATTCTCTCTCTATCTGCCTAGTGTTATACTCCATTTTAATAAAAATATCTCGATAGCAAAATAAAAAAATAAATACCAATAAAGAAAATAAATCTTATATTTATTCTTATCTCTAAATTTTGTCCGTGTGAAAATAATTTCAGAAATCCTTTCTGCCAGCTCGTATCAGCATTTTAAAATAATTTCCGGTAAGTGCATCCATTTCTCCATTCCGAACAACCATAGGCTGTCTTGCCTTTGATAACAGTTCCTTTTCCGCAAACCGGACAAGGCTGCCCGACAAGAGAATCCGAAGTGCCGGTCATGGAAGAAGAACCGGGAACGGGTGTGGAATATGCCGGTTCGTCCGGTCGTATTCCCGGCCGGGCTTCGGGTTGTACTCCCGGTTTTGCTTCCGGTTTTACTTCCGCCCCTGTTTCCGATTGAATTTCCGGTTTGTTTTTCGGTTCTGCTTTTATTTTCTTTTCCTTCGGTGCGACGCCCGGTTTCCGTTCACGTTTTTTAGTCTCTTTTTTCACTTTCTCCCCGGTTTGGGCGGCCGACGCCTCCTGGACGGTGATACGCCGGTTGGTATTATCCGACAACACGCTCATTACTATTTCCGAAACCATTTGTTTCAATTCTTCCAGGAACTGGCGGGCATCATACGTTTTTTTCTCTATTTCACGAAGTTTCTTTTCCCAAATACCTGTCAGTTCCGCTGATTTCAGCAGTTCTTCATGAATAAGCTGCACCAGTTCCACTCCTGTCGGAGTAGCTACCAGGTTCTTTCTCTCTTTACGGATATAATTGCGTTTGAACAGCGTTTCAATAATGGCGGCGCGCGTAGACGGGCGTCCTATACCGTTCTCTTTCAAAGCATCCCGAAGTTCGTCATTATCCACCAGTTTTCCGGCAGTTTCCATCGCACGGAGCAAAGTCGCTTCCGTATAAGGCTTAGGCGGCTGCGTCCATTTCTCATTCAAATCCGGAATATGGGGACCGCTTTCACCTTTTATAAAAGGAGGAAGCACGTTTTCATCCTCACCTTCTTTCTCTTCGGAAATGTCTTTCACATCCTTGGCAAAAACGACACGCCATCCCGGCTCCAATATCTGCTTGCCGGTCACCTTGAACGGAATTTTGTCTACTTCGCCCATCACGGTGGTGGTAGAGACTTTACAGTCCGGATAGAACACCGCTATGAAACGCCGGGCTATCAAATCATACACACGACGTTCCATATCTGTCAGGTTCTGGGTATAGACACCTGTAGGAATGATGGCGTGGTGGTCCGTCACTTTCGAGTTATCAAACACTTTTTTGGATTTAGGCAGCGCCACGCCGTTCAACGGAGCTGTCAGGACTTCATAATCACGAAGTCCTTTCAAGATACCCGGACATTTCGGATAAATGTCATCACTCAAAAAAGTGGTATCCACACGCGGATAGGTGGCTACTTTTTTCTCATACAAAGATTGGATGAGTTTCAGGGTCTCATCGGCAGAGTAGGCAAACTTTTTATTGCATTCCACCTGAAGAGAAGTCAAGTCGAACAAACGCGGAGCATACTCTTTTCCGTCTTTCTTGCCGACACCGGTAACGATAAACGGGAGGTCTTTAATACGGGCGACCAATGCCTCTCCTTCTTCCCGGCTGGCGATGGGGTCGATGCCCGGATTCTCCATCTTCTTTTTCCCGCCGTTCTTCTCTTCTTCCGCAGCCATCTCTTCATCACTTTTACGGATAAGGGCAGAGAAAACCGTATCACGATAGTTTGTTTTCAGTTCCCAATATTGCTTGGGTTGAAAATTTGCAATCTCCAACTGCCGGTTGACAATCAAAGCCAAAGTGGGTGTCTGTACCCGGCCGATAGAAAGCACTTGCTTATTCTGCCCGTATTTCATGGTATAAAGACGGGTGGCATTCATCCCCAACAGCCAGTCGCCCATCGCACGGGAAAGCCCGGCTTCATACAAAGACTGAAAATCGGACTGGTCTCTCAACCGGGCAAATCCTTCCCGGATAGCCTCTTCCGTCAACGAAGAAATCCACAAACGCTTCACCGGACAACGAGCACCCGCTTTCTGCATCACCCAGCGCTGAATCAGTTCTCCTTCTTGCCCCGCATCACCGCAGTTGATAATCTCATCCGCCTTTTGCATCAACCCTTCGATAATATGAAATTGTTTCTCGTAGGTAGGATTTTCAATCAGTTTAATGCCGAAACGCGGAGGAATCATCGGCAGGCTGCCCAGGCTCCATGACTTCCAGTTCGGCGTGTACTCATGCGGCTCTTTCAGGGTACAAAGATGCCCGAATGTCCAGGTTACCTGGTATCCGTTTCCTTCCATATACCCTTCCTTTTTAGTACGAGCGCCAAGTACTTCGGCTATATCACGCGCTACAGACGGCTTTTCGGCTATGCAAACTATCATTCTTTCTCTTCTTATCTTTTATCAAACAGCTCGCAAAGTTACATGATTATTTCTCACTGACCGCATGAAGGATAAAAAAATCCCGCCTTTCATTCTATTAAAAATGAAAGGCGGGAGCAAATCTTATCTCAAAAAACGGGAAATCAACGCTTATTCTTCATCCATCAGGATTTCCAGGATTTGACAAGCCGCTTTTGCTACCGGAGTACCCGGGCCGAAGATAGCGGCGACACCTGCCTTGTACAAGAAATCATAATCCTGTGCCGGAATCACGCCGCCGGCAATCACCACAATGTCTTCACGTCCCAGCTTTTTCAATTCCTCCATGATTTGCGGAATCAGCGTCTTATGCCCGGCAGCCAGTGAAGAGACTCCTACTACGTGAACGTCATTTTCCACAGCTTCCCGCGCAGCTTCCGCCGGAGTCTGGAACAACGGTCCCATATCCACATCAAAACCACAATCCGCATAACCTGTCGCTACAACTTTGGCGCCGCGGTCATGACCGTCCTGCCCCATCTTGGCAATCATAATACGAGGTTGACGTCCCTCCTTCTTCGCAAACTTCTCAGCCAGTTCGCAAGCACGCTTGAAGTCGCTGTCGTTTTTACTTTCCGATGAATACACGCCTGATATAGTTCTAATTACTGCTTTATAACGTCCTACAATTTTCTCACATGCATAAGAGATTTCGCCCAAAGTGGCACGGACACGGGCCGCCTCCACCGCCAGTTCGAGCAGATTGCCCTTGCCTGTCTCCACACATTCCGTGATAGCTGCCAGCGCCTTGTCCACTTCCGCCTGATTGCGTCCCTCTTTCAAACGTTTCAGGTTTTCAATCTGTTCTTTACGCACAGCCGTATTATCCACTTCAAGAATATCAATCGGGTCTTCTTTTTCCAGACGGTACTTATTCACGCCGACAATTGTCTGCTGGCCGCTATCGATACGTGCCTGCGTACGTGCGGCAGCTTCTTCAATACGCATCTTAGGAATACCCGTTTCGATGGCTTTCGCCATACCTCCCAATTTTTCAATCTCCTGAATATGTTCCCAGGCCTTGTGTGCCAGTTCATTTGTCAACGACTCTACGTAGTAAGAACCGCCCCAAGGGTCGACATTCTTGCAAATATAGGTTTCTTCCTGAATGTAAATCTGCGTGTTACGCGCAATACGCGCCGAGAAATCCGTCGGAAGCGCAATAGCCTCATCCAACGCATTCGTATGTAAGGACTGGGTATGCCCTAAAGCGGCAGCCATAGCCTCGATACATGTACGGCCCACATTGTTGAACGGGTCCTGTTCCGTCAATGACCAGCCGGAAGTCTGGGAGTGCGTACGCAAGGCCAGCGACTTCGGATTTTTCGGGTTAAACTGTTTCACAATCTTCGCCCACAACATACGTGCGGCACGCATCTTGGCAATTTCCATGAAATGGTTCGTACCGATTGCCCAGAAGAAGGACAAACGCGGAGCAAATGCATCAATATCGATTCCCGCTGCCGTACCGGCACGTAAATATTCCAAACCGTCAGCCAGCGTATATGCCAACTCAATGTCCGCCGTAGCGCCCGCCTCCTGCATGTGATAACCGGAGATAGAGATAGAGTTGAACTTAGGCATCTTCTGTGAGGTATATTCAAAAATGTCGGAAATAATTTTCATAGAGAATGCAGGCGGATAAATATAAGTATTACGCACCATGAATTCTTTCAGGATATCGTTCTGAATCGTACCGGCCATTTCCTCCAGTCTGGCTCCCTGTTCCAGTCCCGCATTGATATAGAACGCCATAACCGGAAGTACGGCTCCGTTCATAGTCATAGATACGGACATCTTATTCAAAGGAATGCCGTCAAACAGGACTTTCATATTCTCTAACGAGCAGATAGACACTCCTGCCTTGCCTACATCGCCGACTACCCGTTCATGGTCCGGGTCATAACCGCGGTGGGTAGCCAAGTCGAAAGCGACAGACAATCCTTTCTGGCCGGAAGCCAGATTACGACGATAAAAGGCATTCGATTCTTCAGCGGTAGAGAATCCGGCATACTGACGGATTGTCCAGGGACGAAGGGTGTACATTACCGAATAAGGTCCGCGCAGATAAGGGGGAATTCCGGCCGCATAATCCAGATGTTCCATTCCTTCGAGGTCTTCCTTAGTATAAACAGGCTTCACTTCAATGTGTTCCGGGGTTTTCCAGTCTGCGGAAATGCCGTTAGCCTTTTGCCATTCAGCGCCGTTTGTCGGCTGAAATGCGGCATATATATCAATATTCTTAAAATCTTTTCTCATTTTACTTCAATAGTTTAGCGTTAAACTCTTTCAAAGTATCCAATACGTTGACACGGACATGGATAAAGTTTTCGATACCTGCTGCCTTCAATGTTTCCGCGCATTCCGGATTACCGGCAACGATAAACATGGCGCGACCGTCCAACGCTTTAAAAGCAGGAATGGCATATTCGGCATATTCATCGTCGCTTGAACAAATCACCACAATATCCGCCTTTGCGGCCATAGCAGCCTCCACTCCGGCTTCTACCGTTTCAAATCCCAGATTGTCAACCACTTCATATCCGGCACAAGCCAGGAAATTGCAGGAATACTGTGCACGCGCCTGGCGCATAGCCAAGTTACCGATTGTCAACATGAATGCTTTCGGACGTTTGCCGGAAGCCTCCGTTTCGAGACGTAATGCTTCAAATTCGCTGGCTGCACGGTCGAACACCAATGTAGCCACATCTTTTTCACAAGTATGCTCTTGACCGCCACAACAACATTTCGTTTCCACCGGTCTCTTCTCTCCGGCTTTTTCGTTGAAATTCGGGAATTGGTTCGTACCCAGCAATATTTCACGGCGTTGGGCAACCGCTTTATGGCGAGCTTTATTACTTTCATTCACAGCGGCCTGAACCGTACCGGCTTTCAATGCGGCATAGAAACCGCCTGCTTCTTCTACCGACAGGAAGAGATTCCAGGCTTGCTGCGCTATGGACACGGTGAGATTTTCAATATAATAGGAACCGGCCGCCGGGTCAATCACCTTGTCGAAATGAGATTCTTCTTTCAACAGCAATTGTTGGTTACGCGCCAGACGTTCTGAAAAATCATCCGGAGTTTCATAAGCCTTGTCAAACGGGACTACCGTCATCGAATCGACACCGCCCAACGCAGCGCTCATCGCTTCGGTTTGAGTACGAAGCAGATTCACATGTGCATCAAACAAGGTAAGATTGAAAGAAGAGGTTTCGGCATGGACAGCCATTTTAGCCGCACAGCAACAGTCTTGGTCCGCTCCTTTCCCCTCATCGCGCAAAGAGGAATCGTAAGCGGCTACAATGTTCGCCCATAACAGGCGGGCTGCACGGAATTTCGCGATTTCCAGGAAGTAATTGGAACTGATTCCGAAATTAAACTTGATTTTCTTCGCCACCGTACCGGCAGAGATACCGGCATCTGTCAACCGGGACATATATTCATTCCCCCATGCCAGCGCATAGCCCAATTCTTGATAAATATAAGCTCCTGCATTATTCAAAGAGAGGGCGTTCACATTCAACACCCGATAAAGAGGTAACGGTTGAATAGCTTCAATCAGCGCTTTAGCCGTCTGCGCCATTTCTCCCTTTTCTTTACCGCGGGTCAGCATTTTATTGAAAAAGTCATAATTGACAGAGCCTTTCAGCTTCTTCATGTCATACCCCTTTTTCCGGAAATAAGCGACCAGCAGATTGACCAGTTCGACAACGTGTCCCTGGCAAGTGGAGAAATTCAATTCAACACACTCCGCATGAATTCCCTCCAGCAGGGTTTCTATATATTCCGCACCAAGTTCTTTTGCCTTTACATGGAAAGAAAGAGAATCAATGCCTTTATTCAGGATATCCAACGCTTTTGCATTGGCTTCTTTCGGACATGCCACTTTGATTTCCTGGCGTACCAGCCATTCGTTGTTGTTTTTCTTGGTCCCTCTCAGATAAGGAAATTCTCCGGGAAGAGCATCCGTCGTCTTCAAACCTTCCAGGTCTTCCATACGGTAGAAAGGTTTTACTTTGAATCCTTCGTTTGTCTTCCAAACGAGTTTCTTCTCAAAATCAGCACCTTTCAAGTCGGCTGTAACCTTCTCCATCCATCGTTCGGTGGAGACAGGAGAAAAGTCTGAGAAGAGTTTTTCTTTTTTGTCTGCCATAGTTTATTTAAAATTAAAACAAGATTAATATTGTCTTTATTCTTATCTATTTCTTTCCTGTTCTTGCTCTGTGTCAGCGGTTCGACTTGCAAATATAATTAATAAGTTCAAACAAAGCTTCTTTTTATAGAAAATTCGCACAGGACCCGAAATAGAAGAAAAGGATAAAAACGAAGAATTCACTCACTTCGATTGATGCATGTAATCCGCATAGATTTCTTTTATTCTTCATTTTAATACTCCATTTATTTGATTAGCTCCAATGTAATGAGTAATTTTGCACCCGTTTTTAAAACGACATTATAAAAACTACTAATAGTATGGATTGGTTACAAAGTTTATTGTGGGACCCCAGTTCCGTGGCGCACATCGTGTTCCTCTACGCATTCGTAGTGGCTGCCGGAGTGTATCTCGGCAAAATAAAGATATTCGGAATATCTCTGGGAGTCACCTTTGTTTTGTTTGCCGGCATCCTAATGGGACATTTCGGCTTCACAGCCGATACACAAATCCTACATTTCATCCGTGAATTCGGATTGATTTTGTTCGTATTCTGTATCGGTCTTCAGGTGGGGCCGTCATTTTTCTCTTCTTTCAAAAAGGGAGGAATGACATTAAACCTGTTGGCTGTAGGCATTGTAGTGTTAAATATTGCCGTTGCCCTGGGGCTTTATTACCTCTGGAACGGCCGTGTGGAATTGCCGATGATGGTAGGTATCCTGTATGGAGCTGTTACAAACACCCCGGGACTCGGTGCCGCCAATGAAGCATTAAACCAGTTGAATTATACCGGTCCCCAGATTGCACTGGGTTATGCCTGCGCCTATCCGTTGGGCGTGGTAGGTATCATCGGTTCCATTATCGCCATCCGTTATATCTTCCGTGTCAACATGGCTAAAGAAGAAGAAAGCCTGAAAAGCCAGAGCGGGGATGCGCACCACAAACCACACATGATGAGTCTCGAAGTACGCAACGAATCCATCAGCGGAAAGACCCTAATCGAAATCAAACAATTCCTGGGACGCCAGTTCGTATGCTCCCGAATCCGCCACGAAGGCCATGTCAGCATTCCGGACCATGAAACTATCTTCAATATGGGTGACCAGCTATTTATCGTCTGCTCGGAAGAAGATGCTCCCGCCATCACGGTATTCATCGGAAAAGAAGTCAATCTGGACTGGGAAAAGCAAGACCTTCCTATGGTATCCCGCCGTATTCTGGTCACCAAACCGGAAATTAACGGAAAGACTTTGGGTTCCATGCATTTCCGCAGCATGTACGGCGTCAATGTAACCCGTATCAACCGTTCCGGTATGGATTTGTTCGCCGACCCGAACCTGATATTACAAGTGGGTGACCGCGTAATGGTGGTAGGCCAGCAAGATGCGGTAGAGCGTGTAGCCGGCGTATTGGGAAATCAGTTGAAACGTCTGGATACTCCGAACATTGTCACTATTTTTGTCGGTATCTTCCTGGGAATCCTTTTAGGCAGCCTTCCCATCTCATTCCCCGGCATGCCTACCCCGTTGAAACTGGGTTTGGCAGGCGGTCCGCTGGTAGTAGCCATTCTTATCGGACGTTTCGGGCATAAACTGCATCTGGTTACTTATACGACCATGAGCGCCAACCTGATGCTCCGTGAAATAGGTATCGTACTTTTCCTTGCCAGCGTGGGTATAGATGCGGGCGCCAACTTTGTCCAGACGGTGGTAGAGGGCGACGGATTATTATATGTAGGTTGCGGTTTCCTTATCACTGTAATCCCGTTACTTATCATCGGCGCTATCGCCAGACTGTATTACAAGGTTAATTATTTTACCCTGATGGGATTGATAGCCGGTAGCAATACGGACCCCCCTGCATTGGCTTATGCAAACCAGACTACATCCGGTGATGCTCCTGCAGTAGGATATTCCACCGTTTATCCGTTATCCATGTTTCTCCGTATCCTGACAGGACAGATGATATTGCTGACAATGATGTAAATATTGCCCGGCATCTACAAAAAATTCCCTCGTATTTACTCCATTATTAGGTTAGAGTGAAATACGAGGGAATTTTTCTTTAAAAGGTTTTCCCCTGTGGAAGTTTCTATTTACCAAACTCATCTAAAACCTCTTCATCCGTTTTCTGATTCTTATCCGTCACCGCATTCATGATATGGAAGTTCAGCATACCGGGAATTACTCCCCGTTTCCCATTCCATATAAATTCCGTTTCCGGTTTAAAGAATATCCGTAGCTATACCAGTTGAAGTTTCTTCACGACAAACTCTTCTATGAACCGGACAGTCTCTTCAATTCCCAAAGAAGAAGAATCAACACATAAATGATAGGTAGCGGCCGCTCCCCATGTCTTATAACTATAATAATTATAATATTCCGAACGTTTCTTGTCCGCCTTTTCCATCATCTCTTCCGCAGCCTCTTCATCCACCCGGTGAATCCGGCAAAGCCGCGCGATACGGTCTTCTTTGGAAGCTGAAATAAAAATATTCGCACAGCGGGGATGCTCCCGTAAAATATAATCGGCACAACGTCCTACGAACACACAGGATTTTTCTGCTGCCAGATGACGAATCACATCACTCTGCACTTTGAACAGCGCATCATTGCTTAAACAGTTATTACAAGGCATGGCCCCCTCGCTGATAAACGGAAAACGCATCCCGAACAAACCTCCTATAATTCCTTGCGAAGCCTTTTCGTCCGCTTTTTCAAAAAATTCCCTACATAGCCCGCTCTCTTCGGAAGCCAGATTTATCAGTTCTTTATCGTAAAAGTCAATTCCTAAACGAGCTGCCAGTTTCTCTCCTATTTCTTTTCCGCCGCTACCCAATTGGCGACCGATATTAATGACGTAATTACCGCTCATAGTAAAATTTGTTTTATGGTTTGGCAGCAAACATACAAATTATTTCTAAAACTCCCATCATCAAACGAAAGTTATATTTAAAATTGGATATATCAAGGTATCCTTCACACCGTAATTCGGCTCGGTACTGCCATTACAAGTTGCTAAATCTTAAAAACGGCACGGTGTTTCATTCCTCCAAACAGTCCATACCACCATTATTTTTTATACCTTTGTCCGATTCATCATTCAACCTGAAAGCCTAATGAAAAAGATTATACTGATTACGGGAGGACAACGGTCCGGCAAAAGCTCGTATGCGGAAAAAATGGCCCACGAACTGACCGCATCACCCGTCTATCTGGCTACCGCCAAGATATGGGACGACGAATTCAGAAAAAGAGTGGAACGCCATCAAAAAAACCGGGGGCCGGAATGGACAAATATCGAAGAGGAAAAGAAATTAAGCCTTCACAACGTCACCGGGAGAGTAGTTGTAATAGACTGCGTAACCCTTTGGTGTACAAACTTTTTTATGGAATTCGACTCCGACGTTTCCGCCTCACTGGGAGCCGTCAAAGCAGAGTTCGACAAATTCACCAGCCAAGATGCCACTTTCATTTTTGTAACCAATGAAATCGGATTGGGAGGAGTTTCCGAAAACAAGTTGCAACGCAGATTCACCGACTTGCAAGGCTGGGCCAATCAATACATCGCATCACATGCCGACGAGATATACCTTATGGTAAGCGGCATCCCCGTAAAAATCAAATAACCGTTATGAAAACATTCCATATCCAAAAACCGGACGAGGCAATCAAAGAACCTCTGCTCGACAAAATCAATTACCTGGCCAAACCTAAGGGTTCGCTCGGAAGACTCGAAGAGATAGCTTTGCAAATCGGACTGATACAGCAATCCCTCTCTCCCGAATTAAAACATCCCCAAAACATCATCTTTGCCGCAGACCACGGTATTGTCGAAGAAAACATAAGCCCTTCTCCCAAAGAAGTCACCTGGCAGCAAATCAGCAACTTCCTGCACGGGGGAGCCGGAATCAATTTCCTGTGCCGCCAGCACGGGTTCAAACTAAAAATTGTGGACGCCGGAGTCGATTATGACTTGCCTTATGAGCAAGGGATTATCAACATGAAAATAAGAAAAGGAACCCGCAATTTCTTGTACGAAGCAGCCATGACACCCGAAGAAATGGAACTTTGTATAGAACGCGGCGCCCAATGCACGGACGATTCTTACCGGGAAGGATGCAACATCATCAGTTTCGGTGAAATGGGAATAGGGAACACTTCGCCTTCTTCCCTATGGATGACCTCATTTACGGGAATCCCCCTGGAACAATGCGTAGGTGCAGGAAGCGGACTCAACCGCCAAGGCATCAGCCACAAGTACGAGATACTGAAAAAATCCCTCGGCAATTATCCGGGCGTTCACACTACCGAAGAAATTCTCAGCCGGTTCGGAGGCTACGAAATGGTCATGGCAGTAGGCGCCATGTTACGGGCAGCAGAACTCAAAATGATTATCCTGGTAGACGGCTTCATCATGACAAACTGTATTCTTGCCGCTTCCCGCCTCTATCCCCAAGTGATGGATTATGCAGTATTCGGCCATCAGGGAGATGAAAGCGGCCACAAACTTTTATTGGATTATCTTGGCGTCCGTCCGCTCCTGAATTTGGGTTTGAGGCTTGGGGAGGGAAGCGGTTCCGTCTGTTCCTATCCTCTCATCGACTCTGCTGTGAGGATGCTTAATGAGATGGACTCATTCGACAGCGCCGCCATCACTAAATATTTCTAACTCTTTTGCTTACCGGACCTCAACCGGAATTTTCCGGATACGCCGCCTCAGCAGTTACATAAGATATTATCAACCATACAGCTTTCATCGAATAATAAACAGACAGATAAAAAATGAACCGGATTCTTGCCGCCCTTATATTCTTCACCCGACTGCCTTTCTGGAAAATAAAGGAAGTCCCCCGCGACCATTTCAAACATATCGTCAGCTATTGGAGCATAAGCGGATGGTTGACGGGAGGAGTCATGGCATTGGTATTTTGGGGAGTCAGCCATATTCTGCCTCCCGGCACAGCCGTTATTGCGGCGCTCGTCTCCCGTTTACTTATCACGGGAGCCTTACACGAAGACGGACTGGCAGACTTTTTCGACGGATTCGGCGGAGGGACCGACAAGGAAAGCACGCTGCGCATCATGAAAGATTCCCATATCGGGAGTTACGGGGTTCTGGGACTAATCATCTATTACTTGCTCGCCTGCCATCTGTTGCCCCTACTTCCCGTAACCATTATCCCTTTCATACTGCTGGGAGGAGATGCCTGGAGCAAATCCGTATCTTCCAATATCATCAATTTCCTGCCTTACGCCCGGACAGCGGAGGCAAGCAAATCCGGAACAATATACACCCGAATGAATATCAGGGAAATTATCATATCCGCTGCCGGAGGAATCCTGCCCCTGATAATGGTTCCGGCGGATTACCGGGTTGCCTGCTTGTTCCCAATTATTACATTCTTGCTTATTCTGCGGATGTTAAAACGACGGCTCGACGGATACACCGGTGATTGCTGCGGAGCGCTGTTCCTGTTCTGCGAGCTTAGTTTCTGGCTGGGAGCCGCTTTGTGTAATAACCCTATTATCTAAAAATATGAATATCTACCTCGTCAGACATACTTCCGTCAACGTCCCCAAAGGACTATGTTACGGTCAGTCGGATGTTCCTCTCCGGTCCACCTTCGAATCGGAAGCCGCCATAACCAAGGCAAACCTTGAATCTGCCAGGTTCGACAAGGCCTATACCAGTCCCCTGTCCAGATGTACCCGGCTTGCCGCTTTCTGCGGATACGGCAATGCCGTCCGCGACCGCCGGATAATGGAAATCAATTTCGGCGACTGGGAAATGCAGTACTTTGACGAAATAAAAGACCGGAACCTCCAACACTGGTATGACGACTACCTGCATGTCAAAGCGACGAACGGCGAATCATTTTCCGACCAATACCTACGGGTTTCCTCATTCCTGGACGAGATACGCCGGGGAGAAGGGGAAAACATAATCGTGTTTACCCACGGCGGCGTATTAATCTGTGCACAGATATATGCAGGCATCATCAAACCGGAAGAAGCTTTCCGCACCGTACCGCCCTACGGCGGCATCATCCGGCTCGGATTCTGAACAAGCCGTCACATCAAGCACAAAGCCCGTAACCACACGACCAATACTATCATCATTACCTCTGTACGCCGGTTGACGGTAATTCCGGTCAACATGTCGGCAGTAGACAGCAAACGCTCGTTCTCCCCGATATACGGTTTCACAAACAACTGCCCGAAATAACGGTGCGGCCCGCCGAAACGGCAATCCAATATACCGGCGAGAGCGGCTTCCGGATAACCGGAATTAGGACTTGCATGTTCTCTCCCGAATCTTTTTACAAAGGTCAGTAAGGAAAGCCTCCCGCTTGCCAATACCATAAGGAAAGCGGTAAGGCGGGCGGGTATATAATTAGCGGCATCGTCCACGCGGGCAGCGACCCTACCGAAAAGCAAATAACGGTCGTTATGATAACCAATCATGGAATCAAGAGTATTCACCATTTTATAAGCCATCATTCCCGGTACTCCCAGCAACAGATACCAGAAAAGAGGAGCAACCACTCCGTCACTCAGATTCTCCGCCAACGTTTCGAGGGCAGCCGTCCTTACTTCCTGTGCTGAAAGTCCGGAAGTGTCGCGCCCTACAATGCGTGCGACCTGTGTACGCCCTTTTTCCAATGAACAGTCTACCGCTTCGAACACCATCCTGACTTCCTTTACCAACGTAGTCCCCGCAAGGCAGAAAAAAATACAAAGAACATCAAAAGCGGCAACGGCAAAATCACCTGCATAAGAAAGGCAATATTCCGTTCCCCATGTAATAAAAAACACAAAAACGATTAATGAAAGAGCCAATACGGCTCCCTTCAAAACCCGGCCCTGCCCCTTATTCAGCCTCTTCTCCCCCCATGCAATCATCTTTCCGAACCCAATAACAGGATGAGGCAAAGAGGCGGGGTCTCCGAAAAACCGGTCCAACAACCACGCCGGCAACAACGTACGCGACACAACCCATACCGCAACCCAATAATCCATAAACGACAATATTCTTATTTCATGATTTCTTCTACCCACCTTCCTATAGCCTCCACCAACCGGTCATTCTCTTCGGGCGTCTGGGTGGCAATCCGGAAAAAGCGTTCATCCAACCCTTCAAAATTGGAAGCGTCGCGAATCAATATTCCATATTTCACCGCAAGGTAATCCTTGAGAGCGGCAGCCCTCCCCATCCGCAATTTCACCAACATATAATGCGTATCGGTAGGCCATACTTCAACGATACCGATGGCAGCCAGATTTCCTGCCAACCGTTCCCGTTCTTTTAAAAGAGCGGATACATCTGCCGAAACAGCAGTCCCTTCCTCCAACAGATATTTGCCGGCTTCAATGGCAAGGCTATTGACAGACCACGGCATCTTATGCCTGCGGATATCACCGGCCAACCCTTCACCGGCCATAAAATACCCCAACCTTAATCCCGGAATAGCATATTGTTTCGTCATGGAATGAATCAGAACCACATTCGGAAACGCGACAGCCTCCCGGACCTCCGGTAAGCTCTCTGTCGTAAAATACTCATAAGACTGGTCTAAAACAAACAGTTTATCGGGATGGTTCCGGACTAGTTCTTTCAAGACCTCCTTGTCACGCACTTCTCCCGTAGGATTATTGGGATTGCAAATCCAGACCAAATCGGACTCATCCGGCAAAGTATCCAAAGAATAAAAAGGAAGTACCGTATGCCGGAACATCCGGCATGCATCGGCATACTCACTGAATGTCGGCATCAACACGGCAGATATACGCCCCTGAAAAGCCTGCGCTATCAAATAGATAGCTTCCGTCGCCCCGTTAGTCACACAAACCTGAGCGGGCGTCACAAACCTCCTCCCGGCAATTTCCCTTTCCAGTGAATAGGGAGCCGGTTCGGGATAAGCGGCTATCGACCGCATCCGTTCATTCAACCGGCGGTAAAGCCCGGAATGGTCGATTCGGTTATACACATTTGAACTGAAATTGCTGACAATTTCCCTCCCGTACCTATAAGAATCATCTCCGTGTCCTTCAATCATTTCCTTCCAATATTTTATAAAACAACGGCATATTGATGTGCTTTCTCACATGCTCTGCCAACTTATCATATTGTTCTTCCTTAAACGCCGCATAATCGAACGAATGTTGTTCAAGCTTGCCGGCATGAGGTTCGAGCAGATAATCGATAAATGCCTGATTATCGAGTATCCCGTGAATATACGTCCCCATGCATTTCCGTCCGTTCCGGTAACCGTCCTCCCTGCCGTCTTTCAGCCTGTTCAACGGAAGCGGCGAAAAGCCTTCGGCAGGCACGCTCCTTCCCATGTGTATCTCATACCCCTTACAAACCGCATCGCTTCCGTCAAACGTGAAGTCCACCTGCCGGGTCACCTTGTCGCCCTGCATGACGGTAACGACCGGAAGCAATCCCAAGCCTGGAAGCAATTTGAAATTCCCTTCCACGCCGTCCGGGTCACGCACCTCCAGCCCCATCATCTGGTATCCCCCGCAAATCCCCATCACGGTCGCCCCCTCCCGATACGCCCTCAAGATGGCCTGTACCACCCCGTTACAACGTAATTCATAAAGGTCGTCCAACGTATTTTTACTTCCGGGCAACAAGATAATATCCGCTTTCGCAATCTCATTCACATTATTGGTATAATAAAGATGCACCCGCTCGTCCCGTTCCAGAACATTGAAATCGGTAAAATTAGACAAATGCCGCAACAGGATGACAGCCACATTGATTTTTCCCGCCATAGCTTCCCTGTTCTTCGACTCCAGCATTACGGAATCCTCCTCTTCTATGTAAATCCCCTTATAATAAGGGACTACTCCAAGGACAGGAATCCCGCAAAGTTCTTCCAGCATCCTTATTCCGGATTCAAACAAACGGATATCCCCTCTGAACTTATTAATAATAATCCCTTTAATCCGCCGCCGGTCTTCGGGCGTCTGCAACAGGACAGAGCCATAGACGCTGGCAAAGACACCGCCCCGGTCAATGTCCGCAACCAGAAACACGTCGGCGCCGGCATGTTCCGCCATCGGCATATTCACCAAATCCACCTCCCGGAGATTGATTTCCGAAATACTGCCGGCGCCTTCCAGAACAACCGGATTATAGACAGCAGCCAAGCGGTCATACGCTTCATTCACGACTTTCCGTAATTCCTCCCGTCCTTCCTTTCTGAAATATTCATACGCATTCCTGTCTCCAACCGGCTTGCCGCACAACACGACCTGCGACGTATGTTCCGTACTGGGTTTCAGCAATAACGGATTCATATCCGTATGGCAAGGAATTCCGGCAGCCTCCGCCTGAACCGCCTGCGCCCTTCCGATTTCCAACCCTTCGGGAGTAGCGTATGAATTCAAAGCCATATTCTGCGCCTTGAAAGGTGCGGGAGCGTAACCGTCCTGTTTCAGGATACGGCAGAATGCCGCAGCCAAAACGCTTTTTCCTACATCGCTTCCTGTTCCTGCAAGCATAAAAGAGTTGAGTCTTTTCTTTTCCATTTTTCCTGTTTTTATTTTGCTTCCGGGTTCACGTTGTCCGCATCCGCTGCTTTCCTGCCCGATATTTTCCGCTTATAACCGAACGATTTCCATTTTTCTTCCGTCCAGCCCTGCCTGTACATCTCATAACGCGCCATCACAAAAAACAAATCAGACAGGCGGTTAAGCAATCTCAAGATACCCTCCGGCAACGGGTCTTCCTTATGCAACGTGTACAGCCTCCGCTCGGCACGACGGGCCATGACACGCGCATACTGAATCTGGGCGGACACCCGGGTCCCGCCGGGCAGGATGAAATACCCGTTATCTCCCATCTCGGCATTCATCTTATCCATCCTCTCTTCAAAAATACCGGTCAAATCGGAACGCAAGACGTTCGGATTCTCATTTCTCTTCGCCGAAGGAGTAGCTATATGGCTCATGCAAGCCATCAACTCCATCTGTATTTCATACAGCCAGCCCTGCCACTCGTCCTGTTCGGAAAGAAGCGAACGTACAATCCCTATCACCGTATTCAGTTCGTCAATCGTACCGTTGGCTTCTATCCTGATGTCATCTTTCCCGACACGTTCGCCACCGAAGATTCCGGTCGTTCCATCGTCTCCCGTGCGGGTATATATTCTTTTCATAATTCCCAAAGTTTCATTAAATCCGTTTCACCCCAATAAAGGTGCGTATAACCGGCAATCAGATTTTTATATCTATAAAGCGGGGCGGACACGGCATTCCCCCGCGCATCTTCCGCTTCTGCAATAGAGGGAAGCAGTTCTTTCTCGATAGAAGAATAATGAAACTCATGCCCCTTCCAGGTTTGCCCTCCGACCCGCAACGTCCGATATCCGAGCCGGAGCCGCATATTCTCCATCGTAGCTTTCTGATGCAACACTCCCGCCATCTCATAAGTTTCCCCGTCCATTCCCCGGATACTGTCGCAAAGATACATCATCCCGCCGCATTCGGCAAGCAGATATCCTCCCCTTTCCACATACGCTTTCAGTTCTTGCCTCATGGACAGGTTAGCTGTCAGTTCTTTCAAAAAGAATTCGGGATAACCGCCCGGCAAATAGACTAAATCGCAGTCCGGCAAATGCGGGTCACTCATCGGGCTAAAGAAGACGACTCTGCCCCGCTCTTCCAGACGAGCCAGGTTTTCCCTGTAGATAAAACTAAACGCAGCATCCCGCGCCACAGCGATGTTACGCTTTCCTTCTGAATGAATACCCGCCGCAAGCCCCGTTTGAACAGCCGGAACCGGGATACCCGGCGAAACACGGCAGACTTCCAGAATCCGGTCAACCGCGACGTGCTCTTCAATCGCCTGTGCCACTACAGAAGCGAACTCGTCAAAACGGTAAGAGGCATCCAACGTCAACCCCAGATGCCGGGAAGGTACTTCCAACTCTTTCAACCGGGGCAAAAAACCGAAACATTCCACGCCGACATCCTCGCAAGCCTTTTGCAAAAAAGAAAAATGACGTCCGGAAGCGACCTGGTTGAATACCACACCGGCAAGTCTTACCGAAGGATTGAAATGCTTGAAACCATATATGACCGGCGCTACCGTATAAGACGTCGACCGGGCATTGACAAGCAGGACGACAGGAATATCCAATAAAGCGGCAATAGCGGCGCTGCTCCCTTCCATACCGTCGAAGCCGTCGAAAAGCCCCATTACCCCCTCGGTCACACAGACATCCGCCCCCGCCGCATACTTCACATACAGCTTCTTTACATGCTGCCGGGAAGAAAGCCAAAGGTCAAGATTGACGGAAACATTGCCTGAGGCTATCTCATGATATTTCGTATCGATATAATCGGGACCGCATTTATAAGGCTGCACCTCCAGCCCCCTTTCACGCAACAACCTTAACAATCCCGTCGTAAAGGTTGTCTTCCCGCCTCCCGAAGAAGCGGCTCCTATCAAGAAATGACCGGTCTGTTTCATCGCTTCACGGCTTTCAATATATCAATCGGATTGTGCCTGTCTGCCGCCAACCGGACAGTTTGTTCCAATACCAGCCCATTACCGGCAACCGCCTCCTCAAATGATACCCGGCTGTCCTCAGATACGGAATTAAAGACCAATGTCCCGCCGGCAGGCAGCAAAAGAGCGATTTTCCTTACCATCTCCTTCAATCTCCCTCCGTGTCCTCCGATAAAGACAGCATCGGGTACGGGATAGTTTTCCAACGGCATTTCCACAAAATCCCCAATCACAGCCGTTATTCCCGGACAACCGAACCGGCGGCTGTTCGTCTCCATCAACAGCTTTCCCGCCTCCCTTTTCTCAAAAGCGACGACTTCAAGCCGGGGAAACTGCAACTTTGCCTCTACGGAAACGGAACCGGTGCAGAAACCGACATCCCACATCACCGATTTATCCCTCAAATCCAGCAAGCTCAACGACAAAAGACGGACAGGCATCTTGGTTATCATATTGACCCGTCCATCCAACAAATCAAACCGCTCTTCCGGAATTCCGAACGGACGTTCACGAATAGCGGTACGTTTGAGAATGACGCAGTTCGGCATCTCAAAACATCTTTCCATCGCCTCCTCTATGCCATATTCCGTTACCCTCTCATCTTCATTGCCCAATCGCTCGCCGACAATCATCCGATAGTTGTCATATCCATACTCTTTCATACGGGCGGCAATGGCAGCAGGCGTTTTTTCCCTGTCGGTCAACGAACCGACCAGCTTTTCCCCGGAAATAAGAGCCTCATCCAAAGCCTTCCATGACCTGCCCGTCAGCGAGATAGTCCGCATATCGTGGTAAGGGCGCAAAACCTTGTGCGCCAAAAGCTGCAAAGAGTTGAAAGCCGGATAAACACAGACAACGGCATCGGGCAATTTACGCATCACCGTATTGGCAAAACCGAAAAACAAAGGGTCGCCGGAAGCAAAAACCACAATCTCCCGATAATCGGCATAACGCTCGAACACAGCGTCAAGAGGAACGGTGATATCAATCCACACCGATGGTTCCGGCAATATGCCGGACACGATTTCACGATGTCTCTTTCCACCCGAAAAGACATGAGAACGAGCTATCAGCTCCAATATTTCCTCACTGAAAGAAAGTTTCCTGCTATCCGTTATTCCAATAATATGGAATTTCTGTTTTTCCTGTTTCCGCATCATTCCGTATATCTATTATACATCCCTCCCCGGACGAAACTCGCGAGCATCGTCAAAGCACAAAACCGCATTCACCAGCGTGGCAGCCAGATTGCTTCCGCCCCGCCTGCCCCGGACAATAATCTTCGGCACTTCCGTGAAAGTCTTTATCATGTATTTGGATTCCTTCACATGTACGAATCCCACAGGAGCTGCAATGACCCCGGCAGGATGGGCTTTTCCTTTCCGTATCAGGCCACACAGCTCAATCAGCGCCGTCGGTGCATTGCCGAAAACAAAAAGGGCGTCGGGATGTTCCTCCGCCGCCAGACGTATGGCCTCCTGCGAACGGGTCGTTCCCCTCTGCTTCGCCTGTTCTGCCGCACGCTCATCCGAAAGATAACACTTCACCTCGACACCTAACCGTTGCAAAGCCCCTTTCCGAATACCCGAAGCTACCATCGTCACGTCCGTCACAATCGTTTTTATGTTTCCGGCAACAATTTCCTCATGCAGCTTGCCGACAACTCCCTTATCCGTGTACACCAACCTCTCCATCTCAAAATCCGCTGTCGTATGAATCGCATGGAATAAAGCCCACTTACGGTCAAGGTCAATATTTACGTCCTGCATCTCCGCCTCAATCTTCCGGAATGAGTTTATCATTATTTCCTGTCCTTTACCGACCTCCCCGCTTTCCCGCTCCCGGTAATAACCGCGCGGAGTAATCATCTTGCCTCCCAACCGGTAAGTCTGCGAGTTTCCTATCAGCACCACCGTAAACATATCTATATCTTCCGGGTCGAAGCCTTCCAGGTTTGTCACGACAACCGTCTCTTCCTCCCTTCCCGCCTGGCGGACATACCCCACGGGAGTCTCCGGTGAACGGGACTCCAGAAAGATTTCCTTCAAACGGTGAAGCTGCCAGTACCTCCCCTCACTCTTAGGGTTGTAGACCGCTGTCACAAAATCGGCAACCGCAGCGGCCGTAATCCTTTTTTCGATGATTTCCCAGGAAGTCATCAAATCGGATAAAGAGATGATACAAAAATCATGGCCCACAGGAGCCCCAAGCAATGAAGCCGCTTTCTGGAAAGCGCTGATACCCGACAATACGACAACCTCGACCTCACTTCCCCGCTCCCGTTTCATTTCATAAATCAACGGAGCCATGCCATATATCCCCGCATCGCCCGAACTGATTACGCAAACCGTTTTCCCCTGTTCCGCATATTCAAAAGCCAGTTCCGCACGGGCTTTCTCCCGTTTCATACCGGTATCTATGCATTCCGTACCTTCCGTCACCCACCCGGCAATAAACCGGAAATAATATTTATAACCAATCACCACATCCGCTTTCCTCAAGGCGTTGATGACGGCAGGGGTAATATCCTCCGGACTGCCCGGACCTATTCCCGCTACGATTATCGTACTTTCTTTCATATCACCACAAAATTATGAATCCAATAAATCAAACACTCGATTCACCCTGTCCGGACGAAAAGACACAAATATAATCATAAATCAGACATTTACCTCTCCGGAAAACATAAATCGAACGATACGGCAGAGAAACGGTTCACTTCCTCCCTGTTCCATCCCCGGCAATTCAAGGAAAAAACGGCGATGTAATCAAACACACCGCCGTTTCCTTATTTGCCATTCATTGCAAAGAACAGATTACCCTACCTGCAATTATTGATAATCTTCACCCGTTTCCCATTCATCCTCGTTGTTGTACTTATCTTTCAGATGACTCAACCAGATGGAACGGATATCGGCATAATCTCCCAAACCTTTAATCGTACAATTGTCTACGCTGCCATGATGGCTTTCCGTCTGGTCGATGGTGAAGCCCATATTTGTCAGCTTCAACCGCCAGCTATAATCGGAACGCGGAGTCGCTTCATTCACTTTGGAATCATCATCTTCCAGTCCCCACAAATCGTTATGGGCATGGTCGCCGGCAATAGACATGATAGAAGTCAGATGAACGGTGATATCCGAAGGATTCAAGTCGTTCTTTGAACAATAATTACGCAGTTTCTTATAAATATAAGTATCAGCGATTTCTTCATCCGCCGGTGTAGGGTCTTCCTTTTCCAGTTCCGGGTAGAACAGCATAGAACCATAATCCACCGTACCTACAAATACATTCCCATTGTCGGCAAGTTCTAACATGGCTGTCTCCAGATTCGTATATTGCTCGTTCGCATGAGAATAATTCACATCGGGATTACCGTGTCCGACGAAAAGGAGCACATTCTTTTTATCTTTAAGCACATCCTTATATGACTCATACAGGATATCCGCCACTTCATCCACGTCTTCCTGGCTTGCAAGCAGATTTTCCCCTTTCAATACCTTCACGCTCGGATATGCCGCAATCATAAAGTTCTTCTTCACATCCGTATTCATCAAACTCAGGTATTCTTCACCCGGAATGACATGAAGCGACTGGACGGCTAACCGCTCATAACCGGCCTTACCGATTGCATCCAGCCACAAATCCGGTTGGTAACGGTCAACGCCCGTCTCCGATTTCACACGGTTCACACACGTACGGGAAGTGAAAGACAAATAAACATCCGTATTCGGGAAAGCAGCCTTATAGTCGGCAATAATAGCATCATAAGTCTTGATAGACTCCTGGAACGTACTGCCGAAAGTACAAAGGAGAACTGCCGTATTAGACGTTTTAGAACGGGCAACAATCTCTTCCACCGGATTTGCCGTACTGCCCTGGCTGCTGTTGTCGTCATCGTCACTGCATGACACCATGCACATTGTTCCGCAAACCATTGCGGAAGCAATCAATAAAGAATCAATTTTTCTCATAACTACACAGTTAAAAAATAATTATTCAGTTACTTCTTCTTATTCATAAATTTAACCGAACAAGAGGCATAGAATGTCCTTCCCGGATTGGTCGTGCCCCTGTTCCTGCCAAAAGGGACATCGTCCACATAATCAAAGATATTATCCACGCCCGCATCAAACACAAGAGACCACTTCTTCATTTTAAGAAGAGAATGGGAAGTGTTCAGGCGCCACAACTGATAAGGCGCGCCGTCACCGTTCGTTATATAATATTTTTTCGAACGGTAATTGCCGAAAACACCGATACCCAACTTATACTTCTTCCACGAACGGGACCACAAAACCTTCCACGTCGCATTATGAAAAGCAGTGGCATTAATAGGCACATATTTCATATAGTCTTCGCTGTCGGGGTCATCCGTGTACTGTGCTTTGGCATCCACATAACTATACCCGCCCCCAACAGACAAGGAAGGCAAAATCTGATAATCGAACGTGACATCGACACCGTAAGAACGCGCGCCGGACAAATTGTTGTATTCCATTGTCTCCTGCACCTCAAGCATCTTATCTTCCGGAGAAGTCGGAACCAGCGTCAAATCAACCATATTCTTGATTTTATTGTAATACCCCGTTACGGAAGCGCTGAACTTATCGCCTTTATATTCCACTCCCGCCGAATAATAATTGGAAGTCTGCGGCTTCAAATCCTTATTCCCGTAATAAGCCTTCAGCTTGCTGCTCATAATAGAGGTTATATAACCGTAATAAAGCTCCTTTACCGTAGGCGCTTTAAATCCGTAAGAATAAGTGGCCCGGAAATTAAAATCTCCCCACTTGTACATGGCAGACATCTTAGGAGTGAGCTTCTGTCCGAATTCCTTATGATAAACAAACCTGACTCCCCCCGTAACGACAAGAGCGGGCGTGATTGTCCACTCATCCTGGGCATAGGCAGAAAGCGTATATACGGATGCCTTCCCCTCTTCCATTCTCGTAGGCGCAACCAGTTTGTCCCACATATATTCGACTCCGGCATTCAGGATGTTCTGTTCACCCAAATAGAACACGCCTTTGGCAAGAGCCAGAAGCTTCCGTTGCGAAGTCTGGAGAATGCTCATTCCCGGATAATAAGTAAGGCGTTTGGGAGGGACGCTCTGGTCGAAGTAATCGGTCGTTTCAATCTGAGTATAATCAAAATAATAATTGTAATGGTCATACGACATGTCAAAAGTCAGGTAATCCCTTCCCCCCAACTGATATTTGGCTCCTGCGGCATAACTCTGATTGCGATACTGATAGTCATACCGGTTGTACTGATAAGCTCCGAAAGGCCGCTTAATCCATTTTTGATAGAACGAGGCATCCGCCGTTAACGAAAGCGCGTCATTCACCTTATAAGAAAGATTTTCCGTCACCGAATAATTGGTAGAACGGCTCACTGTTTTCGAAACACTCCCATCCATCAAGTCATAATGATGCCATTCCTTATCCGTATTCCGCCATCCGTCCGTATGCTTCATATTCACGGAAGTAGTGGAATTCAACCTGCCGTGCTTTATGCCGATGCTGTTGCTTTGCGTGATATCGCCGTAATACCCCACCCGCGTCTTATTAGTCACGCTAAACGGGTCCCGGTTCTTCTTGGTGATAATATTAATCACCCCCGCTATCGCATCGCTTCCATAAAGGGAGGAAGACGCCCCTTTCACAATTTCAACACGCTCTATGTTATCGGGATTAATCATCGCCAAATCATTTTGCCCCCCGATATCCCCGTTCATGCGTTTCCCGTTAATCAAAATGAGAATATAGTCATTGTTCATCCCGTTCAACTGGATATTGCTGCCCATGTCTCCCGGACTGAAACTCAACGAAGCACACAAGCCCCCCAACATTTCCTCTAGCCCGCGTCCTGCATACTGCTCCAGCATCTTCCCGGAAATAACCTCCGTCTGTACCGGCGCATCTTTCAGATAATGCTCCGTTCCCGTACCCGTCACCACTATCTCAGGAATAGAATCCTGCATAGCGACATTGTTCTGTGCACCTGCCTTTACAGGCAAAAACAACCCGACAAGTCCTATCAGCCATATTTGTCTCATTCGTTTCATCGACCTTTTATTATCATTAAAGAGAAATAAGGGAACTCCCTTGCCAATATATCTTTCCTATCACACGTATAATACTCCCCGTCCGCCCCTACATTTTCAAAATAATGGCAGACAAGCCTCCCTTCCGAAGCAATCAACCGCTTTATCTCCTTTTCGCATTGCGACAGCTTCATGACTACCGCCACTTCGCCGCCCGCCGCTACCCGGCCGAACAATTCCCGGTCCACCTTCCCCGGACAAACCGTGAGCCGCTTCTCCTGCTCCACAACGGGAAGACCGACAGATGCGGCCGCAGCAATGAAAGCAGGCACTCCGGCAATCTGCCTGAAAGCAATCCCCGCCGTTCTCATTTTCCCGGCAAGATAACCGGTAGAAGAATAGAAACCGGCATCTCCCTCAGCAACAATTGCGACGCACAAGCCTTCCGAACGTAACCTGACGCTTTCCTCAAAAACCTTATCATACGCCTCGTAAGCCATCTCGCGGTTCTTATTCATCGGCAACGCATAATGCCTGACAACTTCTTCCCTTATCTTCATCTTTTTCAGGAGGACGGAAGAACGGGAACGCATATCCGTTTTCGGGCAGAAAATCACATCTGCCCGGCACAACACGCCACTTCCCTCAACAGAGACAAGCCCTGCCTCGCCCGGACCTAAAGAAACGATATATACAGGATTCGATTCTTCCATCTTCCTTATCCATTTACTATCTGTTCCTACTTCCTGAAACGAATTGTCAGACTGGCATAGAAAGCCCTCCCCGGCGTAACGGTCGAATAAGGTTTCTTCGTATTCCACGGACGGTCGTCCACCCAGTCGAATAAGTTCTCGATGCCCAGACCGGCATTCAGGATAACATATTTCAGATTGAAAGTATGTCCCGTATTCAAATCCCACAACATAAAGCCGGATGAATCGTAATCATACGTCTCGGAATATCTCTTTCCCTGTCCGCGGCCGAGCAGATTGACATTCAGCCCGTACAAACCCCAGTTCTTAGACCATTGCGCATTCACATTCCCGGCATATTTGACACTTTTGTCGATAGGATTGTCCGTAACCAGGTTTCTCGCGTCCAGCAACGTATAGCCGGCTCCCAAGTTGAATCCGAGTCCCAGGTAAGCATTCGCGTTCACATTCACCCCTTTGATTCTCACCTTGTCGATATTGTCGCGCTGGCGCACCTCATCATAATCCCCGTATTGCGCCGCCTCTTCATCGCTCAACGTGCGATAGTTAATCATATTCGTCACATTATTGACAAAAGCCGTTGCCGAAACGGAGAAACGCGAATGGGTATATTCCAGGTTCAAAGAGAAATTCTTGCTCTCCTCCGGTTTCAGTTCAAGATTTCCAATGGTATAGCGGTTGGAAGTCTTCGCTAAATCCGTCGCATAAATCTCAGACAATGTAGGCGTACGGAAACCGGTAGCAAAAGACAACCGTCCGCGGAAACCGCCCTCCTTATACATGATGGAAGCCGTCGGCGTAAAATGGTCCTCGAATGTCTCGTTGTAGATGTAACGCAATCCGACTACCGCCTGCAGGGATTCGGCGATTGTCCACTCATCCTGTGCATACAAAGCCATCGTATAAAGTGTCTTATTGGAAATATTATCCGACTCGCTTTCCAACTTCTCGTCCAGATATTCCAGGCCGGCCGACAATTTGTTCCTGCTGTTCAGCTTGATAATGCTCTTCACGTTCCCCCTGTAGAAATATTGTTTCTTGCGGGTTTCCTTATCCCCTACCTTGAAGTCTCCGCTTTCCTGAATATAGTCATAAGCCGATTTGTAATTATCCGAGTAGAAATCCGCATCGATATACGCTTTTTTATTGACGATATACTTCATGCCGAAACCGTATGTATAATTCTCATGATACATATTATATTTATATTCCGTTACCGGACGGTCATTCAGGAAATTATAATACGAACCTTGCGCATAAAGCGTCGTCTTATGATTCAGGGAATAAGAGAAACTCTGGTTAACCGTATTCGAATGATAACCGGTGAACGCCTGCTTGTCGGTAGGGGAAAGCTTCACCTCGCCCGTCTTGCTCACCGTCTCGCTCATCGGATGAAGTTGCCAGCCGTCCGACTGCTGACGCTGATAAGAAGTATAAGACGAGAGCTTGCCCACATTCAAATCCAGATTGACAGCCTCCGAAAAGCGTCCGTGGTCGCTCACCTTGGTAGTACTCGACGCATCCACCTTGTTTTTACTGTCATCCGTAATGATGTTAACCACCCCGCCGATGGCGTCGCTACCGTACAAAGCGGATGCCGACCCGTTCAGGATTTCAATCCGCTTCACATTCGCCATGTTGATACGCATCAAAGCATCGTCACCAATCAATTTCCGGCCGTTCACCAACACCAGGATATAGTCACTGTTCAAACCGTTGAGCACCATTTCCGTCCCCATTCCGCTGGTAGAGAACGAGAAGTTGGAAGTCAGCTTGGTCAGAGCCTCTTCAAGATTTGTCACGTTGGCTTCCCGGATATCCTTGGCAGTCAGCACATTCACAGGAATAGGACTGTCTACCATCCGCCGGTGTGTACCGGTCCCGGTCACCACCACCTGGCTGAGATTGTTATGAGTCTCCGTCATACGAATAACTACATCATTCACACTTTTCGAAGTAGAAAACCGCTTCGGCTCATAGTTTACGTGAGACACCTGCAACGTCTGTTTCCCTTCGGGCAAATCCCTGATTACAAACTCCCCCTTCGCATTCGTAGTTCCGCCTTTCAGACTATGGTCCACCCGAATATTCGCACCAATAACAGGTTCCCCCGTAGCCGAATTCAATACACGTCCCTTAATTGTGACTTGGGCAGACACAATACAGCATACACTGACCAATAATCCGGTCAAAACAAATTTTTTCAACATTTTGTGATTATGATTAAATTTCAAATAGTCTATGTTCTTAGCCCGAGAACAAAATAACTACTCTTTTCTTCTAGGCAGGTTTCCTGACTTCATCCAGAAAGTTCGCCTTCCCGCGCCTCAGGCACAGTGGCAGTAGTAAACTTTCATCAGACGGATGTTACAGTAGCGGGCACTGCTCCGGATTCGCACCGGATTCCCTTTTATGCTCAACCGAACGATTGAAAACATCACCTAAATCGCTGCAAAATTACGATATAAAGTTCATATCTCATAACATATCTAAAAATATTTTCAGTAATTCGAAATTAATACAAGCCTCCGACGGCAAGAACTGATTTATTGTTGTACTTTTGCACGATACCAAGATTACTCATTTTCTAAATTGTCCGAAAGATGAAAAAAGACGTCCAGACAGCCATCGTCCTAATCTCCGAGTCAAGCCTTCCCATAGCCAGAAATATAAACAGAGAACTGACCGGTTCCGTCCTATATGCCAAAGGGGAAATAGAAGGATGCCGGCAAGTCTCTTCTTACAGCGGTTGGATAAAAGAACATTTCTCCGACTTCGGAGCCATCATCTTCATCGGCGCATTGGGTATCTGTGTCAGAAGCATCGCCCCATGCATCCGTAACAAATATACCGACCCCGCCGTAATCAACGTAGACAGCACAGGACGCTTCATCATCCCCGTATTGTCCGGACACATCGGAGGAAGCAACGAACTGGCGCGGACCATTGCGGGAATTACCGGAGGCGAAGCGGTCATCACCACCCAAAGCGATAATAATCGTTTATGGGCGCTGGATACACTGGGCAGCCGGTACGGCTGGAAAACTTCCGTCTCCCCGTCCGCCATGAACCGGGCCGTTTCCCTGTTTGTCAACAAGTATAAAACCGCCCTGCTCCTCAACACGAAAGACAAAGGCACGGAAGAACTCGAACGTACCCGGCCGGAACATGTGGATATTTACTATAAATACGAAGAAATCCCTCTTTCGGAATACGAGCTGCTAATCACCGTCGGCCCGTGGGAGTACGATACTCCCGTCCCGGTACTGGCATTTCATCCGCAAACGCTCCACCTGGCGGCAGGCTGTAAAAAAGGATGTACCCCCACAGGGGTAAGCGCTTATATTAAAAAGGAATTAAGCCGGAAACATCTCTCCCCGCTGGCCGTGAAAAGCATTTCGACCATCGAACTGAAAAAGGACGAGCCTTTGATAGCCGAATTGCATTCTGAATTTCCCGACAGCGAACTGCATATCTATAAAACGGAAGAACTTGCGGACATCGAAGTCCCCAACCCCTCCGAAAAAGTCCGTGAAGTGACCGGAGTGTACGGAGTAGCGGAAAGTTGTGCCATCCGCGCTTCCGGCCGCGGCAGATTACTGATTGAGAAACAAAAGGGCATGCTGGCAGAAGGCAGCAATTTCACTTTCGCCGTAGCGCTCTCCGCCGATTGCGACCGTGACAACGGACATATCGAAATCGTAGGAGCAGGTCCGGGCGACCCGGAACTGATTTCCGTCAGAGGAAAGAGAATGCTTGAAAAGGCCGACCTCATACTCTATGCCGGCAGCCTGGTTCCGCGCGAACTTACCCATTATGCCAAACAGGGAGCCACCATCAGAAGTTCCGCCGACATGACTCTCGAAGAACAGTTCTCCCTGATGAAATCCTTTTATGACAAAGGAATGCTGGTAGTCCGCCTCCATACGGGAGACCCGTGCATCTACGGAGCTATCGCCGAACAAATGGCTTTCTTCGACAAATATAAAATGAACTACCATATCACCCCCGGCATCTCTTCGTTCCAAGCTGCCGCAGCCGCGCTCAAATCGCAGTTCACCATCCCTGAAAAGGTGCAAAGCATCATTCTCACCCGGGGAGAAGGCAGGACTCCCATGCCCGAAAAAGAAAAGCTCCGTTTGCTGGCACGCTCGCAAAGCACGATGTGCATTTACCTGAGCGCCGCCATTGCAGAACAGGTGCAGGAAGAGCTTTTGCAAGCCTATTCTCCCGAAACGCCTGTGGCTGCCTGCTACAAACTCACCTGGAAAGAAGAAAAGATATACCGCGGCAAATTGAAAGACCTTGCCCGGATTGTCCGCGACAATCACCTGACTCTCACCACCCTGCTCGTAGTCGGTGACGCCATCGACCACCGGGAAGGATTATCCAGGTTATATTCCGACGAATTCAAACATCTTTTCCGTCCATGATACTTATTTTCGGAGGAACTACGGAAGGAAGAACCGCCGCTGAAACCCTTGACGAAGCAGGGCAGCCTTTTTATTATTCCACACGCGGCGCACTCCAGGAAATCTCATGCAAGAACCTGGTACGAATCACCGGCGACATGGATGCGGAAGGCATCATCTCCTTCTGCCGCCGGCAAAAAATCCGGCTGATAATAGATGCCGCACACCCATTTGCCCGGCAGCTTCATGAGAATATTTTCCTCGCATCCAAAGAACTGGGCATAAAGGTCGTACGTTTTGAACGTATCTACCCGAAACCCGCAGCAAGAATTATCTGGTGCGATGATTTCGAAGACGCTGTCGCCCGTATGAAACAGGACGGGATTGAAAAGCTGTTAGCGCTTACCGGCACTCAGACAATCGGCAAGCTACGGGATTTCTGGAAAGAGCATGACTGCATCTTCCGGGTCTTGGACCGGCAGGAATCCATAGATACCGCCGTACAAGCCGGATTCCCCGTAGGGAAACTGATTTTTTACCGCCCCGGAGAAGACGAATCGCTCCTTTTCAGGCAACTTGCCCCGCAAGCAATCATTACGAAAGAGAGCGGCATATCGGGTGGGTTCACCGAAAAAACGGAAGCGGCCCTGAAAAACGGAATCAGGATATATGCAGTCCGCCGCCCTCCCCTGCCCGCCGGTTTTATCCCCGTCAACGGCAAGCACGGGCTAAGGCGGGCAGTCGAACAGAATGTATCCGGATTCTACGCATTGAGAAGCGGATTTACCACCGGAACCTGCGCAACAGCCGCAGCCAAAGCCGCTTTGCTTGCATTGTACGAAGAACGTTTTGAAGAAGAGGTGGAGATAACTCTGCCTGATGGGGAAAAAGTTGTCCTGCCTGTCTACAAAGTGGAAAAGACGGATGACAACACTGCCACTGCCAGTATTGTCAAAGATGCCGGAGACGACCCGGACGTCACCCACGGACACCAGATTACAGCTACCGTGTCCTTCTCCGAGTATCCCGGCATCCGTTTCCTGCAAGGAAAAGGAGTAGGAAAAGTTACTCTTCCCGGATTAGGGCTGGCTGTCGGCGAGCCGGCCATCAATCCGACTCCCAGGAAGATGATAACCAATGAGTTGTCTTCGATATACGAAGGAGGACTGGACGTAACCGTCAGCGTCCCCGAAGGGGAAACACTGGCTCTGAAAACATTCAACCCGAAACTGGGAATCATCGGGGGAATTTCCATCATCGGGACTTCGGGCATTGTGAAACCTTTTTCTTCGGAAGCATTCGTCGATGCTATCCGCAAAGAAGTGGAAGTCGCCCATGCGACCGGTACGGAACGGCTGGTTATCAATTCTGGAGCCAAAAGCGAGAAATTCGTCCGGAATCTCTATCCGCATCTTCCCCCGCAGGCTTTCGTTCACTACGGAAACTTTATCGGGGAGACTTTAAAAATAGCGGCGGAAACCGGTTTCTCCCAAGTAAGCATGGGAATTATGATAGGCAAAGCGGTAAAACTTGCGGAAGGCCATCTGGACACCCACAGCAAGAAAGTCATAATGAACAAGGGGTTCTTAAAAGAGATTGCCGTTCAGTGCGGCTGTTCGGACGGAACACTGTCTCTGATTGAACGAATGACGCTCGCACGCGAACTGTGGGGAATTCAAGACATCCGGGACCGGGAATCGCTGTTCAATAAATTAGTGAGCCTATGCCTCACCCATTGTTCCCCTCTCTTCCCGAAAGGCGAACTTACCGTCTTGCTGATTGACGAAACAGGAAAGATTTCCTATCAATCGAACTCTGCCGGTTCATAATTCCATTCCCGGCAGAAGTCCCTTCTCCCACAGAATCTTCATGACAGCCTGTTTCCGCCACCATGCCCCTCTCCTTCCTGCCTTATATAAACAAAAACACATGAACGGCCAACAAACCGCATCTGACAGGAGGAAATTAAAACATCCCGCAGGCAAACAAACAGTTTCAGGCTTCGAAACTCGAGATACTTCTGCTTGAAACCAAAGTTTCGTCTGCTTGAAACTCTAGTTTCGTCCGCTTGAAACTGTAGTTTCCATTGCATGAAACTGTAGTTTCCTATCGGTTGAAACTTTTGTTTCTTTCTATTGAAACTCTAGTTTCTTTCTGTTGAAACTCTAGTTTCTTTCTGTTGAAACTAAAGTTCCAAAGAGAGGAAACTTTCCGGGCATACTTGTGGCCGTACTGTACTGGATTTAGTTGGCAACTTCGCCTGTTATACCTAAGTTGGTTTACTCAATATTTTTTAAAATCTAAATAAGTTTACTTGTCCCGAATAAGGCGGACTGCTTGTCTCCTGGCATATATCGTATCAATAGCCGGGCTTATTTCAAATGCTCCACAGCCTGTTCCAATTGTTCCAACGCCTGTTTCAGCACGACACGCGGGCATGCGACATTCAACCGCATGAATCCTTCGCCTTCCTTGCCGAAGGTGGTTCCCTCGTTCAACGCCAAATGGGCATCTTCCACAAAAAGACGGTTCAAATCTTTCTGGCTTAATCCCAGTCCGCGGCAATCCAGGAAAATCAGATAGGAAGCTTGCGGACGAATCATACGGATGGCGGGAATACGCTCTTGCAGGAAATCCCCAGTAAAATCAATATTCCCTTTTATGTAGGCAATAACCTGGTCCAGCCACTCCGTGCCATGACTGTAGGCGGCAGCCACACTGAGATAGGCAAACAAATGTCCTTCACTGAATTCACTCGCCTCCATATAGGTCTGGAAACGTTGCCGGAGCCTTTCGTCTTCAATTACGGCATAAGAGCTTGCCAGTCCCGGCATATTGAATGCTTTACTCGGAGACATAAAAACGAGTGAATTCAACCGCGCCTTTTCCGAAACCAGGGCAAAGGTAGAATGCCTGTAAGGGGGCAAGGTCAGGTCTGCATGAATTTCGTCGGAAATAACCAGCGTACCGTTCCCGTAACAAATATCCGCTATCCGGGCCAGTTCGTCTTTTGTCCAGACACGCCCGCCCGGATTGTGCGGATTACTTAAAATAAGCAGTTTACAACCTTGTATGTCTTTACTGAAACGCTCGAAATCAATGTAATACTGTCCGTCTTTCAATACCAGCGGGCTGAATACGACTTCCCGCCCGTTTTTTTGCGATACCAGAAAAAAGGGATGATAAACGGGAGGCATTACCATCACTTTATCGCCTTTGTCCGTAAAACAATGAATGGCAAAAGCCAGCCCGCGGACAATGCCGGGAGTAAAGGTCAGCATATCTCCGCTGATAGTCCATCCATGACGTTCTTTCAACCAATTCACAATGGATTCAGCCCATTCCCTGCAAGCAAACGTATATCCCAACACTTCATGTTCTAGGCGTTTCCTCAAAGCCTCTATCACAAAAGGGGCCGTACGGAAATCCATATCGGCGACCCACATGGGCATCAGGTCATTACGTCCCCACCGGTTTTCTACTCCATCCCATTTTACGGAGTCTGTTCCGCTACGATTTATTATCTCATCGAAATTATAATCCATACTGCATGACGTTTTTATATGTTATGTGAGACAAAAATAGTACATTTGTACCCAATTCAAAAAAGGATTTATGACGAAAGCTTTATTTTTTGACATCGACGGGACTTTGGTCAGTTTCAAAACCCACTGTATTCCGTCTTCCACCATCGAGGCACTGGAAACCGTCCATGCCAAAGGACTCAAAATATTTATCGCTACCGGACGTCCGAAAGCCATTATCAACAACTTGTCCGAATTACAAGAACGAAACCTTATCGACGGGTATATAACGATGAACGGAGCGTACTGCTTTATCGAAGATGAGGTCATTTACAAAAGCGCCATTCCGCAAAATGAAGTGAAAGCGATGGCGGCATTTTGCGAAAAGAAGAAAGTTCCCTGCATTTTTGTGGAAGAGCACAACATATCCGTTTGCCAGCCCAATGAAATGGTGAAAAAGATATTCTACGATTTTCTACATGTGAACACGATACCTTCCGTTTCATTTGAAGAGGTCATTCATAAAGAAATCATTCAGATGACTCCCTTCATCACTGAAGAAGAGGAGAAAGAAATCCGTCCTTCCATCCCTACCTGCGAGATAGGACGCTGGTATCCGGCATTTGCCGATATCACCGCCAAAGGGGTCACCAAACAGAAAGGCATCGATGAAATTATCCGTCATTTCGGCATCAAACTGGAAGAGACGATGGCTTTCGGTGACGGAGGCAATGACATAAGCATGCTCCGCCATGCAGCCACGGGTATTGCAATGGGACAGGCCAAAGACGATGTAAAGGAAGCGGCGGACTATGTCACGACTTCCGTCGATGAAGACGGAATCCGAAATGCAATGAAACATTTCGGGCTTATTTAAACAATACCGCTTTAAGCGATATCGCGACTTACAAGAAGTGGAACAAAAAACATGAATTCCCCAAAGATGACCGTAGATACCGACAATGCAGCATTTCAGGATGCGCTGAATCTGATTCAATATACCCGTCAGTCAGTGTTCCTGACAGGAAAAGCCGGTACGGGAAAGTCCACTTTCCTGCGCTATATCTGCGAACATACCAAAAAGAAACATGTCGTACTTGCACCCACCGGAATTGCCGCTATCAATGCCGGTGGAAGTACAATGCACAGTTTTTTCAAACTTCCTTTCCATCCGTTACCGCCGGATGACCCGAATTTAAGCCTGCAACGCGGCCGTATCCATGAGTTCTTCAAATACACCAAGCCGCACCGCAAACTGCTGGAACAAATAGAGCTGGTGATTATCGATGAGATTTCTATGGTACGGGCGGACATTATCGATGCGATAGACCGTATATTGCGCGTATATTCGCATAACCTACGCGAACCTTTCGGCGGTAAACAGTTGTTGCTGGTAGGAGATGTCTTCCAATTAGAGCCTGTCGTAAAAAATGACGAACGGGACATATTGAACCGTTTTTACCCCACTCCCTATTTTTTTTCGGCAAAAGTATTCAACCAAATAGAACTGGTGTCTATCGAACTTCAAAAAGTTTATCGGCAGACTGACCCCGTATTTGTCAGTGTCCTTGACCGTATCCGGACCAATACGGCGGGAACGGCTGACCTTCAACTGCTTAACACCCGTTGCGGGAACCGGATAGAAGAATCGGAAGCCGACATGTATATCACGCTTGCTACCCGAAGGGATACGGTAGACTCAATCAATGAGAAAAAACTGTCGGAATTGCCGGGAGAGCCGATTTCCTTTGAAGGAACCATTGAAGGGGATTTTCCCGAAAACAGCCTGCCTACTTCACAAGAACTTATCTTGAAAACCGGTGCGCAAATCATCTTTATCAAAAACGATTTCGAACGTCGATGGGTAAACGGGACAATCGGGGTCGTCGTCGGAATTGATGAGGAAGAAGAAACCATTTATGTGGTTACCGACGATGGAAAAGAATGTGACGTAAAACGGGAGTCATGGCGAAATATACGTTACCGCTACAATGAGAAAACAAAAGAAATCGAAGAAGAAGTTTTAGGCAGTTTCACCCAGTACCCCATCCGCCTGGCATGGGCAATCACTGTACACAAAAGCCAGGGATTGACTTTCAGCCGCGTTGTGATAGATTTCACGGGCGGCGTCTTTGCCGGAGGACAAACGTATGTTGCGCTCAGTCGTTGCACATCATTGGACGGTATCCAGCTAAAAAAGCCAATCAGCCGGACGGATATCTTTGTCCGCCGGGAAATCGTGAATTTCACCGAACGGTTCAATGACCGGCAAGCCATCGACAAGGCTTTGAAACAAGCACAGGCGGACGTACAGTATGCCGCCGCTTCCCATGCTTTCGACAAGGGAGACATGGAGGAATGCCTGGAACAGTTTTTCCGTGCCATCCACTCCCGTTACGACATCGAAAAACCTGTTCCCCGTCGTCTAATCCGCCGTAAACTCGGCATCATCAACACCCTGAAAGAACAAAACAAAAAGCTCAAGGAACAGATGCGGGAACAACAGGAACGCTTGCGTCAATATGCACATGAATATCTTTTAATGGGTAATGAGTGTATCACGCAGGCACATGACGTACGTGCTGCCCTGGCTAACTATGACAAAGCACTCAGCCTGGACCCTCATTACATAGATGCCTGGATAAGAAAAGGAATCATCCTTTTCAATAATAAAGAGTATTTTGATGCCGAAAACTGCTTCAATACGGCAGTCAACCTCTATCCTGCCAGTTTCAAAGCTGTTTATAACCGGGGAAAACTCAGATTAAAGACTGAAAATACAGAAGGGGCTATGGCCGACCTTGACAAAGCGACAAGCTTGAAACCGGAACACGCCGGTGCACATGAATTATTCGGGGACGCTCTGCTGAAAGCCGGAAAAGAAGGGGAAGCCGCTTTACAATGGAGAATTGCAGAAGAACTTAGAAAAAAGAAGGGGAAATAACTGTAATAGCTGTCCGGTACACACCCACATACAGCCTCTATTTTCCCATGAATGCCGAATCGACGCTATCCCTTAAACGATTTTTATTTCTCCAAACGAAGTTGCCGGCCGCTACCGCCTGAAAATACCGAAGAACATTTTTTATTCCTAATCCTTATAAATTAGGAATTTATCGGTCTTTTAGTCCTGTTTATCAAAAAGTTTTATTAGTTTTGTTCCTATAATTCATCAAACTCTTATATAAAATAGAAGCAAATGAAAAAAGGTTTGAAAATTGCGGCTATCACCGTAGGAGTCATCATTGTCTTGATGTTCCTCCTTCCTTTCGCCTTCCAAGGTAAAATAGCCGACATTGTAAAAGCGGAAGGCAACAAAATGCTTAATGCACAATTTGATTTTAAGAAGCTAAACATTAGCCTGTTCCGTAATTTTCCGCAGGCTTCTGTCACTCTCGAAGACTTTTGGCTAAAAGGCACGGGTGAGTTTGCCAATGACACTCTCGTACAGGCTGGAGAAGTTACCGCAGCGATTAATCTGTTCTCCCTTTTCGGCGACAGCGGATACGATGTTTCCAAGATATTCATTGAAGACACACGGTTGCATGCCATCGTATTGCCGGACGGACATGCCAACTGGGACATAATGAAACCGGATACGGCTGCAGCCGTAGAGACTCCTGCCGCAGAGGAAGAAGAGGCTTCCGCCTTTAAGGTGAAGCTGCAACGTTTCGTTATCAAAAACATGAATCTGGTTTACGATGACCGACAAGGAGAAATGTATGCCGATATCCGTGGATTCAATGTTATCTGTGCCGGAGACTTGGGAAGTGACCGCACTACTCTGAAACTGGAAGCGGAAACCGAATCGTTAACTTATAGGATGAATGGAATTCCTTTCCTGGCAAATGCCGATATCTCTGCCAAAATGGACGTAGATGCTGACTTTATTAATAACAAGTACACGCTAAAAGACAATACCATCCGCCTCAACGCCATCCAAGCCGGTATTGACGGATGGGTAGCCTTAAAGGACCCGGCTATCGACATGGATTTAAAACTGAATACCAATGATATCGGTTTCAAGGAAATCCTTTCATTGATTCCCGCCATCTATGCGACGGAGTTTTCCAGCCTGAAGACAGACGGAACCGCTACTCTTACCGCAACAGCCAAAGGAATCCTGCAAGGCGATACTGTCCCTGCATTCAATATTGACATGCAAGTTAAAAATGCCATGTTCCGCTATCCGGCTCTGCCGGCAGGGGTAGACCAAATCAATATCAATGCAAAAATCCAGAATCCGGGAGGAAATATCGACCTGACTACGGTAGATATCAATCCTTTTGGCTTTTGTCTGGCAGGAAATCCATTCAGCCTGACCGCCAATGTGAAAACTCCGGTCAGCAATCCGGATTTCAAGGCAGAAGCGAAAGGAACCCTTAACCTGGGAATGATTGAACAGGTATATCCACTCGAAGGTATGAAGCTGAACGGGACAATCAATGCCGACATGCAAATAGCTGGTTGCCTTTCAGCCATCGAAAAAGAACAGTATGACCGGATACAAGCTTCCGGAACAATCGGACTGACAGGAATGAAACTCCGGATGGAAGACATACCGGATATGGAAATCAAAAAATCACTTTTTACTTTCACGCCTAAATATCTCCAGTTAAGCGAGACAACCGTCAATATAGGTAAGAATGATATTACCGCCGACAGCCGTTTTGAAAATTATATCGGTTATGTCCTGAAAGGGACTACGCTGAAAGGTAATTTGAACGTCCGTTCCGATTATTTCAATTTGAGTGACTTTATGTCAACCGATACGGAAGATACGTCTTCGCCCGAGAATACAACGGCCGCAGACACCGCAGCTACGACTGTTACGGGTATTGTTGAGGTTCCCCGCAACATTGATTTCCAAATGGACGCCAACCTGAAACAGGTATTATTCGGCAAGATGTCTTTCAACAACATGAACGGCAAGCTCATTGTGAAGGACGGTAAAATAGACATGAAGAACCTATCCATGAGTACAATGGGGGGAAATGTGGTAATGAACGGATATTATTCTACCGCCGACATCAAAAAACCGGAAATGAAAGCCGGTTTTAAACTGACGGATATCGGTTTCGCACAAGCGTATAAGGAACTGGATATGGTACAAAAAATGGCTCCTATCTTTGAGAATCTTAAAGGGAACTTTTCCGGCAGCATCAATGTCTTGACTAACCTGGATGCCAGCATGAGCCCGGTACTGGACACCATGCAGGGAGACGGCAGCCTTTCCACCCGCGACCTCAGTTTAAGCGGAGTAAAAGCCATCGACCAGATAGCGGACGCCATCAAGCAACCAAGCCTGAAAGAAATGAAAGTGAAAGACATGACACTGGATTTTACAATTAAAGACGGACGTGTAGAAACCAAGCCTTTCGATATCAAGATGGGCGACTACAATCTGAATCTTTCCGGCAGTACAGGACTTGACCAGACCATCGATTACACAGGAAAAATCAAACTTCCCGCATCTGCCGGCAACATCTCCAAACTGATGACTCTCGATTTGAAAATCGGAGGTTCTTTTACTTCACCCAAAGTCAGCATAGACACGAAGAGTATGGCAAACCAAGCTGTCGAAGCTGTAGCTAATGAAGCAATCAACAAATTGGGTGAAAAGTTGGGTCTGGACTCCTCCACTACTGCCGATAAGGACTCTGCCAAACAAAAAGTAACGGAGAAAGCGGCTGAAAAAGCGTTGGACTTTTTAAAGAAACTAAAATAAAAAGGATACAAATAACTCATTAAACCCGCTCATTCCTATCCCCTCTCCTTTGGGAGAGGGCCGGAATGAGATTTTTATATGTTGCTAAAACTATATGATAAAAATAATAATCCGCAGGATTTACAAAGGATTATCGACATTTTGAATGACGGAGGGCTTATCATCTACCCTACCGACACGATGTATGCCATCGGTTGCCACGGGCTGAAAGAACGCGCCATAGAACGTATATGCCGGATAAAAGGAATTGACGTGCGGAAAAACAACCTCTCTATCATCTGCTATGATTTGAGCAGTATCAGCGAATATGCCAAAGTAGACAACTCTGTTTTCAAACTGATGAAACGGAATCTTCCGGGACCTTTTACTTTTATCCTGAACGGAACTAACCGGTTACCCAAAATTTTCCGTAACCGGAAAGAAGTAGGTATCCGTATGCCGGACAACCATATCATCCGTGAAATCGCCCGCTTGTTGGACGCTCCTATCATGACTACCACTCTACCCCACGAAGAACATGAGGAATTGGAGTACATGACTGATCCGGAACTGATAGATGAGAAATTCGGCGATATCGTGGATATTGTCATTGACGGAGGAATAGGAGGAATAGAACCGTCAACAATAGTGAAATGTACGGAGAATGAACCTGAAATTATCCGGCAAGGGAAAGGTTGGCTAGAAGAAAGTTGATTTTTATAGAAATCCTGCCATCAAAGGTACAATTCCGGAACATATTATTCCAAACTGTTTCAGAAGAACATCCCGAAACGGGCAAATAATCGAAACATCTTACTCATTAAAACCTCTGAAAAATCTCCCTGCCTTACCTCATATTGTTATGATATGGGGGCTAACGGGGAACGGGCATATTTCAATTTACAGATTCCAAACAGAATAACTTTATTTATGAGACTAACCCATACAGCAGAGCCGAAAAGATTTTTTTCAACTTTTCCCCAAAGGAAAGATGTCTCTGACGATTTCAGGTCGCACACAGACTTCTCTTATTCTGCATGATTGCAGAATTGTAAATAATAAATAAGGCTGTCTCTTTTTCTATTTTGAAGTGCACCCCAAAAGTTAGACAAAAAACTTTTGGGGTGTTTTTTATGAA